>NZ_JACJQJ010000067.1 GCF_014696615.1 Nostoc linckia FACHB-104 | reverse complement strand
TTATTCGTTGGTTGGATGAGATAATCGCTTATTTCGACAATGGGACAACCAGTGGTGCTGTTGAAGGCGTTAATAATAAACTCAAGCTCATTAAACGCTCTGGTTACGGTTTTAGAAACTTTGAAAATTTCCGAATTAGGTGCTTATTAAGTTGGCATTTTAGCTGTTAGTTTAGCATAACAAGTCCTGAAGAACCTTCTTTTTTACGATTTCCTACTACACGGATTTTAATTTCTCTTTGATTATAATTTTCAATTACTTCTGTGCGAGTTTGGTCTTTGTCGAGAATAACACCACTTCTCCAAACAAGTTTTTGTTGCTCAATCCAAGGGTGTGTTTCCACAATGAAGCGAGTAATAATACCCTTGGGCATGAACTTGTATTCATAGCGCAAAATCAAGTTATCCATTTCGTCCCAACTATATTCAGGTTTGTTGATATCGAGTAGTTGCGGTGCAATATAATTGTTGGCACTATTAGGAATTGGGTAGCAAAGTTTGAACCGCATCATTAATTGCAGCAGTTCATCTCGCATATCAGCATATTCGCTATCTTGCCAAATATCTTGAAGATTATCCTTGGTGAAACGCCCCAGATTTTGCTTGACGTTTTTATTGTCTAACACTTTGTAGACGGCAGTAGTTCCCCATTCTGGTTTAAGAATGACATAGTGTTTCAGTGTAGAATCATCTTGAAAGTGTAGGCATACTCCGAGGTCGTGGAGATAGCGACTTAGCCGCCGCATATCTTCACGGTCAGTTAAATTATTAATTCGGCAAAGGTTTTCGTATTCGTAAAAGCTAATGTAGTTACGGGAGTAATTTTCTAAAGCAGAACGAACTCTCACCCAGAGTTTTGGCAGAGGTGTGCCAACATGGGGAAGTCGGCTAATGTAGTTTTGAATAGCTTTTTTAATATCTGGTAAACCGCGATTGGTAGCTAGGTTAGTTGCTAGGGCTTCTTTTAGATTCTCAAATTCTCCACGTAACTGAGAGTAATTAACTTCGCATTGACGGTCTTGTTTTTCGTTTTTAATCATCAAAACTGGGCTATTTTCACTCAAGAGTTCGATAACATTGAGCCACCAGTAAAAGTCTGTGTTTTCTTTGCGAGTATCAGCGACTAAAGCATAAAGAGAACGTTCGGTGAGAAAAAACTGATGGGTTTGGTGGTAGATTTCTTGTCCACCAAAATCCCAGATGTTAACGCGAAAATCTTTGCCATTGGGTTGGGTGAAGTGCCACCGGATTACTTCAATACCTTCAGTTGATTTCTCATCCGGCTGGAGTTCGTAATCTTCGTTTTGAATTTTATTAGCTAAAGAGGTTTTACCTGCTCCCCCTTCGCCAACAATTAAAAATTTTGCTTCGTAGAGAGGTTCAGTTTCTTTAGGATCTTGCACCCGAAAATAGAAATCGAGAATTTCATTCACGTCACCTGGATTTTCCCAAGACTCTTTCGCCCCTAAAATCTCAGGTGGAATGGGCAGTGGATTTCTCCGAAGATCAAGCTCTTTGAGATTTAGTAATTGCCTGATTGCTCTAGGCAGACTGCTGAGTTGATTACTGCTGAGGTCGAGTAATTGCAAGTTGACCAGTTGGACAATTTCCCCCGGCAGACTGCTGAGTTGATTACTGCTGAGGTAGAGGGATTGCAAGTTGACCAGTTGGCTAATTTCCACTGGCAGACTGCTGAGTTGATTACTGCTGAGGTAGAGGGATTGCAAGTTGACCAGTTGGCTAATTTCCACTGGCAGACTGCTGAGTTGATTACTGCCCAGGTCGAGGGATTGCAAGTTGACTAGTTGGATAATTTCCCCAGGCAGACGGCTGAGTTGATTACTCTTGAAGTAAAGGGATTGCAAGTTGACCAGTTGTCCAATTTCCACTGGCAGACTGCTGAGTTGATTACTGCTGAGGTTGAGCGATTGCAAGTTGACCAGTTGTCCTATTTCCCCAGGCAGACTGCTGAGTTGATTTCTACTGAGGTCGAGTAATTGCAAGTTGACCAGTTGTCCTATTTCCCCAGGCAGACTGCTGAGTTGATTTCCTCTCATTCCTTCACTACGAAACCAGGATAACCCAGGCTCAAAGTTAACGTTGCTGCCTAGAAATAGCTTTTCCAAGTTCACAAGATTTCCAATTGTTGGTGATAGCTTAGTCAATCTGTTGTTACTTAAATCAAGCGTTTTCAGCGTCAACATTTGATCGAGTTCTCTTGGAAATTCTTCCAGCTGATTACTGCCTAGATAGATAGATCTCAACTTTATGAGGTTGCTGATTTCTGGTGGTAATTTTTTAATATTATTCTCATAGAGGTTAAGTATTTGAAGATCTTTAAAGTATGCAAATTCAAGCAGTAACTCCTGCATTCTGTTATTACTAAGGTCAAGCGATTGCAAGTTTACTAGTTGTCTAAATTCCGGCGGCAAACTGCTAAGTTGATTATTGCTAAGGTTGAGCGATTGCAAGTTGACCAGTTGTCCTATTTCCACTGGCAGACTTTTGAATTGATTTCTGCTAAGGTTGAGCGATTGCAAGTTGACCAGTTGTCTTATTTCCACAGGCAGACTGCTGAATTGATTACTGCCCAGGTCGAGCGATTGCAAATTTACCAGTTGTCCTATTTCCCCAGGTAGACTGCTGAGTTGATTATCGCTTTCCCCTCGCAGACTCCTGAGTAGATCACCACCAAGGTTGAGCAATTGCAAGTTGACCAGTTGTCCAATTTCGCTTGGCAGACTGCTGAGTTGATTACTGTCCAGGTTGAGGGATTGCAAGTTGATCAGTTGTCCAATTTCGCTTGGCAGACTGCTGAGTTGATTATTGCTCAGGGAGAGGGTTTGCAAGTTGACCAATTGGACAATTTCCGGTGGCAGACTACTGAGTCGATTGCCGCCCAGGGAGAGGGTTTGCAAGTTGACCAATTGGACAATTTCCCCAGGCAGACTGCTGAGTTGATTTCTGCTGAGGTCGAGGGTTTGCAAATTGAGCAGTTGTCCAATTTCCCCAGGCAGACTGGTTAAGCGATTATCAACAACCTGAAGTTCTTCAAGTTGAGTGAGCAATCCAATTTCTACAGGTAAAGCACTCAGTTTATTCCCGATAGTACCAACGATATAACCATCTTCGTGATATTGATATTTGCCGAGAATTAACTTTTTTAGTTGAGTCAGCTTGCCAATCTCAGGTGGTAAAGCCGTCAACTCGTTTCCAGAGAGGTCAAGTTCTGTTACACCCTCTATTGCTGCTTGTTCAATTACCTGTAGCAGTTCTTTCTCGGTCATGAGCGAAATTGCTGAACTATTAGCCAAATAGTAGCAAGGTATTCTAAATTACGGCAATTAATACCAATTTGTAATTCGTAGTTCGTAATTCGTAATTTGTAATTCGTAATTATGAAAGAGTGCGTAGGCGTAGCCCGCACTTCGGCAAGCTCAGTGACCATCGTAGACATCACCTTTGCTGTGGGTCGAGTTAAGTGCAATCGCGTTCAATGGGAGATAATAGAGCAATAGCCCGATTAATATTCCTTAGACCTTAATGCAGCAATGTCAGATGAAGACATTGATTATTCAGATATTCCGCCATTAACTGATGAATTTTTTGAAAAAGCAACATTGCGAGTTCCTGCGGCTCAAGCTAAAAATTTGATTCAATTAGACCCTGATGTAATAGCTTGGTTTCAAGCTCAAGGCTCAGAATATAAAACACTCATCAACGCTGTTTTGCGTCGTCACATTGAAAGCAGCGCCGATCAACAATCTGCATAACACCTGAGTGTATTTCTTCATTGGTAATGCGATCGCTTTCTCGCCCTTGTCATTACCCACAGACAGGGTATTTCATGTAAATAAAATATACCTGTAGGGGCATCAGCACTGCTGTGCCCCAATCGTTATCTGTACTTCACCAGCTTGCAATCTGCTGTATATTTTTTATCCCCCCGCTTCGTTGATATTTCAATTTAAATAATGTTGGCGACACATCGATATATTCTAGAGGGCATGGCAGTGCCATGCCCCTACCCATTTGTGACATTATTTTGGCAAATTGGTATTACTTACTTTGACCGAAAATAGAAATTGAGGATTTCATTTACATCACCTGGATCTTCTGATAAATTGTCGCTCCCTAAAATCTCAGGTGGAATGGGGACTGGATTACTCCGCAGATCTAGCTTTGTCAGATTTGCTAAGTTCCTAATTCCCCCAGGCAGACTACTCAGTTGATTACTACTGAGGTTGAGGGATTCCAAATTGAGCAGTTGGAAAATTTCCGGTGGCAAACTGCTGAGTTGATTACTACTGAGGTCGAGGTCTTCCAAATTGAGCAGTTGGACAATTTCCGGTGGCAAACTACTCAGTTGATTACTGCTGAGGTAGAGCGATCGCAAGTTGAGCAGTTGGAAAATTTCTGGTAGCAGGCTGCTGAGTTGATTATTGCTGAGGTAGAGCCCCTGCAAGTTGAGCAGTTGGACAATTTCCGCTGGCAGACTGCTGAGTTGATTATTGCTGAGGTCGAGGGATTCCAAGTTGAGCAGTTGACCAATTTCCGCTGGCAGACTGCTCAGTTGATTATTGTCGAGGTGGAGTGTTTGCAAGTTGAGCAGTTGACCAAATTCCGGTGGCAGACTGCTCAGTTGGTTATTGTCGAGGTAGAACTTCTGCAAGTTGAGCAGTTGACCAAATTCCGGTGGCAGACTGCTCAGTTGGTTATTGTCGAGGTAGAGCTTCTGCAAGTTGATTAGTTGTCCAATTTCCGCTGGCAGACTGCTCAGTTGATTATTGTTGAGGTCGAGGGATTCCAAATTGAGCAGTTGACCAAATTCCGCTGGCAGACTGCTCAGTTGATTACTCTCGAGGAAGAGGGTTTGCAAGTTGAGCAGTTGACCAAATTCCGCTGGCAGACTGCTCAGTTGATTACTCTCGAGGTCAAGGGTTTGCAAGTTGATTAGTTGACCAATTTCCGGTGGCAGACTGCTCAGTTGATTACTCTCGAGGTTGAGCTTTTGCAAGTTGAGCAGTTGACCAATTTCCGCTGGCAGACTGCTCAGTTGATTGTAGCTGAGGTTGAGGGATTCCAAGTTGAGCAGTTGGAAAATTTCACTTGGCAGACTGCTCAGTTGATTGTAGCTGAGGCCGAGCCATTCCAAGTTGAGCATTTGTCCAATTTCCGCTGGCAGACTACTAAGTTGATTACCGTTGAGGAAGAGCGATTCCAAGTTGAGCAGTTGTCCAATTTCACTTGGCAGACTGCTCAGTTGATTATTGGCGATGTGGAGCGTTTGCAAGTTGAGCAGTTGTCCAAATTCCTCTGGCAAACTACTAAGTTGATTACTGATGAGGTAGAGCGATCGCAAGTTGAGCAGTTGTCCAATTTCACTTGGCAGACTGCTCAGTTGATTCTCGTCAAGGCAGAGAACTTCTAAGTTGAGCAGTTGTCCAATTTCACTTGGCAGACTGCTCAGTTGATTCTCGTAGAGGTAGAGGGATTCCAAGTTGAGCAGTTGTCCAATTTCACTTGGCAGACTGCTCAGTTGATTATTGGCGATGTGGAGCGTTTGCAAGTTGAGCAGTTGTCCAATTTCCACTGGCAGACTGCTGAGTTGATTACTGTAGAGGTTGAGGTCTTCCAAGTTGAGCAGTTGTCCAATTTTACTTGGCAGACTGCTCAGTTGATTATGTTGGAGATCAAGGTTTTGCAAGTTGAGCAGTTGGACAATTTCCGCTGGCAGACTGCTCAGTTCATTAATGTTGAGGTTGAGGGTTTGCAAATTGAGCAGTTGTCCGAATTCCGCTGGCAGACTGCTCAGTTGATTATTGCTGAGGTAGAGAGTTTGCAAATTGAGCAGTTGTCCAAATTCCGCTGGCAGACTGCTCAGTTGATTATGGTTGAGGTAGAGCTTCTGCAAGTTGAGCAGTTGACCAAATTCCGCTGGCAGACTGCTCAGTTGATTATTGCTGAGGCCGAGCGTTTGCAAGTTGATTAGTTGTCCCAATTCTGGTGGCAAACTGCTCAGTTGATTACTGTTGAGGTTGAGGGTTTGCAAATTGACCAGTTGTCCAATTTCACTTGGCAGACTGCTCAGTTGATTACTGCTGAGGTCGAGGGATTGCAAGTTGAGCAGTTGTCCAATTTCAGGTGGTAAAGCCGTCAAATTGTTATCAGAGAGGTCGAGTTCCGTTACACTATCTTTAACGGCTTGTGCAATTACCTGTAGTAATTCTTGCTCGGTCATAAGGGAAATTACTCAACTATTAGCCAAATAATATCAGGGCAAAGGGGAATGGGGAATGGGGAGTGGGAAAATACAAAACCTTATATTTCCCGACTTCTGCAAGGAGTCTATTGTACTGATTAGTAATGCGTTAGCGGAGCTTAACGTACCCCTACGGAGAAGCAAGCTATGCGTAGCGTCTCGCAGAGAAGTTATCGCTGTTAATTTTTGATGGTGCGTTGCGCGACAACACACCATAATTTGTGCGATCGCCTTTGCCATAGGGTTAAGACCAATTCAAAATTCAAAATTCAAAATTAAGAAACCCATGTGTAGCAAGGGTTTTTGAGTTTGGATCTGTTGCTGAATTTTGGAGAATTGGTATAAGTTAGGGAAATCATAATTTAATCCCTCAAAACGATATTGAAGCCTTTCAAAACGATATTGACGACTATCAAAACGATATTGAAGCCTTTCAAAACGATATTGACGATTATCAAAACGATATTGACGACTATCAAAACGATATTGACGACTATCAAAACGATATTGACGATTATCAAAACGATATTGACGATTATCAAAACGATATTGACGATTATCAAAACGATATTGACGACGCTTCTTTTAAAAATGTACGTATAAATAAGTAAAAATAATCAAATTAATGTCAATTTGCGGTTAATTTTCCGAATTTTTTCTCATAGAGATTCATTGTTGCATTGGCTAGATTATACGCAGTAATTCTCTGATTTTCTTCAGGAGTGCATCTCATGGTAAGACCAAAACGCAGTTCACCTACTCTCGAAAAAGCTTTACGGCGAATTGCTGGAATGCGCTGGATTAACCAGTCACTAGACTTTGGTAATGGATTGAATTTAATAGAATACGACAGCCGTATTCAAAGTTTGCAAAACGAGCTATCAAACTACAATAATTTACTCACTACTTTAGATGAAACAGCAGATCGTATTGCTCAAATTGAAGAAGAATTAAACCGCTATTCAGAAAAAATGTTAATGAGTGTAGTAACCAATTATGGCAAAGATAGTTTGCAATATATCCAAGCAGGAGGTAAACCACGCAAGAGATCATCAAGCCGTTCTAAGAAATCTGAAACTTCATCAGAGGGTACAGTTACAGCTTTGAATGGTGCAAACAACAATGGTAAGCAAAGCTCTGTTGTTTTACCTTAATTGGTTAACTGTAAGCTGTTACGCATTTAAATTGTGTATTTCGCACTCAGGTTGTCAAAAGTCAAGAGTCCAAAGTCCAAGCTAGCCTTTGACCCTGGACTATTGACCCTTGACATTCCTAACACCAGAATATTTGATTTAGGTGCGTATCAGCTTATGATTCTGGCGATTGATAACAAAACCAAAAAACTAGTTACTCAACAAAAAACAGAACAATCATTTTGGAGGGGGTTTGGGGGACGCAACCGTCACCCAATCGGGGATTTGGGGGAGAATCCCCCAATTGATCTGGCTTCTTTATATAACTGACAAATCAATTGCTAATGAACCCAAGCGTATGCTGTATTTGATGGTCAATTGACAACCCATTGATGTCAACTTAAACAAAAAGATCCCCGACTTTTTCAAAAAGTCGGGGATCTGGTAAACGCCAATTTTATCTTGGAATTACGAATTATCTAATCTCTTCCAAATCCACCCACTCATCATAAGAAGAGTCGTAATCTAGGTAATGTACATAATATTGCTGTCCTTGAATTTTCTGAATACTGGCGGAATACCAATCTTCATTATCCTCATCCCAAACTTTGATTTTTTGATTAACAGCAAATCCATTGCTATCAGATGAGCCATGTTCGCGAATGCGAATTTCATCTTCACCTACCCATTCGTTGTAGGATGAACCATAACCAATGTAATTGACAAAGAATTGGTCATTTTCGACTTTCTCAATTGTGGCTTGATACCAATCTTCTTCCTCTTCGTCCCAAACTTCTACATTTTTGCTAATTGCATATTGACTTTTACCTGGCTGCGCTGCTGATGCTGGTGCTGCGCTAGGCTGTAATGCTGGTGGGGGGGTTTCGGCTTTCACTAAAGAGTGCGATCGCACAATTATAGCCCGAGCTACTGATTGAATCCCTGTATGCTCAAAGTAATTGGTAGTTTGATCCAAGAATGCGGCGACGAAATCTAAGTTATCATCAGCAATCTGAATAAAGTTACCTAAATGGCTAGTAATCGATTGCGGTGTTAAACCTGTCTTAGCTACTAAGCCATTCATCCAGCCTTGTACAGAGTTGAAAGCTTGAGTAATAAAACCAAATTTCTCGGAGGGATTATTACCAGGTAAAGCGGTATTAACTGCTAAGAATACAGGATTTTGCGCTACTACACTAGCATCTGAGCCAGTAATAATGGTGTGGATTTTGTTGAGGAAATCAGGGCCTAAAGGTAGCATTCCATCTATGCAGACTAAAGCTATCATCCGCATTAACGAAGCATCTTTATAGTTGTCAGCTAAAGATTGAGCAAATGCTTGGGGATTAGGGCTAGGAATACCATTTATTTTAGAGAAGGCGATAATTTCAATCGCAATTTTTAAAACTAAATCTATAGTTTGAGTTACGTCTGCTTTGGGAGTGATGTTACTTAAAAAGGATAGAAACCCGATTTTTTCCCCTACTTTATTGGCTAAAGCTGCTGTCGCCATAGCTGTGTCGGCTTTATCGATGGTTTGATATAGTTTCACTGCCATCTGATAGCCGTTTTGCGGATCGTGATAAAGAGAAACAGCGCGATCGCGGATTCTTTGAATAACTGCGGGGTCAGTTTCCCCCGTAATTGCACGGACACTATTGTCAAAACCTATCAGGTTGTTCCACTGTCCGGGGGCAACATAATTGAGAGCGTTTAAAACCTTGATGCTGATATTATCACTTGGTAATTCGTCAACCAACTGCACAATTGATTTATCCATGAGCGGGTTCTCCCAACGCAAAAACATAGTATGCAATTATACTCAAGTATTTTGGGGAGTTGGTTGATTTATTAAGAGATAGAAATTTTTCGCCTCGCAATGTAGCAATATTTGTCGGTTAAGGGGAAAAAGGGCAAGAAAAAACCTTTAACCCTTAGCCTTTTACCTTTTCCCCAAACCAAATTCCATTGGCATCTGTCTGTGTGACCCTTGACAACAACAACAAAAAAATATGCAATCAAGATGTGTATTAGCTTACCCGCGACACTTTTGAGGATACTGTAATGAGAAGCGAAGAGAATTCTATGTTCTCAGAGCAGATCGGACTGATAGATCGGGTTTTGGCAGCCTCTACCGATCATATCTACATTAGCGATCGCAACTTACGCTATGTTTATGCCAGTCCAGCCAGTTTAGCAGCTTTGGGTTTGGAACAGGGGCAATTGCTCGGTAAAACTTGGCAAGAGTTAGGATTTCCCGCTGATATTATGGAAGTTTACGATCTGCAACGCCAATCTGTATTGCAGACTGGAATCCCCATTAGAGGTGAAACGAGTTTCCCCACTGTGAACGGAGTTAGGTACTACGAATATGTGATTTCTCCCATTGAGGGAAATGAGGGAGAAATTCAGGCAGTGATCACTACCACCAGAGACATTACAGAACGCCAGCAAGCAGAAGCAGCATTACGCCTACTAACTGAGGAATTAGAAGCTAGAATTACAGCTAAAACCCAGGATTTAGCCGCTGTTAATGAGTCTCTGCGCCGAGAAATTGCGGAACGGCAAAAAGCAGAACAAGCATCTCAAGAAAGCGAAATGCGATTCTCTGCTTTGGTGGATGCCATGTTTGAAGGTATTGTGATTCAGGAGCGAGGGAAGATTATTGAAGCCAATCCTGGGTTCGCCAAAATGTTTGGTTATTCCTTAGAGGAAGTCATAGGTAAATCAGCAGTTGATTTTCTCACGCCGGAATCCCTGAAAAATGTGTTGCATCATACTCAGAATCAGTATGAACTGCCTTATGAAATTACTGGAATCAAAAAAGATGGTACTTTCATTCAATTAGAGGTGGTAGGTAAGCAGAGCTGGTATCAAGGGCGGAGTGTGAGAATTTCGGCAGCGCGAGATATTACAGAACGCAAACGCACAGAAGCAGCCTTAAGGGAAAATCAAATTCAGCTACAGCGTCAACTAGCAGAAATTGAAACTATCTACCAATCAGCCCCCATTGGCTTAAGCGTATTAGATCCAGATTTGCGCTTTGTGCGGATTAACGATCGCCTAGCCCAAATGAACGGTTTTGCAATTGATGCACATATTGGTCGGACAGTACAAGAGCTGCTACCTAACATAGCAGATGCCGCAGGACAAATGTTACGCTCCATTTTGACAACAGGCAACCCTGTACTCAATATAGAAATAACTGGAGAAACTCCAGCTCAACCCGGTGTCCAAAGGACTTGGTTAGAAAGCTTTTTGCCATTGAAAGATGGCGAACGCACTATTGGTATCAGTATCGTGTGTGAAGAAATTACCGAACGCAAACGAGCACAACAGAGTTTGCAAGAAAGCGAAGCCACTTTACGCTTATTTGCCCAGTACGCACCGGCGGGGATTGCCATGTTTGACAAAGATATGCGCTACATCATAGCTAGTCAACGATGGGTGGATGAGTATCATCTCGATTCTGTCGAATCTCTAATTGGGCGATCGCACTACGAAATTTTTCCCGAAATTAGCGATAAATGGCGACAAATCCATCAACGCTGTCTAGCTGGAAGCAGCGAAAAATGCGATGAAGATTTGTTTATCCGCGCCGATGGAACCCAGCAGTGGATCAGCTGGGAAATTCATCCTTGGCATACTGCTACAGGTGAAATTGGTGGCATTATCATTTTTGGTGATGATATTACACCGCAAAAACAAGCGAAAGAAGCACTGCGTAAAAGTGAATATTTGTATCGCACCTTAGCCCATAACTTCCCCAATGGTGGAGTTAACATTTTTGACCATGATTTACGCTATCTGCTGTCTGATGGTACAGAAATAGCAAAAGTTGGTATGACAAAGGAACAACTTGAGGGACATACTCTCTGGGAAACCGTACCCCCAGAAACTAGTGCTGTTTTAGAACCGCCCTATCGGGCTGCATTAGCAGGAGAAACCACAATTTTTGAACTTTCCTTTGGCGAGTCTACTTATCAAGTTCATACACTTCCCCTCTTCAACGAACAAGGAGAAATATTTGCAGGTTTATCCATGTCACAGAACATTACTCTGCAAAAGCAAGCAGAGCAAACATTAAAAATGGCACGAGATGAATTAGAACTGCAAGTACAAGAACGTACCAAGCAACTGCGTGAAACTAACGCAATTCTGCAAAAGCGAGAACGAGAATTTAGGACATTGGTAGAAAATACACCAGATATCATTAGCCGACACGATCGCCAATATCGCTATGTTTATGTCAACCCAGCCAGTACACAACAATCGGGAATTCCTATAGAAACCTATTTGGGCAAAACCCAATCTGAGTTAGGTTATCCCCAAGAAATGACTGATTTTTGGACAGCGTCGCTAGAAAGTGTCTTTACCACAGGCCAAATGCGGATAGACGAATTTCGAGTTACCAAGCAGGATGAGTGGAAAGTTTACCAAACTTATGTAGTTCCAGAGTTGGGATTAGATGGTGAAGTTGAGTCTGTTTTGACGATTACTCGCGATATTACTGAACTCAGAGAAGCCGAACAATCATCCCGCAAACTAGCAGAAGAGTTACAACGCTCTAATCAGGAACTAGAACAATTCGCCTATGTCGCCTCTCACGATTTACAAGAGCCACTTAGAGCTGTAACCAGTTTTACACAAATGCTGGCAAAGCGTTATCAAGGTCAACTCGATGCTAAAGCAGATATGTATATCGAGTTTATTGTTGATGGCGCAAGCCGGATGCAGCAACTCGTGAGAGATTTATTAGCCTACTCTAGAGCCGGGCGCTATGAACTGAAGTTACAATCAGTCGATTGTAATGCCTTGCTTGAACAGCTAAAAAAAGATTTGCAAATTAGCATCACTGAAACTCAAGCATTAATTACCGCCGAACCTTTACCAACTGTTCTTGCCGATCCCAGGCAAATGTCAAATCTTTTACTAAACTTGCTCAGCAATTCCTTGAAATACCGTAGTGAGTTACCTCCAAAGGTATATATTTCTGCCCAAAAAAATACATTACCATTGACTGACCTACACTTCGCTGAAAAATGTAACCCCCTTTGTGCTACCTTTCAAGAAGAGTGGATTTTCATGGTTCAAGATAATGGAATTGGCATTGAACCACAGTACGCCGAAAGAATATTCGGAATTTTTCAACGGCTTCATGCTAGTGATGAGTACTCTGGTACGGGCTTAGGATTAGCCATCTGTAAAAAGATTGTAGAACGGCATAGTGGCAGAATTTGGGTAGAGTCACAACTTGGACAAGGAGCTACTTTTTACTTTACACTTCCCATCGGTAATGAGAACTTAATATGTCACCAGAGCATCGATTAAAAGTCCTCCAAATCTTACTAGTTGAAGACTCAAAAAGTGATGCCGTTTTAATAGCAGAAACTCTGAGCGAAAGTAAATTTCTCAATAAGTTAAGTATTGTCCGAGATGGAGCCGAGGCAACTGATTATTTATATCAGCGAGGAAAATATGTAGATGTAAATCGTCCTGATTTAATTCTGCTAGATTTAAACTTACCCAAGAAAAATGGCAGAGAACTACTAGCAGAAATTAAAGCAGACGATAATCTGAAAACTATTCCCGTTGTAATTTTGACCACTTCCTCTGCAGAAACTGATATCCTCAAGAGTTATCAGCTTCATGTTAATTGCTACCTTGTCAAACCAGTTGATCTCGAACAATTTGTAGAAGTAGTTAGATCAATCGAGCATTTTTGGTTAGCACTGGTTGAATTGCCTCCTCATCAGGATATTTAACTGTGCAAATTTTAGATGTAATATTGCCAATTTAAGATTCAAAGATTATTTTGATCTCAGGCTTAAAATTCAAAAATAATTTAATTTTAAGTTTTGTAAAGAATAATTTAATTAAAAAAATAGTTGTTATTTTATGGCTTCAAAAGTTTTGTTGGTCTGGGTGAGATAATCTATGGAAAGTGAGATACTTGCAGTTCTACTTGTAGAAGATAACCCTGCTGATGTTGCAATACTGACAGAACTCTTACAAGATAGTGATGCCAAGTCGTGGCAGATCACTCATTTTAAGCGGCTTCAACTTGCACTTAAACAACTACAACATACTGACTGTGATGTTATTCTTCTAGATCTATCATTACCAGATTCTCAAGGTCTAGACACCGTTATTCAGATGCAAGCAGCAGTTCCACATCTACCAATAGTGGTTCTCACAGGTTTACAAGATAAAAAACTTGCTCTAGAAGCCTTAGCTGTAGGCGCACAAGATTATTTAGTAAAAGGACAAATTTCATCCCAGTTGTTAGTAAAAACAGTAGAGTATGCCATCAAGCGGATGCAAATTCTGCGAAAAGAACAAGAACTTAGCCAAATGCGAGCGCGATTTATTTCTACAGCATCCCATGAGTTTCGTACTCCTTTAACTATTATTGCCTCCTCTACAGAATATTTAGCAGCCTATAGCTATCGTGTCAGCCAAGAAAAGCAACAACAACATTTAGAACGCATCGATAAAGCTATTAAACACATGACTCAGTTGCTTGATGATGTATTGATGCTCAATATTACTGACCTCGATCAGTGGGAGTTGAATCTAGAACAAGTAGATGTAGTCAGATTTTGTCACGATTTAATAGAACACTTAGCAGCCAACATCTGTGAGCATAGAATTGTTTTTGTTGCCAGTCAAAACAATTCTATGCTCGCAACTTTCCCTGCTAGAATTGACCAAAAAATTATCCGACTAATCCTGACTAATCTTATTAATAATGCTTTGAAATATTCTTCTCAAGACAGTATGATTAATTTTTATTTAACAGTTATAGATAGTGAAATTATTCTGCAAATTCAGGATTACGGCGTGGGTATTTCTCAAGAAGACCAAATCAACTTATTTCAGCCTTTCCAGCGAGCGCGGAATGTAGGTTCAATCGCTGGTACTGGTTTAGGTTTATCAATTGTCAAGCGTTGTGTAGATTTACACAAAGGTAAGATTACTGTTAGTAGTAAAGTAGGGGAAGGAACAACATTTACAGTTAATATTCCTTATTTTGTTTGAAATCATTGAAGGCGGTGGGAAACTCACTCTGCTACTGTTGACGGTTGACGGTTGACGGTTGACGGTTGACAGTTGACAGTTGACAGTTGACAGTTGACAGTTGACAGTTGACAGTTGACAGTTGACGGTTGACGGTTGACAGTCATCAGTAAATATTAAGTAGGGTGTAGTGACACGGCACAACATGGTATAAAAAGTGTTCAGACTTCTCCAAAAGCTGAAATTAATAATTATTAAAAACTCATACTTTAGATAGATACATAGTATGACATTGTCGCATCATTAGTCAGATTACAGAGACTTTTGACATTTTTACAATTAGCTTAGACAAGAAAAATATAGGCAAACAATTCTTACTCATGTTATTCCCAGACCGAAGTTTTGCAGGTCAGTTACTAGCTAAAAATTTAGCAGCCTATGCTAACCGTCCAGAGGTGATAGTGTTAGCTTTACCCAGAGGTGGTGTACCTGTTGCCTTTGAAATTGCTGAAAAATTAAATGTTGCATTAAATGTTTTGATAGTACGCAAACTAGGTGTACCAAATCAAGAAGAATTAGCAATGGGCGCGATCGCATCTGGTAATGTACAGATACTCAATGAAGATATTGTTCGCGACCTTAATGTTTCTGAACAAGCGATCGCGACAGTAGCAGCCAAAGAACAACAAGAATTAGCAAGACGCGAACAGCTGTATCGCGGGAATCTTCCTCTGCCAAAACTGCAAGGAAAAACAGTAATCTTAGTTGATGACGGTTTAGCAACAGGTGCAACTATGTTCGCTGCTATTGTAGCTGTAAAACAACAGCAACCTGCTCGGATTGTCATTGCATTACCATTAGCTGCATCCCCTGCTTACGAACAACTAGCAGCAAATGTAGACGAAGTTGTTTGTCTGGCGACACCAACCCCTTTCTACAGCGTTGGTCAATGGTATGGTAAGTTTCCCCAAACTACAGATAATGAAGTCCGGGAGTTGCTGCAGAAAGCTGCTATTCGGCAAAAATCTTTATCTGTTGGAACTCTTACCAATGACAAATTGCACCGACCTGCGTAAAAGAGTTTGTTTATTTAAAGTTTTGCACATTCAGCGACAATACAGAGATATAAATAAAAGCAAGTAGTTAAATATACTCTTGCTGGAGGATTTGCGATGAGCGATCGCCTGAAATATTTCACCTTGCTGCTGGTGCTACTTCCTTTGTTTTCCCTACCTTCTTTTCCCTCAGCTACCATCCCAACAGCACAGGCGCAAACTAATACCAATCGCCAAGCTGAGGCTGTAAAAATTTTTAACTTAGGTTGGGAACAGGCTGATCGCGGCAACTTTTCGAAGGCGTTAAAATTATTCGCGCAAGCTTTAGCAATTCTTCGAGAAATTAAATACAGTATTGGTGAAGCTACAGTTCTCAATGATATTGGCGAAATTCACCGAAGAGCCAATCAATATCCCCAAGCCTTAAAAGCTTTGGATTCAGCTTTAGCAATTCTCAAACAAATAGATGACAAAGCTGGACAAGCAGCAAATCTCAACAATCTTGGCTTGGTTTATCGCGACATGGGAGAATATGCCAAAGCATTAGAGTATTTTCAACAAGCGATCGCCATCAGCAATCAAGTTGGTAAAAAACAGCAGCAAGGGTCAACGCTGTCTAATATGGCATCAATATATAACAGATTGGGAGAGCATACCAAAGCCTTAGATTATTGGCAGCAAGCCTTCGCTAATTACCAGCAATTAGGCAATAAAAAACAACAAGCAATCATACTCAATTTGATTGGTTTAAATTACCAACACCGAGGAGAATATCCCAAAGGATTTGAGTATTTTCAGCAAGCTTTAATCATTAGCAAACAAGCTGGTGATCAGTCTGGTGAAGGTATATCGCTCAATAATATTGGATCTTATTACTACAACTTAGGACAGTATGCCAAAGCTTTAGATTTTTTAGAACAAGCTTTAGCTATTCGTCAACAGCTTGGTGACCAAGCTGTCATCGCCATTAATATTAGCAATATTGGGGAAGTTTACCGAATTTTAGGACAATATCCCCAAGCGTTACAAAAATTCCAGCAAGCCTTAGCAATCCAAAAACAAATTGCAGACAAGGATGGAGAAGGAACTACCACCAATAATATTGGGCAGACTTATAGCGATTTAAAAGACTATAATCAAGCCCTAAATTATCTTCAACAAGCTTTAGCAATTCGTCAGCAAATTTCTGACCAGGATGGTTTAGGCGAAACTCTCAATAATATTGGTGACCTTTACCGCCAATTAGAAAATTATGATCGCGCTTTAGAATACTTTCAGCAAGCTTTAGTCATTAACAGGAAAATTGGTAACAAACCTGGGGAAGCTGGAAATATTAATAATATGGGCGAAGTTTACCGCATATTACAACAAGACGCAAAAGCCTTGGAGTCTTTAAAGCAAGCTTTAGCTATTGTCAGAACAATTGGAGATAAAGATAGGGAAGCAAAAACTCTCCACAATATTGGGTTAATTGATATTGATCACGGTCAGTATTCAGAAGCCGAGAAAAATTTATTTGCGGCGATAGATATTTGGGAAACTTTACGACCTGGATTAAGTGATGCTCAAAAAATTGCTTTCATCGATACCCAAGCAAATACCTATCGCTTTTTAATTCAATGCTTAATTTTCCAAAATAAAATTGAGGCTGCACTGGAAGTAGCTGATCGCGCTCGAGGTAGAGCTTTTGTAGATTTATTAGCCTCAAAGCAATTAGAAAACCCCAATACTCAATTAAATATCAAACCTCTCAAGCTTTCAGAAATTCAAAATCTGGCCAAGGTGAAAAACGCTACCCTTGTACAATACTCGACAATTGGCGATGATAAACTCTACATTTGGGTAGTCAAACCTACAGGTAAAATTAACTTTGAGCAAGTTAATTTAAAGCAATCGCTCAAAGTTTCTTTACAAAAATTGGTGTTAACTAGTCGTAATTCTTTAGGTGCAAGAGGTAGGAGTATTAATGTTACGCCAATCAATGAAAGAGCAAATTTGGCTAGCAAAAAAAACCAGTTGAGGAAACTTCATGAAATTCTCATTCAACCGATAGCGAAATATCTTCCTACAGATCCTCAAGACCGTGTAATCTTCATTCCCCAATCATCACTATTTCTT
This sequence comes from Nostoc linckia FACHB-104, assembly GCF_014696615.1. Taxonomy (GTDB): domain Bacteria; phylum Cyanobacteriota; class Cyanobacteriia; order Cyanobacteriales; family Nostocaceae; genus Aulosira; species Aulosira linckia_A. The sequence goes on along the minus strand of NZ_JACJQJ010000067.1, from coordinate 28,905 downwards.
GTCCCGTTCCCAGCGCTACAAGACCAACAAGGCAAATATTTAATCGACAAACATACTATCCTGACTGCACCAGCAATTCAAGTTTTAGACTTAACTTCTAAGCACAACCAAAATACTAACCAGTCTACAAAAGCCATTTTGGTGGTAGGTAATCCTATCATGCCAAAGCTACCGATCGCGGATGAAAAATTAGAACCGTTACCAGGTGCGGAAGCAGAAGCTAAGAAAATTGCAGATTTATTCAAAACTCAAGCAATTATTGGTAGCAAAGCCACAGAAACATCAATGGTACAGCAAATGAACCAAGCCAAAATCATTCATTTAGCTACCCACGGCTTACTTGATGATTTTAAAGGATTGGGCGTACCAGGTGCGATCGCTCTTACTCCTACTCGTCAGGATGATGGTTTACTGACATCTGGTGAAATTCTGGATATGAAACTCAAAGCCGATTTGGTTGTATTGAGCGCTTGCAACACTGGAGGTGGTAACATTACAGGCGATGGCGTGATTGGTTTATCACGCTCTTTAATTACCGCCGGGGTCAAAAGTGTAATTGTTTCACTGTGGTCTGTATCAGATACTTCTACCGCCTTTTTGATGACTGAATTTTATCGCCATTTGCAAAATAATCCTGATAAAGCTGCGGCGTTGCGAGAAGCAATGCTTACAACCAGACAAAAGTATAGCAATCCTCTCGATTGGGCTGCATTTACTCTAATTGGGGAAGCAGAGTGAAACAATTTTGGATTTATAATTTTGCTTTGGCTTGATGTTTGAATGCTTATTTCTTCGCTACAATAATTTTTTATTTGTGCTCTTGCTTCAATTGTCTTGCTCTCTCATATTTTTTACATTTAAAGGGGAAATTATAGCGATCCTAAATACTTTGTGAAATCTGATCTGAAAGCTTGTTGACAGCCAACAGTCATCAGTCATCAGTCATCAGTCATCAGTCATCAGTCATCAGTCAACAGTCATCAGTCAAAACCGATATTTTTCACAACTGAAATAGGATTGCCATAGTGACTTCTATAAATTAAATTATCTGAAAGTTTCAACCAGAGCCATTCTTACCAAATACCTAAACGACATCATGAAAAATATTTTTAAATTAGCGATTTTATCTTGGGCTGTATTTGCTGTATCTATGCCAATCGTCTCAGCACAAACTACTACTAAGCCCACAGGTGACGCTCGTATCAAAGATACTTTAGATAAGCTAGGGGCTAAATATGAGTTACTGCTAGATGGCGATTTTAAATTATTAATACCAACAGAAAATAAACGCACCCAAGTAGTTTTTATTGAGTCAAAAACCGAAAAAATTGGCAACTTAGAAATTCGCTATATTTCATCTCCAGGATATGTAACAAAAGGAGCAATTTCTGCAGAAATTGCTAACAAACTCCTACAAAATAGCGGTTTAAATAAAATAGCTGCTTGGCAAGTTTTAACTAAAGAGCAAACTCACATGGCTGTATTTACTGCCAAAATAGCAGCCAATACTGAAGCGGAAGCTTTGAAAAATACGCTTTTAGCCGTGGGTTATGGTGCAGATGCAATGGAAAAAGAGTTGACAGGTAAAGATGAATTTTAAATAACTTTTAACTCCCGACTCAGCACTCTTGTACAGACGCGATTCATCGCGTCTCTGCAAGCTATTGATGCTCAGCAGTATACGTCTCTGTTTTATACGTATAAATACTTGTATAAGTTGTATATTTATAGCCTTGTTTTATGCTTGTACTGGAGAATAAATCATCCAATTTTATGAAAATTTTCAACAATGCAAATTTAACAAATCGCATTAGGGTTGAGGACTGGGGACAAGGAGTGACAGCGCTACAGGAGGGTTTCCAACGCCACTTACTTCAAGTTGGGGAACCCGCAGTGTCGGCTCTTCCCCAAGCTACTGGCGCTCGCTTAGCGTATCCGAAAGATTCACCCGTTCGACGAAGTCGTTCCCGAAGGGTAGGGGGACAAGGACACAAGGGAGTAGAGGGGAAATTCTCATTACCAATTACCCATTACCAATTACCCATCCCCATAATTAAAGATTTTCTTCACAAAAAAAATGCAAACTTTTAAGCGCATTAGCTGATTGCTGTAATTTTTAACCGTGCCACAATATAGATGTTATTTAGCGAACAATCTATTGTCTCCTTTTCATAAAATCTATTTAATAAAAAACTTCTGCTTCTTCTGAATTGAACTATAGATTAATCTCTCACCTATCTATCTATATGTTAAGTAAGGTTTTTAACTTGATAGAGATGGATGTACAATCGCTTGTGAAACGCAATCTCGTTGAGATTTGTGCTGTATGAGTCACCTCTCCTTATTGACAATTTTGTTGATTGACGATTGTGCTGAAGATCGGGTGACTTACCGTCGCTTTTTACAGCACGATAGCCGCTATAGTTATCGCATTTTAGAGTTTGATACAGCAGCAGCAGCAATAAACTGGTGTCGGTACGAGACACCAGATGTAATTTTGCTGGATTTTGCTCTACCTAATGATGATGGGTTAGAGTTTATTCGGCAGTTTAGAGAACAGCTAGGAAATAGTCAATCGGCTGTAATTATGGTAACTGGGCAAGGAGATGAAACTATTGCTGTGCAAGCAATGAAAAGTGGTGCCCAGGATTATTTACTTAAAAGTCAGTTGAGCGCAACAATTTTGTACAGCGCCATTCATTATGCAGTGGAGCAAGTGCGCTTATTACGACAACTAGAACAGAGTCGAGAGCAACAACACTTAATTGCAGCGATTGCTTTGAGAATTCGTCAGTCTTTGAAGCTAGAAGAAATATTGCGGATTACAGCCAAAGAAGTGCGGCAGTTTCTCAAGGCAGATCGCGTACTAGTTTATCAATTTCAGCCGGATATGAGCGGCACTGTGGTAGCAGAGTCGGTGCTTCCCGGCTGGACAGTGTCGTTAGGTATGGAAATTCAAGATACTTGCTTTCAAGAAGGAGCCGGAGCCGAATATTACCAAGGTAAAAAACGGGCGACTAATGATATTTATCAAGCGGGTTTAACAGATTGTCATTTGCAGCTATTAGAACAATTTGAAGTTAAAGCCAATTTAGTAGTACCCATTTTGGTGACAGATAATTTATGGGGATTGTTAATTGCTCACCAATGTTCTAGTACGCGCAATTGGGAAGCGATGGAACTAGAGTTGCTGGATCAGCTAGCAGTGCAATTATCACTGGCAATTCAGCAAGCAAATTCTTATGAGCAGTTGCAGAAAGAACTGGCAGAACGAAAATGGATGGAAGCAGCGCTGCAAGCTAGCGAAGAAAAGCTGAAGCTTAGCCTAGATTTTGCTCATATTGGCTATTGGGAGCGGAACTTTATTACCAATGAAATCTCGGCTAGCGACAATGCAATCCGCTGTTTTGGCTATGAGAGAAATAGCATTGACGTTACTCAAGAACAGTGGTTGAGCTTAATTCATCCTGAAGATCAAGAATGGGTACAACAACAACTACAGCAAGCGATCGCCAACAAAACAGATTATGTGGTGGAATATCGAGTAGTCTGGCCAGATAACAGCATTCACTGGATATCTTCAACTGGACGGGCGGTATACGACAATCACGGACAACCACAGGTGATGCTGGGCGTGTTGATGGATATCAGCGAGCGCAAACATGCAGACTTGCTTCTGCATCACAGTGAAGAACGTTTCCGGAGTACCTTTGAGCAAGCAGCAGTAGGAATTAGCCATGTATCCCTGAGTGGGCAATTCATCCGCCTTAACCAAAAGTTCTGTGAAATTCTCGGCTATACTCCGGCTGAACTCCAGCAATTGACTTTTCAGGAGATTACTTATCCAGACGATCTGGCAGATAGTTTACAGCAGCGTCAAAGGTTACTTACAGGTGAAATTCAGACCTTTTCTCTAGAAAAGCGGTATATTCGCCAGGATGGATCGATTGTCTGGGCGAATTTGACTTGTTCCTTAGTAGGCGATCGCTTTGGCACACCAAAATATTTCATTTCTGTGATCGAAGATATCTCCAGCCGCAAGCAAATGGAAGCGGAACTACAGCAGAATCAGGAGCGTTTGAATATGGCTCTGGAAGCTGCTGGTATGGGTAACTGGGACTGGAATATTCCCACAGGAGAAATTTATTGGTCTCCTAACCTGCAACGAATATTTGGCATGGTTCCGGGAAGCTTCGATGGTAATTATGAAACCGTTGTATCCATGATGCACCCAGATGATCGGGAATCGGTTTTACAAGCAATTAATGCTGCTGTCTATCAAAAACAAGAGTACAACGTCGAATTTCGCTTTATTAAAGCTAATGGCACACTACGCTGGGCAATTGGTCGAGGAAAAGTCTTTTATGACGAGCAAGGTAATCCTACCCGGATGATGGGTATTGATTTAGATATTACTAAGCGCAAACAAACTGAAGCTATTCTTAAGGAAAGTGAAGAAAGATTCCGCCACATAGCAGATAGCAGCCCTGTGCTGATTTGGATGTCGGGAACTGACAAATTGTGCCATTATTTTAATCGCAGATGGTTGGAATTTACTGGCAGAACCTTAGAACAAGAACTTGGTAATGGTTGGCTAGAAACAGTACATCCAGATGACTATCAAAATTGCCTAGAAACTTATGACAAAGCGTTTGATAGCCGCCAAGAGTTTCAAATGGAATATCGCCTGCAACGCTTTGATGGTGAATATCGTTGGATTTTGGATAAAGGAGTCCCCCGATTTACCAGTGAAGGTGAATTTTTAGGTTATATGGGTTCCTGCATCGATATTAGCGAGCGCATTCTGGCACAACAGGCATTACAAAAACTCAATCAAGAACTCGAAGCCAGAGTGGAACAACGTACCGCCGCTTTAAAAGAAAGCGAAGAACGCTGGCAATTGGCACTTAAAGGCAGCAATGATGGCATTTGGGATTGGAACCTGAAGACTAATCAGGTGTTCTTCTCAACTCGCTGGAAAGAAATGCGGGGCTATGCTGAGGATGAAATTGGTTCCAATATTGAAGAATGGTGGAGTAGAATTCATCCTGATGATTATGAAGGTTTTAGAACAGCATTAGATGCTCATTTTGCCCAAAAAACACCGTTTTTTGTGGAAGAATACCGAGTACAGCACAAAAATGGCTCTTACATTTGGGTATTAAACCGGGGTCAAGCTTTGTGGGATGAATCGGGTAATGTCATTCGTATGAGTGGTGCCACAAAGGATATTACCAAGCGGAAATTGGCAGACGACGAACTCCGCAAAAGCCAAGCCCATCTCAGCGCTGCACAGCGAGTTGCGCGTTTAGGCAGCTGGGAATTTAATCTGCAAACTATGGAAGGATGGTGGTCAAGAGAAACCTATGAAATTTACGGGCGCAATCCTGATGAGCCACCACCAGTAAATCTAGAAGACAATCTTCAGTATATTCATCCAGATGATAGAGAATATTTTACACAAAAATACAATACGTTACTGGAAGAGCGTTACCAAGAAATAGAGTATCGCTTGCTGCGTCCAGATAACACAATTGCCTATGTTTTAATGCGGGTGGAAGTAATTCATGATACTAATCGTCAGCCGATTAGTATTGTGGGTGCAATATTAGATATCACGGAACGCAAACAGGCAGAAGCTGAGTTATTAGCCCTGAGCAGTTTGCAACAGGCAATTTTAGATGGCTGCGACTATGCCATTATTTCCGTCAATTCTCAGGGCTTGATTCAAACTTTTAACGCTGGTGCCCAAAAGATATTGGGCTATACAGCAGAAGAAGTATTTAATTATCCTCCCTACCTATTCCACGATTTGGCAGAAATTGAGCAACGCATAGAAATTTTGTCCAGAGAATTAGGCAGGCCCGTGTCACGTGACGAATTTTTCAAAATTAAAACCCAAGATGGCACTTACGAAGACGAATGGACATACATTCATAAAAATGGCGAGCGTCTTCCGGTTTTGTTGTCAGGTACCTGTCTGCGTAAACCAGATGGTGAAATTTGGGGATTTCTCGGCATTGCTAAAGATATTACCCAACAAAAACAGATGGAAGCGGAACTCAGGAAAAATGCCGCCCATCTTGCCACAGCACAGCAAATTGCCCATCTGGGTAGTTGGGAATTTGACTTCCAAACTCAACAAATTTATTGGTCGGCAGAATGCTTTGAGATTTATGGACGAGATCCTCAATCTGGGATGCCAACCTATGAAGAATTACACCAGTTAATTCATCCAGATGATCGCGATCACCATGATGATGTGGTAGAACAAGCCAGTCAACAGGGTAAATCTTACGAGATAGAATATCGCTTTTATCGCTGCGATGGCAGTTTGCGTTATGCACTAGCACGAGGCGAAGTTCTCTTAGATGGGGGTGGCAAGCCAAAACAGTTTATTGGCACAGTTCAGGATATTACTGATCGCAAACTGGCTGAAGAACAACTGCGAAGCCTTAGCGATCGCTTATCTTTGGCACTGCAATCAGGTGCAATTGCTACTTGGGACTGGGATATCATCCACGAGCAAAACTACTGGGATGAGCGAATGTATGAACTGTATGGTATTGTACCAGGGTCTGAAGGTGGGGCATTGTATCAAGATTGGTTAAATGCCATACATCCAGATGATCGCGCCCAAGCCGAAGCTAGCGCGGAAGCTGCGCTGCGGGGAGAACAAGACCTAAATATAGAATTTCGCGCTATTCATGCCGATGGCAGCATCCGCCACATCAAAGCTGCGGCTATTTTGCAACGCAATCAGCAGGGTGAAGTACAACGGGCAGTAGGTATTAACTATGACATCACAGAGCGCAAACAAATAGAAGTAGCTCTGCGTGAGAGCGAACGCCGCTATGCAACCTTAGCAGAAGCATCACCAGTGGCAATTTTCCGCATTGATGCACATGGGAATTGCGTTTACATGAACGAACGCTGGAGCCAGATGACTGGTAGACCCACTGAATCGGCATTGGGAATGGGATGGTTAGAAGCGGTACATCCAGAAGACCACGAATATATACTTTTGCAAAGGTCTAAATCATTATCGAAGCCAGGATTGATTCGCAACGAAGGCAGACATTTACTTCCAGATGGTACCATTACCTGGTTTTACGCCCAGTTAGTACCCGAAACTAATGCTGATGGCAACTTTATTGGGTATATCGGCACACTTACAGATATTACCAGTCACAAGCAAATAGAAGCCGCCCTGTGGGAAAGCGAACGCCGCTATGCTAGCTTGGCAGAAGCCTCACCAGTCGCCATTTTCCGGCTAGATGATGCAGGTAACTGTCTGTATGTCAACGAGCGCTGGTGTGAAATGACAGGCAGACCAGCCGAAGAAGCAATGGGTTACAAATGGTTAAATGCTATCCATCCAGAAGACCGCGATCGCTTTATCAGCTATTCGCAATCCTCTACACCAGAAAACATCAAGTGTCATGAAGGCAGACATTTACTTCCAGATGGCAGCATTTCTTGGTTTTATGTCCAAGTAGTCACTGAAACCGACACAGAAGGTAACATCATTGGCACTGTTGGGACATTAACAGATATTACTGCACTTAAAGAAGCAGAAATTGCCCTACAAGCAAGCGAACGTCGCTATGCAACCTTAGCACAAGCTGCCCCTGTAGCGATTTTCCGCTTTGATGCTGAGGGTAAATGCCTTTATGTCAATGATCGCTGGAGTGAGATGACAGGCAGACCCACTGATGCAGCGCTGGAGTTAAATTGGCTACAAGCTATCCACCCAGACGACCGTAATCAAGCTTGGGAGCAATGGTATCAATGGACACAAACATCCCAGCCAGGAGAAATCTACCGCAGTGAAGGCAGGCATCTGCGCCCTGATGGCAGTATTACTTGGTATTACTGCTATGTACTAGCGGAAACTAACCAAGCAGGTAATATCATTGGTTACATTGGCACTTTGGCAGATATCACTGCACGTAAAGAAGCAGAAATTGCCCAGCAGGAAAGCGATCGCCGCTACGCTACCTTAACCCAAGCTGCGCCAGTAGCAATTTACCAATTGGATGCATCAGATAACTGCATCTATGCCAACGATCGCTGGAGCGAGATGACAGGCCGACCTGTTGAAGATGCAATGGGCTTCAAATGGTTAGAATCTATCCACCCAGACGACCGCGATCGCCTGCACAAAGAATGGAAGGAATGGATAGGAAAATATCAGCCAGGAGAGGTATACCACAATGAAGGCAGACATCTTTGGTCTGATGGGAAAATTACCTGGTTTGACTGCTATGTACTACCGGAAACTAACCAAGCAGGTACTATCGTTGGTTACATTGGCACCTTAGTAGATACCACTGCCCGCAAAGCAGTTGAAGAAGCTCTCAAAGAAAGCGAGCGCCGCTACGCCAACTTAGCACATACAGCTCCGGTGGCAATTTTCCGCTTTGATAGTCAAATTAACTGCGTCTATGTCAACAATCGCTGGAGCCAGATTACAGGCAGACCAACGGAAGCAGCAATGGGGTTAAAGTGGTTAGAAGCTATCCATCCAGAAGACCGCGATCGCCTAGCTAAGGAATGGGCAGAATGGGCGCAAACATATAAACCAGGAGAAATGTTCAAGAATCAAGGCAGGCATGTTTGGCCTGATGGGAAGATTACCTGGTTTGACTCATACACGCTACCGGAAACTGACCAAGAAGACAGAATTATTGGTTACATCGGTACCATCGTTGATGTTACAGATCGCAAAGAAGCAGAAATTGCCCTACAAGAAAGCGAACGCCGTTATGCAACCTTGGCAAAAGCAGCACCAGTAGGTATTTATCGATTTGATACCGAAGGTAACTGTGTGTATGTCAATGAAATCTGGAGTGAGATGACAGGGAGACCTACACAGGAAGCATTAGGCAAGGAATGGATCAAAACACTACACCCAGAAGACCGCGAGCAACTTTTAACGGCTACATCAACAGCTTTGGCACAAAAAAGCCGGAAAATTAGTGAAGGTAGACATCTGAAACCCGATGGTAGCATTAGCTGGTTCTATAGCCAGATGGTTCCAGAAATTGATACCAATGGTAATTTACTCGGTTATATTGGCACACTCACAGATATTACTGATCGTAAAGAAGCGGAAATTGCCCTCAAAGAAAGCGAACGCCGCTATGCCACCTTAGCAGAAGCATCTCCAGTAGGTATTTTCCGTTTTAATGCTGAAGGTGACTGTATATATGTCAACGATCGCTGGAGTGAGATGACAGGCCGACCCGTCGAGTCTGCATTGGGTATGGGATGGGTAGATACTTTGCACCCAGACGACCGCGATCGCATCTCACAGGAATGGGCTCATGCTTTTGACCAAGGAAAATTTACTCAACACGAGGCCAGGTATCTCCGCCCGGACGGAACTATAATCTGGCACTACTGCCAAGCAGTACCTGAAATTAGCGAAGATGGCAGGTTAATTGGCTATATCGGCACGCTCACAGATATTACTGCCCGTAAAGAAGCAGAAATTGCCCTTAAAGAAAGCGAACGTCGCTATGCCACCTTAGCAGAAGCAGTACCGGTGGGGATTATCCGGTTTGATGCACAAGGTAATTGTATCTACGTCAACGAGCGATGGAGCGAGATGACAGGGCAGCCAACACAGGCAGCATTGGGAATGGGATACTTAGATGTCTTGCACCCAGAAGATCGTGATCAACTGTTGATGGACTGGTCTCAATGGACGCAATTATCTCAGCCCAGAAGACTTTTCCAAAGGGAAGGCAGGTATATTCGCCCAGATGGTAACATCAACTGGTTTTCCGGTTATGCCCTACCCGAAATCAACCCCGAGGGTCAGGTTGTGGGCTATGTTGGCACACTCACAGATATCACTGAACGTAAGCGCAATGAAGATAAACTGCGTAAACTCTCTGATAGGCTGACCTTAGCAGTCCAATCGGGCGGATTCGGTATTTGGGAATGGGATATCGTCAACGATGTCCTGTTTTGGGATGAGCGGATGTACGAACTTTACGGTCTGCAACCTTCTGAATTTGATGGAGTATATGACACTTGGTTTCTAAGGGTTCATCCAGACGATCGCGCCGCAGCTGAAGAATTAAGTGAGCAAGTACGCCAGAGTAAGACTGTATACAATACAGAATTTCGTGTTGTTCATCCCGATGGCAGCATCCGTTATATTAAAGCCTACGCTCTGATCAAAAAAAATCAGCAGGGCGAAACTATCAGGATGGTGGGTGTCAACTATGACATTACAGAACGTAAATTAGCAGAACTAGAACTTATTCGTAACCGAGACTTACGCGAAGTAATTTATAACGAATCTACTGATGCCATCTTTTTAGTAGATCCGCAAACGCTGCTAACTATTGATTGTAATCGCCGGGCTGTAGAACTGTTTGCAGCTAATCATAAAGCCAACCTGATTGGTATTGCAGGACACACACTTCAGCACCAGCCATTCTCGGAAGACGAACTAGCCGCTATGGAAGCAGAGATGGATTCAAAAGGCTTCTGGAGCCGAGAACTTGAATATATAAATCATCAAGGCAATAAATTCTGGGGAAACATCGCTTCCAAGCCCATTACCGTAGCTGGACGGAGACTAAATTTAGTCCGCATCACAGATATTAGCGATCGCAAACAAACCGAAGAAATATTAGCAACCTATACCCGCGAACTCGCAGATTTATACAACCACGCTCCCTGCGGCTACCATTCTCTTGATGCAGATGGTCGATTTGTCAACATCAACGATACAGAACTGGAATGGTTGGGCTACACCTATGAAGAAATCATTGGGCACCATTTTATTGACTATATTACAGAAGCCAGCCGCCCAACATTTTTAACCAACTATCCGCAATTTAAAGAACGCGGCTGGGTGAAAGACCTAGAATTTGATATGGTTTGTAAAAATGGCAAAATTTTACCAGTGCTGCTGAATGCAACTGCCGTCAAGAGTGAGGATGGTATTTTTATATCCAGCCGTTCCAGCATCTTTGATATCCGCGATCGCAAACAAGCAGAACGAGAACTAGAAGAATCGCGCACCATGCTGCGCTTGGTACTAGATACAATTCCCCAAAGAGTATTTTGGAAAGATTGCGACTCGCGTTATATAGGCTGTAATCCCAGCTTTGCCAACGATTATCAACTCACTCCCGATGAAATTATTGGCAAAACAGACTTAGAATTACCTTGGTCAGAATGGGCACACATCTACCGTGCAGATGATGCTTTTGTCATCAACACCAGAACCGCCAAATTAGGCTATGAAGAGCCAACCGTAAATCTCAATGGTGAGCAAATATGGTTGCGAACCAGTAAAGTACCCTTAACTAATAGCACAGGTGAAGTTATTGGTATTTTAGGTTCCTATGAAGATATTACCGAGCGCAAACAAGCTGAAGAACAGCTACAGCGTACTAATCACCAGCTAGCACACGCTAACGTCGAATTAGCTCGTGCTACGCGCCTGAAAGACGAATTTTTGGCAAATATGAGCCATGAACTGCGAACCCCACTCAACGCTATTTTGGGAATGTCGGAAGGTTTGCAAGAAGGTGTATTTGGCGCAGTTAATGAACGACAAATCAAAGCTATCTCTACCATCGAGCGCAGCGGTAAACATTTGCTTGAACTGATCAATGACATTTTAGATTTATCTAAAATCGAATCTGGCAAACTAGAACTGCAACTAAGCGACGTTCCCGTTAGAACTCTGTGTGATGCAAGTATCAGCTTCATCAAACAGATGGCTTTGAAGAAAAATATCGCACTCAGCACTCGCATTACTGAAAATCTCGGCAATATTCAGGTAGACGATCGCCGTTTGCGTCAAGTCCTGATCAACCTCCTCAGCAACGCCATCAAATTCACACCTGAAGGCGGTTCCGTCAGGTTAGAAGTCTCCCTGGAAGAAGCAGGGGAGCAGAGGAGCAGAGGAGCAGAGGAAGCTAATTCCCCCTCATCCCTCTTATCTCCCTCATCCCCCTCATCCCCCCAAATCTGCTTCTCCGTCATTGACACTGGTATCGGCATTCGCACAGAAGATATCAGTAAGTTATTTCAGCCTTTTATGCAGCTTGACAGCAGTCTCAACCGCCAGTACAATGGCACGGGTTTAGGATTGGCACTTGTACAACGGATTGCTACCTTGCACGGCGGAACTGTCTCAGTGAGCAGTAAAGTCGGTGAAGGTAGTTGTTTTATTGTTCGTATTCCCTACCAAACCAGCAATCGTTTGTCCAAAATGCAAGTAACGGCTCCATCATCCAGCCATCGCCTACCTACTGATAATACTCAAGTTTTAATTATTGAAGATTCCATCCCTGCAGCTGAGCAAATTACTCGCTATCTCAGAGAAATGGGAATGCAACCTATTGTCTATCAGCGAGGCGAAGGCTCTGTAGAAGAAGCGCTACGCGTTCAGCCTGCTTTCATCCTTTTAGATTTGCAATTACCAAACCTTTCCGGTTGGGATGTGCTAAATCAACTGCAAAACAACCCACAAACTAAAGAAATTCCCGTCATCATTATTTCTGTAGTAGACGAACGTACTAAAGGACTGGCTCAGGGAGCAGCAGAATATATAGTTAAGCCAATTACTCGCCAGCAGTTTCAAGAAACCCTAGAGAAACTGCAATATATTCCCCGCAATGACTCCACAGCGTTAATTGTTGTCCCAGAACCAGCCGTTCACTCGCCTCTCATTCTACTGGTAGAAGACAATCAGGCAAACATTGATACCATGTCCGGTTATCTAGAAAGTCGGGGGTATCGCCTAATTTTGGCAAAAAATGGTCAGGAAGCCCTTGAAGTTATCAAATCTCAACAACCTGATTTAATAGTAATGGATGTTCAAATGCCAGTTATGGACGGAATAGAGGCAATGCGTCACATCCGTCAAGAACGGCAATTTGACCATGTGCCGATTATTGCATTAACAGCTCTTGCCATGCCAGGCGATCGCGAAAATTGTTTAGATGCAGGAGCCAACGAATATTTAAGTAAACCTATTAAACTCAAACAGCTAGCAGTCACAATTCAACAACTTTTAGGAAGGTAACGGAAATTGCCGATGGATACTAAAGCTTCTATTTTGGTAATTGATGATGAACCCGATAACTTTGATGTTGTTGAAACATTGCTAGACGGTGAAAGTTATCAACTATATTACGCGCCTAGTGGAAAACAAGCCTTAGAACGGCTTGAAAGTTTTCATCCCGATGTCATTTTACTAGATGTAATGATGCCAGAAATGGATGGCATGGCAGTCTGTCGTCACATCAAAGCCGATCCGCAATGGCAAGCTGTGCCGATTATTATGGTGACAGCATTAACTGATAAAGAAGATTTAGCACGTTGTTTAGCAACTGGCGCAGATGACTTTATTAGTAAACCAGTTAACGGTGTAGAGTTACGCGCTAGAGTACATTCTATGTTGCGGATTAAGCAGCAGTACGACAACCTACAATCGTTGTTGAGACTGCGAGAAGACATGGTGAACATGATTGTTCATGATATGCGTAATCCCTTATCCAGTATTTTTCTCTCCACTGATATTCTCCGGCTACCAGGCTTAACACCGCAAAAACTGCAACGCAAACTCGAACAAATTGCGATCGCTTCCCAGCAACTACAATTATTAATAGATAACTTGTTAATCATGGCCAAGTTAGAATCTGGCAAAATGATTCTCAATTATTCTGAAGTAGATATAAAAGAGCTGTGTTTGTTAGCTGTAGCTGATGTAGAAGCAATTACTGCCCAAAAGAACTTAACCCTAGTAACAGAATTACCCAAAATTCAAGACAATATCAAAGTTGATGCCTCTATTTTTCGGCGAGTACTAGATAATTTGCTTTCTAATGCCATTAAATTTTCACCTTCCAACTCGGAAATTATTTTGCGGGCAGAGTATTTAGAATTAGGTGGGATAAAAGTACAAGTTGCTGATTCTGGCCCTGGAGTTGCCAAAGACTTAAGGCAAAGTATTTTCGAGAAATATGAGATAGGCAATCTCATGCAAAATGTTTCGCAAATTGGTTTAGGATTAGCTTTTTGCAAAATGGCAATTGAAGCACATCAGGGCAGCATCACTGTTGAAGATAATCATCCTCGAGGCACTATTTTTACAGTATTTCTCACTAACAATTACTAAAAACTTATTGAGTTAGCGATAGGGTAACGCACCGAGAAATATCAATATATTCTAGATAGAAAGGCAATACCTTGCCCCTAAAATCTGTCACCTTCTTTTTTCAACTTGGTATCACAATCCAAAATCTAAAACGGTATTAACCAGATAATCTCTTATCTTTGACTTGGTTAGAAGTAGCTTCTAAAAAATCAGTAAAAACTTGGATAAACTTATGTATTCCTTCGCTTCCTCCAGCAATTAAACCGCCAGTTAATAAGGCATCTAAACAGCGAAAAATACTGATTTGAATAGGGTTATTTGTATCAATAATAATTAGTGGCTCGATAGAGCGAATACCAATCGCACTGATTAATAAACCGCATAACAAAGATGTCCATAAAGCAATTATTCGAGTATCTGACTTATAAGCTATTCGTTTTCGCTCTTTATCATTTAAATCCTTAACTCGGGCAGTTAAATCATCAATATGGGGTTGTAACTTTGTCAGTACCTCTGCAGGAGTTTGACTAAAATTTTGAATCAGTTGCTGTTCTAACGTGCTGCCAGCTGACTCATTAACAATGATAGGATTAGGGTCTAAAGGCGGTAGCTGATTTGGATTTTGTTGTTGCTGTTCTGTAATCAGCTTTCGCCGTTCGGTAATTAGGGCATTTTGTTGTTGAATACTAATTTCCAACTGTTCTTTAGTCGGCCCGCGCCATGTAGTAATAAAAACTTCTAAAGAACGCTCTAATAAAAGAGAAATGAACAGCGGTAAAGTAAGTACCTGTACAACATCTTCAAAACCAAAAGATTTCAATACCAATGGTTGTGGTGATAGCCAAGCAGTAAAAGTTACTAAGAGAAAACTAATAGTTATTAGTAAAAAAAATAGCGGAGATTCCAGAGAAATTTTGAGCAACATCCCTATAGTCCTGTTCTATCCCACAATATCTAAGACACAGGGAAATGGAGAACAGCAGGAAGAAATGGGGATTGGGGATTGGGGATGAGGGGGACAAGGGGACAAGGGGACAGGGAAATATTCCAATTACCGATTACCCATTACCAAATGACAAATGGCAAATTCAAATTCCCGCACCATCTAAAAAGTCTTCGATGACGCGATCGCTTTCGGTTGTACTGGGGTGGGGTTCGGGAATATGTACGTGAATGGGCGAAAAGTTGGACTCCGTTTGCAACTGTTCTAGTTGTTTCTCTAAAGATTTCACCCTTTCAAATAAGGCGCGGATGGCTTCTGCTTCTACGTCCCGGACTTTACCGTGGGCGAGAACATCGCCACTGAGGTTGTTTTGGCGGGTTATCCTTCCAGGAATACCAACGACAGTACTATCGCTGGGTACGTCTCGCAGTACTACCGAACCTGCTCCCACACGCACGCGATCGCCTAATTGAATATTTCCCAAAACTTTTGCACCTGCGCCTACAACTACATGGCTACCTAATGTGGGATGGCGTTTACCGCTTTCTTTTCCAGTCCCGCCTAGGGTTACACCTTGATAAATCAATGCATAATCGCCAACAATTGCTGTCTCGCCAATTACTACGCCCATTCCGTGGTCGATAAATACACCTTTACCAATTACTGCACCTGGGTGAATTTCAATCCCCGTGAGAAACCGACTGATATGGGAAATCAATCTCGGTATGACAGGAATCCCGATTTTATAGAGCCTGTGGGCTAGGCGATGAAATAGCAAGGCTTGCAGCCCAGGATAACAAAACAATACCTCTAGCCAGTTACGAGCAGCTGGATCGCGCTCATAAATTGTTCGCAAATCAGTTAGCAACATACATCAGTTGTGGGTGAGATGGTTGTTGGTGGGAGGTTCTGAAATTTTTCTGAAATATTCAGACTATTTATCTGAATTTTATAAGATAATCTACGGTAAGTCGATAAAAATAGGTGTATTTGTGAAGTAGATTACGTTGCGTTTAAGCAGTAATATTTAGTTTCACATAAAACCCGGTAAATCCATCGACCAACGGTAGTATAGTGAGTACAGACTTGAATAGCCAAAACTACGCTCTCCTGGATCTGTCTTCCAAAGTTGAATATGCTCTGCTGGCACTTTTAGAGTTAGCAAGCAACCACAGCAAAAAAGTTCCTCTCACGATGAGCGAAATCACCGCCAAACAGCCCATACCAGAACGTTATCTCGAACAAATTTTGACCAACCTGCGGCGTGCTGGTGTGGTGCAGAGTCAACGTGGCTCGAAAGGCGGTTTCGTTTTAGTTCGTGAGCCTTGGCAAATTACCTTACTGGAGATTGTCACGGTGGTAGAAGGTGAGCGCAAAGACAAAGACAGCTCCACATCTCCCACTCTAGAAAGGAGTTTAGTGCTGGAAGTTTGGGAGCAAGCTAATACAGCCTCAATTCAGGTTTTAAATAGCTACACACTCCAAGATTTATGCCAGCAAAGAGAGGCTCGTTTACAGCAGAGTCCCATGTATTACATTTAGTTACGCAGGAGTACCCCTTATGCGGATAGCCAAAGATATTACACAGTTAGTCGGACGGACTCCTTTAGTTCAATTAAATAAGATTCCCCAAGCTGCGGGTGCAGTTGCTCAGATTGTGGTGAAGCTAGAAAGCATGAACCCAGCGTCTTCTGTAAAAGACAGAATTGGTGTCAGCATGGTGGAAGCGGCGGAAAAAAGCGGTTGGATTGAGCCAGGAAAAACTATTTTGGTAGAACCAACCTCCGGTAATACAGGGATTGCTTTAGCAATGGTAGCCGCCGCCAAAGGCTACCATCTTATTCTAGCCATGCCTGACACGATGAGCCAGGAACGCCGCGCTATGCTCAAAGCCTATGGCGCGCAATTAGAGTTAACTCCTGGGGTTGAAGGGATGCGGGGAGCGATCGCTCGAGCTGAGGAAATCGTTGCCAAAACACCCAACGCTTATATGTTGCAGCAGTTCCGCAACCCCGCCAATCCCAAAGTTCATGCTTTAACTACCGCCGAAGAAATCTGGGCTGATACAGATGGACAGATAGATATCCTCATCGCCGGAGTTGGTACAGGCGGGACGATTACAGGCGTTTCTGAAGTTCTTAAACAACGTAAACCCAGTTTTAAAGCGATCGCCGTTGAGCCTAGCAACAGCCCTGTCTTAGCAGGTGGTAAACCAGGCCCCCATAAGATTCAAGGAATTGGCCCCGGATTTGTGCCAGCAATTTACCGTCCAGATCTCGTTGATGAAGTGATTGAGGTAACGGATGAACAGGCGATATCTTATAGCCGTCGGTTAGCCAAAGAAGAAGGATTACTATCAGGTATTTCTGCGGGTGCAGCTTTGTATGCAGCGCTTGTAGTCGCCCAGCGCCCAGAAAATGAGGGACGTTTGATTGTGATGGTGCAGCCTAGCTTCGGCGAACGCTACCTCAGCACCTCATTGTTTAGAGATCCAGAGGAAAGCGAATGGTTAAGTAAAGTCTAATGCCTAATTTTTTTCAACTTCCTGGGCATTTTCATGATTTTTTAACAAAATCGACAAACAAAGACAACTAGCACCTAGCTTGATTAGGCTTAAAGCTTGACTCTTCAATACAATAAAAGCACCTAATCCCATCAGAACAAAAGGCACGATGTTGTTGCCATAGCGAATTAAGAAATTCGCTATCATTTTCTGATGGGTTAGTTGGTATGTAGCGTAACACCATATTCCTAAAAGCAGAAAGAATAGAGCAATAATTATCAGTAAATTTTCTAAATTATTGTTAGCAAATAAAGTTACATAAACACTAATATTATCGCTCCCATTAGCAACAGTTAGCGATGCCACAATTGCAATATTAGAATCTCCAGAGTCTGCAATTTCTGTTCCTAATTCTTCCGTCGAGTTTTCTTGCCAATTTACCAAGCTACTAATACCAATAGATAAAGGCAGTAAGCCCAGTAAGCCAATCCAATTTGGTGGTAAAATTAAGCCTCCAAAAAACCCAGGAAGACTGAGAAGTATTAATATAGTGAAGCCTAAATATTGCCCAAAAATTATATGACGAGGACGGAAGTTAGGATTAATTTGGGCAAAAAATAGCAACAAAATTACAATATCATCAATGTTTGTGGCACTAAATGCAGCAATTGCAGTGCTAATTGTTGTGATTAACTCACTCATATATTTAGGGATATACCCAACATCCTAACTACGAGAGTATTTTATTTGACGTTTAGCAGTTCTTAATTTGGTATGGTGTAAATTGTATATTTTCATCAGCCGCCATGAGCCAGCTTGGTACAGCTTTCACAGAAGGAATAATTGCTTTTGCAGCTACCAATATCGATGACATACTTATCCTACTGTTATTTTTTTCCCAAATAGATACTAACTTTCGGCGGCGACATATTTTTATTGGTCAGTACCTTGGTTTTGCGGCGATTATTCTGGCTAGCTTACCAGGATTTTTTGGTGGTTTAGTAGTACCGCGAGAATGGATTGGATTACTGGGAATACTACCCATCGCCATTGGTATTAAGCACTTACTAGAAAGAGAAGAAGATACTACAGAAGTGCAAACAGTATCTGATGATTTTACACAAACATCACCCCATAACCGCATACTTGCTGTCATTTGGAGTATTCTGCATCCTTATACCTATAAAGTAGCAGCCGTGACAATTGCCAATGGTGGCGACAATATCAGTATATATATTCCCTTATTTGCTGGTCAGAGCCTTAGCAGCTTGGGGGTAATTTTAATAGTCTTTTTTGTGATGGTAGCAATTTGGTGTGCGATCGCTTATTTCTTAAGCCGTCACTCTGCCATTGCATATATTTTAAGTCGCTACGGTAAGCACATCGTTCCTTTTGTATTGATTGGCTTAGGGGTATTCATCATGTACGAACGCGGTACATTCAGCTTATTACCTTGGTTTAAGTAAAGTATTGGGTGAGGAGTGCTTCACCTTGGAACCGCAAAATTATACTCTTTAATAAAACCGTAAACCTGCTAAAATCGGCGTGCAAACTGACAAAATATTTTATAGCTTATTTCAAGCTTTCCCCAGCGTATTTTTTGCCATTATTGGCGACACGACTACCAACGCCAGCGCTTATGAATTTGTGTCACTCGAATTAAAAGAAACTGCTTTTCGCATTGATGGGGTGTTTATTCCTAATAGTGAAACCGCAAATCAACCTTTATACTTTGCGGAAGTCCAGTTTCAGCAAGACACAAATTTTTATAGACGCTTCTTTGCTGAAATATTTCTTTACCTACGTCAAAATCCATCTGTAAATTTTTGGCGTGCTGTTGTCATCTATCCCCAACGCAGTTTAGATCCAGACGATCAAATACCATATCGCTTATTGCTCGATAGTTTCCAAGTCCAACGAATTTATTTAGATGAGCTAGGAACAGCAACAGAAAATTCACTTCAAGTTGCCATAGTGCAATTAATTATAGAGGGCGAAGATACCGCAATTGACAGAGGTAGAGATTTAATTTTACAAGCCAGAAATCAACTGGCTGATGAAACAACTAAAAAGCAAATTGTAGAATTAATAGAAACTATCCTGTTGTACAAATTTACCAGACTAAGCCGAGAGGAGTTGGCAGCAATGTTAGGTATAGATGAAGAATTCAAAAAAACAAGAATGTATCAATCATTAAAGCAGGATGCGTTGGAAGATGTTAAGCAGGAGGCTGTACCCAGGTTACTAGCTTTGGGATTGACTGTAGAACAAGTAGCCCAAGCTTTAGATTTGACGGTGGAACAAGTGCAACAAGCCGCAGGGAATCAGCCTAGTTGATAGCGCCTGCGGCTTGCTGTCTATTAATTAGAGAATGCGGGACAGGTAGCTTGGGACAAAGTATTTTTATTCTCTCCTATGCCCAATGCCCCATCCCCCATGCCCCAAATGAATTACATTTTGCCATGCTGCATTACTTGTTGCAGATGATTGCGGATTTCTTGAGCTTGCTCAACATCAGACTGCCGCAATTTTTGGAATAACTCTACGCAGGGCTGAGAGTTAGCTTCCTGCGCGTCTTTAATGTAAACATCGTAAGCTTTAACTGCTTCGGCTTTATTGTGCAGCACAGTGACAAAATCGTACTCCAGGTTGCTAATCGGCTGTTGAGATTGTCCGTTACCTGTAGCCATAAAATTTACCCTCCTTTAGGTTCTTAACTAATTTCTACCTACCGTCAAAGGAGGCTTCATCTTCCCAGAAGCGTAGAAAAAATTACCAAGGTTACTTCAAGAGTCGGAGTTGGGGATTGGGGATTGGGGATTGGGAGATGAGGGGAAATTCTTATTATCAATTACCAATTACCGATTACCCATTACCAAATGACAAATGACAAATGACAAATTACAAACACCAAACCCCTATACCAAAGGCTGATTTTCATCACAGCGGCGTGAGTATTGAAACTCTAGATTTTGCTTTTCCCTACTTCCTTGATAGACAATCGGGCAAAATTTTGTGTTAGCGCTCATGCAATCCATGTGTGGTGTTTTAGCACACACTATTAATAAAGCACCCAAAATGAATAATAAGCCGCAAATTGCTGCTGTTTGAATTGAAGAAATTTCTAAGGCACCGTGAACAACTACTTCTCGCAAGACTGATACAATTGTGACTTCGACTGCTACACCAACAGCAATACTATGCTCTTGTAAATAAACCATGAGCAGCCGAAATAATTCTACCAAAATCAAGATAAATAGTATTTTGGCTGTCACTATTTTGTAATCTAGTTGCTGTGTAATGGCAATCAATATGCCCCACAATTGCAGTAACATGACAGCAAATAAACCTAAACATAAGACTATAACAATTAAGTCTTGAAAAGCCTCCATATTGCGAACAATCGCATGGCGATCAAACCAGCGATCGCAAAATAGAAATCGGCTTTTAACGCGCTTTTGCATATGAATACCATGACAATGGTGACAGGTTGAGAATTACCAACTAGAATATCGATTCATTATTCGCTAACTTGTAGTGTAGGCACCAGTTATACCAATTCAAAATTCAAAATTCAAAATTAAGAAAGGCAGATGTAAAAAGGATTCCTGAGTTTGCATCTGTTGCTTAATTTTGGATAATTGGTATGCTCATTAGGCTGGAAGCGTAATAACTAAAAGTGCCTATCCTCGCAGAATTATTTATTTTTCATTAAGCAATCGGTGTTCTAGCTCATCCGATAATTCTATTGTTGCTTACTATCTATCCTTCGCACCTTAGCGAGGTTGGTAATGGAAATTCTGTGCCTGTTGTAACAATTGCTGGGCATTCTTTCCCCATTGAGGATTGCCTTGAGCGTTGTATAAATCTCTGGCATATTGAAATACTTGTGCTGCTTCTGCATATTGTTTTAATTGCATAAATGCTAAGCCTGCACCATAATAAGCATTCGCATAATTTGAGTTAGCTGTGGCTGCTTTTCTGAAGGCTTCTAAGGCTTCTTGCCATTTACTTTGTTGAAACCAAATTGAACCTAAATTGTAATGTGCTTCCGCATATTGGGGATTAACTCTCAGTGATTGACGAAAGGCTTCTCTGGCTTGATCGATTTTGCCTTGGTGCAGATAAATTAATCCTAAATGGTAGGCTGGCTCTGGGGCATTTTGGCTATATTGCATCGCTTTTTTAAAAGATGCGATCGCTCTTTCCCAATCTCTTTGCTGTTCTCGCAGTAATCCTAAGTTATAGTGAGCAAAACCGAGTTTAGAATCGAGTTCTATTGCCCGTTGTAAGTAATCATTTGCTAACTGCAAATTATTCCCTTCTAATAATGCTCCACCTAAATTGGCAAAAGCAGGGGCAAATTTTGGATCTGCTTGGGTTGCTTGATAAAATGCATCCGCCGCAGGTTGTAATTGTCCAGTTTGTCGCAATGCTAGCCCTAAATTGTAGTGAGCAGGGGCTAGTTTGGGATCTAGCTGGGTGGCTTTTCTAAATGAAGCGATCGCATCTTGCACTCTCCCAGCTTGAATTGCCTGTAAGCCTTGATTTAATAAGTCTACGGCGGCTTGGCTAGTAGTTTGTGCTAATAAATTCGGTGGGGATAAGGAAAAAGTAGCAGCAGGATTAAGAATACTTCCCCATAGCAAAATTAAACTTACTAATATAGCTTGGCGCAAATTATGCGACCATTGAAAATAGCAAAACATTTTATATATTAACTTTTCTTTATTTTGCTCACGCCACTGCCTACAATTGCTGTGTACGCTAATCTCATATTTCATCCTTGACCCTTGATAATTCCGCCTTTAGTTAATTTTTCTTCACAAAGATTCTTGTGATAGTGATTGATTTTACAAAAGTTCAAATCTTGGTATTAAAGTTTGATTTAATTAACTTTTCTTTAGCTAAATCTTACAACAGGCTACAATTTTTCGTTGCATTGATTAAAGGGAGGATAATAACTGATTAAAGAGGAGATGATTCTCACTTAGGGACTTACGCAAGTGTCACATCTTTTTTCGTTGAGGCTGTCCAGGGTCAACAGTCAAAAGTCCAAAAAAAACATGAATTTTTGACCCTTGACCTTTGACTCTTGACTCTTAAACCACAAGATAGATGTACCAGTTGCGTACTTAAAGAGAAACATTTTCTCAGCCTGAATACACAGGATAATGCGGTTAGTGGTGACTTACCGCAAGGGAGGTTTTATGAACGAAAAAGTAAAATCGGGTTCGCGGAACGTTGCAATTGTCGGCCCTTATTTAAGTGGAAAAACAACTTTATTAGAAAGTCTGTTATTTGTCACTGGGGCTATTTCCCGTAAAGGCAGTGTCAAGGATGGTAACACAGTTGGAGATAGTGCGAACGAATCGCGCGATCGCCACATGAGTGTAGAAATCAGCGCTGCTAGCACAGAATATAACGACTTGCGCTTTAACTTTCTGGACTGTCCCGGAAGTGTTGAATTTGCCCAAGAAACTTATAATGCCTTAATGGGAGTCGATGCGGCAATTGTAGTTTGCGAACCCATCCGCGATCGCGTCCTCACCCTTGCTCCTCTATTTAAATTCCTAGATGATTGGGAAATTCCCCATATCGTCTTTGTTAATAAAATGGATAGGGCAAACATTCATGTTCTCGAAACATTACACGCCCTCAAAGCCGTTTCCAGCCGTCCCCTAGTCGCGCATCAATATCCCATCATGCAAGGGGAACAACTCACAGGCTTTATTGATATGGTGACTGAACAAGCATATCAATATCATCCAGGCGCACCAGCTGACTTAATTCCCTTCCCCGAAAACTTAAAAGAAGAAGAACATACTGCACGAGCAGAAATGCTCGAAGCTTTAGCAAATTTTGATGACCACTTATTGGAAGAACTTTTAGAAGATATTGAACCACCCCAAGAAGAAATCCTCAAAGATTTAAAAATGGAATTAGGGGCAGATTTGGTAGTCCCTGTTTTCTTTGGTGTGGCAGAACAAGATTATGGTGTGAGACCTTTATTAGAAGCTTTGGTACGGGAAGCACCAGAACCAGAAACTACAGCAGAACGCCGTTTAACTAAAGCCAGCAATAGCCCAATTGCCCAAGTATTAAAGACTTTCTACACTCCCCAAGGTGGCAAACTCTCCCTAGTCCGTGTTTGGCAAGGCAAATTAACTGATGGCATTGTTCTCAATGGCGTGCGCGCTGGTGGACTTTATCGCTTAATGGGGCAACAACAGCAGTCAGTTAACGAAGTTTTAGCTGGCGATATTGTAGCTGTGAGCCGTTTAGAAGGTATCAAAACCGGAGATATCCTGTCTCCAGATGCCCAGTTAAAAGCAGATTTACCCCAAGCGGATCAGTTAGAACCCGTTTACGCCCTGGCGATTACTCCCGAAAAGCGTAACGATGAAGTAAAACTCAGCAGCGCCATCACCAAACTATTAGAAGAAGATCCTTCTCTGAATTGGGAACAACACGGCGATACCCATGAAGTTATTCTGTGGGGACAAGGCGAAATTCACTTGCAAGTCGCCTTAGATAGACTGCGGCGGAAATATAACCTGCCAATGACTACCCACATGCCCCAAGTGCCTTACAAAGAAACTATCCGCAAACCTGTAGCCGCAGTACATGGGCGCTATAAACATCAAAGCGGTGGACATGGGCAATTTGGTGATGTTTTCCTTGATATTCAGCCCCTACCCCGTGGTGAAGGCTTTAACTTCCGGGAAACCATTGTGGGTGGTGTCGTTCCCAAACAGTATATTCCGGGCGTAGAAATGGGCGTGCGGGAATTTCTGGCACATGGGCCTTTGGGCTTCCCTGTCGTGGATGTGGCGGTAACTCTAACCAATGGTTCCTACCACAACGTTGATAGTTCCGAACAAGCTTTTAAACAAGCTGCTAGGTTGGCAATGCAAACAGGAGTACCCCAAGCCCAACCCACCCTCCTAGAACCGATTTTGAAAGTGCAAGTAACCACACCGAGCGAATTTACCTCCAAAGCCTTGCAATTACTCAGTGGTAAACGGGGGCAAATCTTAGGTTACGAAGGCAGAAACGATTGGCAAGGTTGGGATAATATCTCAGCATACTTGCCCCAAGCAGAGATGCATGACTTTATTGTAGAACTGCGATCGCTCACTCTCGGCGTTGGTTCCTTCCACTGGGAATATGACCATCTGCAAGAAGTACCAGAAAAACTCGCTGAACGCGTACTGCAAAGCAATACCAATGGTCATGCTAATGGCAACGGTAACGGTAACAGCAAATAATTTTGTTGGGATTTACAATTAATCTAAAATCAACGCCCTGCGCTTAATTGTGCAGGGCAATTTGTTGAATAGATTTATTTTAGTAGGGTGCGTTATAACGAAGTTTAACGCACCGAAAATCTCGGATGGTGCGTTAGCCTACGGCATAACACACCCTACGACTTCAATTTAGTGGTTAGTAATGGTAACACTTCAATTACGACAATTAAGTGTTCCGCCGGGACACAGAGTGATGCTTCACAATGTTAGTTGGCAAGAATTTGAAGCAATTTTAGAAGAACTTGGCGACCATCGAGCAGCGCGATTAGCTTACAGCCAGGGAACGTTGGAGATGAGAATGCCATTACCAAAGCATGAGGTAGCTAAAGTTATTATTGGGGATTTAGTCAAAATTTTGCTAGAGGAGTTAGAGATTGATTGCGAAAGTTTTGGCTCAACCACCTTTAAACGTGAAGATATGGCTTGTGGTGTAGAGCCAGATGATTCATTTTACATTCAAAATCATGCTCAAATGATTGGTAAAGAGCGCATCGATTTAACAGTTGATCCACCACCCGATTTAGTAATTGAAGTTGATGTTACTTCTAAAACTCAACTGGAGGCTTACGAGGCTTTAAGAGTTCCTGAACTTTGGTTATATGAAGATGGCAAGTTACAAATTAATCTTTTTCGGAATGGTAAATATATTCAATCAGAAATTAGTCCTAATTTTCCTAATTTTCCTATTGTGGAAACAATTCTTCGTTTTGTTGAACAAAGCCGAACTGTGGGGAGAAGTCCAGCATTAAGAGCATTTAGGAAATGGGTGAGAGAGCAAATTTGATATCGCTTTCAATTGCTAGGGCGTACAACGCGAATCAACTTACCTGTTAATGTTTCTTCTTGATTAATTGCTTCACTAATTCGAGTTGCCATTCGCAACCTATCAGCATCATTTGTACAAACAATAATACCTAAATGTTCTGGTAAGCTTCTATGCAGTTTGATAAAGTCTTGACGATTTAGTGTGATAACAGCTCGATTATCGCTGATTGCAAATGCTAACACTTCCTCATCAGGGATACCTAAATTTGCGTTACCAGCTTCTTGTACTGTTAAAACATCATGCCCCATCGTGCGTAATAATTCACTCACTTGCTGAGGGAACATTTCATCAGCATATAAACGTGCCATGACTTAAGCAGCCTCATTAGCACGGATAGCTGCTTCAATTTCTTCAGGATAAGCATCTGCATAGATCCAAGCATTAACTAAATCTGCTGCACTAATATGAGGATAATCTTGCAAAAGTTGAACTTCAGTAATTCCCAAACGACGTGCTTCAACTAATAGCCAAACCGCAATCCGAGTACCAGCAATACAAGCTTCTCCACCACAAACACCAGGTGTTTTAGTAATACCTTTTGCTCCAATGTTGATGCTTTGAGTTAGGCTTTGGATAATTGCCGCTTTTTCTGTTGGAAGTAGTGCGAGAATTTGATTTTCTAGTTCTTTGAGTGTCATAAGGTAACTAGCAAAATGTTGATTGTATTTATATTGTAGCGGTGGGTTTTTATAGCTTCTGGGTTAGATGCATTACTTATTAGCTATCCTTGAATCAAGGCTTGAAAGCGCTCATCATCCCGAATGCTATCAAAATCAGAGTCAGTTTTTGCCATTTCTCGAATTTGGTAAGGACTGAGATTAATTGCGTGTTGTAGATTTTCTAATGCCTGCTCAATATTACCTTGAAGTGCATAACAGGAAGCTTTGCTGTACCAAGCTTCCTGGTAATCAGGTTTAATTGCTAATGCCTTATCGAAGGATGCAAGCGCTTCTTCATAACGTCCTAAATTCCCTAGCGCAGACCCCCGGTTGTACCAAGTGTCGTGGTCATCAGGTTTCAATTCCAGTGCTTTGTCGTAGGATGCGATCGCTTCTTCGTAGCGGCCTAAATTTTTGAGTGCAATCCCCCGATTGTGCCAAGTGTCGTGGTCATCAGGTTTCAATTCCAGTGCTTTGTCATAAGATGTGATCGCTTCTTCGTAGCGTCCTAAATCATCTAGCGCAGACCCCCGGTTGTGCCAAGCATAGTAGTAATCAGGTTTCAATTCCAGTACTTTGTCATAAGATGTGATCGCTTCTTCGTAGCGTCCTAAATTCCCTAGCGCACACCCCCGATTGTACCAAGCATCTTGGTAATCAGGTTTCAATTCTAGTGCTTTGTCATAAGATGCGATCGCTTCTTCGTAGCGTCCTAAATCAAATAGCGCAATCCCCCGATCGTACCAAGTGTCGTGGTAATCAGGTTTCAATTCCAGTGCTTTGTCATAAGATGCAATCGCTTCTTCGTAGCGTCCTAAATCATCTAGCGCATTCCCCCGGTTGTTCCAAGTTTCGTGGTCATCAGGTTTCAATTCCAGTGCTTTGTCATAAGCGGCGATCGCTTCTTCATCGCGTTCTAAATTTTCTAGTGCAATACCCCGGTAGTTCCAAGCGTAGTGAAAATCAGATTGAAATTCCAAAACTTTGTCATAAGCGGCGATCGCTTCTTCATCGCGTCCTAAATTTCCTAGCGCACACCCCTGTAAGAACCAAGCGTAGTGGAAATCAGGTTTAAATTCCAAGGCTTTGTTGAATGATGCGATCGCTTCTTCATCGCGTCCTAAATTAAATAGCGCATACCCCCGCAAGAACCAAGAGAGGTTGTTATCTGGTTCAAATTCCAAGGCTTTGTCGAATGATGCGATCGCTTCTTCATTGCGTCCTAAATCAAATAGCGCAATTCCCCTGTGGTACCAAGCGTAGTGGAAATCAGGTTTAAATTCCAAAGCTTTGTTGAATGATGCGATTGCTTCTTCATATAGTCCTAAATTAAATAGCGCATACCCCCGCAAGAAGCAAGCGAGGTAGTTATCAGGTTTAAATTCCAAGCCTTTGTTGAATGATGCGATCGCTTCTTCATTGCGTCCTAAATCTAATAGCGTATACCCCCGCAAGAAGCAAGCGAGGTGGAAATCAGGTTTAAATTCTAAGGCTTTGTCCAATGATGCGATCGCTTCTTTGTAATCCTGTCCAGCAGAATGTAATTTCCCCAATTTAATCAATAAATCATATTGACGGTCAGGTGTTTGATGATCTTCTGCTATTAATGCCTGAATTGCTATTATTTGTTGAGTTCTTTCTTCTGGCGTTAGGGTGAGATATTTTTCATTATCTCCATCCTGCGTTATGCGTGATGACTGTTTTTCCAAAGTTTCTGAATCTATAGGAAATTCAAACAAACCAGAACGCCAGTCAAAAAAATCAGGCGCACGTTGGATAAAATATTTGATTGCAAATATTGGTAGCAAGAACACAAAACAGATATTAAAGTTATCTTTAAATCGTTCTCTCTGTTGATTGAGGTTAATTAAAACAGGTGGTACACCCTTCCAACTATATGAATAAATATCTTTACTATTCCAACCCATTAAGCTTTTGCATTCTTCATATTCATAAAATGAATGCTCTAGTCCTGTAATAAACAGAATATTTATTCCTTCATTATTATCTAAATTATCAATTATTTCATATAAATTATCGACAGCTTTATCGAGTCGTATAACTTCAATATTTTTATGTAAAATATCTTTTTTTACTTTAGTAATTAACTCCTCACCTTCAGCCGGAGAGCAACGGACAAATAATAAGCCAAAACCTTCTGTAAAATTAAGAGTACGGACTAAGGCTTGATATTCCTCCTCTCCTTCTGATGGTAAATCTCGATCCCAATCCGTCAGTTCTAATGCCATAATGTTAGCTTTGTAATGCCTTCTAGGGTTACGAGGGGTCAGATCCCCGACTTCTTGAGAAAGTCGGGGATTTTGCAGTGAGTAGTAAGTTGTTGCATTTTGGTGAAAGTATTGTTAATTTCACCTGTATTTATTTTTATGCCGAATACAATCGATTAAATGTATCTTGAAATTCTTGGTTCTTCAGGACTTGTTATGCTAAATAATTAGTTATTTAAGTTAAAACTAATCAATAAATGTATAAAAATATGACTTAACAGCTTGATATAGTTGACATT
>NZ_JACJQJ010000066.1 GCF_014696615.1 Nostoc linckia FACHB-104 | reverse complement strand
ATTTTGCTCTGATGTCAAGTACATTTTTTATCTAGTTATTTATGCTTGTATTGTTTCTTTTGTCAAGTTCATGCTATACCAAATTAGATGAGCTTACCCTGAAATCAAAAGGAACCCCTGACGCATTCACTACTAAAATTGGTTCTTGAATGATTCCTGGCTGATCGTTGACTGTGAAAGAACTTAAGCCTACTTTCTGCAATGGCTGGCTTCTAATTGTGACAGTTTTATCAACAAATGTGTCTGTATTGTTAACTAATTCTGATATTGGGGTAACACGGTTTACATTATTAGCCTCTGATTCATCAACATTACCGAATTTGACCATTCCAGCTATCAATACCAAAGAAAATAGTAGTATTGCATCCTGAAACTTCAAAGTCCGTGGGGTGTTTTGAGCTTTAGTATCGCGATCAGAACGCTCTTTACTTAGTATATTCATATGGCAAAAATCTCACAAAAATGACAATTAAATGGTTGAATAAATACTTGTAGAAATTTTTATATTGTTGAGACTATAAATAAGCTAAAAGTTAATTGCCGATAAGATTTATAAATTATTTAATGTTACTGGATATCAAAAATATTCACAGATTACATTAATGTTTATGAAAAATATCTAATTTGTGTACTAAAACAAATTACATATATATTAAAAAAATCAGGTGATATTGGCTTCTGGCTAAAGTGATAAAATTAGTTTTAAATATACAATCTTACACAAGACTATAGACAGAGCTAAATATCTCTAATGCTAGAGATGTAATAGCTATGTATAGATTCCTAATTTCCAAATAATTAGAGCAATTCTGGCAAAATGCAAAGCTCGGTATTTTATAAAATGCCTTTCCTTTACCTTAATAAGCAACTATGACTGATGTGCAAAATTCCCAAACTGATTTTCCTCGGACTCAAAAGAAAGGAAAATCTTTGCCACCAAAGCTAATTATCAAACTGGGTAAGTTTGTTTGGTCAACAATGTGGCATACGATGGTGTCAAAAATTGCTCCCCGCAGTAAATCGGGAGAGTATATTCGTCCTAACAGTCAATTTAGAAACTTTATTAGTACAGAAAAAGATAGCCTCTACCCGCCAGCCGCAGGACGTTATCATCTTTATGTGGGGATGAGTTGTCCTTGGGCGCATCGCACCCTAATTGTTCGCGCACTCAAAGGACTTGAAGAAATTATTTCAGTTACCGTTGTTTATCCTTCCCCTATCGCAGGCGGTTGGGTGTTCAATGAAGAAGAGGAAGGTTGCGCTAGCCTGGCTCAATTTTATGCAGCTGCTCAACCTGGCTACAGTGGACGCGCAACCGTTCCCGTACTATGGGACAAACAAACTAAGACTATCGTCAACAACGAAAGTGCAGAAATTATTGTGATGCTGAACTCACAATTGAACGAGTTCGCTACAAATCCGATGCTGAATTTGTACCCAGATGATTTGAAAGAGAAAATTGATTGGTGGAATGAAAAGATTTATCAAAGTGTAAACAATGGTGTATATCGCTGTGGTTTTGCTCAAACTCAAACAGCTTACAACCAAGCCTGCAATGAATTATTTACAACTTTGGATGAGATTGAAGCAGCATTAGAAACAAGTCGCTACCTCTGCGGAAATCAAGTTACGCTGGCTGATGTGCGGTTGTTCACTACTTTATTCCGCTTTGATGTTGCTTACTATGGGCTATTTAAATGTAACCGTCACAGAATTCAAGATTATCCCAATTTAGGGGCGTACCTAAGTGATATGTATCAGCTTCCGGGCGTAGCTGATACCTGCGATTTGGAAAGTGTGAAGCAAGATTATTATGGCAATCTCTTTCCACTTAATCCAGGTGGGATTATTCCCTCCGGGCCAGATATGGCATATCTGCTCAAACCTCATAATCGCGATAAAATTGGCAACAGTGCCAATTTACCAGTCTAAAAAATCAAAGGCGATCGCATTCACTTCAATTAACATCATGCAAATAGTGCGATCGCTTAATTCGGGTGAGTGTAGAATTCCGTGCAATGCTCACCCTAAAAGATACCACAGGCTTAAGCAGATCCCGCGGCTTGATCAGGGTGGTCTAAATTAGAACGATTCCAAGACAGCATCAACCGGGAAACGCCAGTGAACAGAATACTAACACCTAATAGAGTTCCAATTACCCAAGGTGCATTAAAGGGCCACTGGAACCAAATCATTGCACCTAATACTAATGTGATAATCCCGTCGCCTAAAACCCATGTCCAGTTTTGTTGGGGACGCAGTTTAAATGCCAGAATTAACTCGAAAACACCTTCAGTTAATAAGAAGCTACCCAACAATAGAGTCAATGTGAAAATACCCGTAGAAGGGTAAATCAACAGCATGATACCCGTTGCAATGTAGAGTACGCCTAATAGTAGTTTCCAAAGAAAGCCGCCTGACTCGCGGGTGTTATATGCATAGAAAAGTTTGGCAAATCCAGCAGAAGCCAGAATCACTGCTACCCAGGTTTCTGCAAAAATTGTGGAGATAGTAGGCATTGCGATCGCAATAACCCCTAACACAATTAAGAGAATACCTGTTAATAGAGACTTATTATCACTCTTGTTGATATCACTAGAAACATTTGCTGTCATACAAATTTTTTCCTTATACCTTTTTATTGAACTCTCAACTTAGGTTAAGGAATTTTTGCCTATCAATGCATCACCCTAAGGTAGACTCATGAGTATTAATTTCAATGCATGGCATCTCATATTTAGCCAGAGTCGGCAACTATAAACTTAAATAATCTCTCGAGAGAATTATAAAAATATTGGTTACTGCTGAATTTTATACCTATCAGGGGATGACATATAGCATATTTCAGATAATTGATGTACTCAGTTATAGTAATCATTCAGGTAAGGCGTTTCAGTTAACTTATGAGGACTAAAAAGATGCTCAAAGTCATCAGAGATTACAATTTAAATATTTATTTATAAAATCAATTTCTAAATTTGTTTTGTTTAGTAAATAAAGAAATTTCCTTGGTGCGATCGCAATATATAAATGAGGTAATAAATATTTTTATCTAGACAAGCATCAGGATTTCATCTAAATTTCATCTTGATGTGTATTGAAAAACAGCGTGTTAAGCTCAGAATTGAATCGAAATAGATTGTTTTATCCCACTGTTCTTGCAGTGGGAGTTTTTTTATCAAGATTTAAATCAATAGTTGGTAACTGGTAATTAGAGATTTTGCAACACTAGAGTAAACAGTCACTACAGAATAATGTCACTGACTTTAGCGGATCTGGGCAGCAATGTTGATTGAAGTAAGTGCATTCGTTCTTACCCATACTAGTTTTATTTTATGAATAGCAAAACTGCGGTTTTGATTTAGCTACTCAATTTTAAAGAATAATTTTATAACTTTTGAGAGGGCAAATATATCCCATTGGTTGATGAAAAACAGACTAAAAACTGCCGGAATGGTAATATCACATCCGAAAATGAACAATTTCTCTAAAAAAACTATGCAAACTCAAGTACAACCACCAAGATATGTTGAGCCTCCTTATACAACCGATAAGGCAAAAATTGACAGTTCAGCCGCAGAAACTTTGTCAACGGTAACAGATGAAGCTCAATCTGAAAATCAAGGTACAGAAATAGGTAAAAAAACTGCGGAATTTTTGGAAAGGTTGCCGAAAAATGTAGCTAATTTCATCAATGAATACAATTTTCTTGTCATTAGCTTTGCTGTGCTTGTAGCAACAGTAATTGCCCTCAGAATGTTAGTGGCAATTACAGATGCCATCGATGATATTCCATTTTTAGCTTCATTTTTTCAGTTGATTGGATTTAGCTATGTCATCTGGTTTGTTTCTCGCTATTTCTTGAAAGCTTCAACCCGCCAAGAGTTAGCAGGAGAAGTTGATTCAGCTAAAGAGCAAATTACAGATAGCAATGCTTCTTAATGGCATCACAGGCTGAATAGGCTGAATTTTAATTGCGATCGCCTCTTTAATCTACACATAGAAAGCTTGGCGTTGCTGAATCCCGCTCACGGATAGACAGCAACGCTAACTTTTAGAACCAATACTTAGGGTATGTTCGCTCATGTGCCAAATTATTGAATACCACAGCACAGAGTACCAAAATTATTGAACCTTCTAAGGCGGGAGTTAACAGAAATTGCCAGGATGCTTTTGTCATCATCACAACTAATGCAACAGCACCAGAAGGAGGATGTAAGGTTGCAGTAAGTTGCATTATCCCAATAGCTGTAGCTACTGCCATTCCCATAGCCCAAGGTTCTGAACCGAAAAGATGCAGAATAGTCAGGCTAACTAATGCTGCTACAAAATTACCACCAATTACATTTCGAGGTTGGGCTAAAGGACTATCAGGTATACCAAAGATTAATACGCTTGTCGCACCAAAAGGAGCCATCAATAAAGGAGAATTCATTTTTATAGAAAGGTAAGCTGTTGCTGCTATGCCAATAAAACTGCCGCACCAACTCCAAAAGATGTGTCTGTGGTGAGGCCTATCTAAAGCCGACGAACGTCTAGTCCCACGTATTTTAAAGCAGTAACTTTTCCATTTCTCCTGAGCATATTGATAATTAAATCTGCTTAAATATGTTGAAGAAAGCCACCCTTTGGGTAAATAACCTTTCATAAATCTCTACAGCAACTACAAATAACAGTCTGAAAACAAAAAAATTCCCTGTATTTACTGGCTTAGCTAATCTTGGTTAGTAAATTAGCTAGAAAAATACCTAAACTCTGCCAATAGGTGGAATCTTAAATTAGATTTATCAGATAAGATTTCCATCTAATGAACAGAAAGTTTAAGCCCTAAATCAGCATTCTCCGCAGTAGAAAATTTAAATTCATTGATTAAAAAATTTACTTGCTCTAAAATGTCATGAAACCTTGACATATAAGATCCAAAATATACTTTGAACCTGAGCAAGGAAATAGACAAATCATATAAATAAGTAATACTGCTTATAATATTTACTTATATGGGTATAGGGAATGGGGCATGGGGTATAGGCAAGAAGTTTCCAATGCTCCCTCTGCTGTCTTCACCTACTATTTAAAGCAACTCGCACTTAATGTACTGGTGCTTTTGCTCCCGTGCCACCTTTGCCTAAAAAGAGTAATAAAGGTAATGAGCAGAGAAACGCCACTCCCACAACTCGAAAGATATCTGCAAAAGACAAAACTGCTGCTTCAAGGAATTGGGCATAGGGTAATTGGTAATTGGTAATGGGTAATGGGTAATTGGTGATAGGGTTTCTCCCTCATCCCCCTCATCTCCAGTCCCCAGTCCCCAGTCCCCAGTCCCCACTCCCCAATACCACCCCTCAATCACGATATTTACGTAGTTTACAACTTGTTGTCAAAATAGCTGTCAACTGTCAATCATAGGTGGGATGATAAATAAACTAGATCAAAAGGAAATCAATTATGATTTTTCCTCTGTATCTTCTGGTCGCAGAATAGCATCGCAATATTGGATGAGAGTTTTCAAGCGATCGCTAATGGTTTGCAGCCTAGCTTGTGCAGTTGATACCTGCCTTGCTCCTTGGAAAAACATTATGTCAATTTCCAATAGGCGCAACTGCTTGCCAATCTCTGTCCGATAAGACTGCTCTCGCGAATTCAGTTCAGGTAAAGGTAGAATCTGCTGCCCAAACAATTGATTTAAGGAGGCTAAACGCTGTCGCAGTTCAGTTGCATCTAGTGTGGTCTTGTTGGCATCAGAGCGGAATTGCTCTAACAAATTTGCCAAGTCCTGATATTTCTCTTGATTTAGAGACATCCAGTGGTAGTTAAGATAGTATTAATGTCAAGTAATTTTTCTACAATAAACTTTCTTCAGCTCTTTTTAGAACTAGAAGCCTCAAGTCATGCTTTGAGGCTTTATTTGCCAGAAATATATATTTGGAATTATGTAACTTAAAGCTTCCACTCGATGGTTACCATAACAAATAACAATTAGTAATCATCTTCTCAAGTTTTTTCTACCGGTCTTTGGGCATTAGCATTTTCCTGCGGCGATGCTGTTAGTTTGCTCCTTTCTAAACTTTATCCACAGATCACCTTTAGTTCTCTTTTTATGAGTACCATAGTTCTCAATTCTTCCATTGATGTTCCTCTTCCGGAGTGGCTCAAGAAATGTTTAAAAGAGTCATTCAGAAATGACGGTGCAGGGGAAGATGATCGAAGGCATAATGATACAGTGTTAATTGGTAGGGCATTCCAATTCGCTTATCAACTCCATCAAGGGCAATACCGAAAATCGGGAGAACCATACATTTGTCATCCCGTTGCAGTGGCTGGATTACTGCGTGACTTAGGCGGTAGTGCTGCTATGATAGCAGCTGGATTTCTCCATGATGTAGTCGAAGATACAGAGATTACAATTGAACAAATAGAAGAGCTATTTGGTTCAGAAGTCCGGCAATTAGTAGAAGGTGTCACTAAACTTTCTAAAATCAATTTCAAAAGCAAAACCGAAAGTCAAGCAGAAAACTTCCGACGGATGTTTTTGGCAATGGCACAGGATATTCGTGTCATTGTGGTAAAGTTGGCTGACCGTTTGCATAATATGCGAACTCTGCAATTTATGCCAGATGAAAAACGCCGTCGCATTGCACAAGAAACACGAGATATTTTTGCACCCTTAGCTAATCGTTTGGGGATCTGGCACTTGAAATGGGAATTAGAAGATTTATCTTTTAAATATTTAGAGCCAGAAGCTTTCCGCGAAATTCAACAGCACGTTTCTGAGAAACGGACATCACGAGAAGAAAAATTAGCTAAGGCTACAGCAATTTTACGCGATCGCCTACAACAAGCCGGCATTAAATGCCTTGATATTAGCGGTCGTCCTAAGCATCTTTATAGTATTTACCAAAAGATGCAACGACAGCAAAAAGAATTTCATGAAATCTATGATTTGGCAGCACTGCGGATTATTGTTGAGACCAATGAAGAATGCTATCGTGCTTTAGCCGTAGTTCATGATGCCTTCCGTCCTATTCCTGGTAGATTTAAAGATTATATTGGGCTACCAAAACCGAACCGTTATCAGTCATTACATACGGGCGTAATTGGACTGACTGGTCGTCCATTAGAAGTGCAAATCCGGACAATGGAAATGCACCATATTGCTGAGTATGGGATTGCTGCCCACTGGAAATATAAAGAAACAGGCAATTCTAATAATAGCCATTTAACAGCCACAGATGAGAAATTTACATGGTTGCGGCAACTCCTAGAATGGCAAAGCGATTTAAAGGATGCTCAAGAGTATCTTGATAGCGTCAAAGATAATTTATTTGAAGATGATGTTTATGTTTTCACCCCTAAAGGTGATGTAATTCCTTTAAGTCCTGGTTCTACAAGTATAGATTTTGCCTATCGTATTCATACAGAAGTAGGTAACCACTGTGCTGGGGCTAAAGTCAATGGGCGTATGGTTCCACTGTCAACGCGATTGCACAATGGCGATATTGTAGAAGTCATGACCCAAAAGAACTGCCATCCTAGTTTGGATTGGTTGAATTTTGTCAGAACTTCCGCAGCCAAATATCGGATTAAACAATGGTATAAGCGATCGCGCCGCGAAGAAAATGTGGCACGAGGCCGGGAATTATTAGAAAAAGAACTTGGGAAAACTGGTTTCGAGAGTCTGCTGAAATCAGATGCTATGCAGAGTGTGGCAGAAAAATGTAACTACCACAGCGTCGAAGATTTACTTGCAGGTTTGGGTTACGGCGAAATTACGCTGAACTTAGTACTGAACCGTTGGCGAGAAGTGGTGAAAGCACAACAACCTATGGTTGTAGCACCCCCATTTTTACCCAAAGAGTCAGCCTCCAGCAGCAAAGCTTTGCGGGATGCACCAACAACTCATTCCCGCGCCAGCGATTCGCCAATAGTTGGAGTAGAAGGTTTGGTGTATCACCTAGCTGGGTGTTGTACTCCCATTCCAGGCGAACAGATTATTGGTGTAGTTACCCGCGGTCGCGGAATTTCTATTCATCGCCAAGGGTGTAATAATCTTGAAAGCGTAGAATATGAACGTCTAGTACCAGTAGGCTGGAACACCGCCGCCGAACATAGCGCGCGTCCCCATACTTATCCCGTCAATGTGCAAATTGAAGCACTGGATCGCGTGGGAGTGTTAAAAGACATTTTGTCACGTTTAAGCGACCAGGGAATCAATGTTCGCCATGCTCAGGTAAAAACTGCGATCGGACAACCAGCTTTGATGGACTTAGGGATAGAAATACGCGATCGCCCACAGCTAGAACAAGTGTTTACCCAAATTAAAAAAATGAGCGATATTCTCAATATACGTCGCGTCGGTCAGCTTGAAGAGTAGTAGGGGCAATGATGCCCCTCTATTATTCAGTAGGTACAGGTAATTAAGAAGTAGGGTGTGTTATGCCGTAGGCTAACGCACCTTAAATTTTTGATGGTGCTGTACTCTAACGCAATAACAAATTTTACACCTGAATGTTATACCATTTTGGATTTTAGATTGTAAAAGATTGATTAACCAAGCTTTTGGGCGATCCATCTGTCGCAATCATTTTTTAAATTGGTGTTGCTAAAAATATAAATAGAATCCATCCCATTGTTATCCTACTTCTAGAGCATTAAATAAACAGAGCAATGTTAAAATTCTTTGCTGACAGAGGCGGAACCTTCACAGATATTGTTGCCGTTACAAATAATCAGAAAATTATAGATAGATTATTAACCCATCCGGAACGGTTTTTAATTGTGAACCTGCCTAAACAGCAATGGATCATAATATATAAATTACTCTCAGAAAATCCTGAGCAATATCAAGATGCAGCTATCCAAGGTATTCGGGATATTATTGGTATTGCAAATACTGAACCTATTCCCACTGAAGCTATAGAAGTAGTAAAAATGGGGACAACAGTAGCCACAAATGCACTATTGGAAAGAAAAGGCGATCGCGTCTTACTTCTAATTACTAAAGGCTTTAAAGATGCATTGCGAATTGGCTACCAAAATCGTCCTGATATTTTTGCCCGTCATATCGTTTTACCAACGATGCTTTATGAGCAGGTAATTGAAGTAGAAGAACGCTATGATGCTCAAGGTAATGAATTAACTGCTGTCAATCTTGCACAAGTTAAACAAGACTTACAAGCAGTTTACAACACAGGCATTCGCAGTTGTGCCATTGTTTTTATGCACAGCGATCGCTATCCTGTTCATGAGCAACAAGTATATCAAATTGCTCAAGAAATTGGATTTACACAAATATCTGTTTCTCATCAAGTTAGCCCGTTAATGAAATTAGTAAGTCGCGGTGATACAACAGTTGTTGATGCTTATTTAACCCCGATATTGCGACGCTATGTTAACCAGGTAGCAAGTCAGTTACCTGGAGTCAGATTAATGTTTATGAAATCTGACGGTGGTTTAGTTGCAGCCCAACAATTTCAAGGTAAAGATAGTATTTTAAGCGGCCCGGCTGGGGGAATTGTTGGTGCAGTTCAAACTAGTAAAAGGGCAGGTTTTGAGTTAGTTATTACCTTTGATATGGGCGGAACTAGTACAGATGTTGCCCATTTTAAAGGAGAGTATGAACGTCAATTAGAGTCAGAAATTGCTGGTGCAAGGATGCGAGTTCCTGTATTAGCAATTAATACAATTGCTGCTGGTGGCGGTTCAATTTTGTTTTTTGATGGTTCTAGTTATCGCGTGGGGCCAGAATCGGCTGGTTCTAATCCTGGCCCTGCTTGTTATCGACGTGGCGGCCCTTTAGCTGTAACTGATGCTAATGTGATGCTAGGTAAAATTCACCCACAATATTTTCCGGCAGTTTTTGGAATTGAGGGCAATTTACCATTAGATCAAGAGATTGTCACAGCTAAATTTACTCAGTTAGCACAAGATATAAAAACAGCAACAGGTAACAATCGTACACCCGAACAAGTAGCCGCAGGATTTATTGCGATCGCAGTAGAGAATATGGCAAATGCAATTAAAAAAATCAGTCTGCAACGTGGTTATGATGTCACTCAATATGTACTTTGTTGTTTTGGCGGTGCTGGCGCACAAGTTGCTTGTTTAATTGCTGATACTTTAGGCATGAAAAAGATATTTTTGCACCCTTATGCTGGGGTTTTATCTGCTTATGGTATGGGATTAGCTGATATCCGCGCTATTAGAGAAAAGGGAGTAGAACAGGCTTTAACATCATCATTAATACCAGACTTACAACATTTAATCATTAATTTAGTGAATCAAGCAGCAAATGAAATTAGCGATTATTACAATAATCAAAAACAAGAAATAGTTGCTAAACTAAATTTAAAATATGCAGGTACTAACTCAATATTAACTATTGATTTCAATCTTGATGCAGCAGCAATGCGAGAAAGTTTTGAAGCTGAACATAAATCTCGTTATGGTTTCGTTCAACTTGAAAAGCAATTAATTGTTGAATCTGTCTCAGTTGAATTAATTCAAAAAATGGATACTCCGGCAGAACCTTTAGTTAGTCGTACTCGTTCTTTAGATAAAAAGCCTCAATCTGTTGAGCAAGTTAGAATGTTTGCTAACGAACAATGGCATAATACACCCGTTTATCGCCGAGAGGATTTGCAACCAGAAGATATTATTAATGGCCCTGCCATTATTGTAGAAAAGATTAGCACGATTGTTGTAGAACCTAAGTGGCAAGCAAGATTAACTGAGCGTAATCATTTAATTTTGCAACATTTATAAAGCATTTATATTTTCGATAATCACAATATGTACAAATTCGCTGCGGCTGCTGAAAATGAAACTATTGTATTTGGTGCTGCAAGGCCTGGATACAGTAGTCAGCAAATTAATCAGTGGCTTGAGTTTATGCAAAATCAAGATATTAAGCGGGTTTGCTGTTTACTTTCGGAAACTCAGCTTAATCGATACTCGAATTTACTAGAAATTTATCAACAAAACTTTGGCATTGAACAAGTTTGTTGGGCACCTATTGAAGATTTTCAACTTGTTAATCGCGAAATTCTTACTCAAAAAATTTTGCCTTTCTTATTACTTGCAAATCAGTTGAGTGAAAAAGTAGTGGTTCACTGTTCTGGCGGAATTGGACGTACAGGACATATCTTAGCTGCTTGGCTAGTTAGGGAAAGAGGATTTTCTAATCAAGCAGCAATATCAGCCGTGATAAAAACTGGAAGGAACCCTTATGAAGCAGCAATTATGGCTTTTTTAAAAGGTCGTAATCCGTGGAAAGTTATTGCAGAGTTAAACACACTTTTGGATAGTTGCCGCTTTACAGGAAAAACTACGATTTAGCAAATTGTTTAATTCTAGGATATGAAATATCGCCATATCATATCGCAAGAAATAGGAGCAACAATGTACGTAACATCTCAACCCGACCCTGTTCGCCTAGAAATATTTAAAAATCTCTATCAATTTATCGCCGAACAAATGGGGATCGTTCTGCAAAACACAGCGACATCTGTGAATATCAAAGAACGCCTAGATTTTTCCTGTGCTATTTTTGATGCTTCTGGATTATTAGTGGCTAATGCTCCTCATATCCCTGTACATTTAGGTTCAATGAGTGAAAGTGTCCGCAGTTTAATTAACGATAAAGGTGACACTATAAAACCAGGAAATGTCTATCTATCTAATAATCCTTATAACGGTGGAACTCATCTTCCTGATGTAACTGCAATTACTCCTGTATTCCTCGATATCAGTGAAAATATTCTAGTTAAAAGTCCCATTTTCTACGTTGCTTCTCGAGGACATCAAGCTGATATTGGCGGTATTACCCCCGGTTCTATGCCTCCCCATAGTAAAACTGTAGAAGAAGAAGGAATTTTATTTGATAATTTTCTCTTAGTTGAAGAAGGGAATTTACAGGAAAAATCAGTAAGAAATTTACTTTTAAATCATCGTTATCCTGCTCGTAATTCTGACCAAAATATTGCAGACTTTAAAGCACAAATTGCCGCTAATGAAAGAGGACTGCAAGAACTCCGCACAATGGTTAAGAAATATGGGCTAGATATAGTAGAATCTTACATGAAATTTGTGCAAGATAATGCTGAGGAGGCAGTTAGGAGAGCAATTGATATTCTCAAGGACGGGTCATTTATTTATGAAATGGATAGTGGTGCTAAGATTGCAGTAAAAGTTCATATTAATCACGATAACCGTAGCGCTACTATTGATTTTACAGGCACATCTGGGCAATTAAACAGTAACTTCAATGCGCCCAAAGCTGTTACTCAAGCAGCAGTATTATATGTCTTTCGTACTTTAGTTAATGATAGTATTCCCTTAAATGCAGGGTGTCTCAAACCTTTGGAAATTATCATTCCTGAAGGCTGTATGCTGAACCCAATTTATCCAGCAGCCGTAGTAGCAGGTAATGTGGAGACATCCCAAACAATTGTTGATGCTTTGTATGGTGCTTTAGGTGTCATGGCTGCTTCTCAGGGAACCATGAATAATTTTACTTTTGGGAATGAACGTTATCAATATTATGAAACTATCTGCGGTGGTTCTGGCGCAGGGGTTAACTTTAATGGTACAGATGCAGTTCATACCCATATGACTAACTCCCGCTTAACCGATCCTGAAGTTTTAGAAACCCGCTATCCTGTACAAATAGAAAGCTTTAGTTTGCGTCCTGATAGCGGTGGTAAAGGCAAGTTTTCTGGTGGAAATGGAGTCATTCGCCGCATCAAGTTTCTAGAACCGATGACAGCGAATATTCTTTCTAATCATCGCCGGCTCTCTCCCTTTGGATTACATGGTGGAGAAGCGGGAAAAGTAGGATTTAACTGGATACAACGCCAAGATGGAACTCAAGAAACTTTAGATAGCACCGCAACTGTAGAAATGAAACCTGGAGATGTATTTGTGATAGAAACTCCAGGGGGAGGAGGAGTTTTTCAAGAGTAATGAGTGCGTTACTGATGCGTTACGCTATCGCTAACGCATCCTACGTGAATTTTAAATTAGGACTTACGCAAGTGTCACATTTTTTTCGTTGAGGCTGTCAAGAGTCAAAAGTCCAAAAAACCTGAATTTTTGACCCTTGACCCTTGACTGTTGACTCTTAAACCAAAAGATTGGTGTACCAGTTGCGTAAGTCCTGTAAATATCAAATATAAGTTTTATAATCTAAAGTTTTAATAGTTTAATTATTTTAATAAATGATTTTTTTATTTGTACGAAACTTAACCATGATAATTGCATAGATAAATTTAGAAGTATAAATAAATTATTATTAATTTATATCTATCCATTTTAGTTTTTCCAAGCTTTACAAAATGAAATCAGATTTTGATTTACTATATTGTTTTTATTTAAGATACTTCAAAAAATAATTAATCATTAAGTATATGTTATTACAATTAATTATAAAGGTTAATTTATAATCAGTCTGGGAATAATATAACTTAGCGACATTACCGATCAATATACAGAGAATTGGGGGAAACTTATGAACGCTAGAATTTTTGCTTTATTGGCAATCATGACAGCTTTTGCAAGCATAGGAAACCCGGTTCAAGCACAATCATCAGGAGCATCAAACCAAAATATAGAACAATATTCAATAACTGGTGATTCTTTAACCGGAATTAATAATAGAAATGCTCAACAAGATTTTAACAGCTTTTTTGAGCAAAAAAATCCTGCAGACGTTGCCAATGAAAATCAAGTAAACACTAAACTTTCTGAAAATTTGCAACTTCAAGAAGCCTTGTCTGCACCTAACAGTTCTGTTTTCTTTGTTCCTGTTCAGTCTTTTAACGGCAACGACGGAACGCAAGTACAATTTGATTTTGGTAATAGTAAATAAGGAGAGTTAAGGGCTAGGGGTCAAGGGATCAAAGTCAAAGCTGCAGAGATGCGATTAATCGTGTCTGTACTCAAAATTCACAAGTTATTTTTCTCATATTCTCCCTTGTCCCCAATCTCCAATCTCTACATTCGCAACGCCTCAACTAATTGGTCGATTTCCGATTCTAAGGTAAAGTAATGGACGCAGACACGTACACAGTTGGGGTCGGCAATTTTGCGAGTAAATATTCTTTGTGATTCTAAAAATTGCACAACTTCTACAGTAGTTTGAGGTTGTTGATTAGCTAGTTGAAATGAAATTAAACCGCTTTCAGGTGGAGAAGTTCGCAAACATTTGATATTGGGTAAATCAGATAATTTGCGCCACAGATATTCGCTGTTGCGGCAAATTTGCTGATAGCGTTCTTCGGGGGTTCCCCATTGTTGATGAATGGCGATCGCTTCCTGTAAGGCAACGTACAATGGATAATCTGATGTTGCTACTTCGTAGCGTTGCCCACCCTTCTCCCAATCTACAGGCTTACTGCGCTCATCGATAACGACGCTACGCCAGCCTACAAAGGTGGGTTGCAAATTAACTTGGACTTCTGGGCGCACATACAACCCACCCACACCAGCCGGGCCACATAACCACTTGTGACCAGTGAAAGCATAAAAATCTACCCCTAATTGGGTTAAATTTAAAGGCATAGCCCCAACAGACTGGGCCGCATCAACTAAAAGTAAAGAATTGTTATTTCTGCATAATTCAGCAATTTGGTCTAAAGGTAAAAGTTGACCCGTATTCCAGAGGATGTGGCTTAAAACTACAAGGCGGGTATTTGGGCGTAAATGTTGGGAAATCACTTCTACAGGGTCGCCTGCGTTTAAAGTATCCAATAAAGGACAGATAGTAACTTCCACGCTAAATCTGCGCCCAATTTCCTGGGCGATCGCAATGATCCCCTGATGTTCACAATCAGAAAGTAGTAGATGGTCGCCAGTTTGCCACTCAATACCCCACATGGCAATATTGCAACCCACAGTCACATTTTCTGTGAGAGCGATGGTTGATGGTGGTACATTCAACTCAGATGCGATCGCAGCTTTTGTGGCTTGAATCATTTTGCCAATCCAGCGTCCAACCTCATTACCAAATGGGCCTAGCTGTTGAATGTGCATTTGAGTTTCAGAAATTG
Organism: Nostoc linckia FACHB-104; assembly: GCF_014696615.1. GTDB lineage: Bacteria > Cyanobacteriota > Cyanobacteriia > Cyanobacteriales > Nostocaceae > Aulosira > Aulosira linckia_A. Next base: position 31,656 of record NZ_JACJQJ010000066.1, on the reverse strand, counting down.
CTTTGATTGCCGCAAGGGGCATTGGCCCTTGACCGCCATAATTGAAATAAGTCTTATTCGCTAAAGCGGGAAATTGTTCTCGATGGCGATGCAAACTCTGTTGTACGTCAGAAAGACTAGTCATAAGAATTTTAGATTAAACTGGCAAAAATAACTGCTTTATACTAGGAAGCAACAGATTAGCCTAAGATTTACATAAATGATTCATCATGGTGCATCATTGCACGCCACCCAAAGGAATTATAGTTATTTGACCGACTTACAGAAATTACTAATTCTTGCTAGCTTAAAGGAATGTTAATTAATGCTGATCTGTTACTGCAATATCAACGCTGTAAGCGCCGACCTTTTTTAGATAGTCACGGTGATAAAAACCAGCGAGATTCTCCCAATGAGTTGCTGCTAAAACTCCAACAAGACAAAATCGCCTATCAAAAGGGTATCTTGGCTAACTTGGCTTACCAGCAGCCAGAATATCCTAAAGGAAATTTGAAAGCGGGGCAAGCAGCAACCTTAGAATTGATGCAGCGTGGCGTTGACTACATTCATCGAGGTATATTGTTAGTCAATTACGACCAATGGGAAGATATAGAACCCCAGAATCAACAATATACCTTGCTTAGTCGTCCAGATTTACTTGTGAAACATCCTGGAGAATCTCGCTTTGGAGATTGGATGTATGTGCCGGCGAGTATGGAAATGGGTAAACGCCCGAAGCAGGAATATCAAGTGGGAGTTGCATTTCATGCTCAAGTTTTGGCGATAGTGCAGGGAGTTGCACCCCAAATCGGACTGCTAAAATTACGTACTAAAGAAACTACATATGCAGTAGATTTACTGAAATGGTCGCCCCAGATGCAGTTGATTTTAGCGGAGTTAATTGAAGCGCTACAGTCCCCAGAAGGAGCAGAAGTATTTATTTCTCGCCAAAAATGCAATCTTTGCCACTGGCACAGTCAATGTTATGCGATCGCGCAATCAGAAAAACATCTGTCATTGTTACCAGGTGTTTCACCGTTGCGCTACACTCAACTGCAATCACTCTCCCTAACTACCCTAGAATCTTTAGCTATTACCAGCCCTAGTGTCTTGGAAAATCTGCCTGGTTTTGACACTCAAGTAGCGCACAAACTGGTAATCCAAGCACAATCTGTACTGCAAAATCGCCCGTTTATCTTACCCTATACCCTACCAGTAGAAAATATTACCTTTACGGCTCCAATTGAAATTTACTTTGATATTGAGGCACAACCAGATTTAAATTTAGATTATTTATTAGGTGTTTTGGTAGTGAATAGGCAAACTAACACAGAACAATTTTATTCTTTGTTAGCTACAAAACCAGAAGATGAAGGCTTAGTTTGGCAGCAGTTTTTAGATTTAGTCTGGCAATATCCCGAAGCACCAATTTATCATTTTTGTGCCTACGAACTTGATACAGTTAAACGGCTAGCAAAGCTGTACCAAACTCCGTATGCTGCAGTTCGTCCTGTATTAAATCGATTTGTGGATGTATATGAGCAATTAACTCAAAGTGTAGCTTTACCAATTGAAAGCTATGCGCTGAAAGCGATTGCTCGTTGGTTAGGGTTTGAATGGCGCGACAAAGAAGCTAGCGGTGCTAAGTGTATCTACTGGTATGATCAGTGGTTAGAAACAGGCGATCGCACTTTATTAGAAATGATCCAACGTTATAACGAAGACGACTGTCGCGCTACTCGTAATGTCAAAGACTGGCTCGTCAAATTTTTCCTGGAAGAATACTATTTACGTCCAGCTTAAGCCGAATTACTTTAATCCTAGCGCTATCTATGCAGTTTCTTAAAAAACTCTTAACTTGGCGAAAAATTATTTATTTTACTATTCCTCTACTTATAATTAGTTTCTTTGCCAGCAATTTAGCATCAGCGGCTGTAACAGTTAGTAGTATTGAGTTTATCGGAGAAGCAACAATACCGAAAGGATTAGCTGTCCAAAGTACTCTTGTAGGTGGCTTATCTGGAATTACCTACGATGCTAAAAATAATATTTATTATGCTATCTCTGATGACCGAGGCAACAAAGCTTCTGCACGATTCTACACTTTAAAAATTGACCTTAGCCAAGGTTCGTTAAAAAATAATGGTGTTGCTATCGTTGGTGTGTCAACTTTATTAAATGAAAGCGGTGAAAAGTTCGCTCCAGGTACTAGCGATACAGAAGGGATTGCTTTCACTAACAAAAAAACCGTTTTTATCTCTTCAGAAGGGGATTCTGGAGAATTAACCAATCCTTTTATTAAAGAATTCTCATTATCTAATGGTCAGGCGATCGCAACGCTTCCCATACCAAAGAAATTCTTACCCGATAAAAATAGTCAGCGTGGTATACGCAACAATTTGGCTTTTGAAAGCCTCACCATTACACCAGATACAAATAAACTATTTACAGCTACCGAAAATGCCTTAATTCAAGATGGGCCAGCTGCTCAACCCAATATCAGCACTCCCTGCCGGATTCTACAATATAACCTACTCAGCAAGCAGCTAGAAAAGGAATTTTTATATTCTACAGAATCAATATCACCTTTTTTAAATTTTACTGGCAAGTTTGCTAGCGGTTTACCTGATTTAGTTGCCTTAGATAATCAAGGAACCTTCCTCACCTTAGAACGTTCTTTTACAGGCGTAGGATTTGCTGTTCTCCTGTTTCAGGTTTCTCTGGCTGGCGCTGATGATATTCACAATATTGATAGTCTTTTGAATGTTAAGCAAAAAATCAAGCCTGTGCAGAAAAAGCTGCTGTTAGATTTGCGAGGTCTTGATGTGTTACTAGACAATATTGAAGGTTTAACCCTTGGCCCCACATTACCTGATGGTCAACGTGCCTTAATCTTGGTTAGCGACAACAATTTTAATGCTATACAACGTACCCAAATATTAGCCTTTAAGCTCAAAATCGAATCACCACTAATCAGGCTCTTGCGCCGTCTCATACCCAATTTCCAGCGCTAACTTTAACAGTCTGTTTTTTCAGCTTATCGCACCTTTAGCCAAGCTCAAGGTAAAAGCTATTTTTCTACTGCAAAATTCCTCAAGAATTCTTAGTCAGCACTTTGTTTGCTTCAAAATTCACGACTAAAGCCCTGATTACGAATTTACTCCCACTAGTACACCTCGGCGTAAATAAGCAGACCATTCTAAACTCACGAAACGCTTACGCTGTATTCATTTTGAATTTTGAATTTTGAATTTTGAATTCCACCTTGCGGTACTAGTGATCAGGGTGTGCATAAAAATTTAGCAGCATAGATCGCTGAAGATGCTCACTATTTACGTATATTTACGGATGGTATGGAGCAAAGTAATCATCCTCATTTGCGGATTCAGTGTAATTTACCATACGTTTATCTTAATAAATATGTTACACCATGTTTAAGAGTTATTGCACACAGATTTTTCTGGATTTTATTAAAAATTAACCCTATTTTGTTGTAAATTTTAGCTGGCATAATCAACTCTATAAAATAGTGAATATATTTTTAGATAAAATAAAGGCTTAAATGGCGCTTTATTAATAAGTCTCTGGCTTTTTATTAATAAAAAATTTTATGCTAAATCCCATCCCTAATGTTGCTAATACTAAAACTGAATTAGATGTTTATATTGGTAAACTTCTCAATAATCGCTATCTAATCAGAGATTTGATTGGCAAAGGCGGGATGGGTAGAGTTTACCTAGCAGAAGATGTTGCTAAAGGCGGAATGCCAGTTGCTGTAAAAATCTTATCCCTGAGCTTGGGAAGTCAGCAAATGACTCAACGCTTTGCTCGAGAAATCTTTATTGGCGCTCAATTAGGACGTAAAAGTAAAAATATTGTGAGGATGTTTAGTTATGGTGTAACCGAGGAAAATATTCCTTATTATGTAATGGAATATCTCCAAGGTAAAAACTTAAAACGCCTCTTAAAAAATCAAATATTTCCTATCGCAAAAGTTTTAGATATCTGCAATCAGATTTGTCTAGGTTTACAATGCGCTCATCAAGGTATCATCCTCAAAGGAGAAAATTATCCGATTGTACATCGGGATATTAAGCCAGAAAATATCTTCATTATTGAAGATGGTAAAAGAGAGCCTCTTGTCAAAATTCTGGATTTTGGCATTGCTAAATTTTTAACAGAGCGCAGTGGGATGACACTCACTGATTCGTTTATTGGCAGTTTACCTTACTGTTCTCCAGAACACATGGAAGGGCGCAAACTACTCGATGTCCGCTCTGATATTTATAGTTTAGGAATCTTGATGTTTGAAATGTTGACAGGAAAGCATCCATTTCACACAACAAGTAACTCCTTTGGTATTTGGTATCAAGCCCATCACTTTCAAGCACCACCAGCATTTGAGGAAGTAAATTCGCAAGTCGTTATACCCCAGCCTTTACAAAAATTAGTGCTGCGTTGTTTAGCTAAGGAAGTGAGCGATCGCCCACAAAATATTAAAGAAATATTAGAAATTTTAGAACAGGTCAAATCGGAAGTAGCTCTTACTTCTAATAGCAGCACTGATAGCGTAGAAAGTAATCCAATATTACAGATAGTGCCGCTAACATCATTAACAGAAAAAGAGTGTTTACAGAAAACTTGGCCGAAAAATCGACCAATTGCACCAATAGGTTTTCATTATTTATTGCATACATTACAAGGGACGATTCCCACCTTTTGGGCAATGTTACCCCAACAAGAAATTAACAAGTTTTTCAATAAATCGCATGGTGTAGAATTTATTGCCAAAATCAATGTTTATCCTATGGTTTTATGGAGTACATTACTATACAATACTCAAAACTCTCAAGCTAAATGGTTATCTTGTTTTTTAGATATGAAAGATAATAAAGGACAAAAAATCCTGCGTAGTTTAGCAGAAACAGGATTTTATCATTTATTATTTTTTCCTTTAGAAGCACCCCACAAATGTACTAAGGTCATGACTTTGACTCTCAATGCTAACCAGCGTCAGCAATTACTAGATTGGTTAGCTAGTAATCAAAATGCCAACGAATTTATTTCTGCCAAACAAGCAAAAATTATTTTAAAGGCAGATTACGAACGGCTCAAATCTAGTATTCTCCGTAAAATGATAGCTAATCTTCCCAAGAAAGATGATAGTCTTAAAGCTAAACTTATGAAATTATTTTATACATTTTTACAAGTTATATTGCGCCGTTGAGTCTGTCTAAAAAAGGGCAATAAACTAGTTACTAGAAAGTGAAAGAAAGAATTTATTATATTTAGTTATGGGCTTGTTCTGTGAGGAAATACCTGGAAAATAGTCCCTAAATTTGAGAAGTTATATAAAAACCTGGAAGTCAAGATTGGTAGGATTATACATATATTGAAAATTGTTAGTTAGAATACTCATTATTAATTTTGGTGAGTATTTAAGAGGTTATGAAAGTGAATCAAAGCTCATCAGCTTCTCCCGATAGTAAAGGTTTAGTTGCCAATAGGTATCAACTGATAAAGTTAATTGGCACAGGAGGTATGGGCAAGGTTTTTTTAGCGAATGATCTGTTGTTAGGAGGGACACCAGTCGCTATCAAGTTTCTTGCTCAAACTGTTTTAAACCCAAAGATGCAAAAAGATTTTGCTCGTGAAGCAATGGTGAGTGCAGCTTTGAGTCAGAAAACTATACATATTGTTAAGGCTTATGACTATGGAGTCAGCGAACAAGGTAATCCCTTTTACGTCATGGAATATTTATCGGGTACATCTTTAAAAGAATTCATACCGATGAATTTACCAATGTTTATGAATCTGACACGTCAGATTTGCTTAGGCTTACAATGCGCTCATCAAGGTATGAACATAGAAGGTAAGATTTATCCACTTGTTCATAGAGATATTAAACCAGCAAATATATTAGTAATTCCCGACCCCATATTAGGTTATTTAGCAAAAATTTTAGATTTTGGCATTGCTAAATTTTTAAATTCTGTAACAACAATTAGCACAAATAAAGGATTTCATGGGACTTTACCTTATTGTTCACCAGAGCAATTAGAAGGAGAAGAATTAGATAGTCGCTCTGATATTTATAGCTTGGGTGTGGTGATGTTTGAAATGCTCACTGGTAAAAAACCTTGGCAACCAGAAACCGATCATTTCGGTGCATGGTATAAAGCACATCACTTTGAGCAACCCAGAACAATCGCAGAAGTTAAACCAGAACTGCAATTACCCAAAGAGCTAAATGATTTAATTATGGCTTGTTTGGCAAAAGCACCAGGCGATCGCCCCCAAAGTAGTACGCAACTACTGCAAGCTTTAGAAAATATCAATAGAACTTATTATCTGAATTGGCCTGCAAACAAGAGTTCAATGAATATGGGTGGTAGTATTCCAGAATCCGTCAATGCTAATAGTTCTCATGTAGCTGCAAAATCTGATTTACCTGTGGCTATAGAGCAAATTTGTTGGAAAGCAATTTGGCCGCAAAACAAACCGATTAAAGAAATTGTATTTCCACGAATTTTAGATACTGAAAAAGACTCTATAGCCTCACTATGGCTAATGTTGCCCAAAGCAGAAATCCAAAAGCGTTCCCATTCTATCCGTTACAACCAGTTTCTGTTCATCAAACTTCCTCACCCTATGCTGCTGTGGCTGACAGTTTTGTACAACAAGCAACTAGGGCCAAAGTGGCTACCTTGCTACCTCGATATGCAAGAAGCACAAAATCAGAAAATAGTGTATTCCTTAGCCACCAATGAACGCTACCCGTTAATTTCATTTACTCTAGAACCGCCTCATCCTTGTACTAGCGTCATGAGCAGTTACATTAATGACACTCAGCGACAAACGTTGAAAACTTGGCTAGAACAGAGTAAAACCTTACCACCCTCATCTCAGGCGCATTTGAGTAAAAACCTCTTAAAGCAACAGTACAAACAAATGCAATCTCAGATTCAGGAGCATTTAGCCTCGATGCCAACCCCTAAAGCCTCAGATTCTCCCAAAAAGTAAATTAAGGCTAAAAACTAAGTTTTGCTAGTTTTTAGCAGCACCTGGGAAGTTTACACAAAGGAGTTCAGAACTATTTCTGAAATTTCTTCCGCCAAATTGCTTGACAACTAATAAAAAAATTTGCATAATAGCAAAGTCGGTAATCAAGGGACTGTAGTTCAATTGGTTAGAGCACCGCCCTGTCACGGCGGAAGTTGCGGGTTCGAGCCCCGTCAGTCCCGTTCTAACGAAAGATTCATAAGTGCTTAACACTCAGTAAATTGAGGTAAAAGCAACTTATTATCAATATTTACCTCAGCAAAGCACTGGTTCCTCAGTGCTTGTTATAGTGATCATGCTTTGCTAAAGAGAGAAAGAACTGTGACTGTTAGAGTCCGTATTGCTCCAAGCCCAACTGGAAATCTACATATCGGTACAGCCAGAACGGCTGTATTTAACTGGCTATTTGCTCGCCACCACGGTGGGAAATTTATCCTGCGAATTGAAGACACAGACCTAGAGCGATCGCGTCCTGAATACACAGAAAATATTCTTGAAGGGTTGCGCTGGTTAGGGTTGAACTGGGATGAAGGCCCATTTTTTCAATCTCAACGCTTGGATCTTTATAAACAAGCAGTAGAAAAACTGCTAGCACAAGGGTTAGCCTATCGTTGCTATACCACTAGCGAAGAACTAGAAGCTTTACGGGAAGCCCAAAAAGCCAAAGGGGAAGCACCACGCTATGACAACCGTCACCGCAATCTTACCCCAGAACAAGAAGCTGCTTTCAAAGCTGAAGGACGTAGCTTTGTGATTCGCTTCAAAATCGAAGATGACCGGGAAATTGTTTGGGACGATCTAGTCCGGGGAAAAATGTCTTGGCGTGGTAGCGACTTAGGCGGTGATATGGTGATCGCCCGTGCTTCCGAAGATGGTATTGGTCAACCACTGTATAACTTTGTCGTTGTAGTTGATGACATTGATATGCAAATCACCCATATCATTCGAGGAGAAGACCACATTGCTAATACAGCTAAGCAAATTCTCCTTTATGAAGCTATGGGGGCAAAAATTCCCCAATTCGCCCACTCACCGTTAATTTTGAATATGGAAGGGCGGAAACTTTCCAAGCGGGATGGAGTAACGTCGATTTCCGACTTTCAGCAATTAGGTTTCACTTCCGAAGCCTTGGTGAATTACATGACTTTATTGGGTTGGTCACCACCAGACTCGACTCAAGAAATTTTCACCTTAGAAGCAGCAGCCAAAGAATTCAGCTTTGAGCGTGTTAATAAAGCAGGTGCAAAGTTTGACTGGGCAAAATTGGATTGGCTAAACAGCCAGTACATCCACAATATCCCAGCAAATCAACTAACAGATTTACTCATCCCTTATTGGGAATTAGCAGGATTTAACTTTGATGGTGGACGCGATCGCGCTTGGTTAGAGCAATTAGTAGCTTTACTTGGGCCAAGCTTAACTCGCCTGAAAGATGCTGTAGCTCAAAGCCAACTGTTTTTTACTGAGACAGTTGAATTTAGCGAAGAAGCTAGTAAACAGTTGCAACAAGAAGGTTCTGCGGCTGTTTTGCAAGGAATTCTTGCAGCTTTAGAAACTCAAGAATTGCAAGAAGCTACCGCCCAAGAGATTATTAAGCAGGTAGTTAAAGCCCAAAATGTCAAGAAAGGCTTAGTCATGCGATCGCTCCGCGCCGCTTTAACCGGAGATGTTCATGGCCCAGACCTGATTCAATCCTGGCTACTACTCCACAAAATTGGTTTAGATCGCCCCCGCTTGAGTAAAGCGATCGCAGCAAACAGTTAGCTCACAGTTTTTGAGAATATTTTAGATTTTTAGAGGCGTACCCTGGTGCGCCTCTATTCATAATATAAACAGTCACAGGGATTGGGAATTAGGGATCGGGTAATGGGACAAATACCAAACACCAAACACCAAACACCCAACTAGTTAATTCTTCTACTTTTGGGAACTTTACGTGTAAAATTCATGTCATCAACTCCACTTAGACAACCATGTGATTAAAATGCCGAAAAGAGTTATTAACAAAGGAATAAGATTATCATTAATGGTGGTTACACTCTTAGTCACATCGGTCACTCATGCTGGAGCAGATGTGCCACAAACACCACCAATATTTGGAGATATCTCCATCGGTAAGAATTTTTCTCCTGACCCCTTCACTGTTCGGGGTATGAGTGGCGGTTCAGTTGCAGGTAACCAAGTGGCTAAGAGAACTGAAACTGCAACTGGGCCATGTACTGGATTTGTTGATGAAACACCAGACCATAAATTAGAAATCACCACGAAATTGGATTACTTAAAGCTATTAGTGCAAAGTCCTGAAGATACTACACTCATAGTCAAAGGCCCTGGTGGTACATGGTGCAATGACGAGTTTGATGGGCAAAATCCTGGGATGGTTGGTGAATGGCTCCCAGGAACTTACCAGATTTGGGTGGGTTCTTATGTGAAAGGCAAATATTTTCCTTATACTCTCCAAATTAGTGAAGTTAAATAATCGACTTCTATGGGAAAAATTACCCAATTTTTAGGGTACAGAGGGAAAATCATACAACTTGCTCTCTTCACATCTAGGACTGACACATCTCTAAGAACTATGTGGTCATGTTGTATGCGTTAAAAGACTAATGTCTAGAAATTAATTCTTTGGAAGTCCCTAGCAGTTTGCGATTGCAGCCACTTGCAGCCGACAATACGTCAGCTTTAGCTAAAGGATTTCATAATCTAAAATTGAGCATCCACAATAGTATAGAGGGGTAGAGGGACAGCAATGGCTCAGGGAGCATGGCTTTGATAAAGCTTCCTGATGCTGATGTTCCTTAAATTTCGTTTCCTTGTGGAGCTATTATGTATTAAAATTAAGTTAACTTTAATTAAGATTCGTGCCGTCGCTCTGGATTTACTGTAATGACCTTATAGTTCTAGGACGCTACACACAAAACATCAAATTCATCAAAGTGGATTTATTAAGAGTCCGTTTCACAGCTAGCTAGCAACCAAATAAAGGATGGATGATGAAAAAGAAGTTTTGAATTCTAGGATGACGCGCCCTCTGGCTATTGCTGCAGGGTCAGTTAGTTTGAAAATTTTTATACTTTTTACTCCCAATATCATCCTGATTAAACAGGGTGATTCATCATTTGGTTGCTAAAGCTGATGAGTTGTATTGGCATTTAGAGGCAGATTAAAATGAAATTTTCTTGGAAAGTCCTATTACTGTGGACATTGCCTGCTTTGGTAATTGGCTTTTTCTTCTGGCAAGGGGCATTTGCTGGCGCTCCTGCTGACATGACAAAGAATGCAGCCAATACTCGCATGACCTATGGACGCTTTCTGGAATATTTAGACGCTAATCGCGTCAGTAGTGTAGATCTTTATGAAGGTGGTAGGACAGCGATTGTCGAAGCCGTAGATCAAGATATCGAAAATCGTATTCAACGCTGGCGAGTGGATCTGCCTGTTAACGCACCTGAGTTAATTAGCAAACTAAAAGACAAAGGCATTAGTTTTGATGCCCACCCCATGCGGAATGATGGAGCAATTTGGGGACTTTTAGGCAATCTGGTGTTTCCCATTATATTGATTGCGGGTCTGTTCTTTTTGTTCCGTCGTTCTAGCAACCTCCCAGGCGGGCCAGGTCAAGCGATGAACTTCGGCAAATCGAGAGCGCGTTTTCAAATGGAAGCCAAAACAGGCGTAAAATTTGATGACGTAGCAGGTATTGAAGAAGCAAAAGAAGAATTACAAGAAGTAGTTACCTTCTTAAAACAGCCAGAAAGATTTACTGCTGTAGGCGCGCGCATTCCCAAAGGTGTGCTGTTAGTTGGGCCTCCAGGAACTGGTAAAACTTTACTAGCAAAAGCGATCGCCGGGGAAGCTGGTGTACCTTTCTTTAGTATTTCTGGTTCAGAATTCGTAGAAATGTTTGTGGGTGTAGGTGCGTCCCGTGTACGTGACCTATTTAAAAAAGCCAAAGACAACGCCCCCTGTATCATCTTTATTGATGAAATTGACGCAGTAGGTAGACAACGGGGTGCTGGTATCGGTGGTGGTAACGATGAGAGAGAACAAACCCTCAACCAACTACTCACCGAAATGGATGGTTTTGAAGGTAACACAGGCATTATTATTATTGCTGCCACCAACCGTCCTGACGTATTAGACTCAGCTTTGTTACGTCCCGGACGCTTTGACCGTCAAGTAACTGTCGATGCACCGGATATTAAAGGACGTTTGGAAATCTTACAAGTCCACGCCCGCAATAAGAAACTTGACCCTAGCGTATCTTTAGAAGCGATCGCCCGCCGTACACCTGGATTCACTGGTGCAGATTTAGCTAACTTACTCAACGAAGCTGCTATTCTCACCGCCAGAAGACGCAAAGAAGGCATTACCCTCACCGAAATTGATGATGCGGTGGATCGGGTTGTTGCAGGGATGGAAGGTACTCCTTTAGTTGACAGCAAGAGCAAGCGCTTAATTGCTTACCATGAAGTAGGACACGCCTTGGTGGGAACTGTCTTAAAAGACCACGATCCTGTACAGAAAGTCACTCTGATTCCTCGCGGACAAGCACAAGGTTTAACCTGGTTTACTCCCAACGAAGAACAGGGATTAATTTCTCGTTCCCAACTGAAAGCGCGGATTACTGGTGCTTTGGGTGGACGCGCTGCGGAAGAAGTTATTTTTGGCGCTGCGGAAGTGACCACTGGTGCAGGTGGCGACTTACAACAGTTGTCGGGAATGGCTAGACAAATGGTCACCAGATTCGGGATGTCAGATTTAGGCCCCTTATCTTTGGAAAGCCAACAAGGTGAAGTTTTCTTAGGTCGTGACTGGACAACTCGATCTGAATATTCCGAAGCGATCGCTTCTCGGATTGACGGTCAAGTCAGATCGATTGTAGAAGAATGTTACGAACAAGCTAAGAAAATCATTCGTGAAAATCGTAGCGTCACCGACCGTTTAGTTGATTTGTTGATCGAAAAAGAAACCATTGACGGCGCTGAATTTCGGCAAATTGTGGCTGAGTACACTCATGTTCCAGAAAAGCCTCAGTACGCACCACAACTATAATCACTGATTAAAAATTCTTTAAACGAAGGGTATGGGAACAAAACCATACCCTTTTTTCATGATTAAACTTTTGAAAACTTACCGAGTTAAAGTCTGTTATGCAATGTAGAGGATTAATATAATATTTATTTTTCTTTAGCAATTTCCCGCACTTCTTCTACATCTAGTTCTAATGATTCAGCAATTTCTTGAATGCTTAGTCCTTTATTTAATAACGCTGGTACAAATTTTAACTTAGTGCTTTTGAGGAAGCTTTGATAAAAAGCAGTTTTTTCAAAGATTGTTGTTTAATCTCTGGTGCAGTGAATTCGTAAATGTCCGTATTGGTTTCGGGTTTACCAATTAATTCAAAAAATATTTGCGGTAGTTCTCTAATCAGTTCATAGAAAATCGCATCTGTTTTCATAAATCTTAATTACGAATTACGAATTACGAATTACGAACTACGAATTATTAGCCGATGTTATTTTGCTTTAGCAATATAACCCCATTTACCGACAAAATTGTATGAATTCAATTGACCACCTACAAATACCCCAGCTAAATCATCGGAAAAAGTATGATAATTCACAATATAGCGAGGTTTAATTAACACATCACCATTGCGATTAATATAACTCTTTTTATCACCAATACTAACCCAGGCAACACCATCATGAAAGTCTGATACTGAATCAAATTTATTTTGCAGAACAAATTTACCAGTCGTATCAATAAACTGTCTTTTATCATTTATAGATACTATGGCTAAACCTTCATAAAAAGTTGAGGCATAGGGAAATATTATCGGAAATGCCTGTTTTCCAGTTTTATTAATAAAAACATAACCACCTCTGACTGCAAATCTTGCCAATCCATCAGAAAAAGGGGTGTTGACATCTACTGTATCTAATTTCTCTACTTCAGTAAATTTCCCTGATTTATCAATAAAACCAAAAACTGAATTTGTTGAAGCAAATGCTACTCCATCAGAAAAAGCATCAGCCCAGAGAAATTGTGGTTTAATAATAAATTTTCCTGATTTATCAATAAAACCAACTTTCTCTTGATAGCCAACTGCTGCTAAACCTTCAGAGAAATGTGCAAAACCGAATAAACCTCTTGGAGAATCAAATTGCGGTTTAATGACAATTTTACCTGTGGTATCAATGTAGCCTATCTTGCCATTAACTATAATCGTGGCTAAACCTTCATAAAAAGGAAAAGCTTTGTCAACATTTTGCGCGATCGCTATTTTACCTGTCTTGTCTATATAGCGATACTTACCGCCAATAGTTACTAATCCTAACCCATAAGAAAACGGGTAATGCTCATAATATTGCGGTGCTATAATTATTTTGCCAGTTTTATCGATTACACCCCATTTCTTGCCAATTTGCACCCAAGCTACACCATCAGAAAAACCCTCTACAGCATCAAACTGCGGCTGAATTTTAAATATATCGCTACCAACTACATATTTTGATGGCACTAAATTCCACAGAAATAAAGCTTGACAAATTAAAGCCGCAAATTCGCCTCTAGTAGTTGGTTGATTGGGAAGTAACCTTCTGACATTGGGATAATTGACAGCGAAAAAGTTTAGACAAGCAGTTGCGATCGCGGCTTTAGCATAATCAGGAATTTCTGTCGCATCATCTAAAAATTCTGGCAGAATTGCATCAGGGTTTTGGATTAAATTAAAATTTACTCCTTTTACCAAAATAGTTATTGCTTGCACCCTTGGTAACAATTCATTTGGTTTAAAAGTGCCATCAGGATAACCTTGGAAAAATTCTCTAGCACTAGCAAATTCAATTGCTTGTTCTGCCCAAAAATTCGGTGAAACATCCGTAAATTGCATCGGATTTCGTCTTGCAGGCATATTAGCAAAAGCTTTCATTAAAATCGCCGCAGCTTCAGCACGAGTAATTGTCTTTTCTGGCATAAATATACCATTTGGATAACCGTTAATCACTTCGCGTTTGGCTAATTCCCTGATACATTTTTCTGCCCAATGATTTTGAGTATCACTAAAATTTAGAGAATTTGGCATATCTTAATAATCTCGAAATATATTAATTTAAGTAGGAAATTACATTCAAAAAATACCCTAATAATAGGGTATTTCAACAAATAATACAATTACTGCAATATAAATATATGGGAATTAGGTGATGTCTACGATAAGCTGCTCTGCATCTACGCAATTTGGGCAATTGTTCATCCAAAATCTCCTAAGAATGTCATCATAGTTAAGGTAAAACATTCTGGAGATAAAGCTACGGTTTACGCACGTCCTTTAGCACGGTTAATTGAGCAATTGCAACGCCTACCAGGAGTGGGGCCTAAGTCTGCCCAACGCTTGGCTTTGCATATTTTGAAGCGACCAGAAACAGAAGTAGAGGCTTTGGCACAAGCTCTGATTGATGCTAAAAAACAGGTGGGCTTGTGTTCTGTCTGCTTTCATTTATCTGCTGAACCAGTTTGTGAAATCTGCCGCAACCCTAACCGCGATATCAATACTATATGTGTGGTAGCAGATTCTCGTGATGTGATTGCACTGGAAAAAACCCGCGAGTACAAAGGTAAGTATCACGTTCTAGGTGGGGTGATTTCGCCAATGGATGGAATTGGCCCAGAACAGTTAACTGTTCAGGCTTTGGTGCGGCGAGTAAGTCAACAAAAACCCCAGGAAGTAATTTTGGCAATCAGTCCCAGTGTAGAAGGGGAAACCACAACATTATATATAGGTCAGCTATTGAAACCTTTCACAAAGGTGACGCGGATTGCCTTTGGGTTGCCTGTGGGCGGTGATTTGGAGTACGCTGACGAGGTAACTTTGGCTAGAGCCTTGGAAGGCCGCAGAGAATTAGATTAGCAGCAGTTTTCGCCAACAAAAATCTACTCTTTTGGGGCTACGCTGTGAACTCTGGTGGAAAGTGGAGCGCCCCCGTAAAATTCCTGTGTTTGTGTTTAGTGTCTCGTACAGAGAAAAAATAGAAAGTGTAATGGTGCGATCGCTCTTTATCAAAGCGATCGCACTCACTAATTTTTAGACACAACCCATGAACAACATAGACAATCCACAAAATTTTAGTCCGCAAGAAAAACCCTGTTTTATCTGTGGTTCACAAAATTTTGTTTGGGGTCGCACTGTAGGCGAATCACCAAGTACTTGGGTATATTTCCGTGCGTTAGATGCTGTTTGGGGAGAAGGCGAAAAGCTACACGCCCGTAAATGCCTTAATTGCCATAATGTGCAGCTTTTTGTTGAAGATTGAGCAAGGAGAGTGCGTAAAAACCAATTCTCAACATGTATTCAGTATTAGTTTTCTCCTTGGCCACCAAGTCAATGTACAACAACTACAATCAGTCTTCTTTTCCTAACCCTAGTTCGCTGTCAATCTGGCGGGGAAATTATTTCAACTATGTAGTACCAAATCATTGGCGAGTGGTTGAGGATGGTCAGTTTGCCGTTGTTCTGGTTTCTCCAGACAATGCTGCTTTGATAATTATGGTGGGAAATTCGGGACTACCTGTAAACTACAATCCTTGGCAGTTTGTTTATGAAAAGTTGTTAGCAATGCAACCTTACGACCTGCGGATTGGTCAACCCCGTCCAGCGCAGCCAATTGCTGGATGTTCAGTGGCTTATGAATTTGATTGCACATACTTCTCCAATGGTATTCCCTGTCAAGGTCTAGCCCAATGCAGCGTGGCATATAGTTACAACATCTGTACTATGGTGATGACTTGTGCTGCATCGCATCAATCACAATGGGCTAATTATGCTTCATGGTTGCCACAGGTAGCATCTCAGGTTTCAGCAACCAATGGGGCAGCTTTTGGAATGCAAGGAATCATGGCGCAAAATCTAGAGATTTCGCAGACTGAAGGGCAAAGATATCGGGAATACCGCGAATGGTCTCAACGGACTTGGGACGAAGTCAGCCGTCCACGAAATGAATCTCTAGACCGTCAAAACTTCCAGTTTCGTGAAAATCTGGGTAATGTCACAACTTGGACAAACCCTTACGGTTATCCAACCGTCGAGTTACCAAACAACTACAACTACTATTGGATCAATCGTCAAGGGCAAATATATGGTACTAATAACAGTACTGAAAATCCTAACTTTGGCTCAACTCAAGATTGGGTAAGGATGAATCGCTATTTACCCTAAACTTTTAGCAACTACGAATTACAAATTAGTAAATATTTGCTGGGCAAGTGCGATCGCCTCTTGTGGTGTAGAGACTTTTCCTTCAGCTTGGGCGATCGCAATTTCTGTAAGAATTTTCCCAATTAATGGCGAAGGTGAGAGATTTAGTGCTATAATAATCTCCTTCCCACTCACGATTGGAGAGGGATGAGCGACCAGGTCATCAGGGTTTAGGTAGCGGCTGATCAAAGGTGCGTAAACGCTAAGTGGTTTATCCCTAGACATCGCCCCTACCAGATTATCACAAGCTAGGGCCAACGCTACAGCAGTACTAAATACATTACCTGCTTCCTGAAAGAAAAAATATTGTTCTCTCAAAGACATATTTGTGACTTTTAGCCTCGGGATCAGTCTCAGGGCTGTAATGACAGAGTGAATTTCAGCACGGCTGTAGGTTAGTTGCAATAACTCCATTTCCGCAGCTTCGGGATTGGGGTGGACTAGACAAGCAAGTTTGGCGATACCTAAGTGTGTAGTTTTAATGGTGTCGCGGATGTACTCTTGTAGTTCCACCCCTAAAGGCTGCCAATTTTTTGCTATGTAAGTGGCGGCTGTATCTACAGCAGCGATTTTAGCAAAGCTTTCATCTGTAGCGTTTTTAAAGAAAGGTGCTAATACACCATCTTTCCAAGCCATAGCGATCGCATCCGTTCCTTGAGCGATAGCCAATAAATAGCCGACTTCTACCCTCACGCGTTCTGCGGCTACTGTAGTGATGTGTGCAGCCAAAGAACGAATTGCTTGTTGTGTAGCGGGTTCGATAGTAAAACCCAGTTGGGCAGCTTGGCGGTAGGCGCGCATTAATCTTAAAGGATCGTCTTGTAAATTAGCTGGTGAGATCATGCGTAAAACACGCTTCTCTAAATCAGCCAAACCTTGTAGGGGGTCAATAAGTTCTTGGTTATGGGGATCGTAGGCGATCGCATTAACTGTAAAATCCCTTCTGTGTAAATCGGTTTCTAAAGTTGCTCCTTCCTGTTGGGCAATATCAACTGTAGCCTTAGGAAAGACGACACGGGCAATTTGGCGTTGGGGATCGAGTAAGACAAAACCAGCTTGATAATGTTGAGCGATCGCTCGTGCGACTTTCACCGCATCAGTAGGGATGACAAAATCTAAATCTAGGTATTCACGACTTCTACCTAAAAGCGCATCCCTCACCGCACCACCTACCATATATGCTGGTTGTGGCAGTAATGATAGGCTAAAAGGCCAAGTTTCGGGAGCTAGAGTAGAAGAAACTGAATTATCCATGTTTAATAAAAATCAACCTAGCAACTAATGAATATAAGTTTGTCTTAAGCTAGATTAACAATAAAGGTTCCTGGAGTTGGTTCTATTATGTGTATTTGCGTCAACTGCCACTATGTAGACCGATGTTTAACATATCATGCCGTCGAAACCCAGCACCAACAGCCCCATTTAACTGAAACACCCACTTTTGATCCTAATGAGCCTTCAATCAATGTCAACATCCGCACACAAGAGGATGTGATTGAAATGGAATGGGATGTAGTTGGTTGTCTCAGCTTTAAGCAAGAAACTGGTAAGTGGGCGAAATTGCGTCCAGGCGAATTAGTACCAACGTAATTGGTGCTATGCTCAAATTCAAAAGTTTTGAATTTAGGATTTTTAGAGTTTTTGATATTAGCTAGAATTTGAGCAAGATTTAAAATTGAGTGATGAGAAAAAGTGTCTTGATATTCTAGCCACTTGCTGATGTGTAGTGAGAATTTCAAATTAAAATTTTGTTGACTTTGCAATACTCTTTTTTCTAAAGTTATAAAACATAGAAATTTCAAAAAGAGTCTAGGGTCAAATTTATGTTAGGGGCGCAAGTTATTGTACCCCTAATTTTAGGTGTGAATTATCATCACATCTGAAATAATTAGCATACTAACTGATTATACTAATGAATCTTCAACCCTTGACTCTTGTACAGACGCGATGAATCGTGTCTCTCCGTCTCTCTGTCTCTTGACCTTTAACCCCACTTAACTTAATTTTGACTACTGAACTAGAAAACTTTGCAGTCACAAAATACGGTTTAGCACTGCACACTACAACCCCTGAATTAGGATTAGCAATTAATAATTTTGCTGGTGATAATCGCTCTCAAGTATGGAACTTAGGGCGTGATTTGTCCAGTTTTGTACATCAATACTTAGTGGAATTTATTCAGCCACAAACTTGGTCAGATATAGGCTTTTTGGCAGTGGCTAAAGGCCCTGGTGGTTTTACAGGTACAAGGATTGGTGTAGTTTTAACACGGACATTAGGACAACAGTTAGAGATTCCTGTCTTTGCAGTATCTACTTTAGCCGCAGTTGCTTGGAGTGTAAAAGATAGTATTGCTCAAACAGATGCGATCGCTATTCAAATGCCGGCTCAGCGAGGTCAAGTTTTTGGTGCTATTTATCAACCTCAAGCTGATAGCTTAAATCTCACAACATTGTTACCAGATAGCGTTTTTACACCTGAAGCATGGCAAGAAACTTTAGCAAATTGGCAGACAAATTATCAATTAATGGAAGCAAAATCTGCGTTAGCAGCAACAGTCACTAATATTTTGGAACTAGCTTATCTAGACTGGGAACAAGCAAAGCGTCCGCATTGGTCTGAGGCTTTACCTTACTATGGACAGCATCCAGTAGAAACTTGAACAAAAATTAGGGTAATAGATGGGGAAAGGGAAAATACAAAACCTTTCCCCCTTCTCCTTTTCCCGACTTCTGCAAGCAGTCTATTGTTTAAATCGGGATAACCGAAATTTATCGCTAATTATCTCACACCTGATGAGTCAGTATAACTAATAGGGGCTTTTTGCGGTGGCAATGAGTAATATTCCGCTAGTGTAGCTATAGCGAAACATAATGTCAGACTCAAAACAAAAGTTGTGAAAAACTGCATGATAAAAAATCGGTGCAAAAGCCACTTCATATAATTCATCATTGTTAAGCCTCCGGCATTGCACGGGGAAATTATCAAAAAACTTTTGACAAATTATGTATGAATAAGTAGGTTAGCGATCGCACATGACTATTTTTAGAAGAGTCAAGGGAAAAGAGTTCTCCTTTCTCCCTATAAAATTTTACATAGTTGGGTTAAATCTAGCCTACTTATTAACAGTTCAGTGCTTAATTGCTAAACTTAATTTTTACCTTTAATTTCACGGTAATTAACCCCAACCATCATTTATAAGTGAAAGCTAGGAATATTGCACTGAATCTGTATTTATCTGTAGTCTGCACCCAAAAGGTAATTTAAAAATTGGTAATTTATTAATTCTATTCTCTGATAGAAAACTACCTAATTGTTATAAATGAACGGAATATCTTAATCTTAGAATTCGCTCCATCTGTATTTGTGTCAGCAAATGGCTTTGACCCTATGTAGATATAATTTGGCTTAAGCCCCCTCCAGTATACATATCCAAACATATAAAAGCATCTATCATTAGATATAGAGTTTTTATGTAATCAAATTTATAGAAAATGTAAATTATTTTAGGTGATAGAGTATACAAGCCATAATTTGACTAATTTTTATTTAAGTCATAGCAACAAATTATCTCATATAAATTATACCAGTTTCTTTTTGAGGTTACTTACTAAGGTAGGATAAGCAAACTATATAATTAAAAACATCGAATTATTAAATGCTTTACAGGAGTGTAAACATAAATTTCAAACGCTTTTACTGTCGAGACTGTACAACTAAATTCACAAATAAGAAATATAAACTATAACATCGGGTAGTTTGTAACCTGAGTCTTTTATAATCTATTTTAATGTAAAATCTAATACTATTAATTATTTCTTTTGAGAAGCTCCAGTTCTCAAATGGGGCAAGAGTGATATAAATTTAAATTATTAATAGAACCAAAACTTGCTAGCTGGCCAAGAAAGTTCACAAAGGGTACCTCTAGGAGACAGAGAAACCCGCCGAAACTTACCTTTAAGTTGTCGAGCTAAATTTCTAAATTGTTGTGTTCCTCTACCTTCTTTATAAGAACTAATAGCTAATGCATCATCGATAATACTTAACGTGTGCCAGCCTTCAGATGAAGAACAATTAACTTCTAGACGGGTGACTCCGGCAGCGTGTTTGCCAACATTACACAATGCTTCTTCTAAAAATCGGCAGAGTCCTCTTTTTTGTTCAATACTCAATCCCTTCTCTTCGATAGGTTCAAATGTGCGGATTTTAACTCTGATGGTTTTAAAGCAGGGAAAGTCTCGCTCTAAAGTATAGCTGTAAACTTGATAAAGAATCTGGTGGATAGGATCATGTAAATTGATGACTAGCCCTTGTCCTAAATATAAACTTTTATCCTGATTT
Organism: Nostoc linckia FACHB-104; assembly: GCF_014696615.1. Classification (GTDB taxonomy): domain Bacteria; phylum Cyanobacteriota; class Cyanobacteriia; order Cyanobacteriales; family Nostocaceae; genus Aulosira; species Aulosira linckia_A. Next base: position 11,012 of record NZ_JACJQJ010000066.1, on the reverse strand, counting down.
ACAGGTTCTCGTTGCAAGAATTCATAAATTCCCCGCAAATCGTGATTTAATTTTTCTAGTTCTTTTTCAATTTCAGGTAGTAATTGATCTGCCGGTAAGCTCTGTTCTTTAACTAGTTTTAATACTTTAGCTAGAGTTTGTAGAGGCCCATTATGAATTGTTTCAAATGTGCGTTCAATCATCGTATAATGGGCATTAATTTCTGCTTTTAGAGTTTGTTCATATTGATATAAAGCGGTGAGACCTAGAGAATTAAAAGTATAAATAATTATGGCTGGTGCTAGAGGAATCCACCAACCCAAAATTAAAAATACATAAGCTACAAGAACAAGAATAAAGCTAGCAAAAGCAATGGTTACAAGATTAAGCAAAGGTAATTTAGTTAGCCTAGCGTGAGCAATTCCTAAAAAACCCCAAGCAATAATCCAAAGATATTCCCATTCATCTTCCCAAGTCTTTAATAGGGGTCGAGAATTGAGAACTGCGCTGATAATTTGGCTAACAGCATGAGCATGAATTTCTACGCCATAAACTTGGCCTGGTGGTGCAAATTGTGCCGACGGAATAGCAGAAGTCGTGGTAAAGTCTTTCGCACTAGGGGCTGTCATGCCGATAATTACAATGCGATCGCGTATCCAATCAGGCTGGAATTTTCCTGCTTTAATATCGCCAAGAGTCATTGTTCTAAATCGTTCTTGGCCACTACGAAAGTTGAGTAATACCTGAAATCCACCTGCGTCTGTTCGCACATATCCGCCAGAGTTGCTGTAGACACGGGGAAGTTGAATATTACCAACCCAGATTGGATTGCGATCGCCTACTCCATGTTTTAACTGAATGCCTTCATCAGCTAAATACATCTGTGCTAACTTCAGAGATAAAGCAAATTTGTATCCTTTTGGTGTAATTGTTCCTAGTAGGCTGCGTCTTAATTTACCATCCGCATCTGGGATTTGATCTACAAAACCGATTTGTGCGTCAGGTAAATATGGTGGTGGATCGATTGTTACAGGTAATGCTTTTTCAATCCCAATTAAATTTTTATGTTGTTGAAATGTGCTGGATAGTTCAGCAGAGCCTGGCTCAACTGGTATATCTCTAACAACATCAACACCGATAGCTCGAGGAGCATAAGCCTGCAATTTTTTTAACAGACTTGCCATTTCTTGATCTGGAATTGGATATCCAAAATCATGGATATCATCTTCATTAATACCAACAATTACAATTCGTTCATCTGTAGATTCCACAGGACGTAGACGGAGGAAACTATCAAACACTAGCCACTCTAAAGATTGCATTGCACCAGTCAGACGAACAATAATCACCAGACAAAGTACTACAATCCCGGGTAGCGTTCCTACACGCCAAATGGAGATTTCCTCTTTGATTCTTCTCCAAATTCCAGGCTGCATAAACCAGTTTCCTAGTCTTTAGTTATTAAATACAAATCACTGATAATAATTCATCATTATTCAAAAATTAATCATTATTAACAAATGCATATTAAATTTTCCTAACTTCAATTTGCTTACGGTTACAAATAAGACCTAAGCAATAGTCAACCTTAAATATGGGGATTTACTCAAATCCTGATTTAATTTTATATCTAAGTGTTGCCCCTGTTAGCAATGGATTTGAGCCTTAGAAGTAATTAGAAAAAAATATTTACATTCAATGCGATCGCCCTTGGTCTTCCCCAAGAGTATTAGCTGTTTGCTGAAAGTATTTTCCTTCAACAAAACAGCTTACTCTGCGGGAACGCCAAAGGCTAATGGGAAAGTTTCACTTTGTTGTATTCGCAATGACATTGTCTAATAAATTGTGTAATTAATTTTGCCTTAATACTTGTGTCATTACGAACTAAATATTTGATAATTCACAGAAGCAGCACCTAATAAAGCTTGACTATGGTCAATCAATTAACCCTTCATGTCGAGCTTTCATTTCCGTTTGAATGCGGATATTTTTACCTTCTTCTGGGTAAACATCTAAAGCATCTTGTAGCTTATTCCAGTAATGACGCACCATGCGTTCAGACATACACATTCTTTCTGCGATCGTTTTATCTTGTAAACCTTCTTCAAATGCTAAAGTCAGTACCTTCAGCCATTCTGGTTTCACCTCTAATCCTGAATTGATACCTTTGATATCTTTAGTATGAGTTAATCCCTGTAATGCCCAGTCAACTCTAGTTAACATTTCTTGGGTAGAAAGGCTTTTATCTGCAACTGTAAAGCCACCTTTATGACTATCAATCTCTGGTCTAATTCTGACTAGAGTTCTAGCATGGGCGCTTTGAACAACAATATCTAAATGCGGATAAGATTTCATCAGATTCCTTAGAAGTTGAATTCCTGTATCAGGACGTGCTGTTGCTCCGGGGTATTCTGGCATTGATAGATCCATCACTACAAGATCTGCCTGTGATATCATCATCTGCTCGAGAGCGTTCTTAGCATTGATTGCAGTAATAAATTTTGCACTAGCATATTTTTTTTTCAGTACATCGACTGTTCCACCTAACACTGATTCATGATCGTCAATGACCAAAATGGTGAGCAATTTCTTCTCTGCTGCAAGTTGTGTCATAATTAACACCTCGTTATCGAACTAAGTAAATACTAAGTTTTCATCTACTGCTTATAGCAAGGCAGATGAAAATTGTGCTTCTTTGTCATTTGTTATTCTTTTCATCCCTATTCACAGCATTTCCTTGCAAATATTTATAAATTGCAGAAAATCGCAGGATAAAAAGGAAATTAGGGACTAGTATTCCTGAATCTCTACTTAGCGATCAGTCGAAGTAAAAGCAGCTATTTGAAGCTAGATTGTTAATGTTTATCAGAAAAAACGCTGAATTTATGATTGTATAATTTGTAATTATGTTATTGACAAAGGAAGATGCCCTGAGCAATTATCAAATTGACGATCTAGAGGTCTTCAATTAAAACCGCTGATAGTAATATTAACTGATGCTTACCAGTAGAAATACCAGGTTAGCATGAGGTTGGTACTGCGATAAAAACATTTACCTGAAGTTAATAGGTAAAAGCTGTCACATAAATATTGTAATTCTCGTAGATTAGCGTACGAAACACGTGTAGATACATCCGGATAAGTAATTTGTACCATTAAATGGCATAAATTCTTGCATTGCTTTAAATTAATATAAATTGATATAGGTGTTAAAACTTGCGGCAAAGCTATTGTAAGCAATTCCTCTAACAGGCTTAAAATTACTAGGCTTTGTTCGGTTGACTGATGTTGCCAGATCACTGGCATGTCACTATGAAAAGAGAACTGAGAATTATTCGTCAGCCTAGACTGTAATAAACAATCAATAGCTAACGGCAAGCTATACTGTAGCTGCGATGGAAATAAGCGATCGCTCAATTCCACCAAAGATTGATGGAACCTATCAATTTTTTTAACAGATTCTTGAATTTTGTTAACTGATAAATCTAAATTATCTACTGTTAACATTTCTAGATTGCGCCTGATAATAAAGGATTCCTGCAATAAATCATCCCGAATTTTTTCAGCTTCTAAAAATCTTTTTATCGACTCTTGATAAGACCACCATTTTAATGATTGCCGAATTCTTAATTCAGAGCTGATAAACCAGAGGAGGGTTATGAAGCTGGCTATTAACAGTATAACTTGCGTCCACAATAGCAGTTTCACAGGAAGTTTTGATGGGTATTTTATGCCAATTAAATAGAGCTTTTAAGCAAAATATATCAGATTTATCTTTTGTGAAATGTTTAAATTGAATAAGAAAACTGCCCACGATTTTGATGATAATTATAAAAATATGCATAGGATTTTTATAGACTTGATGTTTATATGAATATCGGTATTTTGCAAATAAAAATCTTGATTGCCTAAACTTAGGCAATCAACTATGTAAACAGTAAAATTAAGCTATAAATTTGATTTTTTGTAGAAAATTTACGCTTTATGTATTATTTTTCTCGCTTGACTGACTACACAGAGAAGTTGGCTGAAATGAAATATACTGATTTATATATCAGTAATTAATCTTGCCTTTCGCAACATAAATTGCAGCGCTGTTTCGCGTTTAGAGATAATATAAGCTTTAGCATCCATACCTAATTGGATATGACACTGATGTTTCTGATGACCGAATACTAAACTTTCTGGTGCGATAGTAGCCTCAAAATAGCTAGCAGCTAGAATATTAGAACTAGATGTTGGAGAATTTGTACTGTTATTTTGAGATGTAATTACATCTGGAGAAACTGTATTTACAACACCTTTGAGAGTCCCATAATCAGGATAAGGGCAAGAGTCTATTCGTAATTGTACTTCTTGACCAACTTCTACACTTTTAATATCTTGGGTGGGAATAATGGCTTTAATTACTAAAGGTGCATTACTAGGTACAATTTCTGCGATCGCATCACTAGCACTCACAACCTGTCCGGGATTGCGTAAATTCAGCTTGAGAATAGTACCTTCAGTAGTGGCGCGAATCACAGTATCTTGTAATTGTTTAAAAACTTGCTCGAGTTCTTTGTGAAATTGGATTAATTGGGATTGAATTTCAACTCGTCGCTGAATTAAAGCTTGTCTTTCTTTATTTAAAGTAGCAATGTTGGCTTGACCTCTAGCAACTTCTTGAGCAATCCGTTCTTTAGCTATTGCGACTGTTGCATCAGTGGGATTAATGGCGGATCTAGCTGATTCCACTTTAGCCTGAGCTATTTCAACAGCTTTTCTCTCACCTTCAACAACTGCTTTTGTCTGTTCAACTAAGAACTTTTTCTGCTCAAATTCAAAGGTACTAATAGCACCTTCTTTTTCTAAGGTTTTATAACGATTAAGCGTTGAATCTGCAAATTCCAAATCAGCTTGAGCTTTTTGCAAATCTGTATAAGCTTTTTGCAAATTAGCTGCAGCTACTTGTAAGTCGGTTTGAGTTGTAACTTGACGTTCTTGATACTCTCTTTGATTACGTACTAAATCAGATTGAGCTGCAGCTACAGTCCTCTCTATTACTGTCTTTTCTGCTTGAATTTGGCTATCTAAATTCTTGATTTGAGCATCAATTTGATCTATTTGTAACCTACCTTGTTGACTATTTCCTTGCAGTTGGCTCTTTTTAATTTGTAATTGTTCATCATCAAGGTAAGCAATAATATCTCCTTGCTTAACCACTTGATTTTCTTGCACCAAAATCCGTTTAATAGTTCCCTCCATTTTCGGTTGTGCTAGCCGAATTTCGCCAGTAGGACGGATACTGGCTGGAGCTTTAACAGTGACATTATATTTCACCCATGAAGAGAGGGCGATCGCAGAACCGAAACTACCAACAAGAAACATTCCTGCTAATGATGTCCAAGCACTCACAGGAGGAATAAAATCTTCTTGGACTTCAGGTAGGACTTTCTGATTATGAATGTAGAGCATATCATATCCCCTCTGAAAATGAGTATTAACTAAGGAATGAGAAAATCTAGATGGTCGCCTGGTTGGGATATCAAATCTTTTAAAGAACCTTGCAGTTTTAATTTGCCGTTTTCTAGTAAAACCACCCAATCAGCACGGTTAATTACTTTGGGGCGATGTGTAATCAAAATGGTGGTTTTACCTTGACGATGCTCAAACAGTCGATCCAAAACCTGCGCCTCACTGACTGGATCGAGTCCACCAGTGGATTCATCCAAGATTAAAACTGGCGGTTCTGTGACAATAGCCCGTGCGATCGCCAATCGTTGCCGTTGTCCGCCAGAGATATTGGCACCAAATTCGCCTAAAATAGTTTGATATTTCTCTGGGAATTTATTAATAAACTCGTCGGCTCCAGAAATTTGGCAAGCTCTCACAATTTGTTCAAAGCTAATATGAGGCGTTCCTAAACGAAAGTTTTCGACAATAGAACGATTCCAAAAGTGAGCATCTTGCGGAACTAGCACAATCTGTTGACGTAAACAATCTAGAGAAAGGTCTTGGATATTATATATACCAATTTGGATATTACCTGATTGCAGTTGATATAACCCGGCAATTAATTTCGCTAGAGTACTTTTACCGCACCCAGATTTACCAATTAATGCCACAACTTGACCACCAGGAATTGTTAACGAAAAATTATCTAACAAGTCCAAGCGACCAGCATAATGGAAGCTGAGATTAGTACAGTTAATATCAGCATCATTGGCAATATAAGCTAAAGGTTTGCGTCCATCACCTTCATTTTCTGGGGTAGCATCAATAACTTCTGTCAAGCGTTGTGTCGCAGTTTTAGCCCGCGTAAATTCTTCTACAAAACTAATTACAGTAGCGATTAACCCCAAAAAGTTTCCATTCATAGAGTTAAACGCCATTAATTGCCCAATACTGAGGTTCTCAGCCGGATTAATTACTAAGTTACCACCAAACCACAGCAAAATAACTGCACCAATCGCAGAAATAAAACCAGAAAAAGTATTATTAATAATTCCAATTTGCATGGTGCGAAAGGTGAGATTACCAAGACGACCAAATCTATGTTGCAGTTCATCCCAAAATTGTGGAGCAGACGCAGTAGTTTTCAAAGTCAGCGCGCCTTTAAATGTTTCCACTAAAAGTCCTTGGGTTTCAGCTTCTGTTACTAATAACTCGCGAGTTTTTTGCTGCAATGTAGGCTGGAATACTATTGTTGACAGGGTCATAAATATAGATATAAATACTGCCACAGCAGTTAATTTCCAGCTATAAAAAATCATCAATCCTAAAGAGATGATTGCAATAAAAAACTTGCTAGGTAACCCAACAACTACTTGTGACACTAATTGATTTATCTGTTCAATATCTTGTAATCTGCTAACTATTTCTCCACTACGACGAGTTTCGTAATAAGTTAAGGGTAATCGCAGAATTTGCCTACCAAATTCCATTACCATCCCTAATTGTAGGCGTTGAGCAAAGTTAGCAATTAAATTAGATTGGACAAATGAAAGACTACTGGAAATAAAATTCATTACTACTACAGATATTGCCACAGTAGTTAGTAAGCTAGTATCTCCGCGAACTAAAACATCATCTGTTAGTATTTGTAATAAAAAAGGAGAAGCTAAAGATAACAAGCCCAATATTAAATTCAGTGGTAAGGCTTGTGCTAGAATTGCGCGATAATTCCAAACACGTTTAAAGAAGCGCCAAAAGCCACCAATGCTATCATCATTTTGAGCAAAAAATCTAACTGGATCTGGTTCCAGTAATAGCATTAACCAATCTGTCCAACCCTCAACTAAATCTTTTTTAGAGAGATAGCGAATACCTACAGCCGGATCAGCGATTAAACATTTTTTTCCCTTTTTACCATATAATACAACCCAATGATTTCCTTGCCAATGAATAATTGCTGGTAAAGGTGCTTCATGCATTCGGTTTAATACTTCTGGTGAAGTTTTAACGGGACGAGTATTAAACCCTAATATTTCTGCGCCGCGTCTTAACCCTAATAAAGTAGTACCGAATTGTCCAGTACCTACAGCTTCTCGAATGTGGTTGAGAGTAAAGTTATGCCCATAATGTTTAGCAATTGTAGCTAGACAAGCAGCCCCGCAATCTTCTTCACTATGCTGTTTAACAAATTTGTATCTCATAGGTAAATTACTCTAAACAACCGAAAATTTAGAGCCAAAGAAATCATAATAATTGAGATTTAGGAAAAATCAATCTAATTTATAATTGACCATAAAAAACGTAAGAAAGTATTAAAACGTCTGTTTCGGCTCTGAATACTGCCACCTGAAAAAAAAGAAGGATTAACACCAATATTAATTTCTGAAGATACATATATCGCTTGTTGATTGAGAGAGAGATTCTGGCTTCCTCCAGAAACACTTATTTGAGTTCCAGCGAAAGACATTATTTTTCTCATTTGGAAGTAGAAAGCAAATTGTGAACTAGAAATTCCACCAGATATACAAGCTTGTTCTTCTTCAGACAAATCTATAAATAGTTCGGAGTCTTGTGGCTTAATAACATTAGACACAATCTTAACCTTTTTGAGTCTTTCATTTGTCAACCGAACATCTAACTACTAGAGATTAAAACTAATAGTATGTTCATATTGCCTAGAAATCCGAAGCTACAAATTTTGCAGCTTCGGATTTCAAATAAACTCAATAACTATTGAATTAAAGTACCCAATAAAGAAGAATAGGTTTTGGTTATTTCACTAAAGCTTGCAGCAGAGGTTGCACCATTCTTATTTGCAGATGATAATGCTGCGGCTGCTAATAACTGCTCAAAACTGTTAACTGTGATTACGCTAGCTGATGCACCACCAGTTACAACTTCTTGTTGGTTAACATTTACTTCGGTGAATAGTTCGTTAGACATGATTGGAATCTCCTGATTTTCTAGATAGTTACACGAGTTCATCTTCTTTCTGTAAGTTGATTTCCAGTTTTAAGAAGCCCGAATCTGCAAATTTTGCAGATTCGGATTCCAAACAAAACTAGATGATTACTGAATTACAGTACCGAACAATGAAGAGAATGTCTTTGTAATTTCACTAAAACTTGCAGCAGAGGTTGCACCATTCTTATTTGCGGATGATACTGCTAAAGCTCCTATTAACTGCTCAAAACTGTTCACAGTTAGCACACTAGCTGCTGTACCACCAGCTACGATTTCTTGTTCTTCAACAGTTACTTCGGTAAATAGTTCGTTAGACATGATTAAAGTCTCCTGGGTTTTTATTAGTTTCGCGAGTTGCTTGCTGCTTTTTGGCTTGCTTCTCTCCTCGCTTGATTAATACGATATAGGCAAGTACCCAGATGAGTCATTCTTATTTTGTGCAAACTTAATTACCAAAGTCAGAAATTCTTGTTGCTAAAATCCGTAAGCGCAATTACTGAAAAATACATGGCTGAAAGCACAGGAAATTTTACTAAAACTTATTCAAAAATTAAATAAATTTTGTAATAGCTTTACCAAAATGTTTTATATCTGTGAGATGAGAATTTTAGCTTTTCAAAATTTTATCAAAAATATACAGAAAATTATTGTTCTCTTTAAGAAAAAGACTTTGATATATGATAATAAAATACTTATATCAAATTTCATAGTCTTTGCCTTAATACAATAGACGTTATCTAGAGATGGTAAGAAAAGTATCTTATTTCTGAAGTGATACAAAATACTCTGGCGGTAGAGTAATACTGTTTTAGTGCTATAGGACTCACGCAAAAATAACGTAACCCCGTCATTACGAGTGATAGCGAACTAATCTATGCTGACGCTGGGATTGCTTCCCTACACTTCGTTTCGCTCGCAATGACATTATCGGCGTTGCGTAAGTCCTATGCTATGCAAGACTCAAATAGCTCAACTTGTAAAGGTAGGCTTGTGCAAGCCCAGCTTATGTAAATAGACGACACTTGATGGATGAATAGCACTTACTGAAGCAAAAGGTGGGGGTCTAAATTAGCTGATTTATCGCTTAAAAACCCAAAAATGGAGTAATTAGCCTAAATCACACCTGAAGTTTTTAGTCCAGAGAAGTCATAAGAAATTGACAGGCAATCTCCAACAGGGTATACATATTTGAACATTTATCCTATGCAAGCCTGGATTTTATGTCTAATGTTGAAAGGGATGAAACTCGCGAGAGTCGCATTGAAACAGAGATCATTGCCGATACTGGTAATGATAAAGAGGAACGGGCGATGGGTTGGTACTACTATCTAGACGATACCCTGAACTTTCCCTTTAACGCCAAGTTGAAAAAGAAAGCACGCAAAACAGGAGTCATTGAAGAGAAACTAGTCGAAGTTTTAGCAATGGCACCTGACGATGATTGTTTAAAAGATATGTATGTTGAAGTAGTCTATCCTGGTGGCGACGATGAAGATATATTTTCGGCAAAGCTGTCAGAAATAGAAGCAATAGATGCTGATGAAGATACCCAAGAAGCACTTGCAGACTGGCAATATTGGCTTGCTAGAGGATACAAGTTTTAAGAATTTGTCTTGATAGTGCTGAGTGCTGTAGATGCTTCTGCGGCTACTCTAACGAGTTCTCCGAAGGAGTACCCGCAGGGTGGAGCCACTGGGTTGCGGGGTTTCCCCCTGTTGTAGCCAGTGGCGTTGCTGACGAGCTACTGCGTTGGACGGGTTTCCCGGCTTAAAGACCAGTGGCGTTGCTGAGTAAAACACTAGCCTCTAGTCCCTAGCCGCTAGCACTTTAGCGCTGGCGGAATTCCACTTCTTTTTCTAAAATCTTGATGTCGTAGTTGTCAAAAAAATCGTGACCTAGTAAACCAATACTAGCTTTAGGTGCGATCGCAACTTCAATATTATTAGCTACAGCTCCACCTACAGTAATATCTTTGATCTGACTCGTTAAAAATTGCACTACAGTTCCATCTGCAATTTGAGCGTTGATTTTACCTGTGGGTTGGAGTTGCAGAGTAGCTGCCATTTTCAGAGTTATCAGAGTACTACTTGCACCCGTATCTAAAATCATCTCAAATGTTTGTCGCTGGTTAAAAGTCACATCAATCACAGGAGTTTTCCCAATACGGCGTTTGATTGGTACGCGAAAAACTCCGTTGTCTGGGGGTGTGACACCACAAAGCTTTCCTAAACTGATAGTTCTACCAGAGGAAGTCACCATAAAACAGCTTCCCAAATCTTCAGCTATGGCACGATGGTAAAATGCTAAAAATAGCAGTGTCGGCATTCCTACCATCACTGCTGAGTTAATAGCCAACATCCAACGATTTCTAGCATTCTTCATCGGATTTTACGCTCCCAATTCCTAATTACCCCTTGTTATTAGATTACCCAGAGTTGTTGGAAAATAGGGCAATCAAACAACAGCATCATTTATCCACAAAAAATGCTTGTAGTTCAATACGCTTGGGTTAAGCTCATTAGCGATTGATTTTTCACTTATTAAAAAAGCTAGCTCAATTGGGGGATTCTCCCCCAAACCCCCGATTGGGTGACGGTTGCGTCCCCCAAACCCCCTCCAAAATTATTGTTCTG
>NZ_JACJQJ010000065.1 GCF_014696615.1 Nostoc linckia FACHB-104 | reverse complement strand
TCCCAAAGCATACCCCAGATTGACCACACCCCGGCAAGAATTACGCAATCAATTGCAGAGTGCTTAAACCACAAGCTTTTCAGCTTTTCTTAGTGCCATTCAGTTGAAATCTTGGGTAAATTACTACGACAAAACTGAGAAAAACTATGAGTAAAAGTCACTAATTAGTGAACTTTGCCTACCAGGCATAAACCTGTGTAATAATTCCGGTATTTTCGTAAACAGACACGGCGTGATCTTGTTCTTTAGACGCAGCTAATTGCACTAGCATATCAAGGTGCGCGTTGACGTTGGAGGTACACAGTCTTCGCCAGCCAATTCCTTCACTGAGGTACACATAGGAATTCAAATCTCCGTTATTAGTCCAAAGACCTTGAACTTTCACATTACTTAGCCAGCCTGTTTCCACAATTCCATCTGCTGCATAAACCGAGCCTTCAATTCCACACTCTCCATAAGCGATCTTGAAGAAGCCCTGCTCACCCCAACCAGTTCCCCAACTATTTTTGCAAATCCAGCATCCTTGGCTATCATCATAACCAATGATTGCAATACAGTGTCCACCTGCTAATCCACCAGAAACATGACGATAGACACCGCTTTTGTAAGAAAAGAAATCGTTGTAGACACTGAAGCAGCCACTTAGTGCGCCACGGCTAGACAACCAATCTTTCATCGCAGATACATCTGTAATCTTGTGATAATCGTTAATAGTCACAAGCCGATTCTGCCAATCAGAGCAAAGTTTGCAGTCCTGATTTCCTGCTGTGTAAGGGAAACAAGCTTCATCAACAATGCCTTTTTTGGCAGCTTCCATTGCGTGATCAGGCCACCAACCTGTGTTGCAGTTCATGCCCTCATTTTTGGCATAACAGTAAAACAAGTGGGCTTCTGATAAATCCACGTTGAGGTTTGGATTATTGCGTTGGCGACGGAACGTCGCTTCGATCATAGCCACTGTGCCGAAAGCAACACAGGAACCGCAACCTCCTTGGTCTTTAATAGGTGTGACAAAACCACCCGTCCGCAGATCATAGACATTCGGATAGCCAAAAGTCTTACCCTGAGCTTCAAATGCTCTAAAAGCCTCGTAGTTAATGCGTCCTATTTGTTCAAGCTCTTCTAAGGAGGGTTCATCGGCACGGGGCTGATAGCCCAGGCGGATCTGCTTTTCCTGCTCTGACAGTCGAGACAGACTGGTTTCACCTGCCTGCCACTTAGCACCGGCGCGATCAATCGCTTCTTGGAGTTTTACAGAATCCATAATATTTCCTCAAAACGTAAAGTAGGTTTGAATTGGACTAAAAACGCTTGTGAGCCTTCATATCTTTGGCGCTTTTTTCAAGCTATGCTGCCAAGCTAGATGAAGGCGTTTGTCTAATTGTCCTCAAAATAAACTTTGGAAGCAATATGATGATCCGCGTATAGGATTATGACTGAAAACCCGGTATGGACTTGCAGGTTTAGGGTGTGAGGAAAGACCAAAAATCTGTAGTTTTGATTCAGCATCACTTATCGCTTTTACTAGTGCTACTCGATTAAAAGGCAATAGAGAAATCCCCATAATTAAAATTAGGGACTGGTAATTAATTATTCGGGCAGGTTCTTTTCGCTATTGCCTTATTACCTGGCCGAAGGGCTTGCTTAAGTTCAACTTATCTAGATTTAGACAAGAAAAACCTGTGTATCTGACTCAGTTAAGGAGTTATCCACTTTCCCCCTTGATATTTCCGGCTTGCGGTGTTAGTGTCAGTCAAATTAATTTCAACTGATTTAGCTCTGGCTGTGCTAAACATAGTACTGGTCTCGAGGTTTTGCTCAAACCAGACTAGGACTGTCTCAACAGGTGTCAGAGTTGCGGTTCCCGGTAAAATTGGATCCGCAGCTACATAAATAGGGCTACTTATCTGTTGCCCATCAATACCTGTTGACAATTGATTCACACCTGGGTGAATGCTGCCAAATTCATTGTCCAAATTGATCGATTTGATCGATGTCTCAGTCTCAGGAATAATTGTACTTGCATGGCTGAAAATACCCGCCTTATTTATTGTACTTATCTCTCCCAATCCAATTGTTACCAAGTTCGTTGACACCACCACTTTGATATTTTCTTTGAAGGTATTAGTGCCGAAGAGTTGATATTGGGGAGTCCACGAGAAGGTATTGTTCATCAAAAACTCGTCGTAAGACTGCCATACAACGTTATACTTACCTTCATCCACCTTTTTGGCAAAACAAAGTTTGTAATTTGCATCCTTTAAATTCTGAAGATCCGTCTCTTCAATAGTGATAGTTACGGATTTTTCTGCCGCTAGCAAGGCAGATCTTAAGGCAAATGATAACGATAAATGAGACTGGAAACTAAATGTTGCGTCTTTACCCTTATCTGCTCCCACTGTGCAATTATATTTATTCCCAGTATGGGATTGTCCTTCCCTAATTTCATAGGTTTGACCTTTTTCGACCTTTTTGTCGGTTATCAATACCTCGAATGGTGCCTTAGTACTGACATTACCATCCCCATCGGCAACTGATGACCAATGTTGTCCCACTTTCTGGTATATATGCAATTTACTCATTAGATATCTCCTTTTGAGATAGATGAATCGTTTTTTTAACCATATTAGGGACTGCCAAGAAATAAGTTATCCCAGCAACTTTTTGTGGGTGCCAGATGACTCTCCAGATGCAAAGCACCCAGAGGTCGATAACCCGCAACTTGGATTAATATGGTGTAGTATCAGGCAGTTGCTCTGAAACTGGATAAAAGCCTTTGATTTAATTCTCTTCAAAATCAACTTTGGAAACAATACGATGATCCGCGTATTAGGATGATAACGACCTTGTAACAAACTATTTTTTGAGTAACCCCAACTTTTCTAGAGCAACCATCACCGCACCCGTCCGGGTTTGCACTTCTAATTTCTGGTAAAGATGTTCCAGATGTTTTCGCACGGTTCCTTCACTGCAACCCAGCACTTTCGCAATTCCGGCATTGCTTTTATCCTTGGCCACCCAAAATAATACCTCCGCTTCACGTTGAGTAAGTCCTAGTAATTCCAGGGAAGAGATTGAAAAGGATTGTAATTCTTCTTCCTCCAAAAGTAAGAGATATTGCTTCCTGATTGGATCGGAAATGAGACGGATGACTAATTGTTTTTCTGCTTGTTCTATGTGCAAGGGTAAACACGGGGATGGTACATTTTCATTGAATGTGAGTTGTGTAATCTGATGCTTGAACCAATGGTATAAGGAGTCTGGCAATAAGGGTGGAGTACGAGCTAAAGAATACTGGCTCAATAGTTGTTCTGCGCGTTGAGTCATGAGCTGCACTTGCCCATCGATCGCTAAAACGATCGCTCCTATATGATCGGAAATCTGGGTAAATTTTGTCAGTATTTGCTGATATTGGCTGAATGTGCTGAATGTATGGTTATTCTCATCTGTCTGAACCGGGTGGAGACGCAGTAGATTCAGAACACAGCGATCGCACTCTGTGATATTTGGGCGATCGCTACTCAACGAAATCCTTTGCTTTAATAGCATCTTACTCCTTCGCTATGCAAAAATCACGCAACCTTCGGCAGGCTACGCTGACGTTATTTATCAAATTAACGATCTGTAATCAAAGCTTGAAACGATACTTGATTGAAATCTGATATAGATTGTCTGGCTGGTAAGCTGTTGTGTCTTTAATTTTCCAGAGTGTTATTGTTGCAACAAGGGTTACAAACCATAAAAAGTCCAAGTTATAAGCGCAGCAGCTTATTTTATTTTTACGCGAGTCTCTTACCATTCAATCAAGTTTTGATTCTAAAAAATGCACCGATTGAAAAAGTTTTTTAAAGAAGTTTGCTAGGAAACACGGATGTAATGCACTATTTCAGACTGCAAGCATGTCAGACTTAAAAGACTGGATGAAGCCGATCTATCCAGTTATTTTTATGTTACTTGCTTTATCATTGGACTAATGTTAAATAAATTAGAACTCTTGCAAAAGTTTTTTGTGATAAAGTATAGAGTTTAGCAATTTTGATTGAGGAATCTCACTAGCAGTGAAATTTTGGAGAGCCAAACAGCTTACGATAAAACGAAAAGTTAGTGGAGTCCCCGCTCAATGGAGCGGTTTCAAGATACTGCTAATTTATTGACAGTTATACAAACTTGTCGCCGTCGAGGGCGTTGCGTAATTCAATTTTTTGAGCAAGCTATCAAAGCGATGATTAACCCAAATGTACAAGCACCATCTTTAATACCTCAAATTTAGACCTGAATTCTTACTTATTTCCAAAGTATTCAGGGAGAGTTAATTACAAGAAAAGTATGAAATTCTATTGTTTAAAATCATGTTTGAGTTATGTATAAAGTGTATAAATTGTAATAGAAACATATAAGTCTTGATATTAAAAGCTCCCGGTCATTTAAGGGTTAAAATAAAAGAGAAAATAAGAAAATTTTATCTCGCCTTGGACGGAAACTGATCCCCGTACCGGCAAGAAACCCTGGTGGGTCTAAGGATGAAGTGATATGGAACCGATTCGGATTTTTTACTTTTCCGATGTTCTCTGCGTTTGGGCTTATATTGCTCAGATTCGTTTGGATGAGTTGAAAACAACCTTTGAAGACAAGATTGCGATGCCTTCTCTACGAGAGGCTTCGCCAACGGCGGGCATAGCCATCGCACAGCACTTTGTCCCCGTCTTTGGTGTTGCTCGTGAAAAACTGGAGAACCGATGGCGCGATCGCGGTGGATTGCAAGGATATAGCAATCATGTCCAAGAGGTGGCGAAAAAGTTCGATCACATCAGCGTTCATCCTGATATTTGGACTAAGGTTACACCATTTTCATCCACATCCTCTCATTTGTTTCTCCATGCGATTCAACTACTAGAAGTAAAGGGTTTAGTAGAGCAAAATCAACCGGTATTTGAAAAAGCAACCTGGGCATTTCGAGAGGCGTTTTTTACGCAACTAGCAGATGTTTCCGATCGCAAAGTGCAATTTCAAATTGCGGAGGAGTTAAGACTGCCGATCGCAGCTATCCAAGCTCAAATCGATAGTGGTGAGTCTTATGCCGAGCTATCCAAAGATTTTGAATTAGTTAAAGAGCATACAGTTACAGTCAGCCCTACCCTGATTTTTAATGAAGGACGGCAGAGACTCAACGGCAATGTAGGCTACCGGGTCATTGAAGCCAATATTCGGGAGTTACTGCACAATCCTCCGGGAGAACAATCCTGGTGTTAGGAATCTTGTCTTAACAGAAGCAAGAGCATTCAGCATTGCCAGTCAAAGCGATCGCGGGAATTTTTCTTTTTTTTGGGAGACAGAAGTATTCTAATTTTTTGTATTAGCTTATAGCTATTTTTTCCTAGTATATTCACTTCTCTAGTTGGTACTAGGTTCTCTATCATGACAACTAATTTATCCAGGTCAATTGGTTTGATCAAATATCCGGCAATTTCTATCTTAAAAATTTGTTCAATAGTACTTGTGGCAGATGTTGAAGTCACAATAATTGGGATATGATTCCTGTTGTCTGCTTCCAGAGCCGTCAATTTATCGAGTAAAGTACAGATACTTTCACCTAAGAATCTTATTTCACAGATTACGATGTGGGGGACGAACCAAGTCAGGGTTTTTAAAGCCTCTTTAATGGAGCCAGTTGCGATCACATTTGCGCCAAAATGCTTGAAAAATAAGGTGTATAGCACTCCACTATCGAGGTCATTGTCTACAACTAGTATTTGCACATTTTTGAGTATCTCAACCTTGAAAAGAGAGGCAATAGTTAAATTCATCACAAAACCTGCGATTAAGATTTTAAGTGCAACGCGGTATTGAAAAAACCGGAACTACAGAAGAGGCTAAACAACTGGATATTCTGAATCAAAAGTAGGAGAGGAGAGTATCACTTTAATGGTTCAGATGAAATATTATTACTCCTGTAGTATGATTTGGTGTTGTTTGATTTGATGAATTATTTGATTAACTACGATATAAAACTTATTCAAAACTATGTTTGCAATAAAAAACTCTTTGAGAAACTAAGCAAGTAATACCAATTATCCAAAATTTAGCAACAGATCCCAACTCAAAAATCCTTGCTACATATGGTTTTCTTAATTTTGAATTTTGAATTTTGAATTGGTATAACTATTGCTATTCTCTGTCCTCAAATTCTTTTATTAGCAAAAATAATTAGCTTCAATTTCTTATCCAATAACAGCTATTACCCATTACATTCTAATAGGACTTACGCAAATGTCATATTTTTTTCGTTTAGGTTTGTCCAAGGTCAAATGTCAAGAGTCCAAAAAATCTAAATTTTTGACCCTTG
Organism: Nostoc linckia FACHB-104; assembly: GCF_014696615.1. Taxonomy (GTDB): domain Bacteria; phylum Cyanobacteriota; class Cyanobacteriia; order Cyanobacteriales; family Nostocaceae; genus Aulosira; species Aulosira linckia_A. The sequence goes on along the minus strand of NZ_JACJQJ010000065.1, from coordinate 40,414 downwards.
ACTCTTGACTCTTATACCAGAGGGTCACTGTGCCAGTTGGGTAAGTCTTGTCTACAACTAATTTCATAATTTGTTTAGTTTGGGATTTAAGAACTTCTAAGGGAAAAGTCCCCAATATCAAAGCCTTTAAAAATACCAGGTACTTTAGTCAGGAATTGTCACAATGAACCTAACCGATCGCCAAGTTACAGATTTTCTCAAATTTATAGGAAAATTGCCACCCAAAGACAATTACATCCCTGTTCAATCTTTTAATCAGGGCGCATGGTATTGGGCCGATAAAAACACCCCTTGCCTACAAATTATTTCGCCCGATCCACACCCGTGGGGTCAGGAGTGGGTAATTTCACTCGTAGTAGATAGAGGGATTAAAAACCTCGTTGAATCACCGCCATTAAATGTGAGCTTAAAACTTTTCCCCCTCCCTGCATTAGGCAAGGCTACCTCTATGGAAATAATTCGGCAGATAGAATACGGTAAGTTTGTCCACAAGCAAGAGCAACAATATTACTTTGTGACATTTAGTTGCCAGGGTGATGACTCTTTGGCAGAACATGAAAACCCGCTGAGTGAGTGGGTGACATATTTGTTTTATCCGCAGGCGAAACAATGAGAGGTAAGGGACTTCCAACTAAAAAAATATACCATCACTAAGTCAGCAGGTGGGCAGGGGAGCAGAGAAGAAACAGAAAATATGACCTGACTAAATTGGATAATTTATTTTCTGGAAGTCCCTCAAAAGATGCGATCGCATCAGGTAAGCTGATACGCACCTAAATCAAATATTCTGGCGTTAGGACTGTCAAGGGTCAATAGTCCAGGGTCAAAGGCTAGCTTGGACTTTGGACTCTTGAACGCCAGTTGCTTCAAGTCGGCAAAGCCGCCCAACGCACTGGCTCCTTTTGACAACCTGAGTGCGAAATATACAATTTAAATGCGTAACAGCTTAGCAATCACAATAGATAAGCCAGAAATCTTCAACTGGAAGTGGCCTTACTAAGTCTGCAATTATTGGGCGCTCGCTAACATTGACCAGCATATCTGCGTAATTTACCTGGTACTTAGTTCATATAGAGTGACTAATCAAACTAATGCTAAACAATTTTACGGCTACCAATACTACTACAATAATTGACACTGAAACCGTTTTACGCACAGAAAACCTCAATGTTTATTACGGGAAGTTTCTCGCGTTGCAGAATATTTGCCTAAATATTTCCAAAAATCAGGTTACAGCTTTTATTGGCCCTTCTGGTTGTGGTAAAAGTACATTGCTGCGATGCTATAACCGTCTCAACGACCTCGTTAAGTCATTTCGAGCCGAAGGTCAAGTTTATTTTTACGATAAAAATTTGTATGCACCAGAAATTGATGCTGTAGAGGTGCGTCGTCGGATTGGGATGGTGTTTCAAACAGCCAACCCATTTCCCAAATCAATTTATGACAATGTTGCTTTTGGAGCCAGAGTCAACGGCTACAAAGATAACATGGATGAATTGGTAGAACAGAGTCTACGGCAATCAGCTTTATGGGATGAAGTTAAAGACAGACTGCGACAAAGTGCTTTAGCCTTATCTGGTGGTCAACAACAACGTTTGTGTATTGCGCGAGCGATCGCTGGGCAACCAGAAGTTATACTTATGGATGAACCTTGTTCTGCCCTTGACCCCCTATCTACTTTGCGGGTTGAAGAATTGATTCACGAACTCAAAAAGCAATATACCATCGTCATTGTTACTCACAATATGCAACAAGCGGCACGAGTCTCTGACAAAACTGCTTTTTTCAACGTTAGCTCTACCCAAACAAGAGATCTTACTGGCTACTTGGTAGAGTACGACTCAACAAACGTGATTTTTAATCATCCTCAGCAGGAAGCCACAAAAGATTACATCAGTGGTAGATTTGGTTAAATTTGGGTTTTGAGAGTCCAAGCTACCTGATAAGCTCCACACTGATATCTGGGGAATTGTAGCAAAAACTAGTACCGCAAGGCGGAATTCAAAATTCGGCATTGCTGAATTATGGGATGAAATTTAACAGCTAAAAATTTAAAACTCCTTATTCTCTCTGCGGCTCTGCGTCTCTGCGTGAAATAAATCATCCCTCATTTATGCAACGCCCAAAATTCAAAATGACGCTCGTTCGCGTAGCCTCTCCCCTTGGGAGATGACTCGCTAACGCTACGCTAACAAAATTCAAAATTCAAAATGAATACAGCGTAAGCGTTTCGTGAGTTTAGAATGGTCTGCTTAGTTACGCCGAGGTGTACTAGCAAAATTTTTGGAGGCTAAGAATTTTGGTAAATATATTGATCTATAGACATAGATAGCAATCCTAAATGATTTGTGAAATATTGCAAAAAGGTTCGTTAACAGTTAACAGTTAACTGTTAACAGCCACAACATATATTTTTCACAACTGAAATAGGATTGCTATATAATCGCTCAAGGATTTATTAAAAAGTAATACTTTTTTGATAAAATATTACTAAATGCAGATTTATTTTTACTAATTTATTGTACTTGTTTTACCAAATCATCATGATTATTTTTCAGGTGATGATAACATTACATTACTGAAAATATAATTTTGGTTAATCAATTTAAAATTGACTCTAAAAAATTGATTTTTTAGGGTAAAACATACAATTTATACGCTATTGAAACGTTGAATCAAACATGATTTGAAACAACAGTCTGTCATACTAAACCTTGTAAAGAGATGACACAAAACTTAGGGTAAATCACATGGCTGACATTGTAGATACCGCTGTTAAGGCTGGTTCTTTCGGTACTTTGGTTGCTGCAGTTAAAGCTGCTGGTCTTGTAGATACTCTCAAAGGTATCGGCCCATTCACTGTTTTTGCACCTACGGATGAAGCATTTGCTAAACTTCCCGCAGGTACAGTAGATGCATTGCTGAAAGACATTCCCAAACTGAAAAAAATCCTGACATATCATGTCGTTTCTGGCAAAGTATTGGCAGCTGATGTAGTTAAATTAAAATCAGCTAAAACGGTTGAAGGTGAAGATGTGAAAATTGACGCTTCGCATGGGGTCAAGATAAATAATGCCACAGTTACAACACCAGATGTTGCTGCTGATAACGGCGTTATCCACATCATCGACACAGTTTTAATGCCTGCATAAGGAATTGCTGAGATAGCAATTCCTTTTAGTCGATACATCACAACCATCAAGATGTATTAGACTTCTTATCAAAATCTGAATTAAACCAAAATTAACCTGAGTCATACACAGATAAAATCTAAATTTATCTGTGTTTTCTGTTGTGCAATCAACAGACAAATTCTATTGCCATTCCCTATCCTCAAGTTCTTTTTGAGGTAATAGTAAAGTTGCTTCAATTTCCTGTCTGATAGCAGCCGTCACCTCACAATTACTATGCAGACAATCGAGCAGTAGCTGATTGGCATCATAATAACGTTGCAGTACTTGTTGTTGTTCTGGACTAAACTGCCAGTGGTGGTGAATATTACGATAATTAATGATCGTCATCTTTAATTTTTCAACCCAGGCTGAAGAGTTTGCTTGCCACCATGCCTGAAATTGTGTTCCATTTTGATGAGAATTGGGCAATAGATCTCTGAGTTTTTGCAGAGATTTTTTCAGTCCAGCATCCAGAACAATACCCAAAATGTTGGAGAGAGCATCTCCACAGGCATAAGCATAGGCAAAATCTTGGCTGTGGTCAATTGCACTTTCTAGTAATAGGTTATCCAAGGCTGCATCAAGAAACATCCCTTGGTCAAGGGTACAGGCTAAGGCAAAGTGAGCAGCCACATGAGGAGTCCGGGAAAGGGCAAGGTAAAAAGCTCGCACTGTTGCATCCTTTGGTACTGTGGGAGTAGTACGAGATTTTTGGCTGGCCCAGGATAAAAACTCTTGTAGATAAGGGTCTTGAGCTACTAGCGCATCAATTTGTTGCTTCATCAACTGCACCAGGGAGTCTGCACTTCTGAGCATACTAGCGGTCAACAAGAAGATTTCGCGCCAGTGAGGGTCAGTGATGTGACTCACCAGTCCTCCCAGCGCTTGCTCTAATGCCTGTAGGTTATGGCTGGCAACAATTTTTCTCGCGGTGAAGTATTCTTGAAACGCCAGATAGGAGAAGGAAAAAATGCCTCTTGCCCGTTCTGCTAGTAGCCCATGTTGCGCCTCAATTGCCTTCAGCGCTCCTTCGCTTTTTAGATGCAGTTCTTCTGCATCTATGGTCATTTCCGACAGATTCTGAATGTAATCGCTAATATATTGCTCAATGACACGTTGCTCAAAAAAGTACTGACCTTGCTCAAAGGTTACCGCCGCAATCTGACTCAGCAACTTGAGCTTTTGTGGTAATAAAAATCCTTGGTAAACTTCGTCCCGTTCCACACCTTTGGCTTCATCCCATTTGCCCAAGAGAAGATCTAGCCCTTGCTTATAAAACTCCGTCCGCTTAGCCGGAAATTTTTCTTGACCGTGGAACACCCAGCAGGCAAGATGCAGAAATAGAGGTGTAACGATGAGTTGGCGAAATTGCCAGTTTTCTGGTAAGTCTAGCTTTTTAATAAACTCTTGGGACTGCGCTAGCCCAGCCTGAGCGTTCGTCTTGGTGAATACTACGAACCATTTTTGCACAAAGGTGATGATTTGTTCTTGGGTAAATGGGGCTATTTCCACATCGGTAAAGCCTCGCAGTCTGAGCTTGTGAGCTACTGTTCGACAGCTGGCTACAAAGCGATTTTTGTAATATTTTTCGGAAAATATGCGAATTTCTCCTAAGACAGCATTGCTTTGTTGGTTGAGAACTTCATCCATCCCATCAAGTAACAGCAACACTCTACCTGCTAAAAGTAAGGTTTCAATCACTGACGGATCGGAAATTCCAGACCGGAGAAATTCCTGGCGGATATAGTTCAATAAGCTAAACTCACCGTTGCGTCTACATTCTTCCGCAAAATTCCTCAGTGTGATGAAAATAGGAACTTGGTTTGCCGCAAATGCACCGTTGTTACACTGAATGGCGAGATGTTGCAAAAACGTGGTTTTACCTACCCCAGGTTTACCCAGCACCCTCAGCTTGGAGTAGGTTTCGACTGCTTGTATACCCGATATTTGTTTCTGGCATACTTCACCTAGTCCAATGCGGTCAAATTCTTCTGGGTTCAGGTTTTGTAAGTTGGAAATTTCAAACAACTGAAGGCTGGGAATTTCCTCCAAAATATTGACATCAATATATATGTCATCGATGCCAACAGGGTGGCTGATGTCCAATAACTGTAAGATACCGCACTGGTCTTGAATTTTTTCTCGGCGTTGCGATCGCACTTTTTGTACTAACGCATCAATATCTAAAACATTAGCCTGAGTGCGTTCTTGTGGATCTACGAATTCTGCCGGGGGATTAGCCGCAATTTCTCGCCAATTTAGGTCTAATACAGTACAAATTTCTAAAAATATATGCCGATCAACCGGACGACCTGTAAAAAACCGCCAAATGGGTTGTCTAGTTTTTAAATTCACTTCTCCTGCCAGATTTTCCTGCGTCCATCCCTTGAGGGCAAATGCTCGTTTAGCCTGCTGAATTCCAGTGATTGATGCTTGGAGCGATCGCCTGACCATACAATAAAAAGCTCATATTGAAAACTGATAATTTGAATTTTGATGAACACTATGGATGTTCTAGGTTTTTCTATGCTATTGAATCTTCCGCTTGGGTGAACTTATACACACCAAAGAATGTATTCTAATTGTATCGAAATCAGACAATTTAAAATTTATTCCCACTAAAAATAGAGGTCAATTTGTGGAATCGACTCTCTAAAACCTGATGACTATTGATTTTTTGGCTTCTATGTATAAGTAAATAACTGTAAATGAAAAATCTTCAGGAGGTAAGATTATTTTTATATATTTTTGTAACGAATTCAACTATGATGAACTTATATTATACATCTCCAACATTTGCCAAAACCTAATTTCAAGCACTGTTCTTTCATGCCTGAGAAATTACATTCTGACGCTACTTGCATGGCTAGGAATTGTTTGGAATTTAAGAACTCCTCCTAAACAAATATATGAGCAATTGTCTTTACAATCCGCAGATAAAACTTCTCAAGTAACCAAGATTGGTGATAGCGATGTCGATTGAATAATGAGGACTGGACATAAGGGAGAAAGGAACTCACACCCAATGCCCTATGAGTTGGACAGTGCGATCGCCTCTGTCATTAGAGAAGCGATCGCATGGGCAGATGGGTTTAGAAAGTAAAGGTAGTACGCAATACTCCCACATAGATATTTGGGTTACTGCTGTTACCTTCAGGATTAAAGATGGATATCAATCCTGGAGTAATAGCAATGTTGTCATTCAGCTTATATCTATAGAACGCCTCTAAATGATAGGTGATATCATCGTCTCGGCGGCGATTAGCACCACTGACAAATTGATTGCTAGCAACGTAAGGTGGCGCACCAAAAATAATCCCACCAAAATTTCCTTTTTTACCCAAATCGGGAAAGCCTAGTTGAACAGCCCAGTTCCATATCTCTGCATTACTCCTCGCAACTGCTGTATTCTCAGCTTGGGCATTGGTGTAGCCACCCCAAGCAGTAAGTGTAAACTTTGGACTGAATTTGTAATTAGCACTCACACTATAGTTATTCACAGAAGTCCGCGCACCGTTGAATGGGTTATTAGCAAAACCCGTACCAGTGCTACCAGAGACTCCGCTACCATCGGTGTAATAGGCGTTGACATAAGTAAAAGCCAAACTTAATGGAGAGATGGGCTGAAAAGTAACTTGACCTAATGCGGAGTAAGCACCATTAAAAAGCCCTCTACCATTATTAGGATCGTTACCAACACCAGATGGTACAACGTAACCAGCAGTGAGAGTTAAAGCATTATTGAACTTGTGATTAACGATAATACCCGGCCCTTCTGCTGCCCGATAAATGGGGTTATAACGTCCAAAGCGAGATAACGCACCTGAACCACTAGAATCAAAGTTGCGGCTGAGAGCAGGTACTTCATCAATATATTCCAACCCTTCGGTGGCGATGCTAGCCATCGTAGAGTTCCCTATGGGGAAACGGTAAAATAGCGCTGAGATGCTGACATTGTTGGATTCATTGCCATCAAAACCTAAACGAGTTTGGTTAGTACCAGTCACACCTGTATTAAATGAAGTGATGTTTCTCCCTTGTAACCTCACTCTCAAGCGGTCTTTACCAGTAAAACTAGCATCAAAGTTTAACCGGACGCGATCGGCTAAAATTGCATTTTCATTAAGTCCTTGTCTGGTAGTACCAGCATTTTGAGCATCGGTATTGATGGCTCGATCGGAGCCAAACACACTAGCTAAGGCGAAAATTGCTTCTCCTCGCAGTGTTGTAGTTGTAGAAAATTGCTGTGATTCTAAAGTTGCGGTACGAGCTTCTAAAGCATCAACTCGACCACGTACAGTTTGCAGTTCAGCTGCATATTCTTCTTGTAGCTTTTGCAATGTTGCGAGGTCTTCTTTGTTGACTAAATCAGCTGTACTCGTCGTTATCAGTTGATTTATCTGATTCAAACAAGCATTTAAACCAGCTGCAAACTCATAACGAGTCAAAGCGCGATTACCACGATAAGTTTGGTTAGGATAACCTGCAATACAACCGTATCGCTCAACCAAAGATTGCAATGCACCAAAAGCCCAATCTGTAGGCTGAACATCAGAAAGCTGGGAAACTGAGGTTACTTGTCCCATACTCTCAGCATTAGCAGATTGAGATGCTTGATTGATAGGTACATCAGATCCCATTGCTGGTACTGCAACTATCAACAAGTCGAAAATCACTGGGCTAAATAACAAAGAATGCAACCAAAACTTTTGCACGAGTATAACCTCACACCTGGTAAAAATTAACTAAAAATCAAACCTTATCTCATATTCAACTATCTGCAAATTAAAAATTTGCAGATATCAGTAAAGTTTTCTCACTAACTAACCTAAGCTGTGAATTAAGGTTTGGCTTCTAACATTTAATTATTAGGTAATCCAAAAGTAAACCTTTGATTAAAAGGTTTATAGAAATTGAATTTAAGAGTATCAAAGCATAATTATGTTCAACAATCTAGATACTGTCTCCAAATCTATATATTTTTTATTTGTTTACCTATTCTTAATTAAATAAATATTATTGTTTAATCTTGCGCTGTTGTTGATCAAGCATTCCAGAACAGTTAATATCCAGCTAAAAACATTTTGGGGACAATGAATACTTAAATAAATATTAAGTATAGTGTGTTATATCTTTGGGTTGACGCGCCTTATTGGCATAAAAAATGCAACAGAATTCAGGAAAAATCTTTGTTTTTCAAGATTTTTGCATTTACCTAATTGACTTGAATTTTGCTGGCTTAATTAGCTTTTAAATAAATTTAGTCTTTGGTTAATTCAAATTTAACAAAATAGTGTAGATAAAAAGATAGGTAAGCAAAACTCAATTATATTGATGCATATCACTTATGAACTCAATCATTAGACTGATAATTAAGAAATTAAATCATAAATTATACTTAGCTTAATAATTCCTTAATCTGAGAAGATTATTAAATTTTAGTGAGAGACATTTAGATGCCAGAAAATGACCAGCAACGTGGCAATAGAAGTTAGTAATCTTTCCAAGAGTTTCAAAGGTAAAACGGCAATCAAACATTTATCTTTCTCTATTAATGAGGGAGAAATGGTTGCCCTAATCGGTGCCTCTGGCTCTGGTAAATCTACCATCCTGCGCCACATGAATGGCTTGCATGTCGGAGATGCAGGGACAGTTTACGTATTTAGCACTGTGCTACAAAGTAAGGGTAAATTACACTCAAAAATTAGATTTTTACGGAGTCAAATAGGGTGTATATTTCAACAGTTTAATTTAGTCAATCGACTCACTGTTATCGAAAATGTTCTGGTGGGTAACTTAGCAAGATTGTCTACTTTACGCTCAGCATTACATTTATTCACTAAAGAAGAAAAAACCAAAGCACTAGCTGCTCTAGAGCGAGTAGGGATTCTAGAACATGCTTACAAACGCGCATCGATGCTTTCTGGAGGACAACAGCAACGAGTCGCGATCGCACGTTGTTTAGTACAAGGGGCGAAAATTATCCTCGCAGACGAACCCATCGCCTCTTTAGATCCTGAGTCTGCCAGGAAAGTTATGGAATTACTAGTGCAGCTCAACAGTCAAAGCGGAATTACGGTAATAGCTTCTTTGCATCAGATTCAAATGGTACGAGGTTATTTTGAGCGAGCGATCGCGCTTAGAGATGGCGAAGTCATGTTTGATGGCGCAACCGTAGAACTAAATGACGACAAGCTCAATGAGATTTATGGCAAAGCAGCTCAGGAACTTGTCTTGAGAGGACACGGGGAACTTTTAGTGTAATTCCAAAATACAAAATATTTAATCAGACATTCAAACAGAGTATAAGGCTTTTCACTGGAAATAATTAGCCAATAAATAACCTGGAGATAAATAATGAAAAGACGGACATTCATTGAACAAGCTGCCCTATTTAGTGCATCCTTAGTAGGAACTCAACTGTTTTCAGAATCTACCTCTAACTGGATTGAACCAGTACAAGCTGCATCTCTTAAAGAACTCAATTTTGGTATCATCTCTACAGAATCACAAGCCAACCAAAGACCTTTGTGGGAACCTTTCATTGCAGCTTTATCCAAATCAATTGGCATTCCTGTGAGAGCCTTTTATGCTACTCAATATGCAGGCGTAATTGAAGCTATGCGGTTTGGAAGAGTACAAGTAGCATGGTATGGAGGAAAATCATATATAGAAGCAGCAAGAATCGCTAATGCAGAAGTATTTGCTCAAGTTGTGAATGCAGATGGTACAAGAGGCTATTATTCTTATTTAATCGCCAATAAAGGTAATCCCATTACTGCGGCAGCAAAAAAACAAGGTGGCGATAAGTATGTGGTAAAAAATGCTTCTAAACTTACCTTTGCATTCAATGAGCCAAACTCGACTTCTGGCTTTCTTGTACCTAGTTATTATGTATTTGCAAAGAACAAAATTGACCCTAAAAAAGCATTTAAACGCTTAATTTTTGCGGGTAATCATGAAGCAACTGCTCTTGCTGTTGCTAATAAGCAAGTAGATGTTGCGACCAACAATAGTGAAGCTTTAGAACGATTAGAAAAGACTAACCCTAATGCTCGTAAAAACATTGAAATTATTTGGACATCTCCAGTAATTCCTAGCGATCCCATTGCTTACCGTAAGGATTTACCAGAAGATGTGAAAAAGAAACTCCGTAACTTCTTCTATAGCTATAAAGATAGAAAAATTTTAGCCCCGTTGAATTGGTCTGGTTTTGTAGCTGCTCAAGATAAAAATTGGAATGCAATCCGTGAATTAGATATTGCCAAAAAGGTTTTAGATTTACAAGCTCAAGAGAATTTGAGTGATGCGGACAAGAAGAAATTAAGTGAACTGAATAACCAGTTGCGAGCACTTCAAGGACGTTAATAAATATTGTTGACTGTTGACTGTTAACTGTTGACAGTCAACTAGGTCTTATTTTTAGATTGTATTTTGTCTGGTGTAATAGGTTATAAAAAATTCATGATTAAAAATATACAAAATTTACACAATGCTTCTCCAGCAGTTTTGGAGATGTTGGATAAAGAGGCAAAACTAGTAACTATTAGTAGAATTTTATTTTTGGTAGCTATTGTTAGTGTTTTAATTTTTTCTTATATACAAAGTGAAATAAATTTCACATTATTGTCCCAAGGTAAAGACAATATGGGAGAATATATAAAATCATATTTCCCACCAAACTTTAGCGATTGGAAATATTATCTATCAGAAACTATTATTACTATTTCAATGGGAATTTGGGGAACTTTAATGGCTGCGATCGCAGCTGTTCCTCTTTCCATACTTGCATCTAACAATATGTTTCCAGTCTGGGTTGTACAATTCACACGCCGCCTCTTAGATGCAATGCGTGCTATTAACGAAATTGTCTTTGCACTTATTTTTGTTGTAGCTGTAGGATTGGGGCCATTTGCAGGTGTGTTAGCTTTATTTGTTCATACTACAGGCACTTTGGGTAAGCTCTTTTCTGAAGCTGTAGAATCGATTGAGCCAGGCCCAGTAGAAGGAATTCGAGCCACTGGAGCAAATCACATTCAAGAAGTCATTTATGGGGTGATTCCTCAAGTATTACCTTTGTGGACTTCTTTTACTCTCTACAGATTTGAGTCAAATGTCCGTTCTGCTTCTGTGTTAGGAATTGTTGGTGCTGGTGGGATTGGCGTTTCGCTATATCAAAGTTTTGGCGCATTTGAATATCAAAAAGTCTGTGCAATTCTGATTATTTTAATTGTTGCTACTGGTACTATTGACGTAGTCTCTGCAAAAATTAGGGAATGGTTGGTTTAGTTGATGGTTGACTGATGACTGATAACGGTTGACGGTTGACTGATGACGGTTGACGGTTAACTATTATTGGATTTGCGTTTAAGGGAGTTGAGATAGGCATTTAATTTAGGTGATAATTCATCTATAATTGGTTTGATTTTATCTATTTGTTCTTGGGTTAAAAGTTGGCGCTTAAAAGCTAGTCTTAGCCAATGTCTTTTTTCGTTTAAAGAACCTCTAGCAATTTTTATGAATCTTTGATTATCCTGTAAATTATAACGACCATTTCCTTCAGCGATATTCGCACCTATACTATCTGCTGACTTAACAATTTGTTTACCAATTGTATCTTTTGCAAAGCTATCCCATTTCTCTACAATAAACCAAATTTCATTTGCGAGATTTTCTGATAATTGGTAAACTCGCAAATTTTGAAAGGTTTCCATAATTGTTGATGGTTGACGGTTGACAGTTGACGGTTAACTGCTAAACTAACTCAACAAGTCTTTATCGTCACCAGTCATCAGTCACCAGTCACCAGTCATCAGTCACCAGTCACCAGTCACCAGTCATCAGTCATCAGTCAACAAATAATTCATTTTCAAAAAATAATTCCATGCGATCGCCTCGCAATCGGGTTACACCATATTCAATTACATTACCTGTTTGATCAACATTTACTGATTCAGCTAAAAGAATTGGTTGATTAAGTGGTAGTTGTAACCATTTAGCATCTTGCGGCTGAACTAAACGAGCAGAAACGCAGGTACTTCTACGAATATGATCGCATCCATATATCTGTTGTAAAAGCTGAGAAATTGATTGTTGTTCTTGCAAAATTTTGATATTTTTTGGCTCTAAAAAATCAGGAAATCGCTTCAGGGGAAAATATCCCGTTCCTATACTGATGGGTTCTTCATCTGCAAAACCTAAACGTTCAATTAACGCTACAGGTTCACCATAAGTAATCTCTAATCCTTTTGCGATCGCATCATCTGCAGGTACTTCTAATACACGCAATAATTGAAACCTCGCTTGCCAACCCTGCGCTTTTAAAGTTTGGTTATAACGCACACGCTTACCAATCGCATAGCGGATAGTTTTAGCAGCGACAAATGTCCCTCGTCCCCTATCAACTCGTAACCATCCCTCATTTTTTAGGAGTGCGATCGCTTGTCTAATCGTATGGCGATTGACTGCAAACTGTTCCGCTAACTTGGTTTCTGTTGGTAGTTGTTCACCAACTTGATAAACCCCTTGATGAATATTTTGTCTGATTTGGTCAGCAATTTGAATATATACAGGCATTATTTTTTTGTTGACGGTTGACGGTTGACGGTTGACTGTTGACTGTTGACTGTTAACGGTGAACAGTGAACTGTCAACGAATTTTTCCTAATAGATTGTCAACTTGTCCGAATTGCGTTAATGTACTTTCATCTAGATGTCTAGACAAGTTAAGAATAGTTTAAAACAAAATACCCTAAACCTACCCTATGCCTACTGTGAGCAAGCGACAAGCATGGATGGCAACGTTAGCGAAGGCTGAGTTAGAGCTATTAGAAAAACTGGTAAATAACTTGGGTAATTTGCCCGAATATAGCTTTTTACGCTCTCCAGAAATTGGACTGGCGATGGTGCGGGGACGTGCTGGAGGTACAGGAGAGGCGTTTAATTTAGGAGAAATCACCATGACTCGCTGCGTTGTGCAGTTAGAGAATCAGGGAGAAGAAGCGATCGCCGGATTTGGGTATATTGCAGGGCGATCGCACCGTCATGCAGAATTAGCAGCTATATGTGATGCATTACTACAAACTTTACATTGGCGCGATCGCATTCAAGCTGAAGTCATTCAACCCTTGCAAATAGAAAGCCAAAAGCAGCAAGAACTTAAGCAACGCCAAACAGAAGCGACAAAGGTTAATTTCTTCACAATGGTGAGAGGGGAATAAATAATGACGGTTGACGGTTGACTGATGACAGTTAATAAATGACAAATGAAAAATGACTAAAGTTACACAATTACCAGGGTTACAAGATTCGATTCATGATGCACAAAGGACGTTTCGGGCGTTGTTGGATGCTCATGCACGACCAGGGATAGCTTATCAGATAACAGCCCAAATGAGTGTACCTGCGGGTTTAACAGCTGCTTGCGGGTCTGCTTGTTTAACGTTGCTAGATTTGGATGTTGTGGTTTGGTTACAACCTAGTTTTGATGCTCAAGTTAAAGCTTGGTTGTTGTTTCATAGTGGCTGTCGCTTTACGCAGTACCCAGAGGAAGCTGACTTTGCTTTAATTCAAGATTTAGCAGTGTTACCAGAATTACCTATTTTTAATTGGGGAACGGCTGAAAAACCAGAAGCTTCAACAACATTATTAGTACAGGTAGAAAGTTTTGAAATGGGAGAACCTGTAATTTTGACAGGGCCAGGAATTTTAGAAGAACGTGTTATTGCACCTACAATTCCCCCTGATTTTTGGAATTTCTGGAGACAGAATCACCAAGCCTATCCACAAGGTGTAGACGTATTTTTATTTACAGAAAATGCAGTAATAGGATTACCAAGAACTAGTAATTCAAAATGAAAAAAATGTAATCTGCTCTCTAGAAACTGAAAATAAAGCAACCTCTTTAAAATATTACAAATGACTAATGACCAATGACAGCCCCTACGAGTTATCTTTAATTGCACAGACCTACTTATGAATATTGATATTCGTATTGCTAAAAGTGAGGATTTGCCGCTATTAAATCAGTTATATGCTGACATGGATGGTCAGCCACCCATACCCAAAGATGATTTAGAAAAAATTTTTGCAGAAATTGCTCAAGTTCCTAATTATCACATTTATATTGCTTATTTAAATCAGCAACCTGTAGGGACTTTTAGCCTTCTTCATGCACCAACAATGATGCATCTGGGATATCACAAATTTGCAGTCCTAGATTCAGTAACAATTATTTCTCAAATGCGGGGAAAGGGAATTGGTAGCCAAATGGTAAAAGCTGCGCTCAAACTGAGTGCTGAAGCTGGATGTTATAAAATGATGCTCTCTTCTAATTTAAAACGCGATCGCGCCCATCAATTCTATCAATCACTAGGTTTCGAGCAACACGGTTGGAGCTTTAAATGCATACTCCAACCAACCCAAAATTTCGCATAATCCCCAATCAACAGTCAGTAGGGGCGGGTTTATTGAGAATTATCGTTGATCAGTGAGGATATTTGTGAACCCGCCCGTACAGTTGTCATCAGTCAACCATCAACAAAAAGTATATGCCATACGTTGCAGTCAAAGGTGGAGAACAGGCAATTCAAAATGCAGAAGCGCTACTTAAAAATAGGCGCAGAGGCGATCCGACAATTCCTGAATTAACTGTAGACCAGATTGAACAACAGTTAACTCTAGCAGTAGAAAGGGTAATTTGTGAAGGTAGTTTATATGACCGAGAGTTAGCATCTCTAGCTATTAAACAATCTTGGGGTGATTTAGTCGAAGCAGTTTTCTTATTACGCGCCTATCGGACAACACTTCCCCGTTTTTACTACAGCCAACCTTTAGACACCAGCAAAATGCAGATTCAACGCCGCATTTCTGCCATTTTTAAAGATGTCCCAGGAGGGCAAAAGTTAGGCCCTACTTTTGACTATATTCACCGTCTACTAGATTTTAAATTAATAGCAGAAGGACAAGTACCACCAGCACCAGAAGCAGAAGCCATTACAGAACCAATTCCCCGTGTAATTGACACCCTAGATCAAGAGGGATTGATGCAAGCAGAGGAGAGCAGAGGAGCAGGGGAGCAGGGGAGCAGGGGAGCAGAGAAAGAATTTTTTAATCCCCAGTCAACAGTCAACAGTCAACAGTCAACAACCAACAGTCAACAACCCTTCGATTTAACTCGCCAACCATTAACCTTTCCGGCTGGACGAGATGCGAGACTGCAAAATCTAGCGCGTGCAGATGAGGGTTTTTTGCTATCTCTGGCTTATTCTACACAACGGGGTTACGGCAGAAACCATCCGTTTGCGGGTGAGATTCGCATGGGGGAAGTAGAGGTGGTGATTTGTCCTGAAGAATTGGGATTTGAAATTGCGATCGCAGATATTACTGTCACTGAAGTGCAAATGGTTAATCAATTTAAAGGTAGTAAAGAATTACCCGCACAATTTACCCGTGGTTATGGCCTCACCTTTGGTTATAACGAACGTAAAGCTATGTCAATGGCGTTGGTAGATAGAGCAATGCGCGCTGAAGAATTAGGAGAAACAATTCAAGGGCCAGCGCAAAATGTTGAATTTGTGCTTTTACACTCCGATAATGTGGAAGCTCAAGGCTTTGTACAACATCTTAAACTTCCACACTATATTGACTTTCAAGCAGAGTTAAATTTAGTAAGAAAAATTCGGCAGCAACAAGTAAATAATCAATCATCAGATTTAACAGTTATACCGGAAGAATCTCAGCAAGAAGAAAGTCAGGAATTAAACAAGGAAACTTTTCCTGTTAGTAAAGTTTAGGTATTTTATTAATCAGTCACAAATTGGTGTAAGTCAGTGACAACAACACAAACTATTCAAATATTGTCAAAATTAAATAATACAAAAATTGCGATTCAAGGAGTAAATGTCTTAACTCCTGATGATTGGGTAAAAGATGCCACTGTTTTAATTGAAGATGGGCAATTTATTAGTATTGATCAGGCAATAAGCCCTAATGGATTTCATCTGGTAAATGGTCAAGGTCTCCAGATGTTACCAGGAATTATTGACTTACATGGTGATGCTTTTGAGAGGATGATTTGTCCTCGTCCGGGAGTTAATTTTCCTCTACCAATAGCGATCGCAGATAATGACCGTAACCTCTTAGCGTCTGGTATCACTACTTTTTACTGCTCAATTACAGACTCTTACGAACCAGGGTTACGCAGTCGCGATTCTGCTCGTGCTTTAATTGACTTCATTTTAGGGGTAGGTAAACAAGTTTTACACTGCAATCATCGCATTCATATTAGACACGAAGAAGCAAATATAGCCGGACATCAAGAGTTATGTGATTGGATGATATCTGGTAAAGTGCATCTTTTATCTATCAACGATCACCTACCACCCCCAGGTAATCAAAAGAGATTTAGCCGCTATATCAATAGTGTGAAGCAGAGATCATCCATGTCTCTAGAAGAGATTGAAGAATTAATCAATCAGGTGACAGCAAAACGACACGAAGGCGACGCACAAATACAAGAACTGGTGGAATTAGCTCATAAATATAGTATTCCGCTTGCGTCCCATGATGATGATAGCCTCGAAAAAGTCTTACTTAGTCAACAGCGCAGAGTTGCGATCGCAGAATTTCCCGCGACTGTAGATTTAGCAGCAAAGTGTCGTGAATATGGTGCAGCCGTCCTCATGGGTGCGCCTAACTTAGTGCGTGGTGGTTCCCACTTAGGTTTGATGAGTGTAGCTGAGGCGGTAAAAAATAACGTTATCGATTGTCTCTGCTCAGATTATCATTACCCTTCTTTGTTTTACGCCCCTTTCAAGCTCCAAGAATTAGGCTTAATGTCCTTTGAACAAGCATGGTCATTAGTTTCTAGCCTACCAGCAAAAGCTGCGGGAATTAGCGATCGCAAAGGCAAAATCGCCCCAGGTTTAGATGCAGATTTCCTCTTGATATCTCCTAATAATTCCTTACCATCTGCGATTACTGCAATTTCATCTGTATACGTAGCCGGACAAGAAGTCGCCCGCTACCAGATTTAATAAACACCCAGTCAACAGTCAACAGTCAACCATCAACCGTCAACATTTATCTTATGAACCCTACCATCGAAAACATCATTAACCTATTCACCGAAAAAGGTTCTCAATTGTATGGTGCGGAAGCCGTCAGCCAACTAGAACACGCCTTGCAATGTGCTAGCCTCGCTGAACAATCAGGTCACAGCCATGAATTAATTACCGCTTGTTTACTCCATGATTTAGGGCATTTAATTCATGACTTGGGTGATAATCCCGCTAGCCAAGGTATAGATGATCATCACGAACATCGCGCTATACCTTTACTAAAGCAGATTTTCAATTCAGCAGTCACAGAACCAATTAGACTTCATGTCGTCGCTAAACGTTATCTTTGCTCAATTGATCCTGAATATTGGGATAGTCTCTCAGTTGCTTCCAAACGCAGCTTAGAACTGCAAGGAGGCATATTTTCCCCAGAACAAGCAGAGCAATTTATTCAGCAACCTTACGCCGAAGATGCAGTACAGCTAAGAATTTACGACGACAAAGCCAAAATAAAAAATCTACCCACCACTGACTTAAACTACTTCACCCAATACATGAACGCTTCTTTACTATCCCCCATCCAATGACTATTTCTCCCAATCCCCAGTCCCCAATCCCCAGTCCCCAGTCCCCAATCCCCAATCCCCCATCCCCCGAACCAGGCTTCAACTTCGCCTACCTAGACGAACAAACAAAGCGTTCTATTCGCCGCGCCTTGCTGAAAGCTGTGGCGATTCCCGGACATCAAATACCCTTTTCTTCCAGAGAAATGCCCATGTCTTACGGCTGGGGTACTGGGGGGATTCAAGTAACGGCTGCTGTAATCGGTCAAACTGATGTCTTGAAAGTCATCGATCAAGGTGCAGATGATACGACAAACGCTGTAAATATTCGTCGCTTTTTCAAAAAAGTTTGTGGTGTAGAGACAACAGAACACACCCAAGAAGCCACTCTGATTCAGACGCGCCATCGCATACCCGAAACACCACTCAAAGACGGACAGATTTTAGTTTACCAAGTACCAATTCCCGAACCTTTGCGCTGGCTAGAACCCTCATCTGTAGAGACAGGAAAAATGCACGCTTTAGAAGAATATGGGGCGATGTACGTCAAACTTTACGAAGATATCACCACACATGGACACATTGCCACATCCTACGATTATCCCGTAATGGTGCATGACCGTTATTTAATGAGTCCTAGCCCCATTCCCCGCTTTGATAATCCCAAAATGAATATGAGTCCCGCATTGCAATTATTTGGTGCAGGGAGAGAAAAACGCATATATGCAATTCCACCCTACACCAAAGTCAAAAGCCTAGATTTTGAAGACCATCCCTTCACCGTAGAAAAATGGGATAAAGCCTGTGAGTTATGCGGTTCTACAGAAAGCTATTTAGATGAAGTCGTGATTGATGACCAAGGCGGGCGAATGTGGATTTGTTCAGATACGGATTTTTGTAATAAAAGAAGTGTTGACTGATGACGGTTGACTGATGACTGTTGACGGTTGACTGATGACGGTTGACTGATGACTAATAACAAATGACCAATGACAAATGACTAAACCTCTTTTACAAGTTCATCATCTGAGTAAATCTTACGGTGCGATTAAGGCTTGCGATCGCATCTCGTTTAATCTTTATCCTGGCCAAGTTCTCGGGATTGTGGGTGAATCGGGTTCGGGTAAGTCTACTTTGCTGAGTGCGATCGCTAATCATATCACTGTTGACCAAGGTAATGTTACTTATAACAATCGTAATGATGAAGACATAGAAGTTTTTCAACTTGCGGAAGCTAAACGACGGTTATTAATGCGAACTGAATGGGGTTTTGTTCAGCAAAATCCTCGTGATGGGTTGCGAATGCGGGTGAGTGCAGGGGCAAATATCGGTGAACGCCTTCTAGATATAGGGGTGCGACACTACGGTAATATTCGGGATGAAGCCGCACACTGGCTACGACAAGTAGAAATTGACTCAGCAAGGATAGATGATTTACCAGTGCAATTTTCTGGAGGGATGCAACAAAGATTACAACTAGCTCGTGTGTTGGTGACACGTCCTCGGTTGATTTTGATGGATGAACCGACAGGTGGGTTGGATGTTTCGGTACAAGCGAGGTTATTGGATTTATTGCGATCGCTTGTCCGCAATTTTCGTCTTAGCGTCATTATAGTGACTCACGATATCGGCGTAGTCAGGCTACTAGCGCATAGATTACTAGTTATGCAACAAGGACAAGTAGTGGAATCAGGCTTAACCGATCAAGTACTTGACGATCCACAACATCCTTACACCCAGCTACTAGTCAGCGCAGCTTTAACACCATGATTTGTTGACGGTTGACTGATGACGGTTGACGGTTGACGGTTGACGGTTGACTTTTGACTATTGACTGTTCCTTATTGATGCTTCTTAACCATGCAATCATTAACTCTTAATCATAGTTCCGTAAACTTTCCTAGCCAAGCACTTTTGCAAGTAGAAAACTTACGCAAAAGTTTTACTTTGCATCAGCAAGGAGGAATGCAACTTTCTGTTTTAGAAGGAGTTTCTTTGACAGTTAATGCGGGAGAATGTATCGCTCTTTCTGGAGCATCTGGTACTGGGAAATCTACATTTATGCGCTGTTTATATGCAAATTATCGCGTTGATAGTGGTTCAATTTGGGTGAAACATGAAGAATCCTGGCTTGATTTATGCCAACTCGCAGCCCATGAAATTTTAGCAGTTCGCCAGAAAACTATGGGATATGTCAGCCAATTTTTAAGAGTAATTCCTAGAGTACCAGCCGTAGATGTAGCTGCCGAACCACTATTAGAATTAGGCATAAATATAGATATTGCATATAACAAAGTTAAAGAATTATTTCGTCGCCTCAACCTTGCAGAAAGATTATGGCAGCTTTCCCCCACAACTTTTTCTGGTGGTGAAAAACAACGGGTAAATATTGCCAGAGCATTAGTAGTTAATTATCCAATATTACTACTAGATGAACCAACATCAGCCCTAGATGCTAGTAATCGTCAGGTAGTGATTGAACTATTACAAGAACGCAAAAATCAAGGCTGTTCATTAATTGGAATTTTTCATGATGAAGAAGTGCGATCGCAACTCTGCACCCGCGAATTAATTTTTAATAGTTGACGGTTGACGGTTGACAGTTAACAGTTGATTTCTTAACTATCCCAACAAAGCATTTACCATTCCCAGTCACTAGTCACCAGTCACCAGTCATCAGTCATCAGTCATCAGTCATCAGTCACCAGTCATCAGTCAACAAATTATTATGAACGAGCAGATTTACACTAACTATCGTCTGCAACTACCAAATCAAGAACTGCTGGGTACTTTAGTAGTCAGAGATGGATTGATTGCTGATATTCAACCAGGAGTTGTGAGTCAGGGACAAAATGGTGAGGGAGATTATCTTTTACCAGGATTAATTGAGTTACACACCGACAACCTAGAACGCTGTATGTCTCCTCGTCCTGGTATTCGCTGGCCTTTAGAAGCCGCAGCAGTTTATCACGATCGCGATTTAGCCAGCGCCGGAGTCACAACAGTATGTGATGCGATCGCAATTGGTGATGTAGCAGCTGGTTCTCCGCGCTTAATTAACTATGCACCGATGATTGATGTTGTCTCCCAAGGACAAGCAGCAGGACGCTTTTGTGTGGAACATCGCCTGCATTTACGTTGTGAATTAGCTTATGAACAGGTCTATGAAATTACCGCACAATATATCAATCATCCTCTGTTATCCATGATTTCATTGATGGATCACACCCCTGGACAACGCCAGTTTATCCGCTTAGATAAGTTTAAAGAATACTATATGGGTAAACATGGTGTGACTGCTGATCAAATGGATGAATTTATTTTAATTCGTCAGCAAAAACAAGAAATATATGCACAGAAAAACCGGACAGCTTTAGTAGAACTCGCTCAAACTCAAGGTATTTCCTTAGCCAGTCATGATGATGCTACCGTAGAACACGTTAAAGAAGCGGTGCAAGATGGTGCAGTATTAGCGGAATTTCCTACTACCTTAGAAGCAGCTAAAGCAGCGCACAGTTTAGGATTACAAGTATTAATGGGTGCGCCAAATTTAGTTTTGGGTGGTTCTCATTCTGGTAATGTTTCTGCAATGGAATTGGTATTGCAAAATTTAGTGGATGTGATTTCCTCTGATTACGTTCCCCAAAGCTTATTGCAATCAATTTTTATGATTGCACAGAAAACAGAAAAGCCGATTTACGAAGCAATGCAATTATTTACCAGTAACCCAGCCAAAGCCATTAATGTATTTAGCGATCGCGGTAGTCTAGAAATCGGCAAAAGAGCAGATTTTATCACTGTTCATGATGATGGTATCGTACCTCGTTTAACTGCAACTATCTGCCGAGGCGATCGCGTTGCTTAAATTTACGGAAGTTAAAAAATAGCATTACTGATTGCTATATTGTTCACAGTCACCAGTCAACCGTCAACCGTCAACCGTCAACCGTCAACCGTCAACCGTCAACCGTCATCAAGTTGGTAACTAACAGTGAATCTCCCTTTAATTACTCTTGCTCAAGAGCATAACGAGAAAATAGCAATTGTTACAACGGACGGAGCATTTACCTACAGAAATTTGCTGCAAACATCTAGTCAAATAGCAGCAAATTTGCTTCAAGATGCAGAAGATTTACAGGAGGTGCGAGTTGCTTTTCTTATACCACCTGGGTTTGAGTATGTCGCTACTCAATGGGGGATTTGGCGTGCTGGTGGAATAGCTGTACCTCTGTGTATTTCTCACCCAAAACCAGAATTAGAGTATGTAATTACAAATTCCGGAGCATCGATTATTGTTGCTCATCCCAATTTTGAAGCAATATTGCGAGCGATCGCTACTGAAAAAAATTTACGATTTATCCTCACCTCAGAAACACTTCCAGATCCTGTTGATCGCTTTCCAAAAGTAGATATCACTAGACGCGCCTTAATTCTCTACACAAGCGGTACCACAGGTAAACCCAAAGGCGTAGTGACAACTCATAAAAATATTCAAGCGCAAGTGACTAGCTTAATTACAGCTTGGGAATGGACATCCAATGATTCTCCTACGGAGACGCTGTGCGATCGCATTCTCCATGTACTTCCCCTGCATCATATTCATGGAATTATCAACGTCCTTACTTGTGCTTTATGGGCTGGTGCTGAGTGTCATATTTTGAGCAAATTTGATGCTGAAACCGTCTGGAATAGAATTTGTGAGGGTGACTTAACCTTATTTATGGCAGTTCCCACGATTTATGTCAAGCTAATTGCTGCTTGGGAAGCTGCTTCTAGCGATCGCCAAAAAAGTATGACAGATGGCTGTAGCAAAATGCGCCTCATGGTTTCTGGTTCAGCAGCCTTACCAGTTCAAGTTTTAGAAAAATGGCAGAGTATTAGCAACCACTTTCTGCTTGAACGCTATGGGATGACAGAAATTGGTATGGCGTTGTCCAATCCTTTACATGGTCAACGTTACTCAGGATATGTAGGAAAACCACTACCGCAAGTGGAAGTCAGATTAGTAGATGAAAGTGGAGAGTTAGTTTCACCAGGAACTCCAGGCGAAATCCAAGTTAAAGGCCCCACAGTATTTTTAGAATATTGGCAAAATCCCCAAGCAACCGCAAAGGCTTTTAAAGATGGCTGGTTTTGTACCGGCGATCTCGCCGTAGTTGAGAATGGTAACTACCGCATTCTAGGGCGGATGAGCGTGGATATTATCAAAACTGGCGGCTATAAAGTCTCGGCTTTAGAAATTGAAGAAGTATTAAGAACCCATCCAGATATACAAGAATGTGCAGTTGTCGGCGTTCCCGATCCAGAATGGGGTGAGCGAGTCTGTGCAGCTTTAGTATTGCAACCACAGCGCCAGTTGACATTAGAATATTTTAGGAATTGGGCAAAAGAGCAATTAGCAGTTTATAAAATTCCCACTAGAATTTTGACAGTTGAAGAACTACCACGTAATGCTATGGGGAAGGTAACTAAGCCAACAGTGGTTGAGCTATTTCGCTCATCTTCATGATAGGAGTTAGCAATTTTTAAGAACGAGAGGCGCAAGTTTTAAAAGTTAGAGTTATAGCTCAAATTACATTTTTTATAAAATTTAGCACCTGTCAGATTATATCAATACATTGTTGTTTTCCTATCAATATGTCTCATTTTTTAAATTGGTCTTAATTTATTCTTTTCCATGTCATTATCTGAAAACCCAATATTCCAAATAAAAATCCGATAACTGCAACCAAATACTCTGCTTTGTACCTCTCTAAGGTCAATGATATTGTTTTGCTATATTGAAAAAAATGTTGTGCTTTGAGTAAATCACCTTGAATATCTTCTAAATTAAGAGAATTACCAAACATTAAATTATTTTCTTCTCCTTTCAAAGAGATGAAATACAGGATGCTATCGTAATAGTTTGTCCCTTTTCCCAAACTAATTGCTTGTAAATTCTTTAATGAAACTGTTTTAATAGGTATCCACCACAATATTTTTTCCTGTTGTTGGCAATCTACTTGATTCACTGCTATACGGTTACAAGTGACTGAATTAGTATGAGGTAAACCTTCCCAAAGGAAGACCAGACCGATAAGCAAAAATATCCCACCAAAAACTACAGAACATAGCCGTTGCTTCATACCTTTTGTCTTAATTACTGTAGTGTTTAAATTTCATATTCGCTATCAGTCTGCTAGTTCGCTGTGAGTCAGATCATCTACGTCTAATTTAGTGATCATTACCCCATCTGTTCAAAAATTAGAAAATTTTCTTTCTCCCTACTCTCTACCCCAATACTACTCGGCTAAGGGTTTTGAACCCAAAATTGATTTTGGGGAAAAGGTTAAGGGTTAAAGGTTTTTTCTTTCCCTTGAACCATTCCCCTTTTTCCCCTTAACCGACAAGTATTGCTCCCTACCCACAAAGCAATAGAATATTTTTTAGTTGGAATTCCCCGGCGGATTTGGCGGACACCAGAAAAGGTTTTGGCTAGAAATACCAAGGGATTCTAAAATTCCTCGCATGATCTCTGTGCAGTACATCCAATGTCCCAAGTCGTCATACATCCGATCGGGATTAAACTCGACATTATAATGCGCTACATTCAGTAGACCTAAAAACTCATCGGAGGTTTGGGGAGAAAGCAGGAGTAACTGAAATGGCTTACCTTGACATTGTTTTTCTAGCTTGTTGACTAGGTCAATTACACCAGCGCGATCGCAAATACCTGTGCGAACGAAAAGCACTTGGTCGCAATTATCGATTGTATACCAAAATCGCTGGGAACGTGCTGTATACCGAACGCGCATCCGTTCATAAACAGGAGACATATCGTAAACTGCATTATCTGTTTCCTCAACTTCATGAGCAAAAGATAAACCAGTCCATTTGCTGTGATAAATTCTGCCTGCGTCTGGATTGTAATGCAAATACTGAGGATTCCACATATCCTCAAAGCGATTTTCAATCATATCTGCGACATCGGCAATATTGGTAGTGCGCGTCAAATCAAAGGGAAAGGCGGGGCCATCGTACTCCATTTTGTATAACATCATGCGAACGGCACAGCGATCGCCTAAGGGAATAATCCCCACACGGCTGATATCGGATAATTTGCATTTGTATTGAAATAGCACCGCAGACTTGGCTGGTACTTTCACCCGGCTTTCTAGTCCGTAATTGCCAATCATCATGGTGCGGAAGGGAATATCAGGATGTAGCGGATCTGCATAAACACCTGCTGGCATAGCTTTTAATGCTAGACGCACCTCTTGCCACATAGGTTGTATATTATACTCATGGTCTGATTCATTAATCATCCAGATGTTGTGTTCGTCTGCTTGCAAAATCCCCAAATGTCCATCATAGAAGAGAACTTGGGAGTTATCTGGGGAAAATAAATTGAATACGGCACTGTATTCGATATCAACAACAGGAGGAATTTCTACTGAAGTTGCGATCGCGCCATCTTCTTGCACAGCAAAGTAAGGAAGTATCCCTGGCTGAACTGATTTGGCAATGTAAATCCCTGGGATCAATCCTGCTTGAGTTTGCAGTGCAGTTTGTAATTCCTGCCAATAAGGAGCAATGGTATAACCGTATTGTGAGCTATTGCTAATCCGCAACCGTTTTTCTGCCACACAGGCCCAGATATAAAAGCCAGCATTGTCCGAGTAAATTAAAACTTCGTTCGGCTGCCAAAAGCGTTGTTTTTCCTTGGCTAATTCCTCTTTGTCAATATCGAACAAGCGCAGATCTATTGCCTCATACATCAGACGGTGACCAACAGTATTAGGATGGGCTGGGTCAAAGGATATTCCCGCTTGCCAACATCCCCGTTCATCATCTACTGCTGCTAACCAATCTAAAACCGGAACGCCCCAATTCAACATCCGGTTGTGTGTATCCCGCAATAGCCAGTAATGCTCAGGTTTATAGTCACCATTGGGATAGACTCCGCCTAGAATTGGGCGTGCGCCAATTTCCCGCGTCATTTTCACTAACTGTTGCAAGCCACTTTCAAAACGCCTCTGGATAGCGCGGCGTTCGTGAGGTGGACAATAGGCTAATCCTTCATTACCCAGAGATAGGGCAATAATCACCACATCCGGTTTTTGTGGCGTGACAACTTGGGCAAATCGGGCGATCGTTCTGCTGACATTAGCTCCCACTTCTGACACATTGACGAGTTGGTGTCCGTATTTTTGCTCTAAAGTCTGTCCTAATAACCAAGCCCAACCTCTCAACAGCCAAGCTTTATGACCTACAGCAACGGAACTGCCAATTACCAATATTTTCAGCCCCTGGGATGCTGGTTCCCAAGGCATCTTAACCTGAGACTCCTCAAAATATCCAAATGGATAAGGTTGCAAATAGCCGAATGCGCCATCATCTACAACAATGGTGCTGGACTGAGTTTCTGAGTTGATGGGTAGCCAACGATTGGGGCCTAAAGCTTCCCATTGCCCATTGCCTTTAGCATCGAGGCGTACATACTTATATTCCACTAACTCCGCAGATGACTGAATCTCGATTGCTGTATCTGTCCACCATAAAGGATAGCGATCGCCACTTGTACGCAGATGAATACATTTGTTGATATCCCACATTCCCAACTCAGGAGTAGAACCGAGCAAGGCAATAGACTCACCAGTTTTAGTGTGTGCAATTATACTAAATTTATACATAATTTCTCAGGATATTTAAGTAGGCTGTGTTTGACAAGAAAGCTGAATACTGAAAATTTGTTTGATAGGTGTTCTAGATACTTATCATTTGCTAATAAACCCTAACCACATTTATCTCTTAACCTAAACTAAATTTATTTTTAACCTCAATATCATAAATAAATAAAATTAGCTTTAGCTAGATGCAATTACAAGAGAATAGATTAAGTGTAAAAAAAACTATCATAAATAATTTTATCAGGCTACAGACATTTAGATCGTCGGGTAGAGGCTGTTAGGGACTTCCAGAAATTAAAATTATTTCGCTTCCAGTCTTTGACTGTTAACAGTCAACAGTCAATAGTCAACAGTCAATAAAATAATTTTTCCTGTAGGGATCGTAAGTAATTGTAGCGCCTGTATCTTTTTTTAATTAGTCGCTTCAAAGTACCCTAATTTAGGTACTAAATGCTGAATACAGCAAAGTGCCTTATAGGGTGCAATTAGGTGAGAGACATGCAGTTAAAATATGACTTTTTCTTCTGGCATAAAGAATTAACTGAAGAGCAAATATGGGCATATTTTGGTTACGCTTCTTCAGAAGATTCAGAGAACAGCCAAGATGTCATAGATATCCAACTTCCAGAGAGTAAATTAGAAAATGAGGTAGAAATTAACCCAGAGTGTGATGTGGAATTTAGTAATAATCCTGCTAAACAATCTAGTGAGCAGCCAAGGAACAATATAGATTTAAAGCCAAAAAATCATTTAAGAATGAAATTGTCAACTTTTCCCTAGACTAAGTAAGTCGGCGTAAAAATTTCAAGGTATGTCATTGCGAGTGAAACAAAGGAATCGCCAAGCTTTAGTGTATTTTACATTTTGTTACATAATTCGGTTTATTTGTGCCGACTTACTTATGTAACTTCATAGATATTTGACCGTTTACAGTTAACCGTGAACGGTCAACACAATTAAATATGCTTTCCTAAATAATGTGAAACAACTTTTTATTTATACATTTAATCGAAACATAAAGTTGATTTAAACAAGCGAGTAAATAACATAGTTATGTAAACTTGCTGAGATTAAATTGCTTGGTATGCGCGTACTTATCATCATTAGTGTAGGCTTCTTGCTATCTCTGGGAATGAATTTACCTGCAATGTCGGAATACCCTATAGAGACAGCACAATTGTTTGCTAATAATAACTTGAATTTCAGACGATTAAAATTTAATCGTAATTTGTGGAATCAGCAAAATATTCTCAACTATCGTTATACGTTTAGCAATGGTTGTTTCTGTATACCTGACGCTAGGGGGCCAGTAGTAATTGAAGTACGTAATGGTCAAACAGTTTCTATAACTTCTGTTGCTACTGGACAACCAGTTGATCCGCAATTTTTTCAAAACTATAATACAATTCCCAAACTATTTAATGTGATTCAGGATGCCATTAATAGAAAAGCTTCTAGCCTGAATGTCAAGTACGAGCCTAGGCTAGGATATCCAACTCAAATTGATATAGATTATAACACTCAAATAGCTGACGAAGAAATATATCTGACAATTGAGAATTTTCAGATTATTCAATAGATAATCAGCTATTTTGACTTCATGTCTAAGCAATTAGAAAGCTCCTTACCATTTTCTGGACTAGCTTTCTATGTAAATAATTTGTTTGTTTTTACTACTTAGATTTTTAATAATAAACATCTAAACCGTATACCTTACTCGTTAACTCTTAAATATCTATCTTGCTCCTGATTTTTTTTACTAATCTCAAGGAGAAACCAAATGCTTTTTAAAAAGTTTGTTCTGATGCTTGTGGGAGTAATTTTAGCAATATTAGTGAGTAGTTTTACAGAATTAAAAGTAATTGCTCAATCTCCTAGCGATTTAGATTTAGCTCTTTACCATGCGCCAATTCACTATCAAGACACAGATAGCACTAAGTACAGCGGAGATTATATTACAAAGTTTAACTATGATGGAGATTGGCGCGGGACAAATAATTGGGACAATCTTCAACTCTTTGCGTTGAACGCTCATGCTTACTATTCCGTAGTCGAGACTTGTACTCATTGGTTCATTACTTATTCTTTTTTTCATCCACAAGACTGGACTGACACTCCCTTCGACCAAGAGCATGAAAATGATTTAGAGGGAGAATTGGCGATCGTTCGCAAGGATGGTTCAACTTTTGGTAAGCTCGAAGGTATTGTGACTGCATTCCATAGAGATTTCTACTCATATACTCCGTCTGGTAGCTCTTTGCGAAATGGTGCAGAAAATATTGATGGAACACTTACCATGAGCAACTATAACGGTTCTCTACATCAATTGACGACTCAAGAAGCCAAAGGTCATGGACTCAAAGCTTGGCCATACGCGGGGAATTTTGAAGGAGCTAGCAGTGAGGATGGGATTATTTACTATCCTTCTACAACTACGTCTGAAGTTCCTGCTTCTGGTAATGACCGGGATGTCAAATATTTGTTGCTTGATGTATTTGCGGCTAATGGAATGTGGCAGCATCAATTAGATGAAGCCTCTGTATCAAGTTCCACTGCATTGACCTACGCTGGTTGGGGAACTTTTAAGGGTGACTCTAGTGGTAGCTGTGGTGCTGGTACACCAACTTGTAGTAATAATTCCGCTAATACACCTTGGGGTTGGGATGATTCTAATGATGGTGCAGTATATAAAGGTGAAATGGCTTTAGACCCAGCTCATCTAACTGATGTTTACTTTGATGGTCTTGGTAATTTTGACACAACCTACATCCGTAACCGATTTATTCAGAATTTAAGAGATAGGGGCTATAATTCAGCCAATCTTCCTCTAGGCTGGCCTACTCAACTCAATCTTAATTCTCTGATTGGTAAGCTTAAAACCCAATGTTTCTAAATGCATTGTTTATGATTGAAGAAATTACTAAAAAACTCAAGCAAGCTTCTGATAATTTGCTAATGATTAGTGAATCAGAATATCCCTTTGAAGTTTTTTTATGGTCTGAGCAAAGTAAAGAATCTCTAACAAATCAAAAGCTTTTACAGTTAACAGGTCATCCTCAAGATACAGCAATTGAAATTGTAGACTTAGACTATTTCTTTAGGAATTATTCTCAACAGCAAGAATGGCACGATGAAATTCAAAAACAAAATGTTCAAAAGTTTCAGTTACTCATTAAGACACTCAAAGATAATTTGACCGATATTAAAGTTTATCGTTTAGGTACAGTGAATATTGATGTCTATATTGTTGGTCAAACTCTTTCTCAAGAATTAACAGGGATTTCAACAAAAGTTGTGGAGACCTAGTTAAAAAATCACAAGCCTGTTTACAAATATAGACAGGCTTTAGTTTTAATTAATAACCTTTACAAAGTATCAATTCTCGCCTCAATTGTACTTTGAACAGATGTAGAGACATTAGAAAGCAAATTGTAACCAGTGGTCAATTCAATAGAATCAACACTAACTCTGTAATTTTTCCAATTTGCAGTTCTCACACCTTGTATATTAGGTGTGTTGACAGCAATTACTCTTGTACTAGTAGTTACACTACTAGCTCCAGAATTTGGCCTATCTAAGACTACAATCACCTTCCAAATTCTGGACGGGACTGTAACATTACCATTAGCTATTGTGGTTTTTGTTCCGTTTGACCCTGTTCCACCAGTACCATAAGAACCAGAAATAATGTAAAGCTCTTTACCTTGATTGACCACCAAATCTCTACAATAATTTTCCAGATTTGCCCATAATCCCTGATTATTATCAGGTGATTGGGGAATCATATTTGTCATCAAAAATGTAGCTGAGTTATTGGCGATAGTATTTGTTCTATCTGCGGAAGGAGTCATATGCCCACGGTCAAAACCACTGCCTGTATAATCAGACGAACTGACTCGATAGCAAGATGAAGGTAATGTAGTATCTGCACGGAAATCATCTTGGCGAGGTGTATTACCCAACCATGATGAATTTAATTGCCAACTTACCCAATTTGGTGTCCCTCGATAGCAGTTATAAGAAACTGCATACTGAGGTTTACTTAATAAATAATTACTGTAACTACTGCCAGCACCACTAGGATTTCCCATAGTCAAATGAACACTTGAAGTTTGGGCTGTGATGGGCTTTGCCAAATAATTAAGCAGAGTCAAAACTACTGTTGTACCAGTAATCGATATAACAGAGACGAAAATCTTAGACTTCTTCATTTGTTTAAAAACGGTTCAATTATTTCTGTACCAGTTACAGAAATAAGTTAAATTTTGACAGTCAAAATTTAACTCTACTTTTGATAAACGAAAGTAAAGAATATATTAAGATGTTATTAAAACCAAGTTATTAGATTACTGTAATGGGTCAGCAATTTCGATTACTGAGTTTTATTTACAAGAATGTAACTTCATCGATTTATAACTTACATATCATTAACATTCGTAGTAATTCCCAGTCATAATTATCAAAAAATGAATTCGCCTACGGCGTGAAACTAAAACGATATTTTTCCCATAACTTCATGCAAGTTGCTAGTAATATTTCCGACGTTAGGGCTGTTAACCAATAATCCTTGATAGGTAAGCATTAGGGCTACTGTGAAATAGATAATTTGTCATTAATGATGTAGCAAGTAACACAGTAATTTGACAAATCATACATGAAGTTTACTACATATAACCTATTCATAACCTATCTCTTATTGACAATCCGGTAGTCTAAAATTTCTGACTCAAATGCTGTGGGCAAAAGCTAATTGCCTAAAATGCATCTGCGGATTCAAAAATAGTTGAGGGTATGATGAAAAAGCTGGGGTATTTAACGCTGCAACGTATTTTTACTACAGGTTTACTGCGAAATATTTGTGTACTAGGTCTGACTTTACCTTTCCTTGCATCTACTATGAGTTTGGTAATTGCTGGAGAGAATGAGAATGAAAATAGGAATGCGCCCTATGCAATCGGACTCTGGGGCGATTTACCCTACTCCGAAGCGCAAGAGGTTGGCGTAACCAGACTAATCGAAGACATGAATTCGCACAGACTTAGTTTTACCGTCCATGATGGTGATCTCAAAGCGGGTTCTAACAGCCTTTGTGATAATGCTCTATATGCCAAAGCTCTTAACTACTTCAACTCCCTAGAAGCACCAGCAGCTTTCACACCAGGTGATAACGATTGGACTGACTGCGATCGCCCTTCCAATGGTGGATATAATTCTCTCGAACGCCTTGACTATGAGCGGATGTTATTTTTCAGCAAGAATTTTTCTCTAGGACAACGTCAGCTCGTTCAAGAAGTTCAGAAAGAGCCTTTATGCCTTGGTGTCAAAGGGCCAATGCCTTGTGTAGAAAACCGCCGTTGGACAGTTGGCAGGGTTACTTATGGGACGCTTAATATCCAGGGTTCCTGCAATAATTTATGCGATACCGCACCCGATCCACAAGAGTACAAAGCGCGAAATGCGGCCAATATTGCATGGATGAAAGAGACATTTAGAGTGGCAAAAGAACGCAAATCGGCGGCGGTAATGTTGATTTCTCAAGCAAATCCAGGTTGGGATCTGAGCGATCCTACCAGAGCACCTTTACGCGATCCTAAGACACTTGTACAAACCGATGGACAACCTGATGGTTTTAAGGACTTTTTATTAGCGTTGCGCGATGAGGTAATTGCGTTCCGTAAGCCAGTTGCCTATGTTCATGGTGACTCACACTATTACCGAATTGATAAGCCATTTTTAGATGCTCAAGGTAGAAGGCTTGAGAATTTTACTCGCGTTGAGACATTTGGTAATAATCAGGCGAATGGCACCAATGATGTACAGTGGATCAAAGTTACTATTGATCCTCGTAGTCGAGAAGTATTTTCTTATCAGCCACAAATTGTTCCCAGCAATCGAGTAGCGGTTCCGGCTCCATAATGGGGATAGTGTCAAGGTAGCTAGTCTTGCTGCCAAGTAAGTCAAAAGTTGAAGAGACGCGATTAATCGCGTCTGTACACAAAAGTCAAAATAGCAGCACATCAACATCCCCAATACTTACAATGGCTTAGCTCGTAATGACGAAGTTACGTTATTTTTGCGTCAGTCCGGTCACAAATGAGGAATTATCAATTTGGGAATATCTTCTGGAGAATGAGCAATCCAATCAGCACCGTGAGTTTTCAATTCTTCCTCAGTTCCGTAGCCATAAGTAACGCCGATGGTTGCAACTTGATGCAGCTTGGCTCCGATCATGTCGTGTTTGCGATCACCTACCATGAAAACGGTAGAGGGCGAAAGATTCTCTGACAGTAAAATATGCCCAATTAAGTCGCCTTTAACACTGCGGGTTCCATCCAGTTCACTACCGTAAATCCCATCAAATAGAGGCGATAAGCCAAAATGTTCAATAATACGAATGGTATAAATGTAAGGCTTAGAAGTAGCGATAAAGGTTTTATAACCATAGGCACGCAGAGTTTTAAGAGTTTCGGGAATTTGGGGATAAAGCAGATTTTCAAATAATCCAATCGTGGAAAAGCGATCGCGGTAGAGTGAAATAGCCTGTGTCAGTAACTTTTCATCTGTAGTTTTCAGTAACAGCGAGAAAGTCTCTGTGATTGGCGGGCCGATATACCAACCCAATTCATCAACATCTGGCGGTGTGTAACCAAGTTCCAACAGCGCATATTGAATGCTACGAGTAATACCAGGCTTGGCATCGGTTAAAGTTCCATCTAAATCGAATAGGATATTGGGCATAAGGCATAGGGCATAGGGCATTGGTCGTTGCTATTCTCGCATTATCTCCCTCATCTCCCTCATCTCCCTCATCTCCCTCATCTCCGTCATTGGCGCAGAAACTTCTCTCGGCTCAATAAAGCAATTCCTAATGTGACGATACCAATTCCCACACATTGAATGAGGTTTAAAGTTTCGCTAATTGTTGCCCATGCAACTAAGGCTGTCATAGCTGGACTACTAGCGCCAATAATAGAGGCGGTAGTTGCGCCAATGGTGCGAATTCCTAAATTATTGAGAGTATGACCGAGAAAACTGACTAAACCCGAAAAAATACTGCCAATCCACATAGGTGTCCAGTCAAGCTGGGCGCTGGGAAGGGGAAACAAGAGTAAACTCAATCCAGAAAGCACTAGAGTTGAGGCAAAACTAATCCAGGTAAAGGGAACTGGATGGAATTTCTGCAAACATTTTTGGGCGAGGACGTTATAGAAAGCGTTAAAAATTCCCGCAATCAGGCTGGCGCAAATGCCGATCGCAATGGTATTACTGCTGTTGGTAGCAGAAGATTGGGGAACGGTGAGAACGCTGCCTACGAGAATAATACCCATGACTAGCCAACTAAAGGATGTGGGGCGATCGCCAAAAAATTTCCAAGAAAGCAGGGCTGTAAACACCGGATAGGTAAAAAATATGGTGAGTGCAATTCCTGTAGGTATCAAGCCAATGCCAATGTACAGCGAGGTAATGTACAAAAACATGAGTACTCCACAGCCCAAGGCTTGCAGCATCACATCTCGGCGTTCCCGTCTGAATAAGCTAAGGAATTCTTGAGGAGCAGATGGATATAGCTTGAATGATACAGATGCCATTAGTGGAACCACTAGCAGCATCCGCATAAACATGAGTAAGAATGAACTTTGCAAATCTGGTTTAACGTAACCACCGAGTAAAAATAAACTCAGTACGAGATGTTCTGAAAATAAAACTCGGACGGTAACGTTGTGAAATGACAAAAAGAAGGAGGATAGAAGAACTGTCAGGATGCCCAACAAGGTAAAAAGTTTCCTTAGCAGCTACTCTTGTGCTTTAACACAGCCAAAGATATTAAGTCAAAACACTGGCTAATTCTCGAGCAGCTGCATTTGCAGTGAACTGATTTACCGGACGAGGTAAACCAAGATGCTCACGCAAGGTTTGCCCTTCATATTCAGTGCGGAATAAACCTCGGCGTTGCAATTCGGGGATGACAAAATCAACAAATTCATCTAAACCACCAGGTAACCAAGGCGGCATAATATTGAAGCCATCAGCGCCATCATTTAAAAACCATTCTTCTAATTGATCGGCAATTTGCTCTGGTGTTCCTAAAATTGTTCGGTGTCCCCGTGCGCCCGCAATCCATAAATATAGTTGGCGGATGGTTAAATTTTCTCTTTGGGCCAGGTCTTTAATTAGCTGCAAACGGCTTTTACCGCCGTTCGTATCTAGTAAATCTGGTAACGGCCCGTCTAAGGGATATGACGATAAATCATGCCCAGTGAGGCTGGAAAGCAAACCCAAACCAACTGAAGGATGAATCAAATCCTGAAGCTGCTGGTATTTCTCCTTCGCTTCTTGCTCAGTGCTACCAATTATCGGAAAGACACCAGGCATAATCTTGAGATTTTCAGAAGAACGTCCGTATTTTGCCAGTCTTCCCTTGACACTTGCATAGAAAGCTTGTGCTTCTTTGAGAGTTTGCTGGGCGGTAAATATCACTTCTGCGGTACGTGCAGCCAGTTCTTGCCCAGCTTCCGAAGAACCTGCTTGCACAATCACCGGGTATCCTTGCACCGGGCGGGCGACATTCAACGGGCCGCGCACTGAGAAATGTTTACCTTTATGGTTGGGGATGTGTAGTTTATCAGGATGGAAATAAAGGCCTGATTCTTTGTCACGAATTAAAGCATCATCTTCCCAACTATCCCACAGCTTGGTGACAACCTCTAAAAATTCTGTGGCTCTTTCGTAGCGCAGTGCGTGTTGTAAATGTTCTTCCTGGCTAAAGTTCTTGGCTGCGGCTTCGGCGGAGGAGGTAACGACATTCCACCCAGCACGCCCACCACTGAGATAATCTAGGGAGGCAAACTTACGGGCGAGGTGAAAAGGTTCTTCGTATGTGGTTGATGCTGTTGCTACCAACCCGATTTTCTTTGTCACCACAGACAAAGCCGACAATAAAGTGAGTGGTTCAAAGTGGACGCTGAATTGTCCCGAACGACTAAAAGCTTCTTTTCCCTGTCCTCTATCCCAGACGGCTAAACCATCTGCGAGGAATACCATATCAAATTTACCCCGTTCTGCTGTCTGTGCAAGCTGGGTGTAATGCTGAATATTCAGCCCTCCGTCTGCTTGGGCTTCGGGATGTCGCCAAGCTGCGACGTGATGGCCTGCGTCTGGTAAGAATGCACCTAATCTCAGTTGTTTTTTCTGACTCATATTCTTCTCTATACAGATACACCTGCTAATTCTGCTGAATTAGCAAGATTGTTGAACTGGTTGGCTGGCCTTGGTAGTCCCAAATTCTCCCGTAGAGTTTGCCCTTCGTATTCTGTGCGGAACAAACCCCGGCGTTGTAATTCGGGAATCACCAAATCAACAAACTCTTCTAAACCACCAGGTAAATAAGGCGGCATAATATTGAAACCATCAGCCCCATCATTGACAAACCATTCTTCCAACTGGTCAGCAATTTGCTGTGGTGTACCCCAGATAGTTCTATGACCTCTAGCACCTGCGATCGCCAAGTACAATTCTCTGAGTGTCAAGTTCTCGCGATTTGCCAAATCAGATACCAGCTTCAAGCGGCTCTTACTACCGTTGGTATCATCAGGAAATTCTGGTGCTGGGCCATCTAAAGGATATCCGGATAAATCCTTACCACCATATACCCATCCCAGTAATCCCAAACCTACTAGCGGATGGACTAATTCCTGAAGTTGGTCGTATTTTTCTTTGGCTTCTTGCTCAGTCCTACCAATTACCGGGAATATCCCTGGCATAATCTTGAGATGCTCAGGGGAACGCCCATATTTAGCCAATCTGCCCTTGACGCTGGCATAAAATTCCTGTGCTTCTTTGAGAGTTTGCTGGGCAGTAAATATCACCTCTGCAGTTTGGGCTGCGAGTTCTTGACCAGCTTCCGAAGAACCAGCTTGCACAATTACCGGATATCCTTGCACCGGACGGGCGACATTCAACGGGCCGCGTACTGAAAAATGTTTGCCTTTGTGCTGCGGAATGTGCAGTTTGTCAGCTTCAAAGTAAACGCCTGATTCTTGGTCACGGATAAAAGCATCATCTTCCCAACTGTCCCACAGTTTGGTGACAACCTCGACAAATTCCTGGGCACGTTCGTAGCGTGTGGCGTGTTCTAAATGCTTTTCTCTGTTAAAGTTCTTAGCTTCAGCTTCCGTTCCAGAAGTGACAACATTCCAGCCAGCCCGACCGCCACTAAGATAATCTAAGGAAGCAAACTTGCGGGCGATGTGAAAAGGTTCGTTGTAAGTTGTGGAGGCTGTCGCGACTAAGCCAATATTTTCTGTCACCGCAGACAAAGCCGACAGCAGCGTCAGAGGTTCAAAATGTACAAGCTTCCCGTTACGGCTCCAACCTTCAACATCAGAACTGTGATCCCGCACTGCTACCCCATCCGCCAGGAAAATCATATCAAATTTTCCCCGTTCGGCTATCTGTACCAACTGCTTGTAATGCTTGAAGTTCAGAGGATTCGCTTGCGCTGCGGGATGTCGCCAAGCCGCAATATGATGTCCAGTCGGATGTAAAAATGCACCCAGTCTCAGTTGTTTCTTTTTCGTAGTCATTATTATTTTAGGGGAATGGGGAATGGGTAATTGGTAATGGGTAATAGAGACAAGGGGCAATACTACTCGGTTAAGCGTTTTGAACTCAAAATTGGTTTTGGGGAAAAGGTTAAAGGCTTTTTATTTCCCTTTTCCCATTCCCCTTTTTCCCCTTCACCGACAAGTATTGAGACAAGAGCAGAATCACAAATGCCCAATGCCCCTTGCCCAATGCCCCACACCCTATGCCAGTGCTGGTTCGCGGCGGTTATATACAGAAGAATCACCTTTGATGGCTTCGCTTTGTTTACCATCAATACCAACTGGGATATCGCCAACGATGGTGATTCGCTGAACATGACGGGGTTGATCGCCGTAATCTGCGATCGCATAATGTTGAGTAGCGCGGTTGTCCCAGAAAGCTACGTCACCAACTCGCCAACGCCAACGCACTGTATTTTCTGGGCGAGTCACATAAGCTTGCAATAATTTGATGATTTCGTCGGATTCGTTTTGCGACAATCCCCGAATGCGGCGCACAAAACCACCAATAAATAATCCCCGTTCCCCAGATTCCGGATGAACGCGCACAACTGGGTGCAAGGTTTCGTATACAGTTGAGGTGAACACATCGCGATAGGCTCTAACGGCTTCTGGAAGATCCACTACGGCTGCTGCATAGTCGTAAGCATTGCTATGTACTGCCCAAAGTTGATCTGCAAGGTGACGCAATGGGGTTGGTAAATCTTGGTAAGCTGTAACGGAGTTTGCCCAAATCGTATCACCACCAGATGGGGGAATAACCAACGCCCGCAATACAGAACCAAGCGGAGGACGGTCTACAAATGTCACATCTGTATGCCAGTTATTGGCACGCGCTACAGTTTTGCTGTAGTTCAGGTCAAGAACTTCTGGATTATCTGGAAGAGAGGGTACAGTGGGGTGAGCTGTAGTCAATTCACCAAACCGACGAGCAAAAGCTATTTGTTGATTAGCATCAATATTCTGTTCCCGGAAAAAGATAACTTTGTATTTAACTAAAGCCTTGCGAATATCGCTAATAATTTCATCGCTGAGATTAGTACTCAGGTCAACACCGATAATTTTTGCACCGATACGTCCGGCGATTGGTTTGATATCAAAATATTGTGAAGTCATTGTTTTTATCTCTGTATTAGGGACAAATCAATTCAAAATTCAAAATTCAAAATTCAAAAATTTTAGGGATCGGGGGCTAGGGGAGAAATTCAATTACCAATTACTAATACCCTATGTCCCATGCCCTATGCCCAATTCCCTAAACTCCCGGTGTACTTCCCCCATCAACCAGAATCTCTGCACCAGTAATTGAAGCAGCGAGATCTGAGACTAGAAATAGTGTCAATGAGGCAATTTCTTCTGGTTGAGCGATTCTCTTGAGGGGAATAGCTTTTAGGGTTTCGGCTTTTGCTTGCTCAACTGTAATTCCTTTCGCTTGGGCGTTTTGTTCTGCTAAGCGTTCAGCGCGTTCGGTAGCAGTAGCACCAGGTGAAATGGCATTAATCCGAATGTTGTACTCGGCTAATTCTTTAGAAATTCCCTTTGTGAAGTTGAGCAAGGCGGCGTTGGTTGTACCACCGGGAAGGAAACTGGGGCGAGGTGTGCGTCCAGCACCGCCTATAATATTGACGATTCGTCCATCACCCCGACTCTTTTGATGGGGAACAACGGCTTTAACTAGGCGAATGTAGCCTAATAATTTTAAGTTCCAAGCATCTAGAAATACATCATCGCTCAGGTCGAGGAAAGACCCAGCACGGGCTGACCCAGCATTGTTGACTAAGATATCAATCTGGCCAAACTGTGCCAGTGTGGTTGAGACAACTTTATCGACGCTTTCCGCCTGAGTCAAATCTGCACTGATAGAGATGACTTTCGCCCCTGGTGTAGGTAGAGACTGGATTGCACTCACAGCATTCTCTAATCGTTCGGGGTTACGGGCTGCAATAACCACATTCACACCTTCACTATAAAGGGCTTTGGCGATCGCTAATCCAATACCCGCGCTACCACCTGTAACAATTGCTGTTTTACCTGCTAGCTTGAGTTCTAAGCTCATGAGATGAATTCCTAGATTTGCTGGTCTGGCTATGTACTGTCTGCAACAGATAACCTAGTTATTCTCAACTCCACATAGCTGTGGCTAGGTTAATGATTTACTTAAATACTGTAAGTCAGTAGACTTAATGTATTTTATGACTGTAGAAGAAATTATCATAGACAATCTGAATAATCAAGCACCGTGTAAAGCTACTATTTCAAGCATAATTTTACACATTTAGCTTTTCTAAATATTTGCCACTTTCCTGTGAAACGTTCAATTTTACTATCTAGATTTAGGTACTTTTTATTAAAATTAAAAATTATTTTTGAGTATTTTATGTATATTTTTATCAGAAAAATACAGTTTAATATTTATATTTTAATTAGTGCTAGTCAAAAATTAATTAATAAATTAATGAGAAACTTATACCTAAAATATCAGCTTGATTAACTATATTTACACAATATGAATAATGTGTGGATTTGGTTTTCCAGGGGTTAAATGTAATGCAATCCCTAAAACTGCTTTTATCAAAGGGCATCGCAACTGTCACTAATTGGATTCACCATTTTCCTTTTTATCGAGAGTTAATTATTGCTTTGAGATGGCGCAAACGCCCCAGATTTAACCGAGTTGGGCATTGCTTACTTCTAGTTTGACTACCAAAAAACTGTGACTCAAACTTGCAGTACTCAGTTTGATAACGCTTCCAAAGAGATTCAGTGGTATCTTGTCCAGATGTAAGTGGCGATTGCTGCGGATCGTCTTCTGGATCGTATACAGCTATCCCCTTTAGATCCGCAATGCGATCGTTATTTAGCCGAGCTAAACAGCGATGATAGAGCATGGGTGACATGGAACCTTCCTTAAAAGGCTCAACCAACTCAGTACAATGGGCTTCATGATAGTCTTGCCAGTATTTCTGTGCGATCGCAAATGTTGGCTGATACTGCTTCGATAGTCTTTTTGCCCAATCGCCATAAATGCTTGATTGCAAAAGCTGAGTTGTTTTCGACCAATAGACCGCGCATCGATTTAACCCGATCTGCGTCTTATCCACACAATTTAGCTCTGGAATTCCAGGTCGTACAGAACCACTGGAGAGAGCTAAACCACTAGCAGGTGCTGCCAAAAGTTCTTCAAGTTGACGAATTCGAGCCTCTCTGAGACGCTGATGACATTGAGCCAATCTCAGGGTGTTCAGGGAGAATAGAGCTTTTTCGATCTGGCAATACTGAGTTTGATATTGCTCCCAGTGGCGTTGCACCGATGAATTTCTCAATTTGAGTTGATCGAGTAAGGAT
>NZ_JACJQJ010000064.1 GCF_014696615.1 Nostoc linckia FACHB-104 | reverse complement strand
ATCTTGCTCTTGAGTCAAGTGCGTTTTTTACATCTTTGTTTATGCTTATCTTAATTAATTTGTCAAGCTTAAATTATACCGAATTAGATGAGCTTACCCTGCGCCATATAATTAGGTAACTTTTAGTAATTGAATTTATTCTAAATGTTGCTGATAAGCTAAATTTTTTCTAATTATCAAGCCTCAGTTAGCTAAATCCATGATAAAAATAAAAAAGATTTAGTAAGAGCTAAGGGGAGAAGTATATTATACCAAACATAAATATAGTATTACTTTAATTTCTTCTTATAAAAGAGAGTATGTCTAAAACTTTGTGAAGTTTATGCTAAATCAGTTACAATTTAATAAATAAATTAAGCATTGATACAGTTATGACTATGCAAGTTAAATCTGCCAAAATAAATAATTTTAAAAGTTTAGGAGATGTTGAGCTTAATTTTAGAAATTTAACAATTCTAGTTGGGGCTAATTCTAGTGGAAAATCAAATTCTTTAGAAGCATTACGTTTTCTAAGAAGTTTTCTACTTGCCCAATCACCAACACCTATAGATTTCATGGATAAAATCTTAAGATTAGATACTGAACAGATTAGTTATGAAATTGTAGTAGAAGATGATAAAAATAATAAAGTTAGATATAACATAGCTATCAAATTAGAGGAAAATCATCCTATTGTTAAAAGAGAAAATCTCATAGTTAATGGAATTGAAGTTATCAATATTATAAATGGAGAAGGAACGGTTAATGATGAAAATGGTGAAAATAGCCAAAAATATATATCAGATTCTGATGGTGATGGTTTAGCCTTAAGAACTGCGGGAAATTATGGAAATAAACCACTCACCAAAAAATTAGCAAGCTATATTAAAGATTGGAAATTTTATGATATAGATCCTGATAGCATAAGAGCATACCCTGAGGTCATCGTACAATTATACAAAAATATTTCTAAACCCAGGCAAGTTAAGAATATTACCCCAAGCCTTAATCCTAGTGCAAGCAAAGCTCAAGAAATTCTTGAATATTGGGCTATTAATGAAAAAGATAAGTTTCATGAAATTAGTCATGAACTTCAAAGCTGTCTGAAAATTAGTCTAAACTTAGTTGAACAAAGAGAACCTATGATTACAGTTCTCGAAGAAGATGGCAAAGAAATACCTTTATCAAATATGTCAGATGGTACTCTAAGATTAATAGCATATTTTATACTATTATACCAATCTGATATTCCTACACTTATTGGGATTGAAGAACCAGAAAGAAATTTTCATCCTGGTCTTTTGAAAGATGTTGCTACCATTATAAAAAGACTTTCTAAGAAAACACAAGTAATTTTTACAACTCATAGTTCTCAGCTACTTGATTGCTTTTCACCTGAAGAAATATCTTCTGAGATATCAGTGATACTTTTAAGCAAAAAAGGTCAATTAGGAACTAAAGCTTGTTTACTAGATAAATTAGTTGAAAGTCGAGATGATCTTTTAGATTGGATGACTGATTTTGGACTAGGTAGTGCAATTTATCATAGTCA
The DNA here is from genome assembly GCF_014696615.1 of Nostoc linckia FACHB-104. Classification (GTDB taxonomy): domain Bacteria; phylum Cyanobacteriota; class Cyanobacteriia; order Cyanobacteriales; family Nostocaceae; genus Aulosira; species Aulosira linckia_A. Next base: position 45,509 of record NZ_JACJQJ010000064.1, on the reverse strand, counting down.
CTTAATAGAAGAAATTTTAGCTGCTTAATATGCCTAATGTTCGGATTTGGACTCCAGAGTCTGACTATGATAGAGATGCAGTCTGCTGTATTGCTAAAAAGATAGTCGAATATTTTGAATGTGATGTAAAAGTTGAATATGCAACTAAACAAGCCTACAATGATGCTGCACGTCAACCAAATGGATTGAAAAAAGCAGTTGATATTTATCTTAAAAAAGATGATTTAATAATTTTCCTGATCGATGCTGATGGTATACAATCTCAAGCTCAAAGACGCAAGGAAAGCAATTCTCTATTTAATAGAATTCAAGAAGTAGTTAATTCCTCTGGAGGTAAAGTCAAATTAATTCTCATACTCCAAGAAGTTGAAGCTTGGCTTTTAGTTGATTGTCTGGGTATATGCTGCTACTTTACCAAAAATACTGAGAATAGATCTAACCGACAATGGGTAGATTTTGCTAATCGCAAACAATTGGGTAAAACTAATTTAATAGCAGAAGCTACACCAGGCGGTAAAAATGCCAAAGAGTACCTTGAAGAACTTTCTAAAGAAATATTAATTAAGAAAAATCCTAACCTCAAAGACAAACCTCGAAATTTAAAAGAACTGCAATATAATGAAACACAATCACCAGAAATCGCTAAAATAATAGAAGTTACTAATCAAACAATTAAAAGAAACGATTCTTTAGCAGAATTCGCAGATTGTTTAAGGCAATTAGCTGTAGATAAATCGATAAACACAGATAGTGGCTAATAAATTGACATTTTAATCTATTTCTCTGCGCTCTCTGTGACTCTGTGGTTTAATTAAAAAATTAGGTGGGCAATGCCCACCCTACTATTAATTGGGCGGATCGAAACGATTGACAACGGCTGCCCAAAGAATCATCGGTGAACCTACACCTAAACAGAATAACCACTGCTGCCAGCTTAAAGGTGCTGTTTCAAATACATAATTAATGAACGGCACATGAGCAAAGATAATCTGCAAAATAATCGCCCCCAAAATCCCGAAAGCAATAGCAGGAATATCAACATTCTCTTGAATTGTACCGTCCATTTTGGCAATCAAATTGGGTATTAATTGACTAATGCTCAACAAGTAAAATATCCGCCCCGCAATCAAAGAGTTAATTGCCATTGTGCGCGCTAAATTTAAATCGCCTGTGGTTTGCCGGATATATTCAAATACGCCAAATATCACAATCCAGTTAAACAAAGAAATTGCTAAAATTCGTTTTAAGCGACTTGCCGATAATAACGGTTCGTTGGGATGGCGCGGTGCTTGTTGCATGACATTTTGCGCTTTGGGTTCAAAGGCTAAGGGTACTGTCATGGTGATGGAATTGAGCATATTTAGCCAGAGAACTTGTAAGGATAAAATCGGTAAGTCTCTCGCTAATAATGTACTAATCAAAATTGTCATTGATTCCCCACCATTCACAGGCAAAATAAAGCAAATCGCCTTGATTAGGTTTTTATAAACTGCACGCCCTTCTTCTACAGCCGCTTCTATGGAAGCAAAGTTATCATCGGTAAGCAGCATATCTGCAGCTTCTTTGGCAACTTCTGTACCTGCGCCTCCCATTGCAATCCCAATATCTGCTTGTTTTAAGGCGGGTGCATCGTTGACACCATCTCCTGTCATAGCGACGATTTCGCCTTTGGATTGCAAGGCTTCGACTAAACGCAGCTTTTGTTCGGGGGCGACACGGGCAAAGACTACGCCTTCTTCCGCTACTTGGGCAAGTTCTGCTGGTTCCATCTGTGCGAGTTCTGCACCTGTGAAGGCGAGAACCGAACCATTTTTGTTAATTCCCATGCGACGAGCGATCGCCTGAGCTGTGATAGCATGATCTCCGGTAATCATCTTCACTTGAATTCCGGCTGATTGACAGGCTTGCACCGCTTTAATTGCACTCTCACGGGGTGGATCGATCATTCCCTGTAAGCCTAAAAATATCAAGCCATCGGCAATATCTGGATGATCTAGCGTATTTTGTTCATCCCTAACGGGCTTTTTCGCTAACGCCAACACCCGCAAGCCTTGGCGTGCCATAATATTCACTTCCCGTTCGATGGAAGTTTGTTTTAATGTTTCTACACAATCAATAGGGCGGGGTTGTCCATTGGTATTTAACATCAAGGTGCAGCGTTGTAAAATCGCCTCAACTGAACCCTTGATATATATAGTTTTTCCCTTGGATGTGGCGTGCAAAGTCGCCATATATTGAAAGTCTGATTCAAAGGGTATGCCATCCAGCTTGGGCATTTGCTGGGCTAAGGTAGACTGATTGAAACCAGCTTTATTTCCAGCTGCAATTAATGCGCCTTCGGTGGGATCTCCCATCACTACCCACCGATCATTTTTGTATTCAATGTGGGAATCGTTGCACAATAAGCCAGCAATTAAGCATTCTTGCAAACCCTTATCGCTGTTCAAATTTATTGGTTGTTCGTCGTTGAGAATTTCCCCATCGGGTGCATAACCTACACCAGTGACAGTATATTGATGTCCTCCTGCATAGATGGCTTGTACTGTCATTTGGTTTTCTGTCAAAGTCCCGGTTTTATCGGAACAAATGACAGTTGCACTACCTAATGTTTCCACTGCGGGTAATTTGCGGATAATTGCATTGCGTCGCGCCATGCGGGAAACACCAATGGCCAGTGTAACTGTGACTACTGCTGGTAAGCCTTCAGGAATGGCGCTGACTGTTAACGCTACCGCCGCTTCTAAAGCATCTTGAAAGCTGCGAGAACCTAATCCCACAACAAAGCAGAGGGTAGCCAGCCCTAGCACCATATACAACCAATTTTGGCTGAATTTGTCGAATTTTCTGGTTAAAGGCGTAGAGAGATTGGTATGCTGCTCCATTAGTTGGGAAATACGCCCGGTTTCCGTAGCGTTTCCTGTAGCCACAACAATTCCCGTACCTTGCCCAAAGGTAACAAAACCACCCGCATAAGCCATATTTTTCCGTTCAGCTAAGGCGGTATCTGGCTGGAGAATTGCAGTATCTTTCTCTACCGCCACCGATTCCCCTGTTAAAGCAGATTCATCGATTTGGAGATTTTTTACTTGAATTAACCGTAAATCTGCTGGCACTTTATCGCCAGAAGTTAGTAATACCATATCTCCAGGTACTAACTCACTAGATGGTATGCGAATTTTTTGACCATCGCGGATCACAGTGGCTTCTGTAGTAATGGCTTTGGCTAAAGCTGCGATCGCACTCTCGGCTTTTGACTCTTGGATAAACCCAATGATGGCGTTAGTAGTCGTCACACCCCAAATTACCCCAGCGTTGACAAAACTACCAGTTACCGCCTTCACCAAACCCGCACACAACAAAATAATCAGTAACGGTTGGTTAAATTGCAGTAAAAATTTTAACCACCAAGGTTGACCAGGCTTCGCCGTCAGTTCATTTGCGCCCACTTCATTCAACAAACGTTGTGCTGTAGCCTTACTCAACCCATACTCAGCATCACTTTGCAAACGCGCGATCGCCTCCGAAATATCCAAGCCATGCCAAACAGTCAGCTGCTTATCTTCTGGAGCGATGGTAGATACAGCTGGAGCCATAACTATTTCCTTTTTTAAAGTGTTATATATCTTATAGCACTTTATGTTAGTGTCAAATATATTTAAGCACTAGATAATTTTGATAGTAATCATAGTTAGCTTCAATTTATTGTTGGTAATTGGTAATGGGTGTTTGGTGTTTGTCATTTCTCCCTTGCTCCCTGCCCCCCTGCCTAGCCAAGTCCCCAATCCCCACCCCCTACGCTTGCCCACTAACAGCACAACTTAGTATGCTGGGCGTTACAGGTGGGAACTTAGAAGGCGGGTACATTTTGGATTTGTCTACTCCTTTGCAATTAATTGGACGTTCAGCGGAATTTCAGCACATAGTAGAAGTGCTGGCGCGGGATGGTGATTTGCTGATTACAGGCGTACCGGGGAGTGGAAGACGAACCTTGGTGCGAGGTGCTGCTCAAGAAGTGGGTGCGATCGTGCTGGAGATAGATTGCATCCGCGCCATAGATGGGCAGCGATTTGTACAATTGTTAGCTGAAGCAATTAGCCAAAATTGGTCAGCCGAAAAAATCCAAGGTTGGGTTGCTCAAAATGCTCATGAGTTTTTTGTTGGCAATCCTGAAGGTAAACTCAAATTATTGCCTTCTCTCAACCCAAAGCAGCTATGGCAAGCATTTGAAATTTTACTAGCATTACCACAAATCATTGCTGTAGATTTGCAGCAACGGGTAGTGCTAATTTTGCACAGTTTTCCTCATATCCGTTCTTGGGATAGAAATAATTTATGGGAAACAACATTTAGAGGAGAAATTAAGGCGCAATCTGAAGTCAGTTATGTTCTCATTGCTACTATTGCTGAGACAAGCCAGCAAACAGATGAGACTGACTATGCTTTAGAAACTGTGCAGTTACCTCCCTTAAGTAAAGATGTTTTAGCAGTTTGGGCGAGAGAGATTTTACATACACAAGAACTAAAATTTGATTCTCGCTCTCAAGCATTACAACTTTTCCTAGAAGCAGTGCAGGGACATATAGGCGATGCAATGGCGTTAATTCGCCGTCTGCAAACTTTGTGTCGCTCGGACGGATTAATTACTGAAGAAGAGGTACAACAAGCTATCGAAGCATTACTCAAAGATTTATCGATTATTTTTGAATCTTTACTGATGCTTCTGCCAGCAAATCAGGTACACTTGCTGGAATGTTTAGCTTTAGATCCCACAGAAAAACCGCAAAGTAAAGAGTATATACAAAAACATGGATTATCAAGAGGTGGTAGTCTTCAAGGTGCTTTAACTGGTTTACAGCACAAGGGTTTGATTTACAATGCAGAACAGGGTTATCGGCTGGCTTTACCGTTACTGGCTTTATGGTTGCAGCGACGGTTGAGATAAGAGGTAAAAAGTTCAAGATAAAAGGGGGAAGAAAAATTCCTACTGTTCGCTATGGGGTTTCAAACAAGCACCATATATTTAAATTTTTCTTTCTTTTCCATATATTTATGGATATATAGCGTTTCCTAATCTACTAGGGTACAAATTTATCTGTTTCCATCTGCGTTTATCTGCGTTTATCTGCGGTTAATTATTTATGCTTGTACCTCACTAAGATGAGAACCGCTATCAAACCTCTTATCTAAAGATTCTAGATTCTCCCGCTTTTTCGTTAAAAATCAGGAAATTGCTTTCTTAAGCCTATGTACAGAAGGCTTGTAATGACATTTGTAGGGTTATTAGCCTTAATCTTGGCTCATAAAATGGCCCTCATCTACCAAATTCAGCCAGGAATATCCTTATGGTTTCCGCCATCAGGTGTGGCGATCGCTCTCACTTTTTGGTTCGGCCCCTATGGTATTTTGCTTACAGGGGTGGCATCTTTATTGATGTCAAGATTTTGGGGCTTAGATGGTTGGGAACAGCTAATTAGTTTGGTTGATGTGATCGAACCAACTGTTGCTTGGTTACTCTATCGTCGTTTTAATCAAGGTTCACTTAAATTAAATAGCCTCAAAGATGCAGCAATTTTTACTTTAAGCGTACCGATAGTAGCCTCCGCTTGCTTAGCTGTGGTTGGTAGTTTAGCTTGGGTAGCTGTAGGAAAAATGCCAGCGGCTACCCTGGCTCAAAATATTCCTCATTGGTGGTTAGGTAATGCTATTGGAGTCATGGCGATTACACCTACTGCGCTACTAGTTTTAACTCCATACCTGCAATATAGAGGCTGGTTACCCAATTTGGAAGCCTCAGATTCTAGTTTAAATGCCGTCAATTTTCAGCAATCCCGGCGCTACATCCTGGAAATTGGCATCATTATCTTATTTTGTGTGGCGATCGCAATTCTCACTGTTACCCAAACTCATCAAACCAGCTTTAAGTTCCAACAACTATCATTTTTGAGCTTTGTTCCTGTTTTATGGGCAGCAAGTCGCTTTGGTGTTACCAGTGGAATGTTAATCTCTACTTTCTGCGTATTGGTAACTTTATTTTGTTATTTAATTGTCTACCCTAATGCTACCTTAATGTCCCAGTTTCCTGTACCACCAGAAGTTTTACATGTTCACAAACTAAGTTTATTAGTGCAGTGTGCTGTTGGCTTACTTGTGGGAACTGCAATTACAGAAAGGGCAAAAAGTCATATAGCATTAGCTGTAGAAAGAGTCAGACTTGGTGAATATCAAGCCCGTGCAGCCCTCACAGAAAAACTCATTCAACTAAATGATTCACTAGTAGAAACTAATGTTCGATTGGAAGAATCAAACCAAGAAAAAGATGAATTACTCAAGCGTGAACATTCCCTGCGTCAACGTCTAGCTAACATTCTTGAAAGCATGACTGATGCATTTATTGCTGTAAATCATGACTGGCAAATTACTTATGTCAATCAACAAGCAGTCAAAATTACTGGCTTAGGCTCAGATCAACTCCTAGGTAAAAATTTTTGGCGACAGTGGCCTGGTGCTGAAAATACAACCTTTGAGTGGGAATATCGTCGAGCTTTAAATGATGGCGTACCTGTACATTTTGAGGCTTTTTGCGAAGCTGATAATAAGTGGTTTGAAGCCCATGCTTATCCATCGGAAGATGGTTTGGGTATATTTTTTAGAAACATCACCAGGCGCAAACAAGCAGAAGTTGAACGCGAAGATTTACTCACAAGAGAACAGGCTGCACGCGCTGATGCTGAAAAAGCCAACCGACTCAAGGATGAATTTTTAGCCGTACTTTCTCACGAATTACGTACTCCACTCAACCCGATTTTAGGTTGGGCATCATTAATTAAAATGTACAACTATCAGGGAGAAAAGCTGCTGCAAGGTCTAGACATTATTGAACGCAATGCTAAGTTACAAATTCAATTAATTGAAGACTTGTTAGATGTTTCCCGGATTCAACAAGGGAAAATGGTCTTAAATATCCAGCCAGTGAATTTAGTTAATACTATTACAGCGGCTTTGGAGACAATGCATTTAGCATTAGAAGCTAAAAATATTCAAGTTAAAACATTTTTTCAGGAAAATATTGGGCTAGTAGCTGGTGATGGCGCTCGTCTACAGCAAATTGTCTGGAACCTCCTTTCTAACGCCGTAAAATTTACACCACCAGGAGGAGAAATAGAAGTACAGCTAGAACAGATAGATACCGATGCTGTAATTCAAGTTAAAGATAATGGTAAAGGGATTAGTCACGAGTTTTTACCCCATGTATTTGAATATTTCCGCCAAGGTGATGGCACAATTACCCGAGAATTTGGGGGCTTGGGTTTGGGGTTAGCAATTGTGAAGAATCTCACAGAACTGCATGGTGGATCTGTTCGCGTAGAAAGCTTAGGAGAATGCAAAGGTGCAATATTTACTATTAATTTACCATTAATGCCTGAACAGCCAAAAATAGTTAAAAAATGCGAAAAGCTCCAGAATTATAGTAGTTTGTCAGGATTACATATTTTAGTAGTAGATGATGACAGAGATACAGGTGAATTTCTCACAATTATGCTGGAAAATTTAGGAGCCTCAGTAACAGCAGTAAATTCAGCTGGAGAAGCTTTAGAAATAATTGCCCAGTCACCACCAGATTTACTTTTAAGTGATATTGCCATGCCAGGCATAGATGGCTATATGCTAATACGTTTAATTCGCACTATGCCTCCAGAAAAAGGAGGAAAAATCCCCGCGATCGCACTCACTGCTTTTGCAGGAGAAATGAACCAAAAACAAGCACTGGCTGCAGGGTTTCAAATGCACTTAGCGAAGCCAGTTGAACTAGGAAAATTGTTATCAGCAACCACAGAACTTTTAGAGTTAGGAGTTAGAGGTTAGGGATTAGGGCTAATTTTTGCTGCTGCTTTTCGCATCGCTGTTTAGTTTTTTGCAGTTGTTATGCAAAATTACCTAAGTTTGAGTTTTTTTGTGATTTTCGTCTAGGAGGAATTTGATGAAAACTTATGTACTTCAAAGTAATGCGGGAATTGATGCACTCAAATTAACCGATCGCCCAGAACCCCAACCAGGTGCGGGACAAGTTTTAATCAAAATCAAAGCCACAGCCCTCAATTACCGTGACTTGCTAGTCGCTGAGGGGGCTTATGGGGCGGGGGTGAAATATCCTCTGGTTCCTATGTCTGACGGTGCGGGGGAAGTGCTAGCTATCGGAGAAGGGGTAACAAGAGTCAAAGTAGGCGATCGCGTCGCGGGTATCTTCTTCCAAGACTGGATTTCTGGTGCTTTAACCAAAGAAAAAATGAAATCTGACTTAGGCGGTGGGATCGATGGAATGCTGTCTGAGTATGTTGTTTTACACCAAGATGGCTTAGTAATATTATCTAATCATATATCTTATATTCAAGGTGCAACTTTACCCTGTGCAGCAGTCACAGCTTGGCACGCTCTAGTTACTAAAGGCAATATTACTGAAGGTAATACTATATTACTGCTGGGTACAGGTGGAGTATCTCTGTTTGCGCTTCAGTTTGCCAAAATATTTGGTGCGAAAGTAATCCTTAGTTCCAGCAGCGATCATAAGTTAGCACAGGCTTTAGTTTTGGGCGCAGATCAAACAATCAACTATAAAACAACCCCAGATTGGGAAAAACAAGTTTATGCAATGACCGATCGCATAGGTGTAGATCATGTAGTAGAAGTAGGTGGTGCAGGTACATTACCTAAATCTTTACAAGCAGTTAGGGTAGGGGGACGTGTCAGCTTAATTGGCGTACTCTCAGGAAGAGGAAATGAGATTGACCCCATGCCTATACTTTTCAAGAGCATAACACTGCAAGGCATTTATGTTGGCAGTCGCAAAATGTTTGAGGCGATGAATCAGGTAATACAAAACTCGCAATTACAGCCAGTGATTGATAGAGTTTACCCTTTTACTCAAGCTCAGGAAGCTTACCATTATCTCAAAAGTGCTTCACACTTTGGCAAAGTCGTAATTGAGCTTGATTAATTACGGAACTCTCACAGTCAACAGTCAACAGTCAACAGTCAACAGTCAACAGTCAACAGTCAACAGTCAACAGTCAACAGTCAACAGTCCCTTATATGTAACGTCTCTAATACCTCGTGCGTTACGGCTACGCCTAACGCACGCTACTGAGATTTTTCAGAAATCAAATCGGATTGCGATATATTGTGACTTGTATTACGTTTTATATTTACATAAGTTTATTATTTTTCAACTAAAATCCATCATTAGCTAGTTAATTATTATTATCAAATCTGTATCTAATAAAAAAATATGTAGCTATTTATTTAATTAATTTTTTTAAGCATTTAACAAAATAGGATTAAATGAACTTCTGATACCTATTATTATCTTGATGTTAAATAAATTGCTAATTGTGTCATAATTATGTCAATGGATAAAGCAAATTATTAAGTAGAGCTTTGTTATCGCTTCTGTTGAGAAACTCTATATCATGACATTAGGAAAAGGTTCTTAATTTTTCTATTGCCCATTGGTTAATTTTTATAGCGGTAATGGATTTAAGGAGTTAGCTAATGTTAATAGAAAAGAAACCTCTAATGCAGCCGGAAAATCAGCTACTTGGGGCTTTACCATCTGATATATATGAACGCCTTGCTTCTCACTTTAAGTTAGTTTCTCTCCCAACTCAGGAAGTTATTTGCGAAGTCGCAGAACCAATCCAATACGCCTATTTCCCCCATCAGGCAGTAATTTCTTTACTCGCCACTATGGATGACGGTTCAACAGTGGAAGTAGCCTTAGTAAGTCAAGAAGGCATGGTAGGTCTGCCTATAATTTTGGGAGACAATATTTCATCAATGCGAGCAATAGTGCAAGTTCCAGGCGAGGCGATGCGGATTAACGCAGATATACTTAAAGCGGAGTTTTTCCAAGGTGGGCCTTTGCAAAACCTGCTACTACGCTACGTACAAGCTGTATTAATAGAATTAGCGCAAGGCGCTGCTTGTAACCGCCTCCATAGTTTAGATAAGCGCCTAGCACGATGGTTGCTAAAAATTTCCGATCGGATGCAATCGCAAGAGTTTCCTTTAACGCAAGAATTTCTCTCTCAAATGCTAGGTGTCAGGCGTGCTGGTGTAAGTGTCGCGGCTAGTATTCTCAGCCAATCAGGAATCATCAGCTACAATCGCGGACATATTTGCATCTTAGATAGGAAAGGTTTAGAAGCAGCTTCTTGTGAGTGTTACCAGGTAGTAAAAGACGAATTTACGCGATTATTCGGAAACTTGCCACATCAAGAAGATAGATAAATCTATATAAATAGACAGATAAATATGTTTACATTTGTATGTACGAAACCGGACAGACGACATGAGGTAACTTTATCTAATCTTTATATGAATGGCAGATAAATCATATATAGCTCATCACGTAGTTTTAATACGGTTGCTAATCCCAGTTTTTAAATTTAACTAAGTCGAATCATGTACAAGAAACCTATTTCATTTCAGGGTTTAAGATTAGTAGTTGTTGATGATGATCCTGATACTATTAAGCTTTTAGGTATTTTGTTTGAATTAGAAGGAGCAGAAGTAAAGACAGCGACATCAGTGAAACAGGCTATAGAAATCTTTTCATTCTTCCAACCAGATATTCTGATTAGTGATATTTGCTTACCAGATGAAGATGGCTATTCTCTCATCAAAAAAATCAGAAAACTTGACGCACAGACAGGGAGAAAAACTCCGGCGATCGCATTTAGCGCTTATGTCACAGATGACGATCGCAGAAATGCATATTTAGCTGGTTATCAAAGGTATCTTCACAAGCCATTTAACTTAGATGTATTAGCAGGAACTGTTGCTGATTTAGCAGGAATTTCGCAGTGTGTGTGAGGGATTGGGGATTGGGGATTGGGGATTGGGGACTGGGGACTGGGGACTGGGGAATAAGAATAACTTTTGACTCTTGACTCTTGACTCTTGACTCTTGACTCTTGACTCTTATGATTTCTTCCGCTTTTTTCTAGCTGCGTCTCGGACTTGTTGATTGAGTAAGTAGCCAAAGCCGGCTGTTTCTAAACGGGTGACGAATTCTTCACGGGAGTTACCTAGGGCTTTAGCGGTTGCGTCGATGTTCCAGTTGTATGAGTGTAATTGACTGAGTAAATAGACACGGCGGGTTTGGGCGGCGGAAAGGCGGTAAGTTTTGAGATATTCTAGTTCGCCATCTTCACGAATAATTGCTTCGCCAATATGGTTTTCTTCCTTGGGAAGCAGACTAGTGATAAAACGTTGCAGTACAAACGGCCCCATTGTATAGACTCGCTGGGAATTTAGCGGACGTTGCAGTAATCCTTCCGCCATGAAGCCTTGAAAAGCAGCCCAATCGGATCGCATTTGCGCGATCGCATTTCTCAAATCTGCCAAGCTGTGAATTTTAGCATCATCTACAGACAAATCCATCGGAAATGGCTTGTCAAACATCATGCTGTATTCATAAATTAACTCGCCGTAGAAGTCTTCTAGTAAACTGGTGTGCAAAGCCCGATAGTCTTCTGGGGTAGGAACGACAAAAGCCGATGCTAAAGTCTCAGCTACAAATACCAACACCCCAACTTGGCGGGGATGAATCTCAAATACCCGCAAAGCATCTTCCAACCCCGCTATATAACGTCCACTGAAGGACATTTCATAGCGTGAACCCAGTCCATGAGATAGAGAATACTTAGAATACTCACTCCAAGCAATATCTGGCCCTGAAAAAAACAGCGAGAGAAAACCTTCCATAGCCAAATGCAGAGGTAACAATCGCAGTTGATTCTTAGCTTCCCGCTTCGCCATGCGATGCATCAACCGCACACTTGCACAACCACAGTCTAAACGCTTTCCATCCGGCTTGAGCATCTGTCCCCCAAAAGCCGCGATGGGGCTACCGTCATCACTCCAAGAAAGTACCAAGCCGTGAGGTACATAGGAGTAGTATTGCATCCCAGGTTCTGTAATTCTTGCTTCTAACGAAACCACCGCTATGTCTTCGTGATAATCACGCCGCACTAAACGAAAGTCTCCGCGCACCCGACGACGCAATAGCGGGACAATCCGCACAGCACCGCGTATCTGGGATGGTGCAATTTCCAATCCTTTTAAAGATATATCTGTTAATAATTGCTGTTTGGTAGCCATAAGATTAAGGGGAAGGGGGAATGGGGAAGGGGGAAAGGGGAATGGAGAATGGGGAATGGGGAAAACTGGTGTGATGGTGTAAGGTAAAGTACTTGAGATGGTTGGTGGTGCGTTGCGCTACGCGACAACACACCCTACGAGAGACAAAATAGCTCTTCTTCTCTTCTTCTTTGCGCCTCTGCGCCTCTGCGTGAGACAAAAAAGGTGCAACGTTCAAGCGAAAAACCGCAACTTCCGACATCAAAGCCGCAACTTTCAGCCTCAAAGGTGCAATGTTCAAGCTCAAAGCCGCAACTTCCGACATCAAAGCCGCAATGTTCAAGCTCAAAGCCTCAACTTCCACCTTCAAAGCCGCAACCTTCAGCCTCAAAGGTGCAACTTCCGAGAAAAAACCTGCAACTTCCACCTTCAAAAGCTCACCTTCCGCCTTCAAAGCTGCAAGCTTCATATTTCACTCAACATTTGTTGCACTCGTTCAGCCAAATATGCTTCTAATTCTGACAACGGTGCAGAACCATCAGCGAAACGTGCAAATCCCAGCATGGTTGGTAAGTCTTCTGCATCGCGCAATCCCACTGTCGGGACGCTGGCGCTGAGATTTCGCAAGGAGAAATCCTCAGAATTAAACACCGGATTGCAATGAATGATGGAAGTTCTTCTTTTTGGATCTAACTTAGCTCTAAATATCCGCAACACTTCCGCCGCACCATTGGGGGGATAGTTATCGCAACCATCGGAGACAATCACAACTAAGTCTGCACCAGAACCCAAGGCGGCTAATAAAGGTGTAGCTAAGTCAGTTTGTCCATGTGGGCGGACTTGCAAAGCATCTTCTACGGGTACCGTCCAAAAAGCACGATATTCCTGTGATGCGGCTTGCAATAAATAGTGAGTAGCAACAGCTACACCCAAAGGACGGCGACGCTTTTCGCTAGAACCTGAGCTAGAGTAGCTACAATCTAAAACTGCTGCCACTTTTCCCAGTTTCAACGGTGCTTTTTTTAGCACTGAACGAGCTGATCGCTCTAAAGCTTGGTGAAAAATCTCCCTTTGCTCTTTTCTCCTTTCCAAAGGCAAAGATAAAATATACAACGCCAACTTAGTTAAGGGTAACTTTCCCAAATCTAAGTCAATTTCCACCTTTTCAGTACGTTCCGCCGCACCTTGGAAGCGCAACTTTTCACCCACAGTCATTTGCTGTTGGATGCGGGTTAAAAACACATCGCGCTTGACTTTGTGCTTTGCTGCTAATCCCTCCGCCACAGTGAAAGGTAAATCATAAATAGCCTGTTCGCTAAAATGTGCTTGACGAAACTTCTCGAATAACTCAGTTTCATACACCTTTTGCTTCCAATTGCGGAACAGAAAAGTACCCAATTCACCTTGAAGTTTCAAATGTGCGTGAGATGCGATCGCTCTTACCTTGGGACGATACTTCACAGCATGGAAACTTAAATCGCGTCGCTGTTGTAAATAATCCCGTGCGATCGCGCGACTCCGACGGTTGTTGATTCGCCGTTGACGCAACTGCTGTAAAACCCCCCAAGCCCGTTGCGGTGGTAAAGAATTAAGCGCATGAGCAATTAACGCACCCTCCTCTTCCTTATGTTCTGCTAACGTATCCTTTCCCGTCGCCAGCAATTTCAAAATAATCTGCGCCTGATTAAAATGATTAATCCCCGCCGCCAAAGAACGAGCATAAAGTAAGCGATAATTCCCCAAAATATAATCATGTAAAAAATCAATTGATACTCGCTGTCCATAAGCATCATCATAAAATTCCCGCTGTCCCGTACAAGCCAGACAAGCATTAATAAACATCACCAAATCTTCCCGCGCCACCTGCTCAACGCGGTTATTATTACTAATCATATAAATTACGAATTACAAACTAAGAATTCCGAATTATTAGAGTGCTGTTCGGGGAAAGATTAGCATGACTAGGTCAATCAACTTAACAGGTTGGAACGGAAGTCATACTCAAGTCCCGCGAACAGCAAGACTGAAAAATTAGATAATTCTAATTTAATATTTTGGAACTTTTGAAATTAATAAAATGGGTATAAGCTTTTCTTCTCCCCCCTGCTCCCTGCCCCCTGCCCCCTTGCCTATTATGGGTTGCTGTCCGGGGAAAGGCGGCGCGACTGACTAGGACGAATTCAAAGTTCGGGTTCGGAAGTCGCACCAAAGTCCCGCGAACAGCAAGACTGAATGTTGACTGTTGACTGTTAACTGTTGACTGTTAACTGTGAATCTTCAACAGTTAACAATGGCATAAATTGTTTAGTTTGCGCTAGTTGTTCAAGTAATAATGCCGCAGATTTGTCCAGTGAAGTTACAAAAATACCTACTTCACTCTCTTGATTCGATGCTATCCAAGTACCTTTAAGAACAACTTCTACTGCATCAGCATCACAAGGACAAATTTCTAAAATATTTGCTTGATTTAATTTCTCTAACTCTTCCAAATTAGATAAATCACAAGGAAGTAAAAATGCTGCTTGACTAGATTCAATGTAAATATTATTTGCAGAATGCAAAGATAGTGTAACTCTTTGATTTACCCAAGTTTGCAACGAGGTTTCCAGATGTTCTAAGCTAAAGCTGTCTTCTGTGTAGGTAAGTTTTAACATATTGGCTGATTGATATCTAAATTTTTAGGTGCTTCATCTATGTCTTAAGAATATGCCAGGGAATTTCCCCGAAGCCAATATAGCCTCAAAACCTGGAAAAGCTTATAGAACAAGGCTGAGTCTGCTAGGGGAAGTTAAGAAGCTAGGGGAATCCCCGAACTTTGGAGATGAGAATTTATATTTCTTCATACATATAGAATTTTGCTTGCCGACTTACTTAGGGTATGACATCAAAATTGCAATGCTAGCTTTTCTTAACTTTTTTATAACTGAATATTTACTAATAAATTCCATTAATCGTGATAAATTCCAACTTGGTAATTGGTAATATTTTCAACATTTCTGCTATTAGCAAGTTTTGCATATTTGCTATCGAAAAGCTTTGTGTATTTATTACACAAAGCTAATAAAACTGTAACTATCACTCAGCAATCAGCAATTCTTCTTCTGAAATACCACTGCTAAAAATTATGGAATTCAAACCGCCAGCGAAGCTAAACCGCCGCCAATTCTTGCTAACTTCAGCACTTACAGGCGGTGGAATTGTCTCTCAAAATCTTCTATCACAATCAACAGTTTTTGGACAAGCGCCAGCAATTATTACATCCGAAAAAATGCGTCCGAGCATACCTTATGGTGTAGCTTGCGGAGACATTAGCGATGATAGCATCATCATTTGGAGTAAGAGCGATCGCCCCGCCCGGATGATTGTAGAATACTCGACTAACGAATCGTTCCGCCGTGTGCAGCGTGTTTTCGGCCCAGCAGCTTTGGAAGATAGCGACTTTACAGCCAGGTTAAATCTTAATAACTTACCGTCAGGTCAACAGATATTCTATCGGGTAACTTTCCAAAATTTAGCTGATAAAAACATTTACAGCGCACCTGTAACGGGTACTTTCCGTACTCCATCTAAATATAAAAAAGATATCTTTTTTGCTTGGGGTGGAGATACAGCCGGTCAAGGATGGGGGATTAATCCTGATTTTGGCGGGATGAAAATTTACGAAACCATGCGGAAAATGAATCCCGATTTTTTCATCCATTCTGGCGATAATATTTACGCTGATGGCCCAATTCCTTCACAAGTAACTCTGGATGACGGCAAAATTTGGAACAATATTACCACACCAGCAAAATCAAAAGTTGCAGAAACTTTGGACGAATTTCGTGGTAATTATATCTACAATTTAATGGATGAAAACGTCAGACGTTTTAATGCAGAAGTCCCAATTTTATCGCAGTGGGACGACCATGAAGTAACTAACAACTGGTACCCTGGAGAAATTCTCCCCATTAATGATACTCGCTACACAGTAAAAGATACTTCTTTACTAGCAGAAAGGGGAAGACAAGCATTTTTAGAATATATGCCCATCCGCTATAAAGGTGATTTAACAGACAAAGCTAAAATTTATCGTTCTTTTAGCTATGGGCCATTATTAGAAATTTTCATGCTTGATGAGCGTAGCTACCGAGGGCCAAACACAACTAATCGCCAAACAACACAAAGTAAAGAAACAGAATTTTTAGGCAGCAAACAATTACGATGGTTAAAAAGGCAATTGCAGCAATCAAAAGCTACTTGGAAAGTAATTGCTAGTGATATGCCTTTAGGGTTGGTAGTTCCAGATGGTAGCACTGATTTTGAAGCTTGGGCGAATGGAGATGGCGCAGCTTTAGGAAGAGAACTGGAACTGGCTGATTTACTACGTTTTATTAAACGCAACTATATTAAGAATGTTGTCTGGTTAACTGCGGATGTGCATTATGCAGCCGCCCACTATTACGATCCAGCTAAAGCACAGTTTACCGACTTCAAGCCTTTTTGGGAATTTGTCGCTGGGCCTCTCAACGCCGGGACATTTGGGCCAAACAAACTAGATAATACCTTCGGCCCGCAAGTTAAGTTTCTCAGCATTCCCCCAGGAATGAAAGCAAATCGTCCCCCCAGTGAAGGTTTGCAATTCTTCGGTACAGTCAAAATTAACAGTTATACAACTGTGATGACAGTCGGGCTACATAACTTGAAAGGGGAAACTATTTACACTATCGATTTACCACCGGAGAAATAGGGATTAGGGATTGGGGATTGGGGATTGGGGACTGGGGATTGGGGATTGGGTAGGGAATTTGCTTTTCTTTTCCCCCTTTCCCCTTTACCGTTTCCCACTTCCCCTTTCCCCTTTCCCCTTTCCCCCTTCCCCCTACTAACTAAATACCCAGTGCGGAAGTTGTTAAACTTGGATAATTCCCGAACTTTGTCCAGTTCTACAACTACAGCGATGGCAAGAGCGAGTTATGGCCCAGAAGCAAAAAAGCGATCGCGCCGCTTGTTAGAAGTATTATTAGCTTATGCTAACGATGCCCTAAACTGTAGTGATGAAGCCAGTTTGGATGCTTTGCGTCCCCAAATCCAAACTCGCTGGATATCTGAAAATCGCCTAGTTGTCAGAACAAAAGTGAGATTTTTACAAACATTAACAAGTTTGGCAGCAGGTGAAGCACAATTAAACGCCGAACACATCAAAGAAGCCTTAAAACGGTTTGCAGATTTCCTCGAAATTCTCGAAGATAATCGCCCATCTCGCAGCGGTTCAGAAACTTGGCACTTTACCCTCAATTTATGGTGCGATCGCCAAGACATAGCCGCCAATTTACAAAAATTTGATATCCACTGGGAAACCCACCGCCCAGAGAAGTCGAAGCAAGTAGCAAGAGAAGAGAGAAAAGGAGAAAGCCCTTCCCCTCTGCTCCCTGCTCCCTGCTCCCCTGCTTTTTCTCCCGACTGGAAGCAACTTTGTCGTGATGCTTTAATGGCGCAAAATCACCAACGGTTGACTACCAATCCCCTCACAAGTGCTGATGGTGTGAGTTTTGAATTAAATCAGGTTTATGTTCCCCTAGGTTTGGTGGAACGCAAACAACGTCTGCGTCAAGGTGGGGATGTCACGCCGCAAGATGGTTCGCGGTTATATGAACCAGAAGATTCGGAAATGACTCAGACTTTTAACCCTGATGAATTTATTCAACAATTATTAGGGGCGCAAGATACCCAGCGCATCGCCATTTTAGGCGAACCAGGGGCGGGAAAAACTACATTGTTACAAAAAATTGCCGCATGGATTTTAGATAATACTGAAGATTTACCTGTCTGGGTTTCTTTAGCAGATTTGCAAGGGAAAACTTTAGAACAATACTTAATTCAAGATTGGCTACCTACTGCACTTCGTAAATTACGCGTCTCGGAGGAAGTTGAAGAAGCATTCTGCGAACAGTTTAACCAAGGGCGAGTTTGGTTACTTTTAGATGCAGTGGATGAAATGGCTTTGGACTCTAGCCAAGCTTTAACGAAAATTGCGAGTTTTTTGACAGGCTGGGTTGCAGATGCCAGGATAATTTTGACTTGTCGGCTGAATGTTTGGGATGGCGGTAAAAATGCACTGCAAGTTTTTAAAGTCTACCGCAACTTAAATTTTAGCTATGGCACAGAATTTTCCTTCGGTTCCAAATCTGCATCCAACCAAGTAGGAGAATTTATCCAGCATTGGTTTCAAGATAATCCCGCTTGTGGTGAGAGTTTACAAGCAGAGTTAAATCAACCAGAACGGCGACGCTTAAAGGATGCGGTAAAAAATCCCCTCAGGTTAGCTTTATTATGTCGTACTTGGGGATTAGCTCAGGGAAAATTACCAACAACTAAAGCGATGTTGTACGAACAGTTTGTAGAATCAATCTACGAATGGAAACAGGATCGTTTTCCCACAACTTTCACCCAGCGACAGCAGTTAAATCGCGCCTTGGGAGAGTTAGCATTATTAGCTATTTCCCAAGAAAAAACCAAGTTTCGCCTCAGACATCGCTTTGTTTCCCAAGTTCTCGGCGCGTCTGATGATGGTTTATTTCAATTAGCATTACAGTTAGGTTGGCTAAATCAGGTAGGTATCTCCGAAACTCAGGGCGAAAAAGTTTATGCTTTTTACCATCCCACCTTTCAAGAATATTTTGCCGCCCAAGCCGTTACTGATTGGCATTTTTTCCTAAATCACACATTAAATCTCAACCCTTCCCCCTCATCCCCCTCACCTCCCTCATCCCCCTCATCTCCCTCTTACCGCATCTTTGAACCCCAGTGGCGCGAAGTCATTTTGCTATGGCTGGGTAGAGATGATATTCCGCAGACACACAAAGAAGAATTTATCCAAGCATTAATTGAATTCAATGATAACTGCGGTGGCTACTATGGCTATCAAGCTTATTTTGTCGCCGCCCAAGGAATTGCTGAATTTGCAGATTGTCAAAAAGCTGATGAAATTGTGCAGCAGTTGGTAACGTGGCGTTTTGGTTATGGCGACTTCCAAGACGAAAAGCCGTGGAGATATCCAGCCCCAATTGTAGAATGTGCGCGGGTGGCATTATTAAAAACCGATCGCCCAAAAGCGATCGCAGCTTTAGAAAAGTACATCTCTTCTAGCCAAAATGATTTCGTAATTTGGAATGCGGCTTACAGCTTGGGTAAAATTTTCGATCCAGGTAACCAAATTGCGATCGCTAAATTAGAAGAACTCGTCAAAACTATGCGTTATGATTCAGTTCGCTGGCAACTTGCCTATAGTTTAGCCAGAGTCAACGCTGGTAATCAAAATGCGATCGCCGCTTTAGTAGAAATTATCGCATCTAGCAAAAATGAATCTATTCGTCGCAAAGCTGCTTATAGTTTAGGTAAAATCGACCCTCACAATTCCATTGCCATTTCTACACTTCAAGAAATTGCTACATCTGCAATTGATTCATCTCAAAGCCGACAAGCTTTAGAAAATTTAGCCACACTTCAAGGTGATGAGTTACCTACATTCGTTACAGTTTCTCCAACTCCAACATTTCATCAGCATAGAAGAAACAAGAGAAAACAAAAATCAGCCGCATCAAATTATTTCTCTATCAACTCCAAAATTGCCGAACTAATTCGCGGTATCTCCGCCTCTGAAGATGAAGATACCCAAAGAAGACGGGCTTATAAATTAGCGCAACTCAATCCAGGTAATCCAATTGCACTTACCACTTTATTACAATTAATGGAATCAACCGAAAGCATATCACTACATAAACGTGCAGCCGATAACTTAAAAGAAATAGTTCTCTATGAACAGTTACCACAAGTAATTGCAGCTTTAAAAAATTCCAACTGCTATCAAGTTTTAGATGATGAATGGGAACGATATCGCAACTCTTTTAAACTTCTGTGGCACTGTGCAGAAAATATGGATTATTTAGAATTTTATCGAGTTTGGCATCTTTGAAGTTTAGGTCACCCGTTAAGGTCTTTGGCATAGCTTCTCTACGAGAGGCTGCGCCAACCCTTCGCTGGTAGCGTCTAGCGTTCCTTCCTACCCCTTTATCAACTGCTTTTTTCTCACAGAGTACCAGAGGGTTTGCCCCAGGCGAGACTAAATTATGAAATTAAGCGGTATTTTGTGCAACCTCAGAATATAAAAGTAAACATAAAAAATGATACAAAATTTGCACCCAACAGAGCAATTCAATACTCCACTTCAGCATCTTTTTTAGCCTATATTCATCAGGCTTTTAGCAATTCAAACCTCATAATTTTTAGTTAATTATACTGAGATAATAGAATATAATAACTTACGAAATAATCATATTTATGTCACAGTGTTGTCATAGCATTGTTAACGCCAAGTGCTATCTTTAATGGAGATAGATTTTTAGACTCATTCCAAAGGCAGGTTCTCCTGCCTTTTTCTTAAGGATGAAAGATAAATAAGACTCGCTTATATATGTTTTTATCTATTGAAACACAGTTCAATATCAAGGATAGTTTAACTAAGCTATTCGGCTTTTAAGTTGCACATCCATTGTGAGGGCTGTCAACAGTCAACAGTCAACAGTCCTTATAGGTAGTTATGCAATTTAGAGGCGTATTAGCTTACCTCTTGTTAATTTGTTAATAATAATTTAGCTATCTACTGTGCGATCGCCTATTGATAGTATCTAAACTATATAACCAAATAATGAAATAATTATAACAAAACTCACAAATATAAAACATCCTACTCACAATTAAATGAGTAGGATTGGAAGCAAAATATTTCTTTAAACCCAAGTTTCATTTTACACTTATAGTTTTCAACATACCATAGGGGTAATACCCCTCAATTTATTTAAATTTATCATCATAACCTTTCATTCCTCAGATGGATTGACGGCTAGGACAAGTTAATATTTGAGCATAAATAATGGGTTAAAAAAACCTCCTAGTATTGCTACAAGGAAGTGTAAGTGGATGGTTATTTGTAGTTAAGACTTGGAGATAATATCAGAATTGAATTTGCTAATTGAGCCATATTGGCTCACATAACTTAACATTCATTGGGGATTGAAAAAAGCTAATTTATTTGATATTTGGCATTTGTGTATTTATCCTCTGCTTCCTAAGATAATCGCCATTTAAATTGCATCATTTTCATGCTGCTAAAAGCTGCAAATCCTCTCCTATGCCCCCTACTCCCCTGCAGCCTCAATGTTTTTCCCAGTCCTCATACTTACAATTTCTCTTGCGCGCCTAGCATTTGTAGGATTTTTTCTGCTTGATCTAAATCACCAACAAGTCGGCGAATGGGATGGGGCCAAACTTTGACTAAGGTGGGAGTAGCACTGACTTGGTCGATTTCCGCTTGTTCTGGATTAGTTAAAACATCAACCACTTTCAAAGTGTAAGGTTGTCCTAGCGATCGCTCTAGGAGTTCGTGTAAATTTTGTAAAATTCGTTCCGTATTTGCACTATGTCCAGCGACAAACAACCGCAACACATAGGCTTGGGTTTTCAGTAGGAAACTCTGTGTTTTTGTGGGGACTTGATGGTACTTCTGTGTAGATTCAGCATCTAAGCGCACAATTAAGTCATGGTCTTCCCAAAGCTGCGGAAATGAGGAACGATAAGTAGCCAATACCATGCGATCGCACAAACCATCAACCCAAGGCGCAGCTTGCCATGCTAAATCCCCTGTGCCAAAAATTGCGTTGAGCACAGCTTGATGTCGCAAAACTGCTGGATAAGCTTCAGCAAAGGTTCTTACTTGTTTGGTGCGCGGATCTAACCAGTGATCAACTGTTGCTGTGTAGCAAGGGACTAAAAAATGCGGTGGTTCTGATAGATCCAAAATTTCCTGCAAAGCAGCACACAGCTGTAAATGCCATCTCCCTTGTTTACTAGGGTCGATGCAGTAAATTAAATCGCCTCCAGGTGTAAATAGGGCAATACCTTTAAACAGCTGGGTTTTAGATAGTTTATCTGTATTCAAGTCAGTTTCTGGAACTACATAACTCCACAACAAAAAGTAAAAAGTAAAAAATTTTGTTTTTTACCTTTTACTTTTTACTTTACTTATTTACTGTAACTAAACTCGTCCTCGGAGGAATTGAGCCATTTCATTAGGAGTCGGTGACATTTCTAAGGCTGTTTCCTCAGTAATCCGTCCATCTTGGTAAAGGTTATACAACGACTGATTCATCGTGATCATGCCATCAAAGCTGGCTTGCTTCATGAGTTCGGTAATTTCGTCATATTTCCCATCTTTAATCCATTCTTTAATAGCCTCAGTATTAATTAGGATATCGTGGAATGCGGCGCGCTTACCATCTGTCGTCCGACATAGCCCTTGGGCAATTACAGATACTAAAGACTCAGAAATTGCCACCCGCATGGCATCTTGTTCTTCCCCAGAGTACAGGTTAAGTATCCGTTCAATAGTTTTTACAGCACTATTGGTGTGCAGTGTTCCCATTACCAAGTGACCTGTTTGAGCAGCTTTTAAAGCGGTGTTGACTGTTTCTTTATCCCGCATTTCCCCCACCAGAATTAAATCTGGATCTTCCCGCAAAGCTGCTTTTAAAGCGTTATCAAATTTACGGGTGTGCATTCCCACTTCCCGTTGTTTGATCAAGGACTTTTGGCTTTTGTGGACAAATTCAATCGGGTCTTCGATGGTAATGATATGCTTAGGCATCTCTTTATTGATGTAGTCAATCATTGCTGCCATCGTTGTGGATTTACCAGAACCGGTGGGCCCAGTTACCAGAATTAAACCTTTGTGAGCATGACAAATTTCCCGGAAAATTGGCGGTAGTCTTAACTGCTCCATTGTTAAGATTTTTAACGGAATTAACCGCAATACCATTGCATAGCCTTTGAGCGAGTCAAAGATATTAATCCGCACTCGGGCAAATTCGTATTGAGTTGCACCGTCAAATTCTAAATTTTCTTCAAAGCGCTTAATTTCAGCTTCGGTTAAAACTTCCCGCATCCAACTGAGAAAAGTGTCTTTATCTGTTTCTGGATGATTTGTTTTCTCAATTTCGCCCCGATTACGAAAACGTGGGGTTTCACCTACACCCAAGTGAATGTCAGAAAAACCTTTTTCGTAAGCTTCCTCAATTAGCTTCTCTAATGTCAGCGTCGGCGCGCTGCTTTTGACACTGGGAACATTAGGCATTGGTGGTGGCGCACCAGGACGATGCGCCGCCGCTGGAGGTGCAGCTGGTGGTGGTGGCGCAGACGGTGGTGGAGGTGCAACTGGTGGTGCCGCAGGAACCCCAGCGTAACTTGACATATCCAAGGTTTGTGTCGCCTGGCGTTGGGTACTCAGCGTTGGTGGCGGTGGTGCTGGCATTGGTGGCGGCATTGGCGGCACATTACGTGGAGCTGGAGGCGGATTAGAAGTAGATGGACGCTGTAGGTCGGTCATAAATCTTTACAATGAAGCAAAAAATTAAATTAGCGGAAAACTTACTGATGGATAGTCTCGAGGTGCTTGTAGTGCAGGGCGCTCAGTGTTTATTTGCTTGATACTTGAAAACCGCTGTCAGTTCTTTTTTTACAACTGACATGAGTATGTTTTTTTACTAGCTTTATGGCATTTATTAATTATGTAAAATTTATTAACTAGATATCAACTTGTTTAACATACTCAAACCCTTGGAAAGCATCAGTGATATTCCGGCTAATAACAAGTTTTTATTAAGACATATTACTTAAGAGAAAATACTTTATCCTCTCTAAATGAGAAATTTATTTCTAGCCTGGACAAAACTAGTGATCAATTAACAGCAAAAACGCTAGCAGATAATTTCTTCAGCACTATCTGATAATTATGAGAAGGACTACGATTTATTATAAGAAATGTTAAGCAGAGGTGATGTTAATCGTTGAGATCGCATTTCTGAAGTGCCTGCTTAAGTTCTTATATTCCTTTTGGTAGATGTTGATAGTAAGCTTTCTACCTATATATGACTTAAGCTTTACATTCATATTTACAAAAAATTAACTGTAAACTTTAGTAAACAAATGCTCATCTTAGCAATAGGTTTTTATATACTGAACTTCTAATTGAATAGTTCAGTGTTCTCGCGAAAGTGAGATAAAGCTGAAGTAAAAATCTTGCTGTGTATTTGGGAGGAAAAGTCATGGTTTCGGCAGATAGCTCTAATCTAGGTAAGACCTACTCCTTGTTAATGATCAAAAGTTTTTTGATCTGGACTTTCACATTGGCAGTATGTTTGTTGGTTGTCGGGTTCCCATTAGTTGTTTTGATGGCTACGGTCGGGTGTCTGTTGTCGATTGTGTTGCAATCTGTGATGCCTGTAAGTGCAGTTTTATTAGTAGCAGGCGGTTTGATTTTGTTTAATGTCATGGCAGTTGTTTTAGCTGCTGGGGTGTTAACTGCTAAAGGTGTACATCCAAAACAAATCAAATGGCTTAGCTGGCTGCATGGAGAGGCAGAACAATTACAGACTTCCGTCTATGCTGCTTGTCCATTAACTTGCGAAATCAAATAATTGCTAACTTCGACAAACAGTACATCTGCCCGGTTCAGCCGGGTTTTTTCATGTTTATTTGGTGTTTGTAATATATGAATAAATATGAAGTAGGGTGTGTTATGCCAAAGGCTAACGCACCTTAAATTTTGCTCTACCCTACTCGATAGGGATAACATACTCTACAATTTAATTTTCTTAATAGTCGTTTGTCATGATTGCCTTTGACCATTAACCCTTGACCCTTAACCCTTGACCATTGACCCTTGACCCTTGACCCTTGACCAATAACTAAATGACTAATCAAAAACGAGTTTATATAATTTTAGGTACTCGTCCAGAAGCAATTAAACTAGCTCCTGTAATTCAAGTCTTTCAAAGGTCACAAGATTTTGAGTCACAAGTAATTTTGACTGGACAACATCGTGAAATGGTTGAGCAAGTAATGCAGCTGTTCAACCTAAAAGCAGATGGAAACTTAGAGATTATGCAGCCTCAGCAATCTTTAAGTGATATTACCTGTCGTAGTTTGCGCGGTTTGGAAACGTTATTTAAGGAAAGCAAGCCAGATTTAGTCATCGTACAGGGAGATACTACAACAGCTTTTGCCGCAGCTTTGGCGGCGTTTTATCAAAAAATTCCTGTAGGCCATGTAGAAGCCGGATTAAGAACTGATGAATTATTTAATCCTTACCCAGAAGAAGCTAACCGTCGCCTAATTTCGCAAATTACGCAATTGCACTTTGCACCCACACCACTGGCTATGGAGAACTTACAGCGTTCTGGTGTGTTGGGTGAAATTCACTTAACGGGTAATACGGTAATTGATGCGCTGTTAAATGTAGCTGCAATTGAGCCAGCTTGCAATATTCCGGGTTTAGACTGGTCATCATATCGCACATTGCTGGCTACAGTTCATCGCCGGGAGAATTGGGGAGAACCACTACAAGGAATTGCTCAGGGATTTTTACAGATATTAGATAAATTTCCTGATACGGCGCTGCTGTTACCTTTACACCGGAATCCTACTGTAAGAGAACCATTACAAGCGCTTTTAGGGAATCATCCCCGCATATTTTTGACAGAACCTTTAGATTATAAGGAATTAGTTGGCGCGATCGCGCGATCGCATTTATTGCTGACTGATTCTGGTGGTTTGCAAGAAGAAGCACCCAGTCTTGGTAAACCTGTACTAGTTCTGCGAGAAACTACAGAAAGGCCAGAAGCGGTGACGGCGGGTACAGCTAAACTTGTAGGAACTGAAACTGAGAATATTGTGGCAGCAGCGGCGGAGTTACTCAGCAACCCCATAGCCTACGACACAATGGCAAACGCTATCAATCCTTTTGGTGATGGTAAAGCAAGCGATCGCATTTTACAAATCGTCAAACATTACTTTCAATCTCATTAAAATTTGAAAATGCGACATCGGGCAAGAGTTATTTCTTGCCCCTTTAGTTTATATTTCTGCATCTCCTGCTCACTATTTTGTTAGTTGCAAGTCTCTAATGCATTAGGTAGATATTCACGCACTTTCTTCAAGACTTGATCAACCTCTATAGGTTTAGTCACAAAATCTGTTGCACCAAAAACCTTAGACCGAACCTTATCAAAAAGACCATCACTGCCCGTTAAGATAACTACTGGTGTGTTGGACAAGGCAGAACTTCTGCGTAACTGGGCGCAGAGTTCGTATCCGTTCACACCAGGCATAATCAAATCTAAAAATATTAAGTCTGGCTTATGCTGAATTAGAATGGGTAGAGCTTGTACAGGCTCTTGAATATTGATAAACCTAAAACCATTTGAGATGAGGATTTCTTGCAGAAATTTACCAACTTGAGGGCTATCATCTACACAAGCAATGAGTGGAGAATTTAGCTTCTTTAATGGTGTAAAGTTAGAGCTATTTCTGAGTTCGGTAGTTGGTAAAGAAAAGTCAGGTACTGCAATCAGTTCCATAATCCCTTGACGAATATAAGGAAGTAGGGAACGCGTTATTGATAATAAACTCTGATTCATTTTTACGGCTAAATCCCATAAGGTGTATTTACCGTTCATTAAATGTGCAAAGTTTTTGTAGACAGTTGGGCTTACAAGCTGTTGGAGTTGTTCTGGTTTGCGGATAATGGGTGCTAAGTGAGGCGAAAAAGTTGCTAATCCAGCCTTTGCCCAAATGTTCCAAGATTCTTGTATTTGTTGAATAATTATATTTGAACTTGTGAAATCATGAGGTGCTGTTAAAATTACTTCTTGATGGCGCTCATAAAGCAATGAAGCGCGATTGAGATGTTGTGCTAGATCAAATAAAACCTCTGATATTGTTCCCCTCACAATGGTGTCAATTTGTTGGAGAGTAACTTGATATTTTTTATGTAAGATTTCTAGTAGACGATATCCCCAATAATCGCTTGAGGTATCCTCAACCTGTAATAGTAATTTGTTCATTTCAATATGAGGACAATTCTGCATTATATATCTATACAAACGGCGGCAAGGATGATTGCCTCCCGTTGCCCAAACTATCTGTCCTAGATGATAATAGAAAGTCCATTGAGAATTATGAGAACTTTTAACGTTTAGACTGCCACTGTACTGAATTTTGATAGAGGTTTTAAATTCATCCAATAATTTATCTAATCTTGTTTGCTCTAGAGATAGCATAAGTTTAATCAGTAGTCCTGCCAATAAGTATTGTGTAAGTTAACCAACCTTAAAGTAATAAATTCCTTCTAATTAAAGAATCGATTATGTATAGTCATTAGCAAAGCTAAAAACATATACAACCCAGCAAGCTTACCCTATAATGTTAACGTTTTATTTGTAACTAAATATAAGAAATTAAAAATTTTATTTATGAAACTAATATTACCAATAGCTACTGGTTTATGTCATAGCTTAATTTAGATATGCCATGATTTGTTTATAAGATTAATCCTAATATTAAGATATGTAAACCAAATAGATAACCGTAATAACACGGTTATAAAAATTAAGAGTAGTTACCCAAAATTAATTACACAATGTCATTGCGAACGCTTGCAATGACTGTAAATTTTTTTGTCTAAATACTTATTTTCACTGTGATGTATAAATTAAATTTTTACTACAGTTAGCTGGTTAAAAATAACCACTTTATTGGTTGAAATTACGGAAGGACTAAAATAGCTTTATATTTTCTTTGCAAAAAATAGATAATTCTTTATTATCTTTATATAAAAATAGAGATTTTACCTGCTAAATTCTATTGATACTTGTTGAAGCAGCACTACCATAAATTTTGAAATTCCTCTGCCTAGTCTAGAAAATTCATTTAGTAATTAATGCATAGATTTGATGTATTGCAATCTATTAATTGCTATGGCTTGCAGAGTATTTAGATTCTAGTTCTGATGTGAATTAGCAACGCTTCTTATTACATAATGGTCTCTAGATTTGCCCAACATCATTGTTTTGAGACTACCTACAAAATGACAATGGTCTCAAGACTAAACCCACATTAAAAATCTTATTTAATTTTGTAATCATCTAATTTTTATCCTGATGGTTACATTGGCACCAATTATTACATCATTCAAAATTTTTATTACCATCAAATGCCAGTAGTCAGCATAAAAGATTTATATCAACTTTCATCTATGCAGCAAGGAATGCTATTTAACCATCTCTTCGCTCAAAAGCCGGGAGTAGATATTGAGCAGATGATTTGTTTAGTAGATGAAAAAATTAATGTTTTTGCATTTCAACAAGCATGGCAGAAAGTTGTAGAAAGGCACGCAGTTTTGAGAACTAGCTTTGATTGGGAAAGTGAACGAGAACCGCAGCAATGTGTGCATCAAAAAGTCATCATTCCCCTAGAACAGCAAGATTGGCGTGGCTTATCTGATATAGAACAATCAACTAAATTACAAGCTTATCTGCAAAGCGATCGCAGGCGTGGTTTTCAGCTTAATGTTGCACCCTTGATGCGTGTAGCATTATTTCGCTTGCAAGCATCTGTCTACCAATTTGTTTGGACTTTTCACCATGCTTTGTTAGATGGTCGCTCTTTATCCATTGTCATCAAGGAATTATTCACCTTTTATGACGCTTTCTGCAAAGGCAAAGATTTACAACTCTCCCAACCCCGTCCTTATCAAGACCACATTGGATGGTTACAGCAACAGGATTGGTCTCCGGCTGAAAGTTATTGGCGAGACTTGCTCAAAGGCTTTACTGCACCCACACCTTTATTAGTAGACTCCACCCCGCGTGAACAAAGCGGTTTTGGCGAGCAAGCAATCCGACTTTCACTAAAAACTACAGCGATGTTGCAGTCTTTAGCCAAACAACATCAAATAACGCTGAATACTTTAGTACAGGGTGCTTGGGCAATACTTTTAAGCCGTTACAGTGGTGAAACTGATGTTGTCTTTGGTGCAACAAGAGCCTGTCGTCATTCCTCTGTAGTGGGAGCTGAATCGATGGTGGGACTGTTGATTAATACCTTACCAGTCCGAGTTAAGGTTTCTGGGGAAAAACCGCTACTGAATTGGCTCAAAGAATTGCGATCGCAGTGGGTAGCTTTGCGAGAATACGAACATACTCCCCTCACCCAGGTGCAAAGATGGAGCGATGTCCCACCGGGAACGCCTTTGTTCGATAGTATTTTGGTATTTGAAAATTATGAATTAAATTCGGCTTTGCGTTCTCAGGGTGGTAGATGGCAAAACCTGGAATTCCGCCTAGAAGAACAGACGAACTTTTCCTTAACATTAGTTGGGTATGCAGAGTCAGAATTGTTATTGAAACTTAAATATGATCAAAACCTCTTCGACGATGCCAAAATTACTCGGATGCTGGGACATCTTGAGACTTTATTGTCCAGCATGGCAATTAATCCTTGGCAGTGTTTAGGAGAATTGCCACTATTAACAGCAGATGAAAGACAGCAAATGTTGGTTGAGTGGAATCATACACAAGCTGATTTTGCCGAGCAACTTTGTATTCATCAACTATTTGAAGCGCAAGTAGAACAGACACCCAATGCTGTAGCTGTTGTCTGTGGCGAGGAACAATTAACTTACCAACAATTGAACTGTAGAGCTAATCAATTAGCCCATCACCTGCAACAACTGGGTGTAAAACCTGGGGTGTTAGTTGCTGTTTATCTAGAACGTTCAATAGAAATGATTCCTGCAGTGTTAGGGATTTTAAAAGCTGGAGGTGCCTATGTGCCATTAGAACCCAGCTTTCCTAAAGCACGGATTCAATTACTGCTGTCTTCTCTGCAAATTAATTGTTTAGTCACCCAAACTGGCTTGTTACCTAGTATCCATGAGCTAGAACTGAGCGCACTGCAACACTTAATCTGTTTAGATAAATCTGCACATACTCAATCTGTTTGGGAAGTAGGACATCAGCAGGTGTGGAATCGTTTCTATCTAGATTTGCTGTCTACAGAAAATTTGCCAGCATCTGCCAATTCTGATGATATTGCCTATGTAATTTTTACCTCTGGCTCTACAGGCACACCCAAGGGGGTTGTAGTTCGTCATCAACCAGTTATCAATCTGATTGAATGGGTAAACAAAACATTTAATGTCAATTCTGACGACAGAGTTTTATTTATCACATCCTTATGTTTTGACCTGTCGGTTTATGACATTTTTGGACTGTTAGCCGCAGGTGGTTCAATCCGAGTTGTGACTAGCTATGATGTGCGAGATCCAGAAGCTTTGTTGCACATTCTCTGCCATGAGCCGATTACGTTCTGGGATTCTGCGCCACCTGCACTGCAACAACTAGCTGGCTTTTTCCCCAAAGTTCAAGCCAGTAATTGTCATCCCCAATTGCGACTCGTATTTATGAGTGGTGATTGGATACCAGTTACACTCCCAGATTTATTGAAAGCAACCTTTCCAGGGGTTGAGGTAATTAGTTTGGGTGGAGCAACGGAAGCAACTGTTTGGTCTAATTATTACCCCATTGGCAAGGTAGAAACCCATTGGAAGAGTATCCCCTATGGCAAACCCATCCAAAACGCCCAATATTACATTTTGGATGATTACCTCAATCCTTGCCCCATAGGTGTGACTGGGGAATTGTATATTGGTGGAGAATGTTTAGCCTCTGGCTATTTAAATCAACCCGAACTCACAGCCCAAAAATTCATTCCCAATCCCTTTAGCAATTCAAAATTATATAAAACTGGAGATTTAGCCCGTTATTTTAGTGATGGTAATATTGAATTTCTCGGTCGGATTGACCATCAGGTAAAGATTCGTGGTTTCCGCATTGAGTTGGGAGAAATTGAAAGCGTACTCACACAACATGACTCTGTAAAGGAAACTGTAGTTATCGCCAGAGAGGATGAGCCAGGAAATAAGCGATTAGTGGCGTATGTTGTGGTAAATAGCGAAACTGTGCCTTCCATGAATGAGTTACGGCGTTTTCTGCAAGAGAAACTGCCAGAGTATATGATACCTTCCGCCTTTGTTGCGATCGCCAAAATTCCACTGACTCCAAATGGTAAAGTAGACCGTCGCGCTCTGCCCATCCCCGACCAAAGGCCAGAATTAGAGAAAGCTTTTGTTGCCCCTAGTAACGCCATAGAAATTGATTTAGCGCAAATTTGGTCAGAGGTACTAAATATTCAGTTAATTGGCATCAAAGATAATTTCTTTGACTTGGGTGGAAACTCGATACTAGCGGTAAAATTATTTACCCAAATTGAAAAGAAATTTGGTCAAAAACTGCCTCTAGCGACCTTGTTGCAATCACCTACCATAGAACAATTAGCTAGTATTCTCAGCCAACCAAATATATCGGCTTCTTGGTCTTCTTTGGTAACTATTCAGCCAGGTAGCAGTGCAAAACGGCCTTTATTCTTAATTCATGCCCTCGGTGGTAATGTAATTGGCTACCAAACTCTAGTACGTCACCTGGGTACAGAGCAGCCTGTATATGGCTTACAAGCACAAGGATTAGATGGTAAACAGGCTCCCCACACCAGAGTTGAGGATATGGCATCTCACTACATCCAAGAGATTCGCACTGTGCAACCGCATGGCCCCTATCTGTTGGGTGGTTTTTCGAGTGGGGGAATCATTGCTTTTGAAATGGCGCGTCAGTTAGAAGCTCAAGGCGATCGCGTGGATTTATTAGCTATGTTTGATACATATAGCCCCAGTTTGTATATAAATCATCCTTCGCTATGGCGGACAATTTATGTATATTTGCTAACTCTTTTGCAACTGCGATCGCCAGATAGATGGAACTATTTTCTGGCTAAAGTGGATTGGTTTGGTTCCGTGTTGACTGGGAAACCAAGCAGCAAATTCGACTTGTGGAACGAACAGTCCTTTACGGAAGATGCTAACCCTTACAACATGGCATTGATAGAAACTTTCAAGCAAGCCACAATGGCGGATTATGTACCACAACCTTACTCCGGACAGGTCACTTTATTTACTACCAAAGAAATCTTGAGATGGTGTCAGTTCAAACCCTGTAGAGGCTGGCATGGAATGGCTAAACAAGGTGTGGAGATTCACGAAGTGCCAGGCACACATTTAGGTATGCTGGGAGAACCAAGCGTGCAAATTTTAGCCGAAAAATTAATTGTTTGTTTAGAGCAGGCACAAGCAAATAATTAGACTTATCTAGAATCTGAGCCTGAATCACAGCAAAAATAGCAAACTATGATAGATATTTCTCAAAAACGATGCAAATTTGAGAATATCATCAGCGCTCAATTTACTCATTTCCCCTCTGAAATGTTCTCTGTAGGGGACTTTATGCTGTTTACTTGTACCTTTTCACCTTTGGTTATGTAAAACAGCCTTTAACTTTAACAGGAGTAAAATTTAGCATTAATTGAGAAACTATCGGCTAGTTAAGTAACTTTCACTAATTAGAAACTAAATATTGAAATAATCTTACAGGAAGGGTTGTTGACTGTTAACCGTTGATAGCCAACAGTCAAAACTGAAATAGAATTGCTATATTTTATCTTTGGAAGAAATCGCTATATCTTTGTTCTTTCTCCCCTATGCCCTTTCTCAGCAAGTATTTTCAGGAATCAACCCGGATTGTTATATGAGTATTACCATTGCAGGTTACAACCTCATCGAAGTCCTTTATGACGGCACCACAACCTGCGTTTACCGTGCTGTGCGAGAACCAGAGCAAACATCGGTCATTATTAAAACTCTGAAAGCTGAATATCCCACCAGACAACAACTTACTCAATTAAGACATGAATATCAAATACTCCAAAGTTTAAATATTGCAGGCATTGTTAAACCTTTGGCATTGGAGAATTATCAAAATGGTTTAGCGTTAATTCTGACTGATTTTGCTGGAGAACCCCTTAAAAATTTTCTTAATATCCAAAATTTTGACTTAATTAAATTTTTAAACATTGCTATTCAGTTAGCTATTATTCTTAGCGATTTACATCAAAATAATATTATTCATAAAGATATTAAGCCACAAAATATTTTAATAAATCCGCAAACAGGACAAGTAAAAATTATTGATTTTAGTATCTCATCATGTTTATCCAGCGAAACTCAAAATCCTAGCGACCCTAACTTTTTAGAAGGTACCCTCGCCTATATGTCGCCAGAACAAACAGGCAGGATGAACCGTGCAATTGATTATCGGACTGACTTTTACTCTTTAGGTGTCACTTTTTATGAAATGTTAACGGGTCAGTTACCTTTTCAAGTTAATGACTCTTTAGAATTAGTTCATTTCCACATAGCTAAAACTCCCGTATCTCCTCAAGAAATTAACTCAAATATTCCGCCAGTACTTGGGGATATTGTGATGAAATTGTTAGCCAAAACGGCTGAGGATAGATATCAAAATGCTTTGGGAATCAAAGCAGATTTAGAAGAATGCATACGACAACTACAAGCAACAGGTCAAATTGTAGATTTCAACATCGGTCAGCTAGATTTATCTAGCCAATTTCTGATTCCCCAAAAACTTTATGGACGCGAGGCAGAAGTTGCCATGCTCATCAATGCATTTGAGCGTGTTAGCCTTGGGGCAACGGAAATAATGTTAGTAAGTGGATACTCTGGTATAGGGAAATCCTGCTTAGTTAATGAAGTTCATAAACCCATAGTCCGTCAACGGGGATATTTTATTTCGGGTAAATTTGACCAATTTAAACGTAATATCCCTTACGCTTCTTTGATTCAAGCTTTTCAAGAATTAATTCGGCAGCTATTAACAGAAAGTAGCGAGCAAATTGCAGATTGGCAAGCAAAGCTTTTAGCTGCATTGGGTAATAATGGTCAAATTATTATTGATGTTATTCCTGATGTTGAAAGAATTATTGGCACACAACCAGAAGTGCCACAATTAGGCTCGACTGAATCGCAAAACCGATTTAATCGCCTGTTTTTACAGTTTATTCATGTATTTTGTCAAGCTGAACATCCCTTAGTGATTTTCTTGGATGACTTACAATGGGCGGATGCAGCTTCATTAAAATTGATTCAGTTTCTGGCTAGTGACCCAGATAGTCAATATTTATTACTAATTGGTGCATATCGAGATAATGAAGTTCATGCAACTCATCCCTTAATTTTGACCTTAGAGGAAACTCAAAAATCCGGTGTAGTTGTTAACAATATTGTACTTCAGCCTTTGCAGATTGCTCATATTAACCAGTTAGTTAGTGATACCCTCCATAGCAACTTAAATAAATCAAGCTCTCTCGCGGAATTACTTTATGGTAAAACTCAAGGTAATCCTTTTTTCTTAACCCAAATTTTAAAATCACTCTATCAAGAAAATCAAATTTTATTTAATTACACTGAAGCTTGTTGGCAGTGGAATATTGAAGTCATAAGAGACATTGAAATTACTGATAATGTCGTTGAATTAATGGTCAGTCAGATTCAAAAGCTATCGCTAACTACGCAGAAAGTTGTAAAATTAGCTGCCTGTATTGGGGATAAATTTAATTTAGATGTTCTTAGTATTGTTAACGAAAAATCTGCCTCAGAAACTGTCAGGGATTTATGGGAATCTCTACAAAAAGGTTTAATTTTGCCTTTGAGTCAGACTTACGCAGTTTCTCTGTTTTTAAATGAACAGCAGCATGAAAACATCCCAACTGACTTTAAATTTTTACATGACCGAGTACAGCAAGCAGCTTATTCGTTAATTCCTACAGCAGACAGGAAGCAGACTCATTTACAAATTGGTCAGTTGTTAGTTGCACACACATCAGAAACAGAAATTGAAGACAATATTTTTGAAATTGTCAACCAATTAAATATTGGTGCTGAGTTAATCATTCAACAATCCCAAAAAGATGAATTAGCAAAACTGAATTTAATTGCAGGTGCAAAAGCCAAGGTAGCCACCGCCTATGAAACAGCCGTGCAATATTTATTGTTGGGGATTGAACTGCTCGCAGCAGATTCCTGGACTAATCAGTATGAGTTAACACTCAACCTGTATGTTGAAGCAGTGGAAACGCTATATCTCAACACGAACTTTGAGCAAGCTGGAAAATTAGCTGATGTAGTTCTGCAAAAAGCTACTCATCTACTCGATCGCATGAAGGTGTATTCGCTCAATATCCAGTTTTACATTGCTCAAAATCAGATGCTTAAAGCCATAGAAACTGGCGTGCAAGTACTGGAAATGCTGGGTGTTCCTCTATCCCTTACCCCAAACGAAGGGGGAAAAGTGCCTATTTTACCTCGGCTGGAAGATTTAGAGAGTTTTCCCACGCTGACAGATCCATATAAATTAGCAGCTCTACGTTTGCTGATGAATCTGGCTCCTGCAGCTTATATGAGCAACAATCCCATTTTCCTATCGATTCTGTTAACGCAGGTAAATCTTTGTATTGAACATGGACATTCACCACTAGCTGCTTTTGCTTATGCTCTTTATGCTGTGTATTTATCTGGGGTAGGAGAATTAGATTCTGCTTATCATTCTGGAAAGTTAGGTTTAAAGTTATTAGAGCAATTTAACGCTAGAGAATTAAAAGCCAAAATCTACGGTTTATTTTATCCTCATGCTAGCGTTTGGAAGGAGCATATTAGAGTCACTTTAGCTCCTTTACAAGAAGCAATTCAAAGTGCCTTAGAAACGGGAGATATGCCCTGGGCTGGCTATAATACTTTTTATTATTGCGACCATTTATTATTTGTCGGGGAGCCTCTAGAATTAGTAGCGCAGAAGCAAGCACAATATTTTGCATCTCTGCAGAACCGCAAACAATATTTAGAAAGCGATTATTTCAATGTTTGGCGACGCTTGGTATTAAAATTACTGGCTCAAGCGGAAGAACAATATACCTTACATGGTGAGCAGATAAATGATGCAGAGTTTTTGCAAAGTTTGATTGCGATTAACAATCATATGTGTATTTTTGCGGCTTACCTTGCTAATGCAATTTTCTGCTATTTTGCTCAAGATTATAGTCAATCTATTCAGAATGCAGCCACTGCCGAAAAATATGCAGGTGGTGTGCTGGGAATGACGATCAATGGTCAACATAACTTTTACTATTCGCTGGCTCTATTAGCGCAATTTTCTCACCTTTCAGAAGCGGAACAAAAACAAGCCTTACTTAAAGTAGCCGCGAATCAAAAAAGTATACAGAATTGGGCTTTCCATGCACCAGCAAATTATCAGCATAAATATGATTTGGTATCTGCAGAAAAGGCGCGGGTATTAGGGCAATATTTAGATGCAATGGAATTATATGACCAAGCTATCAAAAGAAGTAAAGAACAAGGATACATCCAAGAAGCAGCTCTATCCGCAGAATTAGCTGCAGAGTTTTACTTTTCCCTGGGTCGAGAAAACCTTGCTAGAGATTATGTAACTCAGGCTTACTACGCTTATATTCAGTGGGGAGCAAATATTAAAGTTAGAAATTTAGAAGCTAGATATCCACAGATTTTCTCTCAGATATTGCGTTCAAGAAGTAATCAACAAGACATAAATCGCACAATTAGTTCTACAACTGCTGGTAGTTCTAGTTCTCTGGATATCGGCACAGTGATGAAAGCGGCTCAAGTTTTATCGGGAGAAATTATTCTCGATAAATTGTTAGCTAAATTAATGCACATTGTGCTAGAAAATGCTGGTGCAGAAACAGGGTTATTGATTTTAGATGATTCTGGACAGTTAGTTATTAAATCTAGGGGAAGCGTAGGTACAGATAAAATAGATATACAGCACTCAACACCTATTGAATCTAGTCAACAGCTACCAATATCGCTAATTAATTATGTGGCTCGAACTCAAGAAAGTTTGGTATTGAATGATGCCAATAATCATAGCCTGTTTACCAACGATAACTATATAATTGAGCATCAACCCAAATCTATTTTATGTACGCCAATTGTGCATCAAGGAAAGCTGATTGGCATTCTTTATTTAGAGAATAATTTAACTACTGGAGCCTTTACACCACAGCGCTTGGAAGTGTTACAGCTTTTATCATCACAAGCCGCAATTTCCATTGAAAATGCGCGTCTTTATCACGATTTAGAAGAATATAATCGCACCCTAGAAGTGAGGGTAGAAGAACGCACTCTAGAATTGCAAGGGAAAAATTTACAACTACAACAAGAAATCCGCGATCGCCAACGTGCTGAAGAAGTAGCAGAAAACGCTAACCGCGCCAAAAGTCAGTTCCTCGCTAGCATGAGTCATGAACTGCGTACACCCTTAAATGGGATTTTGGGTTACGCTCAAATTCTTAATAAAAATAAAGGCTTAACTCCTGATCAAAAGAATGGTATCAACATCATTCATCAATGTGGTGAACATTTACTCACACTGATTAACGATATTTTAGATTTATCTAAAATTGAAGCCGGAAAATTAGAACTTTATCCTAAAGAATTTTCGTTACCAGAATTTCTAGAAAGTATTGTAAAAATTTGCTGTATCCGTAGTGAACAAAAAGGAATCGCATTAGTTTATCATCAACTATCAGTTTTACCAAAAGTTGTGCGAGCCGATGAGAAAAGATTACGACAAGTTTTAATTAATTTACTCAGCAATGCTGTCAAATTTACCGAAAAAGGTACTGTAAGATTTCAAGTAGGCTATCATGCAGAAAAATTACGCTTTCAAGTAGAAGATACAGGCATAGGTATAGCTGAGGAGCAATTAGAAGAAATATTTTTACCTTTTAAGCAAGTAGGAGAAGATAGCCGAAAAACAGAAGGTACAGGTTTAGGATTAGCAATTAGCTGTCAATTAGTGGAGATGATGGGTGGTGAGCTAAAGGTGAAAAGTACCTTGGGTAAAGGTAGTGTTTTCTGGCTTGACTTAGATTTAGCTGAGGTCGATTATCCGACTAATGTTAAGAAAATTGTTGAACGTAACATTACTGGTTTTGTTAGTGATAAAAAGAAAATTTTAGTAGTAGACGATAAATGGTCAAACCGTTCTGTTTTAGTTAATTTACTACAGCCTTTAGGTTTTGAAGTTTTAGAAGCAACTGATGGCTTAGATTGTCTGAATAAAGCACTAGTCTTTCAACCAGATTTGATTTTTATGGATTTGGTAATGACCGTAATGGATGGTTTTGAAGCCACTCGTCGCCTGAGAATGTTACCAAATTTTAAGGATGTAATAGTAATTGCTATATCAGCCAGCGTTTTTGATTTTGAACAAAAACAGAGTTTAGAAGTAGGCTGTAATGATTTTCTGCCGAAACCATTCCGGGTAGCAGAACTTTTAGAAAAGTTAAGGATTTACTTAGGCTTGGAATGGATTTATGAAGATATGGAAACCGATCAAACACAGCAAAAAGATGTTAATGTAAAAACAAAAAACCAAAATTTACCATTAATTCCTCCACCAGCAGATGAAATTGCAATTTTGCTAGATTTGGCAATGAAGGGGGATTTGAGAAGTATTGCCCAAAGAGCAGCAAAATTAGAGGAGTTGGACGAACAATTTTTACCGTTTGCCAATCATTTACGCCAACTGGCTAAAGAGTTTAAAGGCAAACAAATTGTAGATTTTATTAAACAATATTATCCGTTAACAGATAGTAAGTTTGTTGACTGTTGACTGTTGACTGTTGACTGTTGACTGTTGACTGTTGGCGGTTGGTGGTTAGCGGTTGACTGTTGACTGTTGACTGTTGACTGTAATGTAGGGTATTGCGGATGTGGAATAACAGAATTGCTGACCTCTGCCAGATTTAAAAATGAGGTTTTATGAACGCTGATTTAAATAATAAAGGTGTCATCTTAATTGTTGATGACAACCCAACTAATTTAGAAATGTTATTTGATTTTTTAGCCAATGCAGGATTTACTGTTTTGGTTGCAGAAGATGGTGAAAGTGCGATCGCACGTGCTGAATATGCTCCACCTGACCTGATTCTGTTGGATATACTCATGCCAGGAATGGATGGGTTTGAAACCTGTTGTCATTTAAAAGCAAATCCCATAACACAGGATATTCCCATCATTTTCATGACCGCACTCACAGAAACAGTGGATAAGGTTAAAGGCTTGAATTTGGGAGCTGTGGATTATGTTACTAAACCGCTACAGCATGAAGAAGTTTTAGCACGGATTGAATTGCATCTGCAGCTGTGTAACTTAGCTAAGACACTACAAGAGCAAAATCAGCGTTTGGAAAGGGAAATTTCTGAGCGCCAGCAAGCGGAACAAAAAATTCATCAACAAGCTGCTTTGCTCGATATCGCTACAGATGCAATTATTGTCCACGATTGGGACAATCAAATTAGCTTTTGGAACCAAGGAGCAGAAAATTTATACGGTTGGTCAGCCACAGAAGTAATAGGTAAAAATATTAATCAGCTGATTTATCAAGCGCAAATTTTACCGCAACTAGAAAATATCCGTGAAAGTCTAGCGGAAGGTGGCTGCTGGTACGGAGAATTACAGCAAATTAACAAACAAAATCAAGCAATTATTGTTGCCAGTCGTTGGACTTTAATGCGCGATCGCGATGGACAACCGCAATCAATTTTGACAGTTAATACTGACATTACAGAAAAAAAACAACTAGAAAGTCAATTTCTCCGCGCTCAAAGGTTAGAGAGTTTAGGTACCCTTGCTGGTGGCATTGCCCATGACCTTAACAATATACTGACACCTATTTTGTCAGCCGCACAACTGCTACAGCTAAAACGCTCTCCGAGTGAAGAGTGGAGTCAGCAAATGTATAGAACAATTGAGAGCAACTGTAAGCGCGGAGCCGCTTTAGTTAAGCAAGTGCTACATTTTGCGCGGGGGGTTGAAGGTAAGCGTTCAATTGTGGTCATTAACCATTTGTTCTTAGAAATTGAGCAGATTATTAATAGTACATTTCCCAAATCCATTGAATTTTCTTCAGATATTAATCCCGATTTATGGGCTGTAATTGGAGATGCCACACACTTGCATCAAGTGCTGATGAACCTCACCGTTAATGCTCGTGATGCTATGCCTAATGGTGGAACTCTAACTATCTCTGCGAAAAATTTCTTAGTTGATGAACAATATGCCCGGATGAATCTTGAGGCTAATATTGGCCCCTATATTGTGATTACTGTTGCAGATACAGGAATTGGGATGTCGCCAGAGATTTTAGATAGAATATTTGAGCCATTTTTCACTACTAAAGAGGTTGGTAAAGGTACAGGTTTAGGTCTTTCAACCGTGAGAGGTATCATCAAAAGTCACGGTGGTTTTATTAATGTTCATAGCGAAATTGGGCAAGGAACAGAATTTAAATTATTCTTGCCAGCAGTAGAGACTATGGCAACATCATTAGCTGAAAATATTGAACTGCCAGATGGTAACAGAGAATTAATTTTAGTAGTAGATGACGAAGATGAAATTCTTGAAACCACCAAGATTTCTTTAGAAAATTATAACTACAGAGTGCTAACTGCCAGTAATGGGATTGAAGCGATCGCAATCTATGCCCGCTACCAAGATAATATTAGTTTAGTTTTGGTAGATATGATGATGCCAGTGATGGATGGTGAAACCACCATTCGCACATTGCAAAAAATGAATCCCTCTGTCAAGATTGTTGCTGTTAGTGGTTTGGTAGGCGGCAATAAAATTACTAAAGATGGGACTGTCAACAAATTTATTTCTAAGCCCTACAACACTCAAGAATTATTGCAAACTTTGCATGAGGTTCTTTATCAAGGGCTGTATTATGCAGATGCACCAACAATACCTAATTTTGGATTTTAGATTTTGGATTGGGAATAAAGTCCGACAAATTAATCATTCTAGGACTTACGCAAGTGTCATATTTTTTCGTTTATGTTTGTCAAGAGTCAAATGTCAAGAGTCCAAAAAATCTAAATTTTTGACTTTTGACTCTTGACTCCTATACCAGAGGATCAATGTGCCAGTTGCGTAAGTCCTGCATTCTATGAATTTACCAAATTGGAGAATTTCAGGTTTTGATTAATCAATCCTTGGATGCAATACTTGTCGGTTAAGGGGAAAAAGGGGAATGGGAAAAGGAAAAGAAAATACCTTTAACCCTTAACCTTTAACCTTTAACCTTTAACCTTTTCCCCAAAACCAATTTTGAGTTCAAAACTTATTGGATATAGATACGCACAAATAAGGGTTTAGCAGTGCTAAACCCCTACAGTAGGAATACTCAATATTAAGAAATCAGCACTTTGCTATCCTGCCTCATTTAGCACTAACTCTGGTTGAGGTGCTTCTTCTTCTTCTGGTAAGCCGTAAATTGATCGATACAGTTTCACGTATTGCTTGGCGGATTGATACCAGCTGAAATCCTGAGTCATGCCACGTTTTTGCAATTCCTGCCATTGAGGTTTGAAACGGAAACCTTCCCAAGCGCGGATCATGCAGGTGAACAAATCCAGGGGTTCATATCGGTCAAAACAATAACCAGTACCTGCATCATTCATGGGGTCGAAATGGGATACCGTGTCCACTAATCCCCCTGTACGGCGCACAATGGGCACAGAACCATAACGCAAAGCCATCATTTGGCTAATACCGCAGGGTTCAAAGCGGCTAGGCATTAAAAAGGCATCCGTACCAGCGTAGATGCGGCGAGACAAAGCATCGTTATACAGCAGGTAAGTTGCCATGCGTCCGGGGTAACGGGATGCCAATTGCCACATTTGGGTTTCGTAGTAGCGATCGCCTGTCCCTAACAACACGAATTGCGCGTCAGTATATGCTAGGAAGCGATCAAGAATTTGGATGACTAAATCCAAACCTTTTTGCTCTACTAACCTAGTTACCATGCCAATTAAAAAGGCGTTGGAATTAACTTCTAATCCTACTTCTTCTTGCAGCCCAATTTTATTAGCTTTACGTTTATCTAAAGTATCAGTAGTAAAGGTTTGGGCAATATATTTGTCGTTTGCTGGGTTATAAACTTCTGTATCGATGCCGTTAATAATCCCAGATAATTTACCGCTAATAAAAGACAGCAAACCTTCGATGGTTTCTCCGTAAGCAGGTGTTTTAATTTGCTCAGCGTATGTGGGAGAAACTGTATTTACCCTGTCGGCAAATTGCACCGCAGCTGCCATTGTGTTGTGTCCTTGCATATACCAAGGACACCAAGTAATTTTTTCTAAATACCAACGCCAAGGCCCTTGATAAGCCAAGTTATGAATAGTGAATACGCTAGTAATATCTGGATCTTGGTTCATCCACACAGGAATCATGCCAGTATGCCAGTCATGACAGTGGACAATTTCTGGCTTCCAGTAATTCCAGCAAAATTCTGCCGCACCGTTGGCAAATAAAGTGAACCGCCAATCTTCATCCTCTCCTGAATAAATGCGGCGAGGCAGGAAAGCAGGATGTCCAAACAAATACAAGGGAACATCAGTACCAGGGAGAATGCTTTCGTAAACAGCAAAGTCCTGAAACATGGCATATCCCCGCCAGATGGGTTCCTTGGGAATCTCCATTTTGTCTGGCAGGAAGCCATAGTAAGGCAAGAATATGCGTACATCATGCCCCATTTGTCTCAAGATTTTGGGCAATGCTCCGACAACATCACCCATTCCACCAACTTTTGCAACAGGTGCTGCCTCTGCTGCAACAAATAGAATCCGCATGGTAATATATGTTTCCCCGATTCTGCCTACACAGTGATCAGTTTTCAGTT
The DNA here is from genome assembly GCF_014696615.1 of Nostoc linckia FACHB-104. Lineage (GTDB taxonomy): Bacteria > Cyanobacteriota > Cyanobacteriia > Cyanobacteriales > Nostocaceae > Aulosira > Aulosira linckia_A. The sequence goes on along the minus strand of NZ_JACJQJ010000064.1, from coordinate 2,748 downwards.
ACTCAATTAGGGCCTTCCAAGTAAAAAAATATTCCCAATGTTATTGTTGAGCGTTAACTGTTGACGGTTAACTGTGAACAGTCAACGGTCAACAACCTTAATACGGAATAATTTATTTTTTGGAGTTTCCTTATCACTGTTTCACTGTTCACTGATTACTTATCTAACCATATCAGGTTGCGGAATAGCTTAAGAACCTCTTTGGATTTCAGTAAAGATGACATCCAAAATTTCTTGCGCGCCTTGTTGACGCAACAGATTTGCTAGTTCTGTACCTAACTGTTCGGCATTTTTGGCTTCTCCGCTGACGGTATCTTTAACCAGCTTTTGCCCATCTACACTAGCAACGATGCCAGTTAATGTTAATTGGTCACCATTAATTTCAGTGTTCACACCGATGGGTACTTGGCAGCCACCTTCCAAATCGCGTAAGAAAGCACGTTCAGCTAAACAGCGATCGCGTGTTTGGGGATGTTCGATAGCTTTCAGGAGAGATATCAACTCGGTATCATCAGCACGGCATTCAATACCCAATGCACCTTGACCTACAGCATGAAGCGAAATTTCTTTTGGTAGAATTTGGTGAACGCGATCGCTCATTCCCAATCGCTCTAAACCTGCAACTGCCAAAATCAACGCGTCATACTCACCCGCATCTAATTTAGCCATGCGTGTATTCAAATTTCCCCGTACATCCTTAAATGTAAAGTGGGGGAACTGATTGCGTAACTGTGCCAAGCGCCGCAGAGAAGATGTACCGATTACCGCACCCTCTGGTAAGGTATCAATGGTCTGACCTTTATACTTTTCGTGCAACACCAAAGCATCTGCTGGGTTTTCCCGTTCGGTAATTGCTGCTAATGTTAACCCTTCTGGTAAATTAGTAGGCAGATCCTTGAGGGAATGAACCGCAAAGTCAATCTCCTTGTTGAGCATCCCAACTTCTAATTCCTTGGTGAATAAACCTTTATCACCAATCTTGGCTAATGCTACATCCAGGATTTTGTCGCCTTGGGTAGACATGGTATGGACTTCAAAAGCAATCTCAGGAAAGCTTTTTTGGAGTTGTTCTTTTACCCAGTGGGTTTGAACCAGAGCAAGTTGACTCTTACGAGAACCAATACGAATTGTGCGTGTAGGACTGGAAACAGCTGAAGTCATAAAACAAAATGTCAAACAAGGCGATAAATTCACTCTCATCTAGACTACCGCAGTGAGTGACTTACCGGATGCTAATTGCTTAATTTCAGTTAAGTTTAATTGCGAGTTTCTTTACATTTATTTACCAAATAAACGATGAAGTGAAAATGTGTATAAGCAAATCTTAAGTAGGGTGTGTTACGGCTATGAAAGGATATCGGACACAGAGACAATGATATTTAGCCGTAACGCACCGCCGCAGCGATGGTGCGTTAGGCGCTAGGATATTTCTTGCGTGACAAATCATATTAAAAATAAGCGCCTAACACACCCTACAATAATCTTATTTAATTTCCCCCTTCCCCCTTCACCCTTCCCCCTTCAAGTATTAACGTTCTGAATTAAGATATTCCTCTAATTGTTGAGTACGTTGCAGTGTAGTCTGTTCCAAGCAACCAAAATAAATAGTAGGTGCAATAGTTCCGCCTTCATATTGGCTTCTTTCAAACTCACAACTAGTATCACGAAACTTAATCCATGCTTGCTGTGCAGTGATTAATTTCCTCTTGCTGGAACTAGATAAAGTTGGCACAAGTTTTTGATAAACCTGATTCAATTTTTTATCAGCATTCTGATAGGATAACTTCGCGCATTGATTAATTTCTACCTGGGTTTGGGCATTATCACAGTTGAGCTTTTGCGCTAATTGTATCTTTGAAGTTTCCTGTGTTGGGCTTGCCATTGCTAAACTGCCAATAGATAAGCTACTAAGAACAAACATACTGAAGAAATGTAGTAAAAAACGATTCATAATATTTTGAAAGTTACGTGTATGCATCAAAATAGCATAAAATTGAGATAAGCTCTAATAGAAGACTGCGGCTGGACATTAACTGATGAAAACAATTGATATTACCCAAGCCCTGACGGAAATGTCAGAATTAATTGAAAAAGCAGTCGATGGTGAAGAAATTATTATTACCAAAAACAACCAACCAATAGTCAAATTGGTTTCCTTACAACCTCTCCCTCAACGTCCTCCACTTTTTGGCAGCGATCAGGGCTTAATTTCCATTACTGATGATTTTGATGAACCTTTAGAAGACTTCAATGAAATTTAGCCGTAACACACCATCTTTGTCGATGCGTTACGCTCTAACAGATTTGAGAAAAAGGTTAGTATGATGATTGCTAGTTGCAAAAGGCGGCGAACAGTCATGACAGGTACTACAGCAAAGCAAAAAATACTTAAAGCCTTAGAGGAGATGCCACAGGATGTTTCGTTTCCTGAGATTATGGAACATCTTTACTTTTTGTATAAGATAGAACAGGGGCTACAGCAAGTTGCAGATGGTGATATTATTTCCCATGCAGAAGCTAAAGCACAAATGAAGAAATGGCACAAATAAATTGGTTCTTCAGGACTTGTTATGCTAAACTAACAGCTAAAATGCCAACTTAATAAGCACCTAATTCGGAAATTTTCAAAGTTTCTAAAACCGTAACCAGAGCGTTTAATGAGCTTGAGTTTATTATTAACGCCTTCAACAGCACCACTGGTTGTCCCATTGTCGAAATAAGCGATTATCTCATCCAACCAACGAATAA
>NZ_JACJQJ010000063.1 GCF_014696615.1 Nostoc linckia FACHB-104 | reverse complement strand
TGAGGAGCAAGCCATGCCTAAAGCTGCGCTTTACCGTCGCTGCGCTCGGTACGGCAGGCTTGCCAAGGTGGGAAGTCTCCCCCCTTGGAACCCCCCTCAAAAAGTTGCACTTTGTCAGGAATGACATCATGAACAAGCGTTCTTCTGCTTCACTCGTCCGCACAAAAAGGCTGCAAGCACTATTCAGCCCCATTGAGTATGAGATGATTCGCTCCAAGGCAGAAGATGCGAGCATGAGCTTGGCAGAATTAACAAGACGCTGTATGTTACTGCGACCAATCCCCCCACCACCGCCACGATTGAGCCGCGTCACAGTAGCCACATACCTAGAACTTTCGCGCATTGGCAACAACATCAACCAACTAGCCAAAGCCACCAACACCGCCATCAAAATGCAACTGCCACCGCCAGCAGATCCAAAACTATTAAACGAACTACTAGAACTACTACAACACTGCCAAAGAGAAATAGCCAACACCTTCATTGAAGAAGCAGACGAGGAAACAGATGATTGGCAACCAGACTAAAGGACGAGGATTTCGCGGACTCTTGGACTATCTGCAATCTCAAGAAGATGCCAAACTTATTGGTGGCAACATGGGCGGTAACAACCCCATAGCACTGGCCAGAGAATTCAAAATCTCCCGTCAACTAAACCCCGAAGCCGACCGAGTAGTGTACCACGCATCATTATCACTACCAGACAACGAGCGACTAGACGATGAAATTTGGAACGAAATCGCCAACCGCTACCTCGAAGAGATGGGTTTTGGCAGCAACCAGTACGTAGTTTACAGACACCACAACACCCAACATGACCACATCCACATCTGCGCCAGCCGCATTCGCTTGGACAACGGTAAGATAGTCCATGATAGCTGGGACTACAAACGCAGCGAAAGCATCATTCGCCAAATAGAACAAGATTATGGTTTACAACCAACTCTAGGTAGCCACGAGAAATTATCGCGCAACCCAAGTATTGGGCAACAAAGACGATTAGAGCGAGAGCAACAAGAATATCTTAAAGGCGATCGCCCAACACCACAAGAACCACCCATCAAACACCAGCTGCAAGAACTCATCGACCGCACCACCGCCGACTCTCCCACAATGCCGCAATTGATTGAGCGATTGCAAATCCAAGGTGTAAAAATTCGCCACGGAACTACACGCAACGGCAAGAGTAAAGGCATCAGCTATTCAATGAAGGGCCAGCAATTTAGCGGTACTTCTTTGGGTGCAGCTTACACATTCCCCGGATTGCAAAAACACAAGCGAGTCGATTACCAACCAAAACGCGACGACCAACGCATTATCTCACTGCTATTAAATCCAGCCAAACCCACACAACAACTAACACAAATTCAACTCAACCAACATCAAGAACATCCCCAAGAAAAACCCCAAGAGCAGCCTGAATTAAATTCCTGGCAACAGAAATATCAACAGCTATCACTGGCACTAACTGCAACTGCATTGTCAGCTGACGACCGAGATAAAAAAATTATCTCCCACCTCTTAGAACAAGAAGAACCAACTGAAGACATCAAAGAAACTATCAAACAAGGTTCAATCCAACGCACCCCAGCAGAATTAGAAGAATTACTCGACTTGGTAATAGATGAATTAGAAGAAGAACTTGAACAACAGCTAGAACAACCAAGGCGACGCGGATTAAGCCGATAACTCAACAGCATTCCGTTTACAACCATCAGGGACTGCATCACCAAAACAATGCAAACAAACTAATTTTGATTTAAATCGGTAACAGCCAATGTTTCATCAAAATCACCCGCCCGACCCATCAGCCATGATAGGCTTGGGCATTGCATTTTTCTTTGGTGCAATAGCTTACGGCACAGCTAAATTCACTGGGCCTGTTTTCCCAATGTTGCTGTGTGCCATCTATATATTGTCTGGTACAAGCAGCAAAGAACTGGCATTGAAAATTGGTCTAGCAATTACTGTCATCGAATTACTCCTCATGCCTATTACTGGCTGGCAGAACTTTTGGAGCTACAACCTAATTTTGGGCTTTGTCATAGCCGTCATTCCAGAAAGACTAGTAACAGGAGTTGTACGCGGTTCCCAACTGCAAACACCGCAGCAACTACAGAAACAACTGCGGCACAAAGAACAATCGCTGATCAAGAAACAGCAGACATCACCACAGATACTACCCAGACTAGAAATCGCGGATATTCAACTTCCAGATGATTTAGCACCATTATCATTTATGTTCTTGGGTTCCCCTGGCTCCGGTAAAACCCAAGCCATTTTGAAAATGCTTGACATCATGCGTCAGCGCCCAGACTACCGCGTTATCTGCTTAGACCGTTCAGGTGAAATTCTAGAAAAATTCGGTGATGACAATACATTAATCTACAATCCCAGAGACAGCAGAACAATTCATTGGAGCCACCGCAGTGAAGGCATGGAATTTGAAACCATCGCCGCCGGTTTAATTCCCCCTTCTCCTGAAGGCAAAGACCCCTTCTGGAATGAAGCTGCCAAAGGGCTATTGTCTGACTTATACGCCAAAACATCAACCAACGCCGAAGTTTGGCAGATGATAGCACTCAAACCCATACAAGAATTAAAAAACCTGCTCACTGGCACACTCAGCGCCACATATTTAGAAGCAGAAAACACCGCCGCCGGCATTAAAAGTTCAGCCATCAACTACCTGCGATTCTACAAAGTCCTTGCCGATCATCAAACCACAGCAGACTTTTCTTGGAGTCGCTGGGGCAAAGAAGATGACAACAGATGGATATTCCTGCCGATATTTGAAAACGAAGCTGAACTCTTCAAACCCCTGTACACAATGGCATTTTCATTAATGCTCAGGGGACTGTTAAGCAACGAGAACCACCACATCAAAACCGTAATTTGTATTGACGAACTTTCCGCCCTGGGTAAGCTGGTCGGTTTAGAACGCTTGCTAGCAGAAGGGCGAAAATTCTCAGGTATTGGAATGCTCGGTACTCAGCTGACAGGTCAAATCGCCAACATTTACGGCGAGTACGGAATGCAAACCATTCTCCAAGGTTGCTGTACCAAACTCATCCTCAATTGCCGCGACTATAGCACTGCTGAATTATGCTCCAGATTAATTGGCTCCCAAGAACGCCTAGAAACTACTGAAGGTAGAAGTGGTAATAGCTGGTTCAGTGAAACTCGCTCTGTTAACCAGCACATAAGAGAAACGAGCGCTGTATTACCCAGTGAACTGCAAGGACTGCCACCTTTAGAAGGATATCTCTTAATTGCTGACGGCACAAAACCAGCAAAAGTCAAAGTCACCCCAATAGCTTATCCTCTAAAAGCTTCGAGATTCGTGGATGCAATTTGATAACTGGGAGGATGCAAACTATGTTTATTTCTCGTGCCTTGTTAGCCAAAGCCTGTATTCTGGGTTTACTCGTCGGTTGGGTGACTGAATTGCCCAAAAACTATTTCAATTCCCGTCAATCCAAAATCCAAAATTTATTGTCACAAACTGATAGCAAACACCAAGCCTCACCAGCAGTAAGAGCAAGTGCAGAAATTGATTTGCTCAGACAAGCTGATGTGAGTTCAAATAATGAGGCGATCTCCATTTATCAGCAGATGCTGAAAGTTAATCCCAATTCTGCTAAAGCGCATTTTCTCTTGGCTAAACTGCAATTGTTTGGTTGGTACTATCAAGCTCGAAACCAACCTGTAGGCCCTGCACTCAAGCAGAATGGGTTGAAGCATTTAAAAACAGCCACTTATTTGTATCAAAAACGGGGAGATACTGTAGCTGCGGCAAAGTTGGAGAAAGTATACAGTCAAGTTCAAAAGGAGACGAACCCAGTTAATTGGGTATTTCCTGAATGGCGCTATGTTGATGTCAAGCTTTCAACGCAGTAAGAGGAAGGTTGACGATGGCATCTCCATGCCCAATAGGTTTTTGGTAGCACCAATGTAGTTTTTAGTAGTATGAGTTGAAGGTTGTTGTTTCAAATTTAGTTTTTGATTCAAAAAACTTGTCGCAAAATTTTTGCGTACTGTGCGGGAATTAGGAGTGAGTTTTTCAGGTCAATATTTTTGGGAAATATTGGGATTGTTTGGGAATATCTGAAGTTGTGTTGGGAAGTATTGGGATAAATTGGTGAGTTTTTAGCTTAATGAGAATTAAATCAATAGAGTAGATTAAATCTTGAAAAGTTCGCTAAATTTTGGGAAACTTTGGGAGTTATTAGAATTTCTTGGAAAGATGATGATGACTGTTGGGACGTATTGGGAGATATTGGGACATCAATCAGTTCTCACTACTAAAACGGATAGTTTTATCTAAAAGCAAGGATAATTTATTGCTGAAACTATTGAAAAATCGTTGGCTACTTTTTGTTAATATTATTTCGCAATAAATCTAGTAAAATTGAGCAGGAGGCAAGCTATGCAAGCTAAGAGCGAAGTCACAATCAAATTTAGCGGCGAACTTCCAACAGCAACACCAGCTGCAAACAAAAAAGTTGAAGTTTCACTGACGGATCAGAATGGTTACGTCTTCACCGCTCTGATTAATGCAAAAAGCTGGCGCAAGGCTGAAACTAATGCCTCAGAGTTTGGGGACTGGGCAGGGGCTATATCTGGCAAGCTTGGTCAACGAACAGAAAATGGGTTTGAAGTAATTGACGCAGGAATCCAAATTTTCCAAAAGAAAGCGAAGGAGCCTAAACCAGAAGAAGGTGCTACTTTAGCTGAAGCTGGTGCAAGTTAATAGACGTGTCTCCAGCACTCATGAGCAAATTTCTACCTCTGCAATGAGAATTGAGCAGAGGTAGAAGCATTCTCAATTGCAGTCTAAACCAAATCCTAAAAAAGTAGAATCGGTAATTGAAGGTAGTAAAGTTGAACTAAATTCTCTTCGCTCATCTAATATGTGATTTAGCTGTCGCACGGTTGGCTTCCGTAGATTTGGGTTAGGGTGCTTTCTTTTTGATTAGTAAAGCTAATAATTGTAGATTTAGATGAGTCGAGCGAATTGAACAATTAAAAATTCACCATCTGGCTAAATTAAAAAGCTCTCGGCATTTCTATTTTTCAGGATTGCGTCATGAGCAAATGTGTAGTGAGTTCACATTTATAATTATGAAAGCTGGCCAGATTTTTTGATTTTTCAATCAAAACACTCCCAAGAAATTGATCATCAGTAAAGCTGTTATATAATTATCTGAAGGATGAAACCCTGTAGGTTTGGCTGAAAGTGTTGCCCTGAGAATTTTACAGAATTTTCAATGTGAAAAATTCAGTGGAGCCAAATGGAGCCAACTTTTGTATGAAAAAAATAAAAATTACATAAGCTCTGTTAATAATTAGGCTCCAAATGACTCCAAAATCTGCCTAAAAAATAATTAAAATTAATAATTATCGAAATAAATAACTTCTATAACTAGCCTTCGGGGAATATAGCCCCATCAAAAGCCCAGTCATGATGGCTGGGTTTTTGGCATCTACTGATATTCTCTTAAAAGTATTGATATTGCTCGATTGTGGTATACACAATTCTTGTAACGAAATCACGAAATCTTTATTTCGCTAAATATGCTTTTCTTTCAAAGACGATTTCGCTCTTTGCGTTGGGACGAAAACACGATATAAATAATTCGCTATAGGGCGAAAGGACGAAATGTGATGACCGTATTAGTAGGTATCATTTCTCAAAAAGGGGGCGTGGGTAAAAGCACCCTGGCTCGGCTCATTGCCCGTGAATATGCTTCTGCTGGCTGGGATGTAAAAATTGCCGACCTAGATATTTCTCAAGCTACAAGTACAGATTGGAAGCAACGCCGGGAAGTTAATGGTATTGAGCCGGAGATTGCTGTTGAACCATTCCGTACTGTAGCGCAAGCACTGAAACACGCTTCGGTTTATGACCTCATGGTTATGGATGGGCCACCGCATTCTATGCAAGGAACACTGGAGATTGCCCGTGCAAGTGATTTGCTAGTTCTACCCACTGGCTTGTCACTGGACGACTTGAAGCCATCCGTACTGTTGGCTCATGAGTTGGTCAACGCCAAAATTCCAGTAGATAAAATTACCTTTGCTTTGTGCAGAGTCGGCGATCGCGAAAATGAAATTGAGGATGCCCGTTCATACATTCAAAAAGCTGGTTATGTCACGATAGCAGGGTCTATTCCCGAAAAGACAGCTTACCGACAGGCTTCTGATAACGGTCGTGCTGTTTCTGAAGTTACGTTTCCAACCTTAAAGCAACGGGCAGAACAAGTAGCCCAAGGAATTATTGATTTGTTAAGTAAGCAAGAGGGATGATATGGCAACCAAACCACCACCACCACCACGTAAACCAAATAAAGGTGAACCCCCTAGCATTGATGAAACTAAGTCCAACTTGGAAAAACCTGAACCAGGGGTAACAGTCAACCTGAATTTTAAAGTCCCTGCCGAGTTCAAAAAAGATTTTAAAATTGCAGCTGCTACCTACGGCTGTACCCAGGTTGAACTATTACAGCGTATTTTCAAGTTCTGGGCAGACAATCAGGGTTAGTCGTTCTTTCGTCCTTTCGCTAAAAAACGAAATAGTGCTATCTTTAATTATTGCTTTCGTTTTTTCGCTAAAAGACGAAGTTACACTTTCTTGCTTTAACGATTTCGTTAAACTCTATGCTGAACCAGAAGATTGCGACGAGTCCAATGTTTCTAAATTTATCTGGGTAAGTAACTGCATGATGCTGGCATCAAACGCCCGTTTAAATTCCGGGTCGGAAGCGTAACGTTTGTACAAATCAAGTTCGCGTCTGCGTTCTCTGTTAATAGCTTGTTTAATCAATTCCTCTAAAGCGAGGCGGCGATTTTGTTCGTCTGGGTTGTTGACGACTTGGTTTTGGTAATCGGGATTATCAATGACGTGCCTAGCTATATTAATGAATTTCACCCGTTGTTCTTGCGGCGTAGCATCCCAACCCGTGAAAAAGCGATTGTTAAATGCAGTAATGATTTCATCAAGGGGGTCTTTTTGTGGGGCATCATCGTGATAGCCGCGCAAGTTAGAGTTTTGTGGGTCAATTTCAGATTCCGAGGCATCAAGTTCAATCGTGTGGTTAAGCTTAACTCGCTCAATGCCGTAGGTGGAAAGGTCTACACTTTCGAGAAGTTCATCCAGTTGTTCTTGGTTAGGATTTTTAACTGCCAGTTTGGGGATAAGGAATTTGAGAAACCAGTGCAGCATTTCCCACTGAATATTGTTATAGGGAATGATACAAGCGACCTGCCCATAAATTTTGACAAACTGTTTGGCTTTAATTTTAAAGTCGATTTTGGTTTCATCTTCTAGTTCTAGTTCTGAGTTAAAACGAACTGCGGCAGTATCAATCAGGGGGCTAAGTTTTTCGGCTTCCGCTTTATTGAAAAATAATTCATTGAACTGCTCGACTTCGTACCACTCATAAACCCCTACATCATCCAAAGCTTCTTTGAGGTCATGCAAGATATTAACATCTGTTGGTTCGCTTAAAGATGTGGAGGTATAGAATGGGTCGAAGGCAACTTTAATATCGCTAACTGTATTGTAAAAATCGAGAATAAAAGTGTCTTGTTTCCCCATCTTCTCGTTACAGCGATTCAGCCGAGATAGAGTTTGCACTGCCAGCACCGACTGCAATTTTTTATCAACATACATGGTGTGCAGTAGTGGTTCATCAAACCCAGTCAGGAATTTATTGGCAACAACTAAAATTTTGTAATCATCTTTTTTGAACTCGTCGGGGATGTCTTTACCAGGGAATCCGTTGATAATGTCTTCAGTGTATTCAATACCATCTACGGTCTTTTTACCAGAGAAAGCGATGATGGCTTTAAAAGGTGCTTTCGCTTGTTTTAATGCCTCGCGGATGGCGAAGAAATAGCGAATCGCCGCTTCAATGTTGCGGGTAACGACCATCGCTTTGGCTTTACCTTTGAGTTTTTTGGGCTGGCATACTTGCTCGATAAAATGGTTAACCATAATATCAGCTTTGGTGGCGATGGTTTGTTTGTGTCCTTCCACATAAGCCCGAAGTTTTTTCTGAGCTTTGGCAGTATCAAAGATGGGATTATCTTGAATGGATTTTTGGATTTCGTAATAGCTTTTGTAGGTGGTGTAATTGGCCAGCACATCCAGAATAAATCCTTCTTCAATGGCTTGCTTCATTGAGTAAAGGTGAAACGGCACAAATTTACCATCGGCTATACGCTGACCAAATTTTTCTAAAGTAGCGTTTTTCGGTGTGGCGGTAAAGGCAAAGTAGGAAGCGTTTTTACCCAGTTTACGCCCTGCCATTGCCTTAAGAATTTTGTCTTGTAAATCTTCGGGTTCTTCCTCATCCTCTTCTTTATTAAGAGCCATATTTAAGTTATCAGCAGCCTTCCCGCTTTGCGAAGAGTGGGCTTCATCGATAATCACAGCAAAAGTGTTGTTGCTTAAATCTTCAATACCATCAACAATAAATGGGAATTTTTGAATAGTAGTAATAATAATTTTTTTACCGTTCTCCAAGGCAGTTTTTAATTCTTGGGAACTGGTGGCATGGGCAACAATGTTTTTAACTTGAGAGAAATCTTTAATATTGTCTTTGAGTTGTTTATCAAGAATGCGTCTATCGGTGACAACCACAACAGAATCAAACAGGGGACTATCTGCACCTTTAGCGTAGACTTCGATTAATTGATATGCAGTCCAGGTGATGGAATTAGATTTACCTGAACCTGCCGAATGCTGAATGAGATAAGTCTGTCCTGTGGCGTTTGTTCTAGCATGGGCTAGGAGTTGACGAACAACATCAAGTTGGTGATAGCGGGGGAAGTAGAGGTTTTTTTGAGCGAGGGGGGTTTTGGTATCGCCGGGGATGAGAATGGCGAAGTGTTCGATAATGTTGGTGAAACTTTGGCGAGTGAGAATTGATTCCCACAGATATGCAGACTTGTGACCCTTGGGGTTGGGTGGATTGCCCTTACCAAAATTAAAACCTTTGTTGAAGGGGAGAAAATAAGTTTTCTCACGGTCTAATTTTGTGGTCATCCACACTTCGTCGGTATCAACAGCAAAGTGGACAAGACACCGACCAAATTGCAGCAGTGGTTCTTGGGGATTGCGGTCTTCCCGGTACTGTTTTTTGGCGTGGTAAACAGTTTGTCCCGTCCAGGGATTTTTTAATTCCATCGTGGCGATCGCCAGCCCATTCAAAAACAATACAATATCAATGGATAACCCGGCATCGCTTTCACAGTAATGTACCTGACGGGTAATTGAGAAGATATTTTTGGCAAAGTCCTCTGCTATAGCCGGATTCACATCATTGTAGGGCAGACTGTAAAGCAAGGTTATATGAGCATCATCAATGGATAATCCTTTTTTCAGAACTGAGAGGATGCCATCTTTTTTAATCTTGCGATCGCACCGTTCCAAAATCAATCTTTGCCAATTGGGACGGTCTTTGAGTTTGGCTAGTTCTTCCGGCTGGGTGGTTTCCAAAAATCGCCAGAATTTCTCCCGGTCGATAGCAAACTCCCGGTCAAAATCTGCGGGGTTTCCTTCTTCATAACCAGCGCGTTCAACGAGTGCAGTTTTGATACAGTTCTCCAGTGCTTGCTCGTTGGTTTTGCTGACCATAGAAAATTCGTTAGATTTTATACGAGTGTTTTTTCTTATGATACTCCTTTGTAGTTGGGTATGTAATGTATCTAAATGATGGCGAATTCGGTTAATTTTGTTTTACTGGGGTGATGGAGATACCTGCTACCAATAATTCATCAGCCGCCCATCTTTAACAAAGCATTTTTTACAGCATCGTGATAGAAGTCTTTGGGAGACATGGGGTTTTTAGCTTCGCCGTAAGGGAAATTTATGTTTAGATTTTAATCTTCCCTGTTACGGCATTAGAGATAGTTACGTTTCTGAGTTCTTGTAAAAGTGAAATTTCATCAGTAATCTTACTAATTACAATCATAAATTCATTTGTAATATGCTTAATATGTGAAATAATTTCTACCTGTTCTTTAACAGGAGGTACAGGAACTTTAATCCAACCAAAACGGTCTGAGTAAAGCCGGAGAAACCCAGCAGAGCCTGTACCAAGACCTTTAGACTCTAAGAAGAAGATATCCTTCATCTTTGATGTTTTGAAAAGATGAACATAAAAGTCAGGTATCAAATCAACTAATGACCGAAAGATTGCATAGTCTGGACTGACAATACCTTTTGTAGAAGCAACTGCAAACAGACCAAGTGCGGCTCTCATTCGGTTCATGACAAGTTCACCTGGTTTTACTCGCTTGTATCCTATCAAATCATTACTTGTGATTGGTTTATCGGATACTTCTGTATGAGGAACTAATCCTTCATACATTCGCAGAGAAAGAAGTGTTTCTGTACCATCTACAGAACAGTCATCAAATTCAACAAAAAGACGTTTTAGCTGTTTAACTTCCCAATGCTCAGGAATCTCCCCAATCCACTCAACCCCACTATCGCGCATGGGTGCTTTAGGGTTTAGCCCTTTGGTGACAGCTTGATTTATGAGAATGGCTTTTTGCTCTTGCAGCAGTTCGATTAGACGCTGTTTTTTGGCAATAGCTTCATCTATTTCAGCAGTAGTACTGTCTAGGAAAGCAGCAATACGTTTTTGTTCTTCTAATGGTGGAAATAAAGCATTAAAATTCTTAATATCAGATATTCTTAAAGAATCTTGCATATGTGAAGAAATAGATTTTTTTTCATATGGAAAAATTGTAAATAATTGATAATAAAAATAGTTAAAATTTAAACTTTTTTCTAAAGTAATCATTAAAAGGCAATTCTGTGAAAGTGAGAACTTTCCAGACAACAATTTAGGTGTCATTGCCTTTGCTCCTACTGTTGTCACAAAAATTACTTTTTCCAAATCATAAATAAATGAATCTATATAACCAAGTACTCCATTATTTTCAGTTTGACCACTGAATACGGGATAATTACCAGGATGCTTTTCAACATATTCATTAGTTAGAATATGAGAATTTTTACCCTTTTCAAATATAAAACCCCTTTTAAGTCCTTTAACTGTCCAATGATTTGGAATTTCCCCTAACCACTCAACCCCACTATCCTTATATTTCTCATATTTTAGAAAAGCCATTACTCCACCTCCCTAAAACTTACCAACTGCTTTAACTGTAAAATATTCAGCATCACCAATCTAAGCCACACCATAATCTGTATACTGCCGTTTATAAGCAGGTTGCAAACCCAAAACAATATCATCTCGTGGTACACCCATTGCTACCAACTCCTCAGCCGGATTTTGGTCAGTTAAATTTTGCTGTAACCAGATTTTTTCATCCTTAATATCAAAATGAATGATACTGCGATAAACACGCTTTAACCCTTCCCACCCCACATTCATCCACTGATAATGGTCGCGCTTTTCATCAAAAATTAGCTGGACTTCCACTTCGCCAAGAGCGACATCTTCGTTAGCATAGCGAGTTAATAAACTTTGCACGCAATCCCGATACTTAGCTAATTTATCCATTGCACAATTACCTCCTGTACAGGCTCATAGACAATTAATAAAAGCTGGTACTTTTGCATAGCTGCTTGTGTAAATTCCAACTGAAAAAACGTTTCGTAAACGTCTAAAGGCACAGCTAAATACAATAAGCGGTCGGGTTCAGTTGCTTCTAATGCTAATCTATAACTTAAAAACTGACCTAAAGCTGCATAAAAATCAGTCACAGCCGAAGGATTAAGAAAACTTTTAATTTCTACAGCTATTTTCTCGCCTTGTCGCTCTGCTGCTAAAACTCGTTCCGCTCCTAAATCAATTTGAAAGTTAACGTCACCATACTTAAATTTTAACGGGTCGGCTGTAATCACCCACTGTTCTTTTTGGAGAGCTTTTTTGACATTTTCATGGAAGATATCTCTAGCAGACATTCAGTTTATCTCCCCAAAACTCACCAACCGTTTTAATAACCCTTCCGTCTCCCGTTCTAATTGTAAAATCTCCGTCGTGACTTCTTCTAAAGTTCGCAACGGCTTGTGCTGATAAAAATACTTGTTAAAACTAATCTCATAGCCAATCTGCGTTTTATCCAAAGCTATCCACGCATCAGCCACATGGGGACGCACTTCCCGCACAAAGTAATTGTGTATTTGTTCTTTCAACGGGACATTTTCTGTATCCCGCAACTCACTATCAGATTCATATTCTACCCATTCCCCTGCTTTGTTCCCAGGCCAATAACCATAGTCGGGTAATTTATCCTCAGTAGTTCCCAACTGGGTTAACAAATCACTCAGTTGATTAGCTTTTAATTTATGTACCTTCTTCACCACCCTGGCGGCGTTCTCATCGCGCCAACTTACAGCATTTAAAATCTGATTCTTCTCACTGTTGGTTAGCTTAATATTTAGCAATTTTAAAGCCGTATCGACCGCAATTATAAATTCATTAAAGTCGAGTGATAATTCATCCTCCACCGCTTCCATTAAACGCTCTCCCACAACCATAAGATTGCGTTGTGCTTCCCAAGTCTTGGGTGACAATAAATCTTTCTTAGCTTTGGGGGATAGAGCAATTTCTTCACCCTCGATATAGTCCTCAATCGCCTTTTTATGCACCTCTAATTTTGTATAAATATCATCACCCCATTGCTCATAAACCCATATCATCACCTCACGCAGCGCAGGCACATAACGCAACGTCGCCACCCGTTCCGGTGTAAATTGTGCCGCCAGTCTTAAAGGACGTTCTACTGTAATTTTGTAAAAACCAAAGTCTTGAT
Source organism: Nostoc linckia FACHB-104 (assembly GCF_014696615.1). Classification (GTDB taxonomy): domain Bacteria; phylum Cyanobacteriota; class Cyanobacteriia; order Cyanobacteriales; family Nostocaceae; genus Aulosira; species Aulosira linckia_A. The sequence continues at coordinate 35,031 of NZ_JACJQJ010000063.1, read as the reverse complement.
TATCAAAAACTTTAGAAATACCTTGATTGGGCATTTCTAAATAAAGATGGGTGATTTTATCAATATGCTCCGTGGCAAACTCGCAGTTCTTCGCCCCCAAATTCTTGCGTAACTTTTGATAAAGTTCTGACCCATCAATCAATTGCACCTTGCCCTTTCTTTCTGGTGCTTTGTTGTTAGATAAAACCCAAATATATGTTGTGATGCCCGTGTTATAAAACAAGTTGTTCGGCAACTGGATAATCGCTTCCAACCAGTCATTTTCAATAATGTAGCGGCGAATATTACTTTCCCCACTGCCTGCATCCCCGGTAAACAGGGAAGAACCATTGTGTACTGAAGCTATGCGGCTACCTAAAGGACTATCATCTAGCCGCTTCATCTTGCTAACCATGTCCATCAAAAACAGCAATTGCCCATCGGAAGAACGGGGAATCGCCGGAACTATTTCTGATTTACCTGGGAAATTTTTCAGTACCACCTCAAAGCGACCGTCTAAAACATCCTTGCCATCCAGAATGTATTTTTGGTCTGATTTATAAGACTTACCATAGGGCGGATTTGACAACATAAAATCAAACCGCATCCCTGTAAATTCATCTGTTGCTAAGGTCGAACCAAACTTGATATTTTCTGGGTCATTGCCCTTAATCATCATGTCCGACTTGCAAATCGCGTAGGTTTCGCCGTTTACTTCCTTGCCATACAGGTAAACCTTGCACTGGGACTTAATTCCCCCTTCTGGGTCTGTAATAAAATCCTGCGATTCCGTTAGCATTCCCCCCGAACCACAAGCCCCGTCATACACGGTAATCACTGGCGGTAGTTTATCCTTGACCGGGATAAACAATAAATGGGTCATCAATTTAATCACTTCGCGGGGGGTGAAGTGTTCCCCAGCTTCCTCGTTATTTTCTTCGTTAAACTTGCGGATTAATTCTTCAAACACATAACCCATCCCCAGGTTACTCAGCCCCACTAATCTTCGCCCATCGGGGTCTAAAGTATCGTGGGGACTGAGGTTAATGTAAGGCGAGGTGAATTTCTCCAGCACATCCAATAAAACATCCGCCTGCACCATGCGCCGGATTTGGTTGCGGAGTTCAAACTTCTCGATAATTTCTTTAACGTTGTCGCTAAACCCATCTAGGTAAGCTTTGAAATTCGCTTCTAATATTTGGCGATTATTAGCAGCAGTCTTGACTAATTTCTTTAACGTCCAGTCTGAAGTGTTGTAGAAAACGTAACCCGATGCTTCCCGCAAGGCCACAGGGTCTAGCACCGTAAAACCTGCCTCCTCACGCTGAAACCGCACCTCTTCTGTTACTGCATCTTTCGTTTCTTCCAGCAAACAATCTAGTCGCCGCAGGACAAACATTGGCAGAATTACATCCCGGTACTTTCCCCGCACGTAGACATCCCGCAGACAATCATCAGCGATTGACCAAATAAAGGAAACGATTTTGTTTTGCAGTGATAAATCCATCTACTGTAACCGGGGCGTATAGCTAAAAACCATCATCCATAGTATTACTTTCTACTGCTTTTGGCTAAGACATCTTCCCCGTGTCAGTGAGCGATCGCTAACTCGTGCTGATTCCTATGTCTCCGTTGTAAATAATTTGGGACTAATGGGAATACTGAGTTAAGAGTGAGATAAAAACAATAAAGGTATAGATACCCACAATGGATTGGTTGCCAGAGAGCCTGCTTGAAATGCACTTTCATAGGGCGATTATTAAACGGTATGAAAAACGATTTGGTGCAAAATTTCTTAGACTCTTAAAACCTTCTCCTCAAAAAGAGGCATGGGTTGGTTTTGATCAAGGTTGGACAAAATCTGATTTGTCCGAACAGGATTTATTTACGCAACTAAGTTCTGCTGTCTCACACAATAAAACGAAATTATCTAAATTCTATTTCGGTGAATTTTTACAATTCAAAATTGTAGAAAAAATCACTCGAAAAAGTAAAAATATTCCTCACGGGTTTAGAACCCCATACTATCGTTCAGCCTTGTCATTAAAGCCTAATAAATCGACTAACAAATCTCAACATGAAACTTTATGGCGATTGAGCCAAATAAACGGTGCAAACGTTTACTATGCTTGTGCTATGATTTTTGACCAAGATAAATTGTGGGAAAAACCAAATCTAAATTCATTAAGGCTTGTGGAAGTGAAAACAGCACCAAAAGGTTGGCTCACAAATGAATCACATCACATTGTTTTTCAAGAGCCGAACACCCCTGAGCCATTTTGGTGTAGTGACCCAACCCCCGGTTCAGCATTTTCATTTGAAGAGCATTTGGAATTTGAGAATGAAATATCCCGGTTGAGTGGACGGCAAACAATATCGTTGATTAATCGTACAGTAGAAGCCTTAAGAAGTGAATATGAGGAGGGCTTTACAAGCGATTCAATTTCTCATGCCACTCGCTATCTACCAGAATCAATGTCTATTTATGAGTTTGAAGATGAGACTATCACAGCAATTGGTGATTTATAAATTTGTCTGGCTAATGGCAATTGAATATTGCTATTTTAGCCTCTATCAGCACCTTCAATCTGTCTGCCCACAAGACCAATTTTATGTATGCCAAAATAAACCAATAAATTTATGGTCTTGACCTATGGTATGGAATTCAGGGCAGCAGTTATTTGGCAATCGTTACATCATTGAGAAAAAGCTAGGTGAAGGTGGAATGGGTATTACTTACCTAGCTAAAAATCGACGCAGTGAATTGCGAGTCATTAAAACTCTCAGAGAACAAATCCTGAATCAACCCGCCTGGAGAATCAAGCAAGATAAATTACGCCAAGACTTTCAGGATGAAGCTTTGCGACTAGCTTTGTGCCGCCATCCTCATATTGTGCAGGTAGAAAATGTCTTTGATGAGGAGAATTTGCCATGCATGGCGATGGAGTATATCGAAGGCGAAGATTTAGGAAAGCAGATAACGGAAAAAGGTGCTTTACCAGAAGCAGAAGCACTGTTATATATTCGGCAAATTGGCGATGCATTGATTGTAGTTCACGAACGCGGCTTACTACATCGTGATTTGAAGCCGAGTAACATTATGATGCGTGCGGGTAAACAAGAAGCTGTATTAATTGATTTTGGTATAGCTAGACAATTTATTCCTGGTGTAGTCCAACAACATACACAGGCGCTTACTCCGGGTTATGCACCACCAGAACAGTATCTTCCCATAGAAGAACGGGGAGAATATATTGATGTTTACGCCTTAGCTGCCACTTTGTATGCTGTGCTGACTGGAGAATTGCCTATGCCAGCACCAGCTAGACTGCAAAATTTTACCCTGCAACCACCCAATGTTTTGAATAGCAGCATTAGCGACAGGGTGAATGAGGCAATTATCAAGGGAATGGAGCTAAATTATAAGTCCCGTCCCCAGTCGGTACAAGAGTGGTTAGATTTATTCGATGTGGGGATAGTAGCACCAACATCACTAGTAACATCTCCATCTAATACACCTTCATCTTGGGAATGTGCCCACATCATCCCAGGTATTTCTGGAATCATAGCTCTTAGCTCCCAGGGCGATATGCTCGCAAGTGTAGCAGGTATTGCTATTCACTTATTCTTGGCAACTACAGGTCAACTTATCCGCACTCTTGCTGGTCATTCCGAATCGGTTAATTCTGTAGCCTTTAATAGTAATGGGCAAATTCTAGCTAGTGGTAGTAACGACAACACTATTAAACTTTGGGAGGTAGCAACAGGCGCAGAAATTCGCACCGTCTATTCTGGGGGGGTTAATTGCGTCACCTTCAGTAGCGATGGGCAGATGCTGGCTAGTGGTGGTTATGACGAGACTATCAAATTGTGGTCAGTGGCAACAGGGCAAAAACTTCGCACTCTAACGGGTCATTCCGGTAGAATTAATTGCGTCACCTTCAGTAGCGATGGGCAACTGCTGGCTAGTGGTAGTCATGACAACACTGTCAAACTCTGGTCAGTGGCAACAGGGCAAAAACTTCGCACTCTCTCTGGTCACTCCGAATCAGTTAATTGCGTTGCTTTCAGTAGTGATGGGCAAAAGCTGGCTAGTGGTGGTTCGGATAAGACTATCAAACTGTGGGAGGTGGCAACAGGCACAGAAATTCGCACACTGAGTCATTCTTACTCAGCTAATTCCTTTGCCTTCAGTAATGATGGACGAATGCTAGCTAGTTGTGGTGACGGAATCACACTGTGGGAGGTAGCAACAGGCACAGCAATTCGCACACTGAGTTATTCAGGTTGGGTTGATTCCTTTGCTTTCAGTAGTGATTGGCAAAAGCTGGCTATTGGTAGTGGTACTTTTGACTCTACTATCAAACTGTGGTCAATGCCAATAGGCACAGAAATTTTCACCTTGACTGGGCATTGCAACCTTATTCATTCCGTAGTCTTCAGTAGCAATGGAGAAATCCTGGCTGTTACTACTAATGACCACACTATCAAACTATGGTCAGTGGCAACCGGTCGAGAAATTTACACACTGAGTGATTCGGGCGGCGTTAAATCCATAGCTTTCAGCAGTGATGGGCAAATGCTGGCTATTGGTAGTAATGACCACACTATCAAACTGTGGTCAGTGGCAAGTGGTCAAGAAATTCACACACTCACAGGTCATTCCAAACCAGTTAGATCTGTAACCTTTAGTAGTGATGGGGAAATTCTAGCTAGTGTTAGTGAGGACAAAACTATCAAACTATGGTCAGTGACAACTGGACGAGAAATTCACACACTCACAGGTCATTCCAGACGAGTTAAATATGTAGCCTTAAGTAGTGATGGAGAAATTCTAGCTAGTAGTAGTCATGACAAAACTATCAAATTGTGGTCAGTGGCAACCGGTCGAGAAATTTACACACTGAGTCATTCCACCAGACTAGTTGATTCTGTAACCTTAAGTAGTGATGGGCAAATTCTAGCTAGTAGTGGTTCGGATAACATTATCAAACTGTGGTCGGTGGCAACTGGACGAGAAATTCACACACTCACAGGTCATTCCGACTCACTTGGTTCTTTTCGCTTCAGCAGTAATGGGCAAATTCTAGCTAGCAGTAGCGGGGATAATACTATCAAACTGTGGGATGTGCTAACAGGCACAGAAATTTGCACACTCTCTGGGCATTCCGCACCGATTAATTGCCTTGTCTTCAGCAGTGATGGGCGAATGCTAGCTAGTGGTAGTCATGACAAAACTATCAAAGTGTGGAAAGTGCCAACAGGCACAGAAATTTGCACCCTCACTCATTTTGATTCCGTTAATTCAGTCGCCTTTATCTCCAATGGAGGTTGGCTGGCTGCTGGAGATGATAGCGGAAATATCAAAATATGGCGATCACCCGTGACTTAGTGCAAACCATCCGCAACAATGTCACGATTGACTAGACTGTAAAAGAAAGTGTCAAAGCGAATCTGCGAAGGTTAGTTAAACGCCTGCTGCGGAAATATGGCTATCCACCAGATAAGCAGGAGAAGGCGACGGTGACAGTGCTGTAACAGGCAGAGTCAATTTCTGCCAGCCAATGATATCAGTGAATTAAAATCCCATCAAAAGCGCGATCGCAACTCCTGGCGCTCTTAATGGATATAGCGATTAACGATTCCCGATATCGTCCAAGGTAATCACTCCAGAACTTTGTCGCTCAAAATTGTTTAAATAAATTTTAGACATTTGTAATTTTGTTTAAGCGTAATTAACTATAAAATCTTTAAAAAGATACAAAAGCCGCCCTAGCTATGCACATTAGTATCACGGACGATTCCATACAGCTTGCGCTTGGCGGGGGCTGAAGATGAGCCAAGTTGTGGCAGAAATAATCGGGTAATGTAGTTGCTATTCATCAAATTTATGAAACTAGTTCAATATATTAAAAAATTAAAGTCTGCAAAAAATAGTTTAAACCAGCAACGATTATACGCACTTCTGTTTACGCTAACTCTGTGGTTAGTGCTTTTCGCCTCAGCAGTTCCGAGTTATCCTCAGACTCCTAAATTAACTACTCAGCAATCTTGTGAATCTCTAATTAAAGAACAAGCCAAGCAAGACGCAGAGAATGACGAGATTAAAGATCCGCGAACTAAAGAGGCCATTAATTTATACAAACCAGAATGCCAGAATCTGAAACCTTTCGAGATTGGGAAAATATATGATAAAGCGTTTCAGGAACAACGAGAAGCCAAGAAAAAGGACTTGCGAGAACTGTTCAAGCCAGAAAATGGATGGATTGGCTTATTAATCCTTTTGATAGGTACTGCTTTTGGTACTGCTTTTGGTAATACTTTAATAAATTTGTTTAGTAGCATTTTTAATACAGTAGGAAATCAAATATATGGCAGGTTCTCAGGTTTCCAATTCATGAGACATAGTGCCTTAAAACACTATAAAGAAGAATTGAAAGAAAAGCATGAGAATTTAAAAATATCATTTCGACCTAATAGACCTTTAAAGCTAAAAGACATATACGTTCCACTCAAAGTTACAGGCACTAAAGACACTGATTTAATTGATGCCTTTCAAGCTGTAGCTAAGTATCGCCGCCTTATGGTAAAGGGGTCTCCAGGGTCGGGTAAAACAATGCTGTTGAAATATATCGCTCTTTGCTACGCTGAAGGCCGTTGGGCAGATTTGTTTAAAAAATTTAAATGTGTACCAGTTTTAGTAGAGCTACATCGATTCAGTAATAAAGAATTGACAGTAGAGCAGCAATTGGTTGAAGCCTTTGCGCGGGATGGTTTTCCTAATGCTCAATCCTTCGTATCCCAAAGTTTAGATAAAAACAAGCTGTTGCTGCTATTAGACGGTTTTGACGAGGTAAGCAGTAATGAGCGTCAAAAGGTAGTTGACCTAATTAATGATTTTTTAGATACACATAAAGATTGTCCTGTTATTATTACTTGCCGTACTGCTGTTTATAGGGGGGAATTTAATGATTTCATAGATCAGACGCTAGAAGTTGTTGAGTTCAACGACCAACAGATTCGTGAATTTTTAGTTCCGTGGAAGCCAGATATGCCAGCAGAGAAATCTGTTGAGCAACTTATACAAACATTGCATGACCGACCGCGAATTATGGAACTGGCACGTAATCCGCTAATGCTTACTATTATTGCCTATCTTTATGCTGATACTCCTGCTGTGCTACCCCATTCAAGGGCAGAGTTTTATCGGAAAGCAACAGACATTTTGCTAGAACAATGGCATCAAGAACGCAACCTGTTTCAAGCGCGTGATAAAAAACTTATACTTCAGCATTTAGCACTTTTCTTTCAAGACAATGCTAACCAACAAGGGCAAGACCGTCGGAGTGTAGATAGCATAACTGTTGAATCACAAGTAACAGGCATACTCCCTAGTCTCAATCTTCAACCTGACTGTACCAGATCCATTTTGTCTGAAATTGTGGAGCGTAATGGTTTGCTACTGAAGATTGATGGCGGTGAACGTTACCAGTTTGCACACTTGACCTTACAGGAATTTTTCGCAGCCAGTCAATTACGAGACAATGCTGATGGTCTAACTAGTCGTTTTAAAGCTGACCCTGATACTTGGCGTGAAACACTAAAACTTTGGTGTGGAATAGCTTCTGATAGTACAAATTTAATTACAGAAGTACGCACCGTAGATTCAGTTGTCGCATTTGAGTGTTTGGCTGATGTTCAAGCATGTGATTCGACATTAGCTTTGGAAATTATTAATAGTTTTAAATCCCGGCTGGGAGAAGATGGAAATGAGGATATAGTAAATCATGCCTTTGCAGCAGTCGCTGCGGACGACAGAAGACGTACTTCGGTGTTCTCTTTTTTAAAAGAAACCCTTGAGAACACAAGTGAAACAGATGCTCGTCGTAAGGCTGCCGTAAATGCTTTGTCGTTGACTAACTTATCAAGTGCGGCGGAATTATTAACTCAGCAGTATGCCAATTTGGATAATATAGAATTTCGCCTGAATTTAGATCAGGCTTTGATACGTATGGGCGATATAGCTGTGCCTAAAATTGAGGAAGTTGTAACCGCCGATTCTATTCATCAGGTTATGGATGCTCTGGTGGGTATTCCTACTCCCAGTGCGTTACAAGCTTTAGTTAATTGGCTGTGGGATAAAGACGAAAATAGAGCTTTGCGTGCTGCATTGCTTTTAGCTTCTTTAATTAAACAGAAAAAATATAGGGCAATGCTAAATGCTTGTCAACTTCCCAAAGATTATTCTCGACTGATTGGCAGTTTTGATTGGATAGTTAAACCCTATAGAGCCGAGCCAGTTCTTAATACAATTTTATTACAAATATCTAATATAATAAGCAAAAAACTTATTGACCCAGTTGAGGTAATAGACCAGCTATATCTGAGAGATTTTGATCTGAAACTCATTATACCTATCTGTTTTATTCAAGCCTTAGAAAATCGAGATTTCAAAAAATCCCTAGGTGTTAGACATAAGGAGTGGGAGAGTTATATTCAGACCCTTTGTGGGCAGAATGTTCTAGGTTTTCTAATTTCTAATATTTCTCCTCTTTATATAATTTATATCGTCGAGCAGCAAAGCCTTGAATATTTAAGAGTAAGGAGTTTAAAAGACAAGTATACAGTAAACGATTTATATGAATTTTATATGAATTATAAATTTAGAAAAAAGGAGAAGAATTCAAATTCAAAAGATTTTTTCCAAAAAGATTTTTTCCAAAAAATAAATGAGCAAATAGATTCATTATTTGATTCATTTTTTATATTTTTAATTGGTGTTGAATTATATGATAAATTATTAGATTTTTCTTGGAATTTATCGAAATATTTAATAGAAATATCGAAAATAATTATAAATTTATATTTTAGGAGTATTGGGCGAGTAGATGTTGTTCGTTTGGAAACCGAATTCATAAACCGAATGAAAAGCGTTTGTGTGGTGGAATCGATTAATAGGGATGAATCTGAAGATCGATTGAAGATACAGAAATATTTGAAGGGGATGATAGAGAAGAGGATAGTCGAAGTAGTCGAAGAAGGTCGAGAGAAATTGATAACGAAGAACGGATGGGAAGGAAAGGTAATAATTAATAAAAAACTAGCAAATCCACCCAAAAAATAGTTTTTCAACTCCTGAAACCCCGATTGGCTAGAATAAATAGCTCTGCTACTTTTGAGACTTGTTCGTTGTTAATTTTCGATACCTGGCACTGATATCCAGGCATTGGCAACTGCCCTGGTGAAAGTCGTTCAGCTTTTCCGGTCTTTGGTATATTGCCCAAAAATTTACTACCCCAACGTGAACTTTGCTGTTACTTCTTTGGTGGTCGATAGCGTTTACAAAAACCGCGATACTTTGTTGCACATTCATCTAGAGTTTGACCTAATTCAAGAAAAGCAGGATGCCATTGAGTAATCCCATCGTCTGTTAAACGGTCATAAGTACCATAGTTGCTAAATTCGTAAAAGAAGCCAAAAGAATAACCTGCTGAAGAGGGGTTAGCATGAATATAACGTAAGGTATTTAATGCTCTATCTTTATTCGTCATAGGGAAGCCTGAACTGTGATATCTTTTTTCCCAAAAGTGACCAGTTCTGTTGAGCATTCGATTAAAACACATGGCAGTATACCAGTTGAGCCAATGCATAATTTTGGGCAGGTCTTCTGGTTCTAATGGTTCAATTAAATAGTGAACATGATTCGACATTATGCACAGAGCATAAAGTTTAAAATTGAATTTATCGAAAGCTTTTTTAATAGCGTAGAGAAACACCTCCCGGCATTCCCGACGACTCAATTTAAATTCGCGGTTATTGCAACGGGTAGTTATGTGATAGCAGTAATCGGGTTTTATTTGACGAGGTTGACGGGGCATGGGAGTTTATTTTTAGGATAAGCAAATCTAGCCCATCTAAAACCCAATCACCGAAACCGCCTTCCGCTTCTGCTCCGGCGTGACCTCCAGATAACGCTGCAACGTCCCTAAATCGCTATGCCCAGAAATTTCTTGAATAGTTCGCAAAGGTATCCCCGCACTGGACATCTGCGTCAGGGCAGTTCGCCTAAACGAGTGGGTGCTAACTCCTTCTACCCCAATGCGCTTGCAGGCTTCTCTCAATATCTTGTCTGCCATGAATCGGGTCAGACGCTCTGTGACACCGCGCTTGCCAGGGAACATCACTACCCCTTTAAGCTGGTACTCTGCAAGTATTGCCGCCAACGTTGGCGGAATGTCTACAATCCGTGTTTTGTACTTGCCTTTGGTGGTAGACTTGCGAAAAGTGATGGTTCCAGACTTGATATCAGTCATGTTGAGAGCCAACGCTTCTGATACGCGACAACCAGTAAACAGGCAGATGCCAAACAGAGCGCGATCGCGTGGGGTAAGCAAACCCTCGATGAACAATCGCCGTAATTCGTCTTGGCTTAATATCTTGCCTTGTCCGTTGCCGTCTACCTTCATTTTTGCACCTTACAGGGCATTACACCAAATTCACAAAACGTGTAATCAATCCCCCAAAGTATTGTACCAACGTTAGCGTCCCCACCGCGATCACGAGCTATCAAATTCAACTTATCAATCGCAAACGCTACAATCCCTATTCTTTCGTTGAGTGATAAAAATAGCTTATCTTTGCAGCGTGATGACCACTTAGGGGTATAATCCTCATCTGTCTATACGCCGTGTAGATAAGGGGTTGGATTGAAATCAAGTCAGCCCTGGCGATTGATATCAATGTTGTTGTCGGTTCGCAGATAAAATGAAAATTGTCGGGGAGTATATGAAAAGCGGATTTCCTTGCCTGTCTCTAGATTCCAGAGTTTGATTGTCTTGTCACTACTGCCAGAAGCCAATGTCTTGCCGTTGGGGCTAAAACTCACACTCAAGACAGAGCCATCATGCCCCTTCAGGGTGCGGATTTCTTGTCCTGTATTTAGATTCCAGAGTTTGATTGTGTTGTCATCACTGCCAGAAGCTAAGGTTTTACCGTCGGGGCTAAAACTCACACTCAAGACATAATCACTATGCCCGTTGAGGGTGCGGATTTCCTTGCCTGTCTCTAGATTCCAGAGTTTGATGGTCTTGTCACGACTGCCAGAAGCCAAGGTTTTACCGTCGGGGCTAAAACTTACGCTATAGACATAATCACTATGCCCGTTGAGGGTGCGGATTCCCTTTCCTGTATCTAAATTCCAGAGTTTGATTGTGTTGTCAGCACTGCCAGAAGCCAAGGTCTTACCGTCGGGGCTAAAACTCACACTCAAGACAGAGTTATCATGCCCTAATAAGGTTTTCAGTTCTTGAGGTAGAAGTGCAGTAACTACAAAACCTGTTATATTTTCTATTAGCCTCCGAAGAGAATTATTTAAATCATAAAGTGGTAAAGTCTCAAGAACTACCACTACCGTCGCCAAGACTACTCCTCTAATTGCAACCCATTTCAAAAAGTGCCTACGGTAGTTTGGCAGTGGTGTTTTTTTAGAGGAATTATATCTTTTCTGTCTTTGTAGTAAGCGACTAAACTCTTTTGGTACACTTATAGCAAGTACAGGCGATCTTGTCATAAAGCCTAGAAAAATATAATCTTTTAATAAGCTATCTTCAGAAGCTTGTTTAGATAAGATACGAAGGATTGGATTAACAAGTTTGGAACTAAAACTATAAGATTGTGTTGCTACTTCCAATTGCAATCCACCTACAGAATCATGAACAGCTTTTATTAGTAAATCTCGGAGCGCAGTACGGATTTGATGTTCTTGTTCATGAGTTAGGCTAGAAATCAGGCGAATACGCAACCAGTCAGGTATATATCCAAAACGAAACCAAGGTAAGCGAGCCAATTTAGTTAGCGAAGCTAATTCTAACAAAGAATGCCCGTCCTCTGTTTTGAAAGTATTACCTAAATAAACAGTGATGTTCCAATGTAACTGTGGAAAGATTGCACAAGCCCCAAGCCAGTAAAAGTTATCCTTACCAAGATATTCCTCTAAGGAAACAAGCATTTTATCAATATCTTCAGGTGGTGGAGAATTGCGCTCAATCCAACGCAGAGGTCTTGTACGTAAAGACTCAGGCAAAGGTAATTGAATCTCTTCAATGGGATAATAATTAGTTGCTGTTCTCTGTTTTAATTTTTGGCTCAATGCCTGCAAACCTTTAGGTGTTGCAGGTAAAATAAAAAAATCCTGTGCCAGTACAAATTCTTCATAACCATAATTTTTTACTGGCTTTGGTGTGAGAATCGCCCGGTTTTCCCAATCTAACAGTTGATTTACCCAAGGTTCTAATTCACCACTAATAGAACTAAACAACTTTTCCGTATCCGAAACCAAAATGAGGTAATGCTGACGATATTTAGTGGCGATTTCATGAAGTTTTAGCGGGGAATTATGTTCATCACTTGAAAAGCAAATGCGTGGATCTTCATCGTAAAAATAAGTTTCTAGGTAAACTCCATCATTTTTGAGACTCTCAATCATCTCGGCAACAAACTTAGATTGATGATCTCGATAGCTAGTGCGTTCAACAAGAAACAAATATTCTGGAATCACCGTATAATTACAGTATACTGGCTCTACCCAACCCCCATGCCGAAAAAATGCGTCAATAGTTTTCTCTACATCCAGTGTTTTAGTAGGAACTAAAATGCGCTGTCTGAAATCCTTAGCGATTCTTATAAACAAATTCCTTGAAAATAAATTTTGCTCCAAGTCAGGAATTGAAATTGTCTGTAGCTCTGGTATTGTTCTTGTACTGGAGCGTTGCAGAAATAAATTAGCTCGCCATAACCAGAACAGCCGCAAGCTTATATAAATAAAACAGAGACTAAGTAAGAAATAAAGTGTGATTTGCCAGTTAATTGGGATTACTTTAGAGTTCGGATTATTGTTAGTTCCTGGTTGGTTAGTTCCTGGTTGGTTAGTCCCTGGTTGGTTAGTTCCTGGTTGGTTAGTTCCTGGTTGGTTAGTTCCTGGTTGGTTAGTCCCTGGTTGGTTAGTCCCTGGTTGGTTAGTCCCTGGTTGGTTAGTCCCTGGTTGGTTAGTCCCTGGTTGGTTAGTCCCTGGTTGGGTCTGTGTGTTATTTCTATAAATCAGAAGTAAAGAAGTTCCTGTTATAAGTGCTAGAAATATCAAAATCCACTGTAATCGCCGCCAGCGTGGGCTGAATTTTTTTGATGGGTACGATGCTTCTTGAGTTTCTAAATTTGCTTTTTCTGTTGTATGAATAGTACGACTAATTTGTTTAAGTAACTCTAGCCAATGATCAAAGTGGTATTGGAAATTTTCCTGCTCAATTAAAGATTTACAAAAAATTGGTCTAAGTAAAGTTCTCAATCGTTGTGGATTATCTAAAGTTGGCTCTTGAGCAATTAGGAACAGAATTAGATCCTGAGCCGCTATATACTGGGAAATACCAATTTTATACCCTGCTTCCCTTAGTAGCTCAATCAACTCTATCAATCTGTCAGGATTTAACCAATCCGGGATGCCTTTGTCTGTTCCTTTATCCATTGTTCTACAATTTTAGTGGCTTTTTGTTGGTCTTCAGCAGTTTTAATTAGGGTACTAAGAGTACAAAGGACATTGTCTGGTTGAGTTAAAGGATTATCTGTATCGCAAGTGAATTTTTGCAAAGTTATTAGCCAACTTAATAACTCAGCAGTTGCAGGTTTTTTTCTTAATCCACTTTGCGGTGCGCGTAACCTATAGAATAAATCCAAAGCCATTTGTAAAAAAGAGCTACTGTGACCAACATAAGTGCCAAGATAATTAGTAATAATATCCTGCAATGTTTCTACATCTGGAAACGGTAGATTATAATAAATACACCGACGTAAAAAGGCATCTGGTAAATTTTTTTCAGAGTTACTAGTAATAATCACAATTGGTTGTAATTCTGGATCTGCTTCAATTTTTGCATTGCCAAACTCTAGAACTCGAAAATAGATATGTTCTAACTCATTCAAGACATCATTGCAGAAGTCACGAGGGGCTTTATCAATTTCATCAATTAGTACAACAGAACGTACTTTTTGCTTATGTAAAAGTTCAGGTGGTAAATATTGACTTACCTCAGATGGCTCACGAGTGCGTAAAATAGCTAGTCCTAGAGCTTGATAATTGATGTAATCCAAGTGCTTGGTTGAGGTAGAGTGATTCTGAATATCCTGAAACCGCTTTAGAGCATCATAAGTGTAGAATAAATCACGGGCAGTGCTAGTGGACTTGGTTTCAAATTTTAGCGGAGTACCAAAGCCTAGTTCCCAAGCCAGACTGTAAGCAAATTGAGTTTTTCCAGTCCCTGGTTCGCCAGTCAGCAGTAAAGGTTGTCCTAGCAACAATGCCACATTGCAAGCATCCCTCAAACCTGGATCTGGAATGTAGTTTTCTGGTTTAAGTAATTGAGAACGCTGAGAAGTTGGCAGTTTTGCAGGTAATTCATTTTCATGACGGGTTCTACCACCTACATAAAACGGAAACTTCATATAATTTCTCCCTAACCTGATAAATTAGATTTCAGAAGTTTGATTAAGTTATCAGCTAAATCATCCATCGGAATTATATTGGATGAGTTTTGTTCTTCCCATTTGTCAAATAACTCTCTAATTTCTTTGAAGAGTTTATCAGCCATTGCTTCTCCAATGACGGTTTGAGTATATTCCATACGAACCCAATTCTCAACATCTTCTCGTTTCACTCCAATAAGCTTTGGTAAAGCGACTCCTGACAACCGATTAAATTTTTCAAAGTTGGATAGTGATAAGGTTTCTATATACCGACAAATTTTGTGATTAACTCTCTGGTGGCGATATTGTTTTAACAAGTAAATTATAAAACTGAATAACCATGTTTTAAACGAATTATTCGTATACTTTTTACGCCTAGTTTTGTATTTAATAAATATACAAACTATTATTTTTTGGCTACTCCGAAGAACAGGCCATTCCTGCCAAAAATCCAGTATCTTCTGCAAAATATCAAATCTTTGCCTTGTCCATTGTTCAGTAAATAAATGAGTATGAACAAGGACTGGAATAGAACATTTATAGAAAAAATCATTAATTTCTTCTAGAGAAGCTAAACTATCTCCCGTAACGCTATCTGATAAATTTTTGCGTAAGTAATCTGAGAAGTCATACGTATTCTTTAATTGTGCAGAACAGGGAAGATGATATTTTTTAATTAAGTCTTGGTTAGGATCTAGTCCTAAAAACTTAGGTAACGAAACTTTATGCAAGCGTTCTAAAAACTTGTCATGGCTTTGATACTCATCACCATGAATGATACAGATTAGAGGATAAGGAGGATTTTTTTCTATTAGCTTTTTGATGGACTTGTCTAGTTCAAACTCCTGCTCGCTACGGTTGGCTAAATAGGGTAATAAAGAAGGTATTTCCCGTTCATGTTGCTGTTGCTGTAACTTTTCAGTGCTGGGAATAACAAACTGTATCTGGTTGTTGTTTCCATAAACTACGGTGTTACTATTACCCAAAACTGCCTTATTGTCGTTCCCTTGAATAACTCGATTTTGATTCCCCTGCACCACATTTTGAGATGTGGAACTATCAGCCTGCTGCGTTGAATTTGCATCAGGCTGTTGTGGTTCCAAGTTCTCAGGCGACTGACTCATAATTCAGTTTTACAATCCCAAAAGGTGAGAACCTGCTGCCGCACCCAACCAAGCTGCAACTTTCATAATAATCGGCTTGGCTGTTGCCCAGATTTTATGACCGGATTCTACAGTCTTACTAGTTTTTTCAAGTGTTTCTGCCACAGTTCCCAAACGGTCTAATGCTCGTTGCTTATTTGGTTCTTCTTTGTCTGTGGCTTTTTTGGCAGCACTCAAATCTTCTACTATTTCTTCTTTGGTATCGGCTGGTATTTCTGCCCCTTTAATCAAAGTTTCTAGTTGAGCTAGTAATTTAACTACATCTTCTTTTGTGAGCGATTCAGAACTATCTGCACCCACTTGATTTTGTTGTGTAACTTGATTATTGTCTCCAAGCACAGCCTGATTATTGTCCCCTTGCACTGCGCGGTTGTTGTCACCTTGAACGTTGTTGACGTTGCCGCCAACTGAACCACCAATTGAAAAACCACCGGGGTTATTTGTCATAGTACCTACCTCTTCTACTTGAATATTTGAATAAAAGCTGGGACGCTCTAGCGCCGTCATGACCATAGTTTCTAAACTACGAATTCTGCTATCTTTTTCTGCTATCAATGCTTTTAATTCTTGTTCGGCTAATGACTTGAGTTGATTATAAATTTCAAAATATTCTGCACTCAGTTGGGACTTATTAGCCGTAGCTGCGGTTTTAGCACGAAGTAAAAACTTATCTTCACCTCGTTTCTCCATTGCTACAATTTCAAGCTCTGCATCAGGGTGATTCTCTGCTAACTCCTTAAAGGAAATTGCAATAGCACGCGGGTCAACACCTTGGTTATGGTAGAGGTCAAGTGTGTCAACAATTGGCTTGATAAAATCACCAAACTCCCCATCTGAAAAAACTTCTTTATTGTTATCTGGTTTGCGGAGAGGGTCAGGATTCTCTTTGGTGGGTAGGTGCATATAAACGTACTCACACCTTACGCCATCAAAATTGGTATCACTGGTAATGCCCCAATCTTCTATGTAGGCTCCGGTAAGACAAGCACCTGTAAAGTCAGTTCCATCTAATTGCGTCTGTTTTAGTTTAACTCTGGATAAATTCGCATCCTGCAAGCTAGCTTCACTTAAATCAGCACCTATGAAACTAGCTTCCGCTAAATTTACTCCACGCAAATAAATACCTCGCAGAAATAGATAGTCAAAACTTTTGCCTTGTCCTTCACCTGTAATCAGTAACTTCCGTACTTGTGAATTGTCAAGATAAGTTTGATCAACACGAGCCAGGTCTAGTTTTTTAGTATTTAACCAGCATGTACGAGTTACATTAGCTGCTGTAAAATTTGTGTTTTTAAGCACTGCATAAGTAAAATCAGCATCTACTAAGTTAGCTCTGTGAAAGTTTGTACCACCTATTGTTGCAATAGCGATAGAAAATTTCTGAATCAAAATAAAATTTTTGTATCCAGATAAAGAGCGCCAACTAAGATAAATACCAAGTAATATCCAAGCATTGGAACTCAAAGTTACCAAGTAACTAACAGATTCTTGCAGTATAGGCCCCATTGTTATGTCAAGTAAAATCCTGTTGATTTTCTCAGTTTCTACTGCAATAATCACAAACGGAATGGAAATCCCAACTGCGACAATAGTGAAAGCCTCAGTTATATTGACAGCCACAGCTATAGCTGCGGTTAAAGAAAATGTTCCAACTATAACTCCAGCAACAGATACAAACACTAGCAAAGCTATAAATCCAAACCAAGCTACAGCTAATGGTTTAGTAGCCTCGATAAATTCCCCCTGAATACGCTCTTGAATAACTTGTAGAGCTTTTTGAGTTTCTTCAGTTATGACAATGCTATCTTGAATTGGAATTTGCACTCCTGCTTTTTCAACTTCTTTTTTAAAAAGATTCGAGTAATTAAATAATCCCTTTAAAGCCGTAGCCGTATTGCCAAATATAACTACAATACCTGCACCAGCGATAGCTCCTACAAACGTGACAATTTTTAAAGCTATATCAAGTCCTTTCCGGATAAACAGAAAAAATAGAAAACTAAATAATCCTAATATTATTAAATTAATAATGAATATGTAGTCTCGAATAAAATACCAGAAATTTTTATTGACAACAAATGTAAAAGGCAGCACAAATATATGATAAAGACTGCTACCAGCAATTACTGCAACAATACCCGATAGTAATGCCAGAATTAATGAAGATATTAATATACATATAGACCACCGAATTTCTTGTCCTGCTCTAGCGTGTCGGAAGCTTACGCCTCTCAGATTCGCCCCGGTAAAATCTGCACCCCGGATATCTGCATAACTAAAATTTGCTCCCTCAAGGTTTTGTCCCCTGAAGGAGCGCCCACGAAGATTTTGTCCGGAGAAGTCCTGGGGCATGGTTGGGTGCAACATCCAAATCTGTTTTTTGGATACAGATATACCACAAAAATTCCGGATTTTTAACCTTTAAAACCTTTTTTACATTGCTATGGTCAAATTTAATCAAGAAAATCACACAGCAAGCAGGCTAAACATTAGTGCAGCTATTTGGTGTTGAATCCTCGTGTTGCCCCGACGAACTGGGAGACGCTGCGCTTAGAGCGGGTGGTGTGGGGGACGGGCAATAATTTACTCATGGAGTAGCCCACGCCTGGGCAGCCCGCCCCCCACACTCCGCTGCGCCACCCGCTCTACTCCCAGTTCTGGAAAGCTTTGGAATTGGTTCTCTAACAATTAATCACACATCATCAAAATCAATCGGCTGACCGTTAAAATGCTTGTGAATATTTTCAGGAGTCAACCAACTTGGAATTGTCACCTTTTTATCTACTTCTGCGTCCCCCTCTGAATTATTTAAACCGTTAACTATTGCGACTTTCAAAGGTGTTTTACCATCAGCAGTTTTGCGGTCAATTTGAATAGTGCCTCTGCTTCTACCTTTAGCAGTTCCATCACTGCCACCAACAGCAGTATTAGTGAAGAAATGGGCAATACAAACTAATCTTTCTTCTGCCTTTCTAGGGTCGCTAAGAGACGCTTTAACAAACTTTTTCGCAGGCTCCTTGGTGATATCTGACTCAGAATAGTTAGTAAATTCATCAACTAGTAACTGTTGCGGTTGTTTATCAGGTTGATTATTAATTCTGTCTAACCAACGCTCGCGGGCATCATCAAAAGCTTGTCCAATATCTGATTCTGTTTGCGCTATCAACTGAGGACTTAAATATTTCCATGCATTTCTTAAATTGTCTCCGGCGTGAGCATCTATGAGCTGATACAAAGGCATATCAAACAGATATTCTCTGAGCATGACAATCGACGCGGCTAGAGTTGATTTACCACTTCCCGCTTCTCCTAACACCCAAACGGGCTTTTGATTGTCGATAACCTTCCACAGCCAGCCATCTTCATGATTCTTGAGCGCTTCGATTAAGTCACTGATGAGGCGCTGGTCAGTTAAATTATGGCTGTCACTATTTGCGATCGCGCCTTTGGTCTTCCCCTCAATCTTGCTGCGTTCCTGCTCCGCCTTCGCTCTGTCCCTTAAATTCTCAGCAATCGTCTTATCCATCACAGAATGATTAACAGCACGAGCTTTTAGAAAATCCTCAAGCTGAATTCGAGCCTTAGCCCGTTCGTTCTCCTCATCAGTCAGTCCTAGTGCTTTGCGTTCCTCTGTGTCCAGTCCTGACAACCCATCCTTTAAACGCTCAGTATAAAGCTGGGTGGAATGCTGCTTAACTTCACGTTTGTGCTTGTGTTGCTGCCAAATTGCATAGCCGCCAGTCTTTTCTAGTTCTCCCAATTCATAATCCTTGCGCTTGAGGCGTTGTGTACGCACAAGCAAGCAACCGACAATACCCCATAGCCCCATAACACCAAGCGCACCACCCAACAACTGATTAGGGTTGTCTGTGGGCAAATCACGCACCCATTGAATGGCATCACCCTTATAAGGAATCATGCTGCCATATAGCCCATAGCGTCGCCATTCTTCAGCCAGGACAAAGCGCGGCTGGTTGCAAAAACGCTTATCTAGCTTTATTTGACTTTGTACGCCGTTTATTGACTTTGGGCAGAACTGAATCTGTGTCAAATCGTAGGGCTGGCGTGTTTGTGATGTTGCAAGCCCGATGATTGCAGCCACACCACACACACTAGCCAGGGCTAACTCCAAAACCCCCTGTTTCATTGTTCATTCTCGCCCCTTAAAAATAATTGCAATCGAACCAATGAATAAAGCCAAGGCAACTGCAATACTTACCCAAGGGTCTGATTGTGGATTCTGTTTTTCAATGGTTTGGATATCTTGGTTAATCTGGCTGACTGTTTCTTTAGTCAAATGCTCAAAATATTGATAGTCTTTGACTGCTAACCAAGTTGTCACACCTGCACAGACTAAGCCAGCAGCAGTTTTAAAAATATTTTGCATATTATCTACCTCTAGCCCATCACTGTTGTAGTTAACTCTCAAGCCTGTTAATCCTGTGAGAGAACCAACGCTACATATAGAAAACGAGAGCGAAATTGCTAAGAAGAAGTTAACGCCACCGCCAGTTATTAGAAGATATTTAGCGATAAAGAAGCCTGTTGAATTGAGCGACCAGCCAACAAAAAATCTCGTTAATTTTTCAGTTGTCTTGATAATAGCTTGGCGGTGTTGCTTGCGGGATTCCAGGTGTTCTATTAAGTCTTTGGGTAAAGGGGTGTCTGGAGCAATTTCGCTGATTACTTCTTCTTGTTCATCATCAATATCGTATGTCATGTTTGTATCGGATTATTTCTCTAACCCGTCAGCACTTATCTCAAGTTACTGACGGGGTTAGTTATTAAAAGCCTAATAAGGCTTCTTTGATTTTCTGGACAATCGAGCGCCCAGCATATTGCTTTTTCGGTTTGAAATCATCACGAGCGTTATCGCCCATTTCTAGGTAATATTTACCCAGTTCTCTATCATGTTGCAGGTCAATTGTTTGTTGTCTAATATCGGTTTGTAATTCGGTCTGCAACATCTTATATTCACCATCAACCTGCATCATGTGTTTATCCACCCATGCCTTTAGTCTGATGTGGTCTGTTGCTTGTTGATGACGCAGCGCTTCTTTATCTTGGGATGAAGCGAAATCAAGCTTCATCTCTTCTAGGATATTGGCTAAATGGGTGTCAGCTAAAATTGCTGACTGCACTGCTCTTTCAATCTTTTCACCGCTAACACCTGCTTGTTTGTAGATGTCACTGAGGACTACATTTAAATCCTCAGTTCCTTTGATAGCAGCTAGCATTTGTTCTCTTACTTGTGGGGCGAATTCACTAATCTTCGCGCCATCGTTGCCCATTTGTCCTATCAGCTTCAGTGCTGATTTATCACCTGTTAGCGCTCTCACTACTAAGTTAGTAGATGCGTTGAACTTAGTTTTTAATTGGCGTTCTAAGTGGCGTGATTTGGAAGTTACCTGATTCTTGAGCTTCATTGAATTTTTCACAGCGATACTCTTTTAGGGGGGTAAAGATTTGATTGCAGTGGTAAGACATTGTTCTTACATATTGCTCAATAGCTGATTTACGTTGGAGATATTGCTGATATTGCTGATGCTCTTTTATTGGCAGATATAGCCAGTTATGTAAGGGGAAAATCACAGCAGCAAGCGTACCCAAAATACCAGCTATTCTTGAGAAATAGTTCATTCTGCAATAACGAACTACCAAGCATTCAAGCAAGGTCAATTTATCGCTATTTAACCGCGTTGAGTCTGGCAAGGATTGAGAATTGGGTGCTTTTAATGTTTTGGCGGATACCTCCCATATCCGCTTTAATGTCTCCTGAAAAGCTGTTAACTTTTTGGTTCAATCTAGACGCTCTACTGTTTACGTGTTGTCTCAAGTCTTGGGCGTTAGCTTCAAATGATTGCTCGATGACATCAAATTTATGATCCACGTAGCTTTTAATTGCAGATGTTACATTGCTGAGGAATTGGCTGTAGTCACTAAAGGTATCGTCAACATCTTGTGCAATACTTAATGTTTCTTGTTCGGTTAATTCAAATCCCAAGGCTGATGATTGGGCTGTGATAAAGGAATGCTTATCTTCACTGGTTACAGTGATACCGTTAATTTCTGGTTCTGCAATTGCAAGTTGATGAGATTCAGGCTCAGGCTGTGCAGCTAGAGCTTGTATTGGTAATGTTTCTTCAACGGCTTGGCTGGCTACAGATAATTGGCTGGTTGCTTTGGTTTTGAGATATTCAACGGCTTGGCTCAATTGGTCTTTGGTGGGATTGTTTAGGTCTTCGCACTCTACAGCTTGAGCAGATGTTGTGTAATCTTCTTTGGTGAATCCTTGATAACCCTGTTTGTACAAGCGAGCGCGGACATTGTTAGTAAATTTGTCTGACATGGTGATTAATCCTTATTTGACTAGTGTTAAAACTTCGATGGTTGCGGATTTCATTGGTTGCGAGCGCTTGTTGATTGCCCATTTAGCGGCAACAAAGGCGACAAGCGCTAAATCTTTGCTGTGATAAGATTTCTCGGATTTATAACTTAGAGTTGCTTGGCTAAACCAGTAGTAACGAGTACTGCGGGGTACATCATCAAGATTGATTTTTAAATAGTCTGCAAGCGCAACTAGGAATTGCTGACCTGTGTATTGAACTTCTCTTGCATCATAGAAATGTTTAAAGGCTTGCCAGCGTGAACTAAAATCAGAAGTTCTAAAAGAAAAGGCTGGACACTTGCGCTTCAATTGAGCATAGTTTTCAACAATACTTTGAGCATTTGCTGATTCAATTGATAGCGAAAAATATTGTTTCAAAGATGCAACTATGCGATACCAAGTGATATCTGAAATACTTTTGACTGTGATGCGCTCGTAAGTTTCTTTGAGGAAGCGATACTTAGCTACATATTTTTTGGTTGCCACATTAATTCCGGTTTATTACTTAAGTGTGTATAGAATTGACTGACTATCCGGACATTCAGGTTATTTGCATGGCTAATTTAGCTAGAAACAGTTATCCTGATACACCAAATTAACTAGGCACTATCAATAACCTTGGATTTTTAACATTAGACAAATGTCAGAGTCTCGTTTGTAGAGGCTATAACCATGTAATAACAGGGCTTGTCAGTTTTGAAGATATACTGACACTTTTTCGTTATCTCGCATATACGCACCTTTTTGCTCTAGTAAAATTGGTGATGGCGCTGAAGAAGGAAATACTTTTCGCTACTATTTAGAACAAACTCAACTGTATTGAGTTATTAGTTATTTCTGCTGTGTGCTGGTTATATAAGCTTGGAATTTCGTAGCAACGGCTTAGTACTTTGTCACGATTAAGTTTTAAGTCAGCAGTTTTAGACTGACGCGGTAAAGGACGGAAATAGTATTGTGTGTGTTTTATACTGTCACTGCTTGTTAAATATCTGTAGAGCGTTCCATCAATCCAGTATGTCTTGCTCATTGTCAAAAGCGTGACGCATCCTACAAGGTTTTTATCAATCATCTTTCTTACCTCCATCTGCACATAAAATAGCCTTGCTTGTACCTTGGAAGATATCGATTGATGCATTGGATAAATGAGCTAATCTTTTCAGGCCAAGTCTTGACACGGCTCATCTGCATTACTGGCTTTTGTTCTAAATACTTTTGCAACTGGTTATCAGTAAAAGAAGCGGGCTTTTCATTACAGTAATTATGTGACTGTAATAGTTCATCAACAGCCTGAATTGCATCACCTAAAGTTACATCTGGGCAGTAATTCAAGACTTTAAATTCTTTAGAGTCTCTAATCTCTCTCAGCCATCGATCGGTAGCTTGTAAACGCCTAATCTGATTGGATGTCAGCATTATTTCACCTCTATTTGATAGTGAGCTAATTGCTTATAAATTGCGTAAATTGAGATGCATAAATCCTAAGTACGTCATGCAGACACGTACAATTACCGCGACCGCAGATATAGAGCGGACGCAATGCAGATAACCTGTGTTTATAACTAGATCACTGTGTCTGGGCTGTTGACGTATTGATAACCCGGACACTATGATATTAACTACAACCGTTCATTAATGTCAAGCGCTCATTAATATAAATCGTTTAGTATTTACTAACGGTTGGAAATTAGCAATGATAAATTGTTGTATTAATAACCGTTTATTGTTAATGAATGCCTATAAGGAACAAAGTCAAACAATTTGTAGATGGTTTGGGCATTACTCGTTATCGCTTTCAAAAAGATACAGGTATAGCACCTAGTACAGCTTACAACTTATATGACAATCCAGATTGGATACCACAAGTTACAGCTCTAAACAAAATCTGTGATTATTACCGTGTTCAGCCTAGTGAGCTAATTTACTGGGTTCCACCTGAAGAAATTCAAGAAGACAAGGAGGACAAATGATCAACACTGACCAACCCAGTAGACTAGACCGGATTGAACGGGTACTTGAACGGATGGCAGTTAACCTTTTTTCTCAGGCAAGGAGGCAACGCTCCACCGAGTAATTAAATTGATGTTTTTGTCTGTAGCTCAAACACAAAACCCGCTCGACCGGGAAGTTAAGCGGGTTCTGTAATTTGACTAAACATAACGCGGGTAACTCCGAAACGATAAAAGTTTGGCGACTTTTTCGGAACCGCGATCGCATATCTATCATAACCAGTCCTGCGGTCGTGTTGCAATAAGGAGTTACCCGGATTTTGAAAAATCTGGAGTAAGAAAAGTGAATACTACACCAACAACTGCAACCCTGACCGCTAACAGACTTTCAGACAGACACTATAAAGAGTGTGTAACAAAACGCGGTTTATGCCCTGAATGGATAGCTGCTAACTGTCGCTCAATGGACATTAAAGAAGCGACCCAGCGCTTAGGATACACAGCCCAATCACCAGGCATCTGGCTAGAAGGGGTCAACGGTTTTGGGCAGTACCGCCCTAACAAGCCCTGGAAAAACACCGACGAGAAAAAAGCCCCCAAGTATCGCACAGCCACCAAAGAAGAATATGACGCGATGCTACCCCGTCATCCCCACAATCCGCGCTACTGGGTGGATTTAGAAGCCCTTAAAGCCCTTTGCTATCACATCAACGGTCATCCTTGCTTACTGATCACTGAAGGGCTGTTTAAGGCAATCTGCGGCTGTTTTCACAACTTGCCCACAGTTGCCCTCCCTGGTGTGGAACAGGGCTTAACACCAGCCAAAAACGACCCCCAAGGCAAACGTTACCTAGTCGATACCCTAGAATTCCTAGCCCGTGCTAATTTTGGATGGATTATTGTCTTTGACGCGGACGATAGGGCTGTTACTAACAAAAATGTGATTGCCGCCCAAAGAAAACTAGCTCACCAATTAGCTAAGTTTAAAGTGCCTGTGTACATCGCCACGGGCAACTGGAGTACAGCTGAGGGGAAAGGAATGGACGATTATATTCAAGCCAACGGCGACGACGCTTTTCGCGAGAAAGTGTTAGCTAAGGCTGTTTCCTTGGAAGTTTGGGAACGTCAGTTCCGCGAAAGCGAAATTGACAACAAAATGTTGTCAGAATCAGCTTTTGCAGCATTTATCGCGGAAAATTACCGCAATCGCCTAGCTTGGCACGTAGCCAATAAAGCTTGGTACTGGTATGAAGCCGAACAAAAGCTGGGTGTCTGGGGTGAAATTCCCCATGAGGAAGCCCAAGATATTATCGTCACAGAATTGCGATCTCGCAGACCAGATTTTAGCTATCGCTTTGTCGCCAATACCCTAAATCTTCTCAAGGGGGATTTAAGAATTAACCACTGGGAGGTTTGTCCCGGCTTTATCTGCTTACAAGATTGTGTGCTGGATGTCAATACCCTGAAAACCTACCCCCACGCCCCTGGTTATCGAATGCTGACACAGTTGCCCTTTAAATGGGCTGACCGCAGTGTCGGTTGTGACCCGATTCAGCAATGGCTACTGGAAGTTTGTGACGGTCAACATCTGTGGGTGGAGGTAATTCGCGCTGCTATTAACGCCACCATTACCGAACGCGGTGGCAAGATGCAAAGGTATTTAGAGCTGATTGGCGCTGGCGGCACTGGGAAAGGCACAATTCTGAGACTGGTACAGGAATTAGTTGGTAAAGAAAACTACGCTATCACCACCCTCAAGCAACTAGAACAGAATCGCTTTGAGACAGCTTCCTTTTACGGCAAGAAGCTGATTTGTATTACTGATTCAGAACGCTACACAGGTGATGTCAGTGTGTTTAAAGCTATTACAGGCTATGACGACCTGCGACATGAGAAGAAAGGAGTACAGCAAACAGGCAGTTTTAAATTTCATGGTGTGGTGATGGTAGCTGCCAATGAAGCGATGCAAAGCACGGATTACACTAACGCTACAGCTCGCCGTCGCTTGTCGATGCCGTTTAATCATGTAATTCCCCCCCATCAGCGCCGGGACTTGATAGCGGAGTTTACGCCTTATCTGCCTGGTTTGCTGTCCTGGGTGCTAGAAATGCCGTTTGCCCAAGTTCAGGATTTATTTGTGGATACAAATAGCAAAGTGCCGTCACTGGCTGCTTTTAGCAAAGAAATCCTGATGGAGACTAATCCTTTGGCGAATTGGGCTGATGAATGTTTGTACTATGACCCCAAGGCTATCACGGGTATTGGTGATATTAGCCAAAATCCCGAAGAGTTTCTTTATCCTAATTACGCGCAATGGGCGAGTAATAACGGGCAAGGAACGATGAATAAGCAACGATTTTCTAGTACGTTGCTGAATTTGCTAAAAGCGCAATTGGGGATTGATGCCATTAAGCGCAAAACCAATAAGGGAAGGTTTATTACTTGTGTTGGTATCCGCAAGCCAGGGCAGAATTTCCCGTTGCTGATTTCTACTAGTGACGACCTTATTCAAAAAAGTGACGACCTAGTGAAGACTGAAATGACAATAGGGGTGACGACTGAAAGTATTGGTAGTGACGGATTTTTTACAAGTGACGACCTTTTGGTTAATGAAATCACAGAAGAGAGCAACGAATGCATCTCGATGTTATCTCCTATGGAGCAGAATGAGGGGGATGGGTCGTCACTGGAGGCAAATCCAACAACAGAAAGTGTTTTGGGTCGTCAAGAGGTCGTCACCGTGACGACCGATGAGGCGCAAAAGGTCGTCACTAGTCCATCTGTGACGCAGCAGATGATTAATAACTGGGATGATAGGTCGTCACTGGGTCAGCTGGTGCTATCGCTCAAGGTTGAGGAATTACGTCAAGCTGTTGCTGGGTTTAATCATGATCAACTGCAACATATTAAGGATGCGGCTAATAGTGTGTGGCGACTGAGTGTAGATTCGTTAGCTGAGTATAATGGCGAACTAGTTTATGTTTGGGAGTGTGGGCAATCGAATGATATTCGGATTGGGACTAAGACTCAGCCGGGGGTGAAAGTTCGCCGTGCTAATCTGCGGCCTTGGTTGGGAATTTGATGAACAATCGGGATTAAGCAACAGTCTTAATGCCCTAACTTACTTTGGATATGAAAGCCTTACTCTCAAAGGTTTTTGAGAGCCATTACTGCGTATCGCTGTTGCCCGGTCGTACCTAAAGGCGGTCACCTGAAAGCTGATGTGGATGCGTTTACACCTTATGATTTTAGAAGAACTTTTATCGGTAATCTATTTAGATGCTGGCGCAGATATCGTCACGGTAGCGAAACTTGCAGGTCATAGGACACCAAGTACAACAAGTAAGTATATCGGCGTGGGGAAGCGTCCCAGAAACGGGCGATTGATTTGCTAAATGTGCCTTACAAGAAGCGCAAAAATAGCTGAAGAACACCGTTCCGTAAAATGTCGTGAAACTTATGTTTGTCGAAGCAACCCACACACCAGAGAGAGAAAGAGTTTTCTCGATTTAGCTATATATCTAAGTATCAAACAGGATTTACAAAATTTAACTCCACCAAAAAATTAAAACTTCAAAACTACGGCTAAATAAAAATACTTATATGCCACTTTGTACTTTGGCGCATTGCATTTTTACCTGCGATAAATTTGTGCAAAACTTACGTATAATCACTAGTAAGGAAATTCTTAAATAATGAGACGTTTTCCAAGTTATCGTTTGATAGCTGTCTTCGTCTTGGTAGCAGTATTTTTCTCCAACAAAGCGCTCGCTAATCTTCGTGATCTTAGTGTACGCTGGATAGCTTACTCTATGTATGCAGGCGATGAAGTAGCTAGTCCAGGCACAGCGATTGGTGGACTGCAAATAGACATTACGACAAAGCTTCCACTTAACTCCTCAGATTTGTCCTATAGCAATGGGTATCTTAGTGCAAATCTCCAAGGAAAGCGCTTGCAAGTACCAATTAGCTCTATTGAACTCAAAGAAGCTGTTGAATTAGTACAGAAACATCAAGACCTAGTTTTCCAAACGTCTATTGATCGGAATTTTATAACCACTTCATACGGTGATCAGCAAACATACATAAGCAATGCTTTGCGAACTACTACTTTCTTGCAAGACCTGTTAGTAACGGCCGATCTGGAATTTGCCGCGCTAGTGCAAGCTTATTTGCCTATGCCACCCGGCAGTGCAATACATCCTTACGAACAGGCTCTAAATTTACTTAATACTGACACAGCTTACAAAGCTTTACCAACTCAGCAAGCATTACCTCCCTTGAGTTGGCCGCAAATCTTTATGTCTTTTGATCCTCAAGCTGAAGGATTAGTAAAACTTGAGTTTGGTTCTCAAGTTTTATTTCGTTCTTTGAGTGGTTATCCTTTAGAAGTCAATTCTAGTTACCAAACTATAGGAGAACGTCCTTACTTACCTTTGATAAAAGATGTTAGGCAAAACTCAAGTTTATATCGCTCTAGTTTGCCAGCTGTAGATAGAGCAGCATCTGTGACAGCCGTATTAGGTCTTGTAGGATCTGCTTGTCGGCAACCAAATAGTTGCCAACATCTTTTAATTAAATCTGACATTAAGGAAGAACCTGAGTTAAATAGTCTGTATATAAAACTAGAGTCAAGAGTATCTCAGGCACAAAAAAAAGAACCTCAAGGCTCCCAAAAATTATACAAACGTTGGCAAGAACTTAATTTACGTGATTTTCAACCAAGTCAAAGTCCTGAAGCTTGGGCAGCAGCTTATGATGCTTTACAAAATGGGATGTATAAACCTTCATTAACTAATCAAGCTATACAATTAGCGTCTAAGCAGTTTTTAACTCAATCCATTCCAGATGATGCTCTTTTACAAGCAGCAGCAGCAGTAATTTATGGCAAAGAAGGAGGAGTTAACAACTTAAAAAAAGCTGACCAGAGTTTAGCTAAAGCTATGAAACTTTCAAAAGAATACCCAGTTGACAGCCTTGAAGTTGCAAAGATGGGAATGTTTCTAAGTGATCTCTTGAACCGTCAGGGAATAGAAAAATCTTGGGCAGAATCACTACGTTATAGTATGGCCGTATTAACAGCTGTAGCTGTAACAGAAGCCTATGATCAAATTGACAGTTATTTGACAAAATGTGTGAAAGATCCATCTGCTTGTCCTTCTAGAGAGTTGCGAAATTGGGAAGCAAATACAGCAAGAGCTAGACTTGGGGTTTATGATTATTATGTTGCTAAATCTATAGATGCAGCGTGGTTATATGGACGGTTTGCTTATCTAGTAGGGCTTAAAGAACCTAAATGGCGCTCGGATCGTCTGCGCTTGCTTTCCTCTTATGTCAGATTAGCCAAAACACCATCTCACAAGGAAGAGTTAATCAAGTTAGAGAGCGATTTAAAAGCAAGATTAAAGGCACAATAATTTGCAGATAATATTATTAAGGTTGATTAGCATAATCGCTTTTAATAACTAAGCTGCTGATTTAGTATTTATTGAACCACTTGAAAATTGACTTTCAAGTGGTTTATTGACCAGATTTAAATTTTAAAAATACAGCAGTTTTGAGACACATGAGGTACACCAATAGTCCAAGGGCGAACGGCGTTCGCCCCTACTAATGTACCTCACGCACCACGAAAGCGCTGTATTGTATTAAAGCTTGAGTAAGTAGATAGCGTAGTAGGATGAGTTTCTCCTAAAATTTTTTTAAAAACTTCTAACGCTTGAGTTATTAGCTCATACGCTTTTTGATATTCTTCTTCTTTAGCATAAATTACAGCTAAGTTATTTTGAATATAAGCTAAAGTTAATTTAGCTTGGTTTTGTGGATTTTCTCTTAACCCTAAGTCTAATGCTTTTTTAAATAGACATTCAGCTTCTCTATGTCTTCCTTGTTTCTGATAGATATCAGCTAAGTTATTCATACTTTCAAGGACAAATGGGTGTCCCTTCCTAAAAAATTTTCTTCTCATTTTTAATACTTGTGTTAGTAAGTTTTCTGCTTGTACATAGTAGCCTTGTATTTGATAAATACCAGCTAAATTGTTAAGAGCTTCAACTACTGATATATGAAAATTTTTAAAAAAGTAAACTCGTAGTTTTAAAGATTGTATTAATAATATTTCTGAATCTATTAAGCGTTGATGAAAACGATTTATTGCAGCTAAGTTGTTTAAACTTTCAGCTAGATACAATATTAAATTATCTTGATTATTACTGTCAGAATCAAAGCTACTTAGAAAATAATCAATAATAGAGTATCTTCTATTAAGAAATAAACCTTTAAAATTAAAAGTTTCTAATATAAATGACGATTGTACATTTAAACTTGCACTGTTTATACCTTCATCTAAGAAAGACTGTAAATAATCTAAGTTTATAAGAGAAAAATTACCTTTTTGTATAAAATGTTTAATCCTAATTTTTAGAGCTTGTTTAAATAAAGATTCAGCTTCAAAATAAGAATTTTTATGATAACAGATTGTACCTAAGTTGTGTAAACTTTGAGACAGGTCAAGATGATTTTTATCTAATAATTTTTGTCTAATTCTCAATGCTTCTTTAGAATATTGTTCAGCTTCTTTAAAAGAGCCTTGAAAATAACAAACTAAGCTTAAACTATTATAGCAGTCTGCTATATCTGTATGTTCTTCTCCAAGGCGTTGTTTAGATATTGATAAGCGCTGCTCACACCAGTTTTGAGCATCTTTATAAAATCCTTGGCTTTCATAGAATCTAGTTAACCCTACAAAAATCCAACTTAAGTCTTCGTTACTTAATGCAGAGTTTAAATTTCTGGCGATTTCTATTAAGTGGGGAATAGTATCTTTAATTGACTCAATTAAATTACGATTTAGTGACTCAGGAATTTCCTGTGTAATTTCTGCGAATGCTTTGGTAAAGAACTTTTTAAGCTCATTCTGCTCCTGCGATTCTGTTAACTTTGTTTGCAAAAACTCACGAATCAAAGGATGAATTTTATAACAGTTTTCTTTTTCTACCAGTCTTTGAATAAAGTGGCGCTTGTAAAAATGCTTTTTTGCAGAGTCCACTTCTACGTTTGCCCAATATAAATGTTGAGTAACAACCTCTACAAGTTTCCAAGGAATTACATCCAGTGCAAATAAGCTCAACAACTGACCTACACGTTGTGTCATTGGGTTCAGTTCTTTCCAGCTTAATTCAAACGCTGCTAAAACTCCTCGTTTAGCAGTCATCTCAGTTGCTTGTAGTTGTTCCTCTGAAGGGTTGATAGCTTCTTCTTCTAATTTCTGTGCTTTCAACCGTTGTAACAACTTTTCTAAAGATAAATCAGGATCTTCACCCAAATATTTACTTACCAACTCCAACCCTAAAGGCAGAAAACCCAACCATCGACATAACTCTTGAGCAGCTTGCGGTTCTCGTTGTACTCGTCTGTCTTCATCACCCAAAACACCACTCAAAAGTTTCAAAGCTTCTTCTGATGACAAGGTACCCAATGATATTTCAGTAAAATTAGTGTCTAGTCGTAGTAACCTTGTTGTTATCAAAATACGAAAGCGATTAGCCTTTGGTAGTAATTCTCGACAACTCCTTAAGTCAGTAACATCATCTAAGATGACCAATACCAATCCCGATAGTGGTTGCCAATTCTGCCAACACCACTCTACTTGTTGTATGTGATTGAGTGGTCTTCCTCCTACTTCGTGTGGCACTTCTAATCCCATTCGGAACTGGGCAAAATGCACAATCTCCGCAGCTAAATTTGAGTCTCTAGCATTTAACCAACAAATTCCACCAGGATAATCGGCTTCATGTTGACGTGCATATCTGACTGCTAATTCGGTTTTGCCAACTCCACCCATCCCAGAGACAGCCGAAATTGCTACTATCTCTGGTTTTTTTAACTTTTCATCTAGTTGGCTGAGTTCAGACTCCCTACCAACAAAGTTATCTGAACCGTAATATAGAATATTATTTGGGGGATTTTGTTTAAGCGGCTCAAAGATGAATGTATTGTTCTTGATAATCGGCTTTCCGCCTTTGATATTTATCCCTTGCCAATTTTCGCTAGTCATTTGCTGCCAAACATAAGGGTGTTGTTCTTGATAGTTGGCTTTCCGCCTTTAATATTTATTCCTTGCCAATTTTCAATCACAGTTGTTAACCGCTTTTCTACTTCGGGATTCTCCGCTACAGCTTGATTGATATCATTTCCTAAAGCTTCTACTGCTGCTTTAATTTCTGGGTCTGTGGCTGCTGCCTTTTTCACTTCTTCTACCAAAACAGCTTCACCAATATCTTCTCTTTCGCCTGGTGGTAAGACGGCGTTTTCCTTAGCCAACGTTAAGGCTTTGGCTGTATCTGGCAATCTCTGCTTCAGGAGTTGCATCAGCCTTTCTGAAGCTATATCGAAGGTTTTGTCTGTTGACCAGTCAATGATTTTACCCACTACCCAAGTTGTGAAAGCGATCGCACCAGCAGTTAATGGCTCCATCTACTACCTCTTAAGCGCGGCATCCGATTTTACTATTAATATATTGTTTCTGTTCTCAATTACGCAATTAATGGAAGAAATCTCTTTTTAGCTTATTGTTTAGGCTCATAATTCATGCAACATTACAGGATTAGGCTACAACGTGTAATGCAGACACAGTTGTTAAAAATTGGCTAGTAAACAACTGTGCTTTTACCGCCGTCGCCCTTGATTAGGATCAGTCCCCAAATTTCTCTCAACCCGTTTCAGCTTAGTATTAGTCCAACCAGTCTGCTGTTCAATCTTCTCCAAAGAAGTTTGAGCCTCATAAGGCAGACTCAGAGGAAAAAAGCGTGAATAAATCGTAAACAGAATAAAAAACGTAATCGGAGTGAAAAGCGAAACAAAAGCAGCCCTCACCCAATTTTTAGCGGCCAAATCCACGGCGGCGCTGTGGCTCAATTGATGGCTCGATATCATATTCTTCATCTGCTTCAATTCCTCTCTCAATGGTGCAATCAACTTCTCTGTGTGGATGTTCCCGGTATTGCTCCAATAATTGGAGAGATTGGTTAAGTTCTTCAATAGCTCTAGTTGTTGCTGTGACGTTGCATTTAAAGCGCTCAAGGCTGTCGCGAGCTGATTGCAACTGGTCGCTAAAGATTTGATATTCTCCGTGTGGTCGGCTTGAGTCTTCAATTGCTCCGCCGTCAGTTGACTCCATTGATTTAACTCCACCTGTAAATTTTCAAACAATAACTTCCAATCATTTGGTGCAGTTTCTGTCAGCTGTGCCAAATACCCGATGTACTGCACCAATCTAAATGCTGGGTCATCCTGCTTCATCCCAGAATCCAACGCAAACCGCAGCACTTTCGCTTGAAATTCCGGTGATTTTTCTGACAGCAACCTATCTAAATGGGAGACTCCCCCATTACCTTTACCATTTGCGATCGCCATTACTCTAACCCCAACTCGAAAGCCGCCTTAGAGAACTCAGTTTCAACCGCATCAATCCAGCCGTAAATACGAGATTGATTACTCAAACTGAAATCCTCATGTTCCAGCGCTTCCCTAAAAGTCAAATCCTTCGAGTCAATCAAATCAAAAATATCGTCATATAACTCAGGCAATAACAGTTCCACCGCCCCCAGAGCTTCAACAGACTGCTTCACCTTAGAATTGTTGTAGCGAGTAAACTTATGCTCATCACCCCAGTAAAGATTTTTCACCACCACATAATCAACCTTGTCGCCGCAGAAATCCATCAACCGCTTTAACTGCAACAGACTATCCTTCACCCGACCCAAAACCGACACCATAGTGATGCGATAACCCAAACGCTGGGCATTTTGAAACAAAAAAATATCCTTAGCCACCGACTCAAAATATTCCGCAGCCCCAGCCGGCAAATCAACAAGTGAAACTTGAGGAGAAAAACACTTCAAATCATCCTGCAAAGCATCAGCACCACCACGCTGATTTAGTTTGAGTGTTCGCACCCCAGGTTCTAACTTATTGTAGTGACGATAAAGCTGCGGATTCGACTTGTCACACTCATAAGCAATGCAGTTGATATTTCTGTGACGGTAAATATCAAGGAGAATCCTTGCCACCACACTTTTACCAGTCCCTCCTTTATCACCAGTCACCAACACCAAACGCCCAATAGATTTTAGTGGAGTACTTGGTTTTTCTTGAGTAACTCCATCAGCAGGAAGCTTTGATTTAACTGCCATTTACAAATCCTCATCTCTAATCAATTCAGGTTGAAAAGCCAACCCAGAATTATTTCGGTTTGAACTAACTTTCAACTCATCTCTTTGTTTAGTATTTTTAGGAGTCGTAGTTAAATTTGATTTAGCCTTGGCAGATGCAGTTTTAGATTTTGATTGTGGTTGTGATTTAACTTGAGATTTTGTAGCCGACTGAGAATCACTAGACTCAGTTACAGAATTTTCACCCCGGTCAGATTCATCAACAACTTGTGTATTGGGATTCTCACCAATTGTAGAAGTGACAGACTTTTTGCGAGTAGACTTCTTAATATCGTTAAGTAAATAACGGATACGTTCAGCACTGATATTGATATCCAAGCCTGCCAAAGTTTCAGAAACTTCCTGATAAGAATAGCCAAGACGAAGCACCCGTTCAATTTGACGACGCATCTTTTTAATAGCTGCGCGTGCTGGAATCTCATCCAATTCCTTAGCACCCAAAGAGCGTAAAGCAGAAAGAGCTTCAGGAATTTTAGATTTAGGAATACTATCTTTAGTCACGAGTAAAACCCAACTAATGTAATGGTTTAAAACTTTATCTTCTTAAAGAGCATCTATCTAAAGGCAGGTATAATCTCTGACTAAAATTAATTAATAATAAGCAATAGATATTAACGTAAATAATTGAACCTTTATTACCAATAGCTTGTAAGATAACTCACAAAGAGTTACCAAAAAAAATTACACAGTTATCACAAAATTCTCACTGTAAAATTTACCATGCCAACCAACGGCTAATTCTCACACCCGTTTGATTGGCAGTAGCAGCCCAATACGCACAGTCCCCCCACATGGGCGGCCACCCTGCGTCC
>NZ_JACJQJ010000062.1 GCF_014696615.1 Nostoc linckia FACHB-104 | reverse complement strand
ACGATGGCCTTGCAATGACTGAAGTTGTCAATTACATTACCGAAGATGATGCCTTCGGTTGGTTCAATCACTGTGGTCTATTTACCTGAAAATTGCTGTAATGCAGCAGTCTAGAATTGAACAAATTGCTCAATGGTGTACTCCCAGTAGTCCGTCAATCTCAGAAAACTTGTAGTTAGAGAATGTAGCCCCAAAGAAATTTCTAAAATGTTACTGAAATAAGTAAGCCAATACTGCTCGGTTTAGGATTTTCAACTCGGTATTGAGGTTGGGGAAAAGGTGAAAGGGTAAGGGTTAAAGGTTTTTTCTTCCCCTTTTGCCCTTAACTGATAAGTATTGATAAGTAAGCTATTCCACATTTAACTTGCACATTGACTCGATTAGGCTGTTGACTGTCAACAGTTAACAGTCAACCAGCCTTGAGATCAGATTTCACAAATCATTTAGGATTGCTATATAAATTACGAATTACTTTGACAATCTTGGCAATCCTAGTTTCACAAACCAAAATGGTATGCAAATATTCAGCAAGCCTAGATGAAGGAGTCAAGAATTATGACCGACGCTATGCCAGAACTTCCACGTCGTCGTCGCTCTTGGGCTGAACCATATAAGATTAAGGTGGTTGAGCCTTTAAAAATGACTACTCGTGCTGAACGCGAACAAGCGATCGCAGAGGCGGGTTACAATACTTTTCTATTGCGTTCTGAAGATGTTTATATAGATTTGCTGACTGATAGCGGCACTTCTGCCATGAGCGATCGCCAATGGGCTGGGATGATGGTAGGAGATGAAGCTTACGCAGGTAGCAAAAATTTTTATAGTTTAGAAGAAGCTATCCAAAAATATTACGGCTATCGTTACATTCTCCCCACCCACCAAGGACGCGGTGCGGAAAATATTCTCTCCAAAATATTGATTAAACCCGGTGATTACATCCCCGGTAATATGTATTTCACCACCACCAGGCTACATCAAGAGTTGGCTGGTGGTACTTTTGTGGATGTAATTATTGATGAAGCCCACGATCCGCGATCGCTACACCCATTTAAAGGTAATGTCGATTTACAAAAGTTAACTGACCTGATTAAACGAGTTGGTGCGGAACGCATTCCTTATATTAGTGTCGCCGGTACAGTGAATATGGCAGGTGGACAGCCAATTTCTATGGCAAATTTACGTGCTGTCTACGAATTAGCTAAAAGTCACGGTATTCGCATCATTCTTGACGCTACCCGTGCTGTAGAAAACGCTTACTTTATCCAACAACGAGAAGCAGACTATCACCAGCAACAAATTGCCACCATCTTAAAGGAATTTTGTTCCTATACAGACGGTTGCACTATGAGTGGGAAGAAGGATGCATTAGTAAATATTGGTGGCTGGCTAGCTTTGAACGACCCCGATATTTATGAAGAAGCACGTAACATGATTGTAATTTATGAAGGGTTGCATACTTACGGCGGTATGGCTGGGCGTGACATGGAAGCTATGGCCATAGGTATTGAAGAATCAGTCCAAGACGATCATATTCGGGCAAGAATAGGACAAGTTGAGTATCTTGGTCAAAAGCTACTGGATTGGAATATTCCCATTGTTGTACCTATTGGTGGTCATGCAATCTACTTAGATGCGAAAGCTTTCTTACCCCACATCCCCCAAGACCAATTTCCCGCACAGCTTTTGGCAGCAGAACTGTATCTAGAAGCGGGTATTCGGTCTATGGAACGTGGTATTGTTTCCGCAGGACGCAACAAAGATACAGGCGACCATTATTATCCAGAGTTAGAACTAGTGCGGCTAACAATTCCCCGTCGGGTTTATACCCAAGCTCACATGGATTTAACTGCGGAAGCAGTAGAAGAAGTATTTTACAATCGCGATCGCTTGCGGGGATTGAAGATGGTTTACGAACCAAAATATCTTCGTTTCTTCCAAGCAAGATTTGAGCCGCTCTAAAGGTATAAATCTCGCTAATCCAAAAAAACTAATATAGAGAAAGTCTCAAACAGCTATTGATTTACAACTCTCCATGCAATTTTTCAAAACTTTACTACGTGTTCGTCACTACGAAATGGATGCTCTCGGACACGTTAACAATGCTGTCTACCAAAATTATCTTGAACAAGCAGCGATTGAACACTCTGAACACCTTGGTTTAAGTTTAGATGTCTACAAAGAATCGGGTGGTGTATTTGTGATGCGGCGGGTAGAAATAGACTATCTGCGCCCAGCCGTAGCAGGAGATACTTTAGAAGTAACCACCTGGTTGCGGGAAATACGGGGGACTCGCTGCTTCCGACTTTATGAAATTCGTAAACAAAACCAAGATGAGTTACTAGTAACAGCAGAAGCCATGTGGGTATGGGTAGATGCTAAAACCATGCGTCCGCGACCCATTCCCACTTTGATGTTAGATAAATTCTCAGCAACACTAAACTCTAGCGTAACTACTAACTAGTAGTTATTAATAAAATCCTGATGAAAACTTTCTAGTAATGATCACGGTTCCAGTTTCCACTCTCAATATGTAAATTTGATACAATATGACGCGATGATTCCGGAAAGTCGAGACTATGATATGTAATCTCAAAAAGATACAAATTTAGTCACCGCATTCAAAATCGTGCCAATCAATTCACATTCTCAGGTCAATCTTATGGAGCAACGTCAGCAAGAAGAAAGAGAAACTGCGGCCCAAGAGTTTCAAGCAGCCTTGGATGAATTGGAGACTATGTTGCAAGGAAATGCGAACCTAGATCAAACTACATCAGAATTGTCTAACGGTAGTCTCAGCGATGCTCAACTCAATGCTGAAGAAGAAGATTTAGCTTCTATTGATTTAGAAGCTTTTGAAGATGCGGTGGCTGATATTGAGAAATATTTGGCAGAACGGATCAAATAAGTAGGCTGGCGCAATTAAATATTAAGTGGCGAAGGCTGTCATTTGCCCTTAGTCATTTGTCATTGGTAAGGGGTTAAAGCCTATATCCACCAACTTACTTAAATAAAGTATTACTGACGGTAAATTATTTGCCGCTGGGCTTCGTATAACATCAGTGCAGCTGCGATCGCCACATTCAAGGATTCTACACCTGGACTGAGGGGAATTTGTACTTGCTTGTCTGCCATTGCTGCGATCTCTGGTGACAAACCAGCACCTTCATTGCCTAATAAAATTAAACTGGGTTTGCGCCAATCTACTTCCCAGTAAGTTAACTTAGCGCTAGGTAATGTAGCGACAACTTGCATTCCTGCTTGCTGACTTTGCACAATTGTCGCTGTTAAATCTTCTGTCACTGCTGTTCCTAGGCGAAACCATTGTCCAGCAGAGGCACGTAAAACTTTGGGGTTATCTAAATCTACACTATTCCCACTCAGCCATAAACCTGATGCACCTGCGGCTGCGGCTGTGCGAATAATCGTGCCTAAATTACCAGGATCTTGCAAAGTTTCCACCGCCAAAACTATACCAGTCACAGGTAATTGTGTTTGGCGATCGCGCCGTTTGGCGGTAGCGACTACCCCATCTGGTTGGACTGTGGTAGCGATCGCATTTAAAACTTCTGCACTCACAATCTCAGAGCGATCGCAGCGACTACAAGCTTGCTCCCAAAGTTCGGGATGAGAAGCTTGCCATTCTGGAGTACAACAAACTGCCACTAAAGGATAATTTACCGCACAAGCCTCTTCTAACAAGTGCGTCCCTTCTAATAAAAATAATTCTTGCTTATGTCGCTCCTTCGCAGCGTGCAGTTTGCGAATTTGCTTGACTAGGGGATTTTGTAAACTGGTCAACATGACAGTAGTGAGTTAAAAGTGCTGAGTGCTGAGTCTTGTTCCTACTCAGGACTCAACACTCAGCACTCATTACTCAAATGCGGAACCCGGGACTTGAACCCGGAAGCCTTGCGGCACTAGAACCTGAATCTAGCGCGTCTGCCAATTCCGCCAGTTCCGCTGGCATTTAACATGACGATTTATGATTATTACGCATTTATCTAAAATTGTCAAGTCATGTGTGTGGTTTTTCACGAGTATGGGATTGTACCCAACCAATAATTTCTATTTTTTCTGGTTCTTAGAAATTTTAAATTCTTATAAACTTTGCCCTTACTAGTTTTCAGCCATTAGTCCCAACCCAAAACCACCATTTATTGATGCAAGAAATAGGCACAGAATGTAGACAAATCAAATCTTTACTGTAGAATCAGAACCAACTTCAAACCTTATAAAATTGACATATTTATCTTGGAGGTAGGCTTATTAATCCTTCTAGCAGCTTACCAGATGCCAAATCCACTCTGGAAGCAGACTCCTCAGTCTTGCAAATTTGGGGCGGGCATCCTTTGCGGGGTCATGTAAAAATTAGCGGGGCAAAAAATTCAGCACTGGTGATCATGGCTGGAACCTTGCTATGTTCAGGAGATTGCCGTATTCATAATGTCCCTTTATTAGCGGACGTGGAACGGATGGGTGAGGTGTTATCTGCTTTGGGCATTCGCCTCACACGCAACGGCGACATTTTAGATATCAATGCCAGTGAAATTACCACTTCCAAGGCTCCCTACGAATTAGTCACCCAACTACGGGCAAGTTTTTTTGCTATTGGGCCGATTTTGGCACGACTGGGAGTAGCCCAGATGCCATTACCAGGAGGTTGTGCAATTGGAGCCAGACCGGTTGATTTGCACGTCCGAGGACTCCAAGCGATGGGTGCTGAAGTCCAGATTGAGCATGGTATTTGTAATGCTTATGTTCCTGGAAGCAATGGCAGATTAAAAGGAGCCAAAATATATCTGGATACCCCCAGTGTTGGCGCAACGGAAACCTTGATGATGGCTGCTACTCTTGCAGATGGTGAAACCATCATCGAAAACGCCGCACGGGAACCAGAAGTAGTTGATCTGGCAAATTTCTGTATCGCAATGGGAGCCAAGATTCAAGGTGCCGGCTCCAGTACAATTACCATCGTCGGGGTGTCCAAGTTGCATTCGACGGAATACAGCATTATTCCCGATCGCATTGAAGCTGGAACATTTTTAGTCGCAGGGGCAATTACTCGCTCAGAACTGGTTCTCTCACGAGTCTGTCCAGAGCATTTAACCCCTGTTATTGCCAAGTTACGCGATATTGGCGCAACTATCATGGAAGAAGCAGCTGATTGCTTACGTATTCTCCCAGCGACAACCCTCAAAGCCACCGATATTGAAACTCTACCGCATCCAGGCTTTCCCACAGATATGCAAGCGCCGTTTATGGCTTTGCTGACTTTGGCAGAAGGTGACAGCCTGATTAACGAATCTGTGTTTGAAAATCGCTTACGTCATGCTTCCGAATTAAATCGCTTAGGGGCTGATATTCGTGTCAAAGGTAACACTGCCTTCGTTCGAGGGGTACCAGTGTTATCAGGCGCACCAGTATTAGGCACAGACTTGCGCGCATCAGCAGCGCTAGTCTTAGCAGGGTTGGCAGCAGAGGGTACAACTACAATTCAGGGTTTACATCACCTTGATCGCGGCTACGATCAACTCGATCTCAAGTTGCAACAGCTGGGTGCGAAAATTATGCGTATAGGCGAACCATCCACAGATGGCTCAGCTTCTAGTACTAGTAATTCCCCCGCCTCGATTCAGTCCTAATCAGTAGGTGGTAATTCCCACCCTGCTAAATCGTTATACTGGGGATTAGGGGCTAGGAAAAAGCAGAGGAGCAGAGGCAGAAATTTTTACTCCAATGCCTGATGCCCAATGCCCGATGCCCCATTCCCTTTTATGCTTCTCACACCATGTCATTAAAAACACCGCTGATTGGTTTAAAAGCTGATTCATTTCGTCATCCCTTAGACTTGGAAGCTACAAAAACTCTCAAACAGATCCCAGGTTTAGATATGATGGTGCGGAATCTGCTAGGGCCAATGGCAGAGCAGGTTTTTTATGTAGAAAATATTGCCTCTAGCGTTCTGGTAGGTGAAAAACAACTGCCAGATTTATACAAACTGTTGTTAGAAGCTTGCAAAATCTTAGATATAGAACCTCCCCAATTGTATATTAGGCAACATCCAGCGCCTAATGCCTATACCTTTGCAATGCGAGGTCAGCAACCTTTCATTGTGTTGCATACCTCTTTAATCGATATCCTCACACCAGAAGAAATTCAAGCTGTAATTGCCCATGAGTTAGGACAT
Source organism: Nostoc linckia FACHB-104 (assembly GCF_014696615.1). Taxonomy (GTDB): domain Bacteria; phylum Cyanobacteriota; class Cyanobacteriia; order Cyanobacteriales; family Nostocaceae; genus Aulosira; species Aulosira linckia_A. Next base: position 42,456 of record NZ_JACJQJ010000062.1, on the reverse strand, counting down.
CTTAAATGCGATCATAGTGTTTACCTAACTCCCGTAAATTTACTTATCTTAGCAGCTGCAATATTACCTAATGTTGGCTCTTTCATTGCTCAAGCAATACAAACACAACTGTTAGAATGGGTACGCTGTGCTGAGTTTACTTGCGATCGCGCCGCATTGTTAGCTACCCAAGATCCCAAAGTTGTGATGTCAGTATTGATGAAGTTAGCTGGTGGTTCGCCAACTTTAGCACCGCAACTCAACCTCGATGCCTTTATTGACCAAGCCCGTGCCTACGATGATATTAGCAAGAACGAACTGGGCGAAATGGTCAAAGCCGCCCGCACAGCACAATTAACTCACCCAGTACCAGTACTGCGAGCTAGAGAAATTGACAGATGGGCAAGTAGCAAAGAATATCAAAACTTATTGCACAACCATAAACCAACCGAACTTACACCCAAAGGTGGATGGCGAAATTGGTAAGTCAAGGCTTAGGGACTTCCAACTAAAAAAAATATCCTATAGCTAGGGTAGCAGAGGGAGCAGCAGAAGCAGGGGAGCCAGCGCGTTGCGGAGGTTCCCTCCTTTGTAGCAACTGGCGTGAGCAGAGGGAGAGAAAGAATTTGCTCAATAATCACAATAACTCGCAACCGATCAACCTTTTTGAATACGAACAGCTAGCAAAACAGCAGCTATCGCAGATGGCGCTTGATTATTACAGTAGCGGTGCTGGCGATGAAATCACATTGCGAGATAACCGCGCTGCATTTGAGCGCTTAAGATTGCGCCCACGTGTTCTAGTAGATGTGAGCGATCGCAATTTATCTACCTCCATCCTAGGGCAACCTCTCGCCCTACCATTACTCATTGCACCAATGGCATTTCAATGTCTAGCTCATCCAGAGGGCGAAATCGCTACCGCCACAGCAGCAGCAACAGCAGGTGTGGGGATGGTTCTCAGTACTTTGGCGACTAAAACTATTGAAGAAGTTGCAGAAATACGGCAACATTTCCCTGATGCCTTGCAATGGTTCCAACTTTACATCCATAAAGATAGAAGCTTAACTCGCGCTTTAGTCGAAAGAGCCTATAACGCAGGTTACAAAGCATTGTGTTTAACTGTAGATGCTCCCATGTTGGGAAGGCGCGAACGAGATCAGCGTAACGAATTTTCTTTACCGCCAGGCTTACACGCCGCCAATCTTGCAACCATCTCAAGGTTAGATATACCCCATGCACAAGGGGAATCTGGGTTATTTACTTATTTTGCCCAACAGCTAAACCCAGCACTAACTTGGGATGACTTAGCATGGTTGCAATCAATTTGCCCTCTGCCCTTGGTAATAAAAGGTATATTACGAGGAGATGATGCCATACGTGCAGTCGAGTGCGGAGTTCAAGCAATAGTTGTCTCCAATCATGGTGGCAGACAATTGGATAGTGCGATCGCATCTTTAGATGCTTTAGCTGAGATTGTCGCTGCGGTAGATGATAAAGCCGAAATCTTGATGGATGGTGGTATTCGTCGTGGTACAGATATTCTCAAAGCCTTAGCATTAGGCGCAAAAGCTGTACTTATCGGACGACCAATTTTATGGGGACTAGCAATAGCCGGAAAAGCTGGTGTATCCCATATCATTTCACTGCTACAGGATGAGTTCAGTTTGGCTATGGCACTTAGTGGCTGTGCCAAACTAGAGGATATTGATCATACTTTAGTAAATTCAAGCCAAAAATAATTTTCCATCCTTGTTGAAAAACTCTCAAATAGTGTATATTAGTAAAGTTGCATCTAAGGGCGGGTGGCGAAACTGGTAGACGCACCACACTCAAAATGTGGCGACCTTGCGGTCATAGGAGTTCGATTCTCCTCCTGCCCACTGTAAAAATAATCGAGTTATCAGCAGTTTTCCTGAACAGCTTTTTCTAGTAAAGTTATCAAATTACTGTATTTAACCTTTATCTTTAGGTTAATGCGTTAGGTGTTGCCAACGTTAGCGTTAGCAAACTCCAAAAAATAAATTATTCCAATTTGTGGACTTAACACGAATTTTACTCCCCCGGCTCCCCTGTTTACATAGGTGATGCGATATTTCTGTAGATGGAAGTCCTTTACTAGGCTTGATGCTGGCAATGCCAATTATTTGTTTGGCATGAGGAAACTATACAAGAGACAACTGCGTCTAGGTTTTGAAATGATACTATCTGCATTCCATACATCATGGTATTCAATATCCAAGTTACGAAACCGTGAAGATCAAAATAAGAGTAAGGAGTTTTCCGCAATAAGTAACTAAAGTTACAGTTTGATCAAGGGATTCAACTTAGGATGCAGGTATTGCAGAATATATAATCTAAGGATTAATACGGTAATTTATTCATAGCTAACTAATTATTAAGATTTAATGCTAATATAGTTATTAGGCAACAGCTTAGATGTAGTAATTTATACTTAACCACAGTTTAAGTGATTAACTTTGTGCCTACATTAAGTCATACTCACCAGTATTTACGATTTTCCAGTTCCAAAGAGAATAAAGAATATGAGATTAAAAAGATGGGAATCTCCTCGCCGAGAAGGAAGGAATGATAAAGGTAAAGGTGGTTCAGCAAGACAACGACAACTTAAAAAGCAAAGGCAAATGTTGCGAAAAAGGCTGAAAGAAAATCAAAAATCTGACAATATAAATAACAGCGGTAAGGGAGAAGAAAAATTTATCTTCTCCTTTTTTATTGAGTTGCAACTACAAAAAATATAAATTTAAAAAATAATTGCCTAAAATATAAACAAAAATTATTAACTTATTAAATTAAAAATTGAATTTTAAATCAAATTTAAATAGTGAAATCAACATTAAGGTAGATGATGCTTCTAATTGCATCATAAATGTCATAAATATCAGGTTAAAAAGCGTTTACAATCCGCTTAGTCTATGTTAGCAATGTACGGAAAGCTATCTGCAACACCCAAAGGAACTATTACTGGGTTAGGTAGTCGTTAGCTAATTAGGAAAGCGAATTTGCCTTTGTGTGGAAATTAATACTTTATAATTTGAAACGTAATACATGCACACAAATAATTATTCAGTGTACACAAGTTTTGATTTTTGGCTTTAGTTTGATACCAAATTCAGCTAATTTCTGACTATCAAAGCACCCACAAGCAGCTATAGATTATGAGGCAATCTCTAGATAATCATGCAAATTGAATACCAATAACAAAAATATACTGTAGCAAAATGTATATTAATTCACTACCACTTTAGTAACTGTTAATCTCTCTTTTGAGAAATACATTGAGATTTTACATCTCTACATTCTCTACAGTGGAAGCTGAACAGTATCATTTCTCAGATGCTCTACGTGATGCTGCTGTTTAGTAGTGAAATATTATTCAGTTTATGATATTTACATAAAATGTAATACTTATGTAAAGAATTTACAAAGCAATTATAAAGTAACCATAAAGTTTATAGTAAATTTTGGGAAAAGCCTCAGATCAGCTTGTAAACTAAGATACGAGGAACGCATGTTTTAAAAATACCAGGGTAACCAGAAACTTACGGAAAAAGCTATTGCATCTCCATGTGTATGAGTCAGACCATGCCAAGAACTGAGAAGAAAGTCAGCAATAGGATCACCTGATTGTTCCACAGTTGGCAATGTACTAATTGATGTTTAGGATTTTTGACACAGGAGGAATTTATGGGAGAGGTAACATTAGTACCTACTCAAAAAGTTCTGGATTTTCCCATTACTGCATTAACTTTTGAAAATCAAATACAAACAATAATGAAGTGGGCGATCGCCCACGAGAGTAGAACAGTCTGCGTAGCCAATGTACATATGCTAATGGAGGGTCATTGGAATCCAGAGTTTGCTAATGTATTAAAAAATGCAGATGTCGTCACTCCTGATGGGATGCCTTTAGTTTGGATGATGCGGCGGATGGGAGCGCGCTCCCAAGATCGCGTAGCAGGAATGGATATCTTACAAGGATTATGCCAGCTAGCTCAAACACAAAATATCAGTGTTTACTTTTTGGGTTCCCAAACAGAAATCCTGGCAAGAATGCGGAAAAGGCTGGATCAAGAATTTCCTAACCTGAAAATAGCAGCAATGGAACCCTTACCTTTCCGTCCTCTGACAGAAACTGAAGACGCAGATTTGATCAATAAAATCAATAAAAGTGGTGCTGGTCTAGTATTTGTATCTTTAGGATGTCCAAAACAAGAAAACTGGATGGCTCAGCACAAAGGTAAAATCCAAGCTGTAATGATTGGAGTCGGTGGAGTTTTTCCAGTTTACGCAGGTATCCATAAGCGAGCACCACGTATGGTTAGAGAATTAGGCTTTGAGTGGCTTTATCGCTGGATTCAGGAACCGCGTCGTCTCTGGAGCCGTTATATGACAACAATTCCACCATTTATGTGGCTAGCCACAAAACAGTTACTCTCATCCAGCCTTCAAGGAAGCGGAGATTGAACGACCTAAAATTTGAGAATTTTCAGATGTAATCAAAATAGAAAACTGTAGCTGAGGTGTATTCCACAATTGGTAAACACCACTAACAGCTATGTTCAATTGGTATGAATATTGAAAGACAAATACTAATTTTGGACTCAGGGAAGTGACAATCATCTTCAACCTAACCTAGATTCATGAAAAATCTTTCTTCTAATGAAAAGCAACAACAGTACTTTAATACCGATCATCTCAAAGCCGATCTAAAAGGTCGCTCTGTGCGGGGTGGTGCAATCACAATGGTTGCTCAAATTGCCAAGTTTGGCTTGACTTTGGTATCTAACGTAGTTTTAGCCAGATTGCTGACACCACAAGATTATGGTTTGGTCGGGATGGTGACTGCTGTTACAGGGTTCGTTACCTTGTTCAAAGACTTGGGACTGTCAATGGCGACTGTCCAAAAGGAAGAGATTAATCATGAGCAGGTTAGTACTCTATTTTGGGTAAATGTAGGTTTGAGTGTTGTCACAGCTTTAATAACAGTTGCGATCGCACCTATCATTGCTGAGTTTTATCATGAACCTCGTTTGATATGGATTACCTTGGTTTTGGCTAGTGGATTCATTATTAGTGGGTTAGGTGTTCAACACTCAGCTTTGCTGAATCGGCAAATGCAGTACAAAGTACTGATGTTCAACGATGTTATTTCTGCATTTCTCGGCATAGTAGCTGCAATCATTGCAGCTTTTTATGGATTGGGTTATTGGGCATTAGTTATTATGCCCCTGGTAGTTGGAGTTATTAGTACTGTGGGACTTTGGATGGCCTGCGCTTGGCGTCCTGGCTTCACTGCAAGGTTAGTGGGTGTGCGCTCAATGTTAGCTTTTGGTGGACACTTAACAGCTTTCAGTACAGTCAACTATTTTGCCCGAAACTTAGACAATGTACTAATTGGACGTTCCTGGGGTGCTCAACAGTTAGGTTTATACGCTAAAGCTTATCAATTATTACTTCTACCCCTTAACCAAATTAATGCACCTATTACTCGTGTTGCTATTCCTAGCTTAAGTAGATTGCAACAGGAACCAGAAAAATTTAGACATTACTATCTGAAAGCTATATCAATAGTTGCTTTTCTGACTATGCCTACAATTACGTTTATGATTGTGGCTGCAGAGGAAATTATTGGAACTCTACTTGGCTCTCAATGGCAAGGTGCTGTCGATATCTTTAGATTGTTAAGTATTTCTGCTCTAGTTCAACCTATTTGCAATACGACTGGTTGGCTTTATATTTCCACAGGCAATACTCAGCGGATGTTTAAGTGGGGTTTATTCTCCTCATCTTTAATTGTGGCATCATTCTTTATTGGTTTACCTTTTCAAGCTTACGGAGTTGCTTTATCTTACACGATTGCAATGTTTTTACAAGCTGCTCCATGCATTTACTATGCAGCAAGAGGTACATCTATAACTTTCTTTGATGTCCTAAAAGCTGTAAAGCAAATATTGATTTCTTCTGTAATATCTAGTGCTTTAGTATATGCAATCAAAATGGTCATAAGTTTAAGTATACCCATGTGGGTAGGGTTAATTATTTATGCTCTTGTAATGAGTTCAGTATATGTTCTATTAATGTTTTATATATTCCGTCAAAAGGATTTATACTTAAACTTCTTAAGTATATTGAAAAAACAAAAATAAATGTATTTATATTTTTAATTAGTGTACGTAAAAACATAATGATTTTATAAAGTTGAAATACCTATATGCAAAATAAAGATTCGTGGAAAGAAACAAAATTTGTACAAACAAACAAGGGATTTAGAGCCTCAAACAATCCTAGTCATGTTGGTATTGCCTCTCGCTTTATCGTGAATATTTTAGGGCAAACTTATGAACCATTAATTAACAAGTATGCAAAAGGTTTATTGCTAGATTTAGGATGTGGTAATGTACCTTTGTATGCTATGTATAGAGATAAGATTGTCGATAACGTTTGTGTTGATTGGTCTAATAGTATACACAAAAATAAATATCTTGACTATGTATTTGATTTAAATGATAGATTGCTTCTTGAAAGTGAACAATTTGATACTATTCTCCTAACTGACGTACTTGAACATATAGCAAATCCCGAATTGTTAATAAACGAAATAACAAGGCTTCTGAAGCCAGGCGGTCATATTATTTTAACCGTACCTTTTTTTTATTGGATTCATGAGCAACCTCATGATTATTTTAGATACACAGAATTTTGCCTTAAAAGATTTTGTCAGAGCAATAACTTAAATGTGATTGTATTAGAACCTTATGGAGGTGCACCAGAAATAATTTTAGATATAGTTGCAAAAAACTTGATGTTTGTATCACCTATGTTATGCAAAATTCATTCTAATTTTAGTACATTTTTCATAAACAGTTATCTATGTAAAAAGTTATCTGTTAAGACTTCTAAAATCTTTCCATTAGGCTATTCTTTAGTAGCAAAAAAATAATGTCTATAACTATTAAAACATTTGTTTCTACGATACCAAAGAACTGGATAATAATTAGTATTTAAAAACAATCTACCATAGGTAAATTTAAGCTTTATGAATAAAACTCTGGCTGTTGTAGCACGTCAAATTGGTGCTCGTTCTGAAACTTTCGTTAAACGACATATAGAGGACATACTACCTGGTAAAACGGTAGTAATGACGAGTTATATTTCTGGATCTGATTTAGGTCATTGGAGCGTAGATTGTCCTATCCTAAAAGTTTATGACCTATCTAAGCGTGATGCAATAATTAAGCGAATAGTACGTAAATCTACGGCAAAGTTTGCTATTCAAGACTTCCTAAAAAAACACAAAGTTCAAGTTATTTTGGGCGAGTTCTTAAATTATTCTTGCAATTTCTTCCAAATTTCCCAAGATCTAGGTATTCCTTTTTTTGCTCATGCTCATGGTAAAGATGTTTCAGAGATGTTACGCGATCCATATTGGCAGAAAGAATACTTGCACTACAAAAAAGCAGCAGGCATCATTACTGTAAATCAGGTTAGTCGAGCAAGACTTATAAATCTTGGCTTAGAACCTGATAAAGTGCATGTTATTCCTTGTGGTGTAGATGTACCAGATGAGCCTCTGAAAAGAACCGAGAAAGAAGTAATTCATTGTCTAGCTGTAGGTCGAATGGTTCCAAAGAAAGCCCCAATCTTACTACTAGAAGCTTTCCAGCAAGCAGCGCAAATATTCCCTAATCTCCGGTTAGATTATATTGGTACCGGAGAGATGTTGCCTATGGTGCAGCAATTTATTACAGGATTGGATCTAGGTGACAAAGTGACGCTGCATGGAGGTCAACCAAGTGAGATTGTTCAGCAGTACATGAAAAAAGCAGATATTTTTCTACAGCACAGTATAGTTGACCCACACAGTGGAGATGAAGAAGGTCTACCTGTATCAATTTTAGAGGCAATGGCCTACGCACTTCCTGTAGTTTCTACTAAACACGCGGGAATTCCTGAGGCTGTTTTAGATCAAAAGTCAGGCTTTCTGGTGAGCGAAGGAGATTGCTTGGAAATGGGGCAGAAAATTGTATTACTGGCACAAGATGCTGATTTGCGAGCGCAAATGGGCGTTGCTGCTTGGCAAAGAGCTAAAGAGTTATTTACATGGGAGAGAGAAAGAAATAGTCTTCTGCAAGTGATGGGATTAAATACATAATGATATTGAACCCAAGATCAGCAAAAATGACTACTTTTATACCACTACCTAAAACTTATCGCAATATTTCCACAATGAAAGTAGCCTTCATTACCCATTTCCCAAACTTGTATGGTGCAAATCGCTCCCTTCTCAACTTAATAGATGGTTTAAAACCATATGGCGTTGTACCTTATGTTATTTCTCCTTTTGAAGGTAAATTCACTGAGACTTTAAGAATTCGCAATATAGAATTTTCTATTGTTCCTATCCAATGGTGGGCAGATAAATTTGAATTGCAAGGTAACTTTGTCAAAAAAGCATACCGAATTGCTGCCTTTTATCCTAAAGCTTTTAAACGACTTTATTTAAATCTTAAGATAAGTCCTTTACTAGGAGAGGTCATAAAAAAATGGAACGTTGATCTAGTATATACAAATTCCTCTGCTACTCCAGCAGGTGCATTAATTGCTCATAAACTTCACCTCCCACATGTTTGGCATCTAAGAGAATTTCTCGATTTAGACTATAATTACTACCTTGATTGGGGAAAATGGTTAAGTAATTTTATTATTCAAAAATCTGATACGCAAATCGCTATTTCTAAAGCAATTCGCTCGCATTTTATAAATGAACTTACTACTGAGCGTACGCATGTTGTATATAACGGTATAGCTTCAACTGTAGAATTAGAGCGTTTATATGAACTTGGAAGTTATTCTTTACGAGCGAATAGAGTATTTACTTTTGCATTAGTCGGGTTAGTTCATCCTAATAAGGGTCAAGATATAGCAATTAAAGCTTTGTCAATACTAGTGCAAACTTTTCCTCAAGTACGTCTGTTAATAGTTGGTGATGCTTCACCTGATAAACTTGCTCAACTTAAAAAATTAGCTGAAGATTTGGGTGTTTCAAATCAAGTTGAATTTTGGGGTTATTTAGACGATCCATATAAAGCCTATCTAGCTTCAGATGTATTTTTAATGTGTTCCAAAAATGAAGGGATGGGTAGAGTTACTGTAGAAGCAATGTCTGTCTGTCGTCCAGTGATTGGTTATGATAATGCTGGCACCTCAGAGATTATTGAGCATGAATATAATGGTCTGCTATATCGAGGCGATCATGAGGCACTTGCAGCCTGTATGAAGCGACTTATTGAAAATCCCGACTGGGCTAAACAACTGGGAATGAACGCATGGAGTAAAGTTCTTGAAGAGTACAGCATAGAAACTTACTCTAGGAAAGTTTATGAAATTTTACTATCAGTTATAAAAAAGTAGAATGGTTCGGGGATATTAATAAATATTTAGTACATTTGTAATCTTGAGAGGTACATCATGATTAGCATTATTACCCCAGTTTATAACGGAGAACGATTCATCGAAACGTGTATCAAAGTTGTAATTGACCAAAATTGTCACGATATTGAACACATCATTGTAGATGGTGGCTCAAAAGACAGAACTGTAGAAATTATTAAACAATATGCCGAGAAATATTCACACATCAGATGGATTTCTGAAAAAGATAAAGGTCAGTCAGATGCAATGAATAAAGGTATTGCAATAGCTAAAGGAGAGATTTTAAACTTTTTGAATGTAGATGACTATTACGAACCCAATGTTTTAAAGAAAGTAGTAGAGCATTTTAAAATGCTGCCTGAGCCAAGTTTCTTAGTTGCTAATTGTAATGTTTTGAATGATGCTGGCAAACTCGATCATGTTAACAAGCCTAGAAAAATGAAGCTAGCTGAATTGCTTGTAGGCCCTTGGAAAAATCCTTTTCCAGCAAATCCTTCCGCATATTTTTATCATACTTCTCTACATCAAAAAGTAGGTTTATACGACATTCAAGAACATTATGTAATGGACATTGACTTTATATTCAGAGCTGTACAAGTAGCAACAATTAAATATGTAGATGAAACTTGGGGTAATCATTTAAGAATAGAAGGTACTAAAACTTTTAATGCTATGCAAAATAATCAAACATTACCTCGGTTATGTCGTTTACTCAAAGCTTATCGAAGAAATTTGCCACCATTGAAACGGTTTCAAGTGACTGTTGAGTATTTACTGCTAAGAAATGTGGAGAGGTTAAAGTATATTTCAAAACATCCTGAAGAATTGGTCTGGAGAGTAAAAGCAAAGTTGATAAACAAACCAACCTAGATAAACTGAAAAAATGAATGTAAAATACCTAATTTTTGGGTGATAACCCTAAGTATTAGGTCTATTTAAACCAACTTTGCGAAGCTTATATTGTGTTTGGCAACATGATAAATGCAAGACATAGTTATCAAAATATCCAGTATACTTCAGTATTTTTTTGTCAGATATATATATAGCAGTATCTGACAAAAATCTGCGTTATCTAGGTGGTGTTTCCGACCGAGGCTAAGAGACATTAATTAATGTGGGTGGAAATAAGTATGATGAATACTCAAGCAATAAACAATGTTCAAGCAGCACCAATACTCAACGATAATCCTTTAGTTAGCATAATTATCGGCAACTATAATTATGAGCGCTTTATCAAAGAAGCAATTGATAGCGCCCTCAACCAAAAATATCAAAATATTGAAGTGATTGTTGTAGATGATGGTTCACAAGATAAATCCCGGGAAATTATTACTAGTTATGGTGACCGAGTAATTCCTGTTTTCAAAGAAAATAGTGGACTATCGTCATGTCATAATGCTGGTTTTGCAGTTAGCAGAGGCGATATTATTTGCTTTCTAGATTCTGATGATATTTTTGTTCCTCATAAAATAGCGGAGATTGTGAAAATATTTGACTCTTCTGAAGAAGTTGATTGGTGCTTCAACAACCTCCAGTTGATTAATGCAGATTCTCATCCTCTAGATATTGCTGCTACACCAAATTACTTATCTGGCAATTATGATTTTAGAGGCCGGATTCAATCTGGGAAAATACCCCCTTATATTCCTCCTACTTCTGCTCTCTGTTTTAGAAGATCGTTACTAGAAAAAATTCTGCCTATACCTACATCACAAAAAGTACCAGCTAATGACTATTATGTCAAATTTATGGCAGTGGCACTAGGTCAAGGATTTATGTTAGCTGAAAAGTTAACACAACAACGAATACACGATAGCAATGCACTTACCTTGAGACCAGATAAACTACATATGAAAGCTAGAGATTATTTATTTACTGGTTTTTGGGTAAAGCAAAAATTTCCGCACTTAAGCAAGTTTGCGAATACGCTATTAGCTGTGGGAAAAATGTTTAACTGGAAAGCTGGTAATAAAGATAGCGAAAATCTGAAAGTTATTAATAAATATTTAGAAAATATTTCTATTAGTGAAAAACTGCGTATTTATTTGCAAGCTACATATTATTACTTACACTCAATCATCTTAGCGAGCTAATTTTGGAGGTAAGTTATTTGAGTTGATAGCGCTCGTATTCAGGAACATTTACTTAAATCTGACGGACAATCTTGTAAAAGAATGCAATTACCATTTCTGTTAATATCATGTCGCAGTACGCCGATCGCCGAATTCTACTCTTTGATTTATCTGTAGGTGGTCATCATCCCGCCTATATTCAGCATTTAATCCGCTACTGGGGTGAGCAAAAACTACCAGGACGCTTAGATATCGTTGTGATGCCGAAGTTCTTAGAACAACATCAGGATGTAGTAGAAATAGCACAAACATACGGAAGCGATCGCATCAATTTCGTACCGATAACTGAGGAGGAAGTAACTTGGCTAGGCCCTTGGACAACTTTTGCGCGAAAAAAGCTACGCGCTTTACGTGAGTGGACTATATTAAATCGTTACGCCAAAGCTTTAGGCTCTACTGAATGCCTAATCATGTACTTTGATACCTTTCAATTCTCCACAGTGCTGCGTCGTCCACTCCCTTGTCCTTTTTCCGGCCTTTACTTCCGCGCCAGATTTCACTACGACGAATTCCCCGAATCTGTGCTTTCTTGGAAAGATAAAGTACGACACTGGCAAGAGCGTTTTCACATCTCTCAAGTTGTCGGCCATCCCCAATTAAAAACACTGTTCTCTCTCGATCAGTTTGCTGTAAAATATCTCAACCAATTTCATAACCCAGCCAAAGCAGTTTATTTGCCAGATCCAGTGCAGATTTACAGTAATAGTGAATCTAATTTGGATGAACTTAAGACTAGTTTGGGTATTGAAGCTCATCGGCAAATATTTCTCTTATTTGGTGTTTTAGATAGTCGCAAAGGCATTCATCAACTGCTAGAAGCAATATCTTTATTACCCGCAAATCTTTGCCAAAAGCTTTGTCTGCTGCTGGTGGGGCCCATAAAAGCGCAAGAAAAGCCAGAAATCAAGCAGAAAATTGAGCAGCTTTCTCAAATTCTCCCAATCCAAATTGTGGTTTATGACAAATTTGTCATTGACCGAGAAAACCAACCTTACTTCCAGCTAGCTGATGTTGTATTGGCTCCCTATCAACGTCACGTTGGTACTAGCAGTATTTTAATTAGAGCCGCGGCTGCCCAAAAACCTGTCCTATGTTCTAATTATGGGTTAATGGGTGAATGGACAAGACATTATCAATTAGGTATTAACGTAGATTCAACTGTACCTGCAGAAATTGCTCAAGGCTTAACTAAATTCTTACTAGAATCACCAGCAAAATTTGGCGATCGCACTCTCGCCAAATCTTTTGCTGTACAAAACTCGGCGGAAAATTATGCCCGCACGATTTTCAATGATCTTTATCAAAAAAATTAGTTTTAATGATGAGTAATCTACGAATCGCTTGGCTGCTGCCAACCAGCTTTTTTTACTGGCAACCTTCCTTAAGTAAGTTGACAGAATTATTTCCAGATACCACAGTATTTGCGACATTTTGGCCTGGACATGCCCAAGGATTTGACAACCATATTAAAGTCAAATTAGTGCAAAATCAAGATAATAAAACACCGAAGGCTAATCCTGTCTATAATAACAAAATCAAATTCTTACCCTGGAATATTATCGGGGAATTATTAGAATACAAACCTAATATTGTCTTTGCCAATTCCTTTGGTTTTTGGACAGTGCTGGCAATATTATTTAAATTTTGGGGGAATTGGCGAGTTGTTATCGCTTATGAGGGTAGTTCACCTAGTGTAGATTATCGTAATTCCCCAGCGCGATTACTAGTACGCAGAATCATGATCTGGTTAGCAGATGCTTGCATTACGAACAGCCAAGCAGGGAGGGAGTATTTAATAGAGGTGCTGGGGGCGAAAAAAGAGCGTGTTTTTGCCAAACCTTACGAAGTTCCCCACTCTATTACTTTAATGGCACAAAGCGAAGTAATGGAGGTAGCCCAACTAGATCTGAAACAGCCAGTTTTTCTGTTCATTGGTCATATCGTTCCGAGAAAAGGGTTACATTTCTTACTGCAAGCCTGTGCAATTTTGCAGAAACAAGGAATTGACAACTACACTCTGCTTTTGGTGGGGGATGGGCCACAACGGGAAGAACTGCAAGCATTTAGTAAAAGTCATGGTATAGAAGAACGCATTCACTGGGCGGGACGTGTTGAGTATAGCCGCTTGGGTGCATACTTTCGCAAAGCTGATGTTTTTGTACTGCCGACCTTAGAAGATACTTGGGGAGTGGTAGTGCAAGAAGCGATGATCATGAATAAACCAGTCCTCTGCTCTAAGAAAGCTGGAGCATACGAGCTGATTACCGATAGCGAAAACGGCTATGTATTCGATCCAGAACAACCGGAAAAGTTAGCCGAAATTATGCGCCAGTTTATTAATAATCCTCACTTGAGTAGGGTAATGGGTGAAAAATCCCAGCAAGCGATCGCTAATTTCACACCCACAGTCGCCGGTAACTTTCTGGCACAAGTGGCTGAGTTCACTTGGGGCGATCGCACTGTCGTTTCTTCCTAATATCTGCACAACTACTAACTCAAATGCTGCGATCGCATGACAGGAAAATCTAGCACTCCCAACTCCAATCTAGTTATTTTTAATGGTCGCCTTCTCCCCAAATCTGAAACCTTTATTCGGACACAGGGAGAAGGTCTCAAGTTGTTTACTCCTTACTATGTTGGTGCGCGGTTAATCGATGGATTACCATTACCACCAGAACGAACTTTGGTTATCAACCACGGCAGTGTTTTGGGTGCTGCAAAAGAATTAATCTTTAAATACTCAGGTTATGCACCTAAACTTTCCCGACAAATCCAGCAATTAAACCCTAAGCTGATACACGCTCATTTTGGCGTGTGTGGAACTTTAGCTTTACCATTAGCGCGATCGCTAAATTTACCCCTCATCGTGACTTTTCATGGTCTAGATGCCACCATGACCGATGAATATGCTCGACAAGACTCGATCACTACGCGCATTTATCTGCGTCGTCGAGAAGCACTCAAGCAAGAGACAAAATTGTTTATTGCAGTATCCAATTTTTTGAAAGACCGACTAATTCAACAGGGTTTTCCCGCAAACAAAATATTAGTACACTACATTGGCGTAGATACAAAAATCTTTCAACCAGACCCCAGCTTTGTCCGTGAACCGATAGTGTTGTTTGTCGGTCGCTTAGTGGAAAAAAAGGGTTGCCAATATCTGATCGAGGCAATGGCAAAAGTGCAAGCAGCAATGCCGGAAGTAAAATTGGTAGTCATAGGAGATGGCTCACTTCGTGCTGCTCTTGAGCATTCTGCAAAGTCATCACTAAAAAATTACCAATTTCTTGGAGTGCAGCCACCAGAAGTTGTCAGAAATTGGATGAATCGAGCGAAAGTTTTTTGCGTTCCCAGTGTGAAAGCAGCATCTGGTGATTGTGAAGGATTTGGAATTGTATTTGCAGAAGCACAAGCAGTCGGTTTACCAGTAGTTAGCTTTGCTCATGGTGGAATTCCTGAAGCTGTGGGTCACAACGAAACAGGGTTGCTCGCTAAAGAAGGTGATTCTCAAGAGCTGGCTCATTATATTTTGCAACTATTACAAGATATTCACCTTTGGCAACGTTTTAGTTTCAATTCACCCAAACGCATAGTCAGACAATTCGATTTGCATCGACAAATTCCAGTTTTAGAAAATATCTATCAGGCTGTTTTGGATGAAGAAATTGCCAGCGAACCAAGTTTAACTCGATTTATGTAAATTTGAATTTTTATGGATAAAACTATGAAAAAATCTGGCATGGAGCCGTTAAAAATTCTGATTTCTGCCTATGCTTGTATGCCCAATATGGGATCTGAACCTGGAGTTGGTTGGAACACAGTTGCGGAATTAGCCAAATATCATCAGGTATGGGTACTTACACGAGAGAATAATCAATCATCAATTGAAGCAGAATTAGCGCAAAATCCCATACCAGGAATTAATTTTATTTACTGTGAACCACCCAAATTGGCCTGTTGGTGGAAGGCAGGTCAACTACCTCACTACTACTGGTGGCAACTGAGTGCATACTTCCAGGCTAGACAGTTAAATAATGAGATTGGTTTTGATATTATTCATCATTTAACTTATGTGAGATATTCAACTCCCAGTTTTCTTTCCCTGTTGCCTGTACCTTTTATCTGGGGGCCTGTGGGCGGAGGAGAAGCTGCACCTTCACCCTTCTGGCAAGATTTTAGCTGGCAAGGTAAAGTCTATGAAATTTTGCGAGCTCTTGCTCACCGAATTGGTGAAATCGATCCGTTTACCCGCTTGACTGCGCGACGGAGTATTTTGGTACGAGCCACAACCGAAGATACAGCCAAGCGGCTATACCAAATGCAAGCAGTTAATGTAGAAGTTTTTTCGGAATCAGGTATATCTCAAGAAGAAATAGAGCATCTAGCTCTGTATCCTCAGCCGAACAGTTCACCAGTCCGGTTCATTAGTATGGCCAGACTACTGCATTGGAAAGGACTACATTTAGGAATCCGCGCCTTTGCTCTGGCAGATTTACCTGATGATACTGAGTATTGGATTTTGGGAGAAGGCCCTGAAAAAGAAAGACTGCAAGCTTTGGCAGCGGAACTTAACGTGACTGAGCGAGTCAAATTTTGGGGAAGGCTATCTCGTGATCAAACCTTAAGTAAACTCAGTGAGTGCCATGTATTACTTCATCCTAGTCTCCATGACTCCGGAGGATGGGTTTGCTTAGAAGCAATGGCAGCTGGTCGCCCAGTGATTTGCTTAGATTTAGGAGGCCCATCTGTGCAAGTTACGCCAGAAGTTGGTGTGAAGATACCAGCTCAAAACCCTGAACAAACAGTCAGTAGTCTAGCTGAGGCTATTAGCTATTTGGCTAAAGATGCAGAATTGCGATCTCGTTTGGGTCAAGCAGGACAAAAGCGGGTTCAAGAGCACTTTTCTTGGGAAAATAAGGGTCGGCATTTAATTAAGCTTTACGAAAAAATTACCACCCAGAAACCAAATCAGGAAGCTCTACACTTCTAATTTGCGTTAACTGTTATTTGAGGGAGAAGTAAGGTACTAATTATGCAAATTCTAAGTGTACACAACAAGTATCTGATTCGTGGAGGAGAGGATGAATCCCAAGGGTTAGAACGGCAGATTTTGCAAGAAAACGGGCATCATGTTGACTTCTATGAAGAAGATAATATTCGTGTTAAATCTATACCTCCAGTGCAAATGGCACTGCGTACAGTCTGGTCAACAGAAGCTTACCAAATAGTCAAAAAACTACTGCAAAACTCTACCTACAATATCGTTCACATCCAAAATTTCTTTCCCTTAATTTCTCCCTCAGTCTATTATGCAGCTAAAGAACAGGGTGTACCTGTAGTCCAAACTCTCCGTAATTACCGACTGCTGTGCCCCAATGGGCTGTTTTTTCGGGATGGTCAAGTATGCGAAGACTGTTTGGGAAAGTTTATTCCCTATCCTGGCATCATGCATAATTGCTATCGAGACAGCAAAATGGCAACTGGGACTGTAGCCACAATGCTAACTTGGCATCGGGCAATGCAAACT
The DNA here is from genome assembly GCF_014696615.1 of Nostoc linckia FACHB-104. Classification (GTDB taxonomy): domain Bacteria; phylum Cyanobacteriota; class Cyanobacteriia; order Cyanobacteriales; family Nostocaceae; genus Aulosira; species Aulosira linckia_A. The sequence continues at coordinate 25,362 of NZ_JACJQJ010000062.1, read as the reverse complement.
TGGACACAAATGGTAGATATTTATATCACTTTGACTGAATTTGCGCGGCAGAAAATGATTCAAGGCGGGTTACCCGCACACAAGATTGTAGTTAAGCCAAATTTTGTCCATCCCGATCCTGGTGTAGGTGAAGGAAGAGGTGGTTATGCTCTTTTTGTGGGAAGACTTTCTGAAGAAAAGGGATTAGATACGCTACTTGCTGCTTGGGAAAAATTAGATGGAAAAATACCACTGAAGATTATTGGTGATGGCCCTTTATCAGCAGAAGTGATAGCAGCTACCAAGCGCATTCCGCAGGTGGAATGGTTAGGACGTAGACCAATGTCAGAAGTCCATGCTTTGATGGGGGAAGCGATGTTTTTAGTGTTTCCTTCTAAATGGTATGAAACCTTTGGCCGGGTGGCGGTTGAAGCATTCGCCAAAGGTACTCCTGTAATTGCTGCTAATATTGGCGCGATCGCAGAGTTAGTAGATTCTGGCCGAACTGGACTGCATTTTCGTCCTGGTGATGCTGAGGATTTAACAGCTAAGGTTGAATTGGTTTTAGCCAATTCCTCTATGCTTTCTCAGATGCGACAGGAAGCAAGATCCGAATTTGAAGCCAAGTACACAGCTCAGAAAAATTACCAACAACTGATCAATATTTATGCCAAGGCTCAACATAAGTAGCTCAGTGGCAATTCAGAAGTTTCAGGGTAAAGGTTTAAAGAAAAAACTTTAACCTTGAACATTTATCCCTACAAAAATTTACATAGTTCAGTTTTATCGTTCATATTCACTTGCGATGATTCATTGATGCCTATCATATATTTATATCATTTGATATATTCCAGTACGAAAAAAACATGACTAACACCAATTCCTTAGAGTTTTACAAGCACCCTAAGAATTACATTCAAAACTCTGTTTTAGTATTAATTGCATTTGCTACTGTTTTTTTTCCTCGAATTGTTGAGTCTATAGGTGCGCCCTCACTCATAAATTTTCTGCACTTCGCAGTGGTACCAATTGTTTTTGGTATTGTGATTACCAAAACTCGGGTTCATGACAGAAAGCAGATAATCATTACCAAAAGTCTCATGTTTGCCCTCATACTGCTGCTAGGGGTAATTACTGCAAGTGCTCTTTTAAATCATGCGGGATTTATCAATTTAATCTTAGCTTTCATGCTACTTGCGGAGCCTTTTGTCTTGCTGATTACAATTATTTGTATACCATTCTCCTTAGCAACTTTTAAAAAATTTAGAGGTTGGCTCTTAGGTTTTGCTACTATTCACGTAATATTAAGTATTCTCCAGAGAATATTGCTAGGAATTGGTTTACTTCAGAGAACTAGCATGACTTTAGAAGATAATGTCCAAGGAGTTTTTTATCTATCTGGAGGGGGTCATGTTATTGGTGCTAGCGTGAGTATGTCCTTCAGCTTATATTATTTTATTAGTGCAAATAACAAACCTATTTTCCTGAGAATATCTGTAGTTATTGCATCTTTTATAGCACTTTTATTAGCCGATGCCAAACAGGCATTAATGGTATTACTTGCAGCCTGGCTAATCTTAATTTTTATTAGTGTCAAAGATATTAAACTAACCTTGCAATATATAATAAGTGCAATTATCATTGGTTACATACTATTTTGGTGCATCGAAAATCTGGAAGCTTTTAGAGCATTTAAAACTTGGATTAGACCAGAAATTTATGGGCCTAATGGTGATGCAACTGTTCTCAAAACAAGCTCATTTCGTATAATTCCTTCTTATTTTAAATCATTATTAAACTGGTTTTTAGGACTTGGCCCTGGTCATACTGTTGGGCGATTAGGTGGTTGGATGCTAGAACAGTATAGGAGTTTACTAGAACCGCTAGGCGCTACTATTCACCCTTGTAGTGAAGCGGTTTGGAATGTATGGCGCGGTAATTATCTAGACTCCAGCTTTTTCTCACCTTTGTTTGGTTGGGTTGCAATTTGGGGAGATTCCGGCTTTTTAGGCTTGGCAACATACCTATATCTAGCATCGATTGTATGGCGTAAGCTCTGCTGTGATAGTTTTTGTAAATTGATGATGCTGACTGTATTGGTTAACGGTTTTATTTTTACCTTGATGGAAGAACCAGGATATATGCTCTCGATAGCCACTTTGATTGGTCTGCGATGGCACGAGAGGCGATTGGCAATTAGATAGTGGCGCTGGCAGACATCAATCAACGTTTATCTTGGTGTGGAGAGTCATAGCTCCAGAAGTCTTTAATTTTTATCCTCAAGAGCCTGGAGATCAAATCTTTGGCAGTCGTCAAGATTCTTACTAAACTACTATCTTGATATTAGTAGTACATAGTGAGAACAGAGTTGTCCTAACAAAACTCTCATAAATACTTGACACCACCCAGGTAGTAGCTGCTATATTATCTAAAGTGCAATTCTTCATTGGGGCGTAGCCAAGTGGTAAGGCAGCGGGTTTTGGTCCCGCCATCCCTAGGTTCGAATCCTAGCGCCCCAGTTATATAATTAATCTCAAGTAATACATACCCGCTAATAGAACTCTTATAGTTTACCTAAATTGGTATATTACACTGTATTTTTTTATTAGTAGCTAGGGATGAAGCCAAGAAAGTTATCTCTGCTTTGCAATATATATTCATAATTTGTTGTGAGCAGAGCTAAGTGAGCAGTAAATCCTGTCCCAATGATTGTGTTAAACCATAAATGCTTGCAATTACAGCTATTTATGAGAACTGGATTTTACCTGCTCTACAGATGCTGATTGATGCTTGGAAAAGTAGAGAAAAGAATATTCTTTGAGTGTATTTACTCCTTCAAAATGAGTACTGATGTACACCTTAAGAGGGATTTAACCGTATTTATACTGGAAAAACTGGCGGATGTTAAGAAAATTCTACTTAATCTTTTAAAGAATTTCACCAATTCTTCTTGCGTAATGCTACTGTAGTTAAAGTACATGTATTCAAATTTATTTGAGCTTTATATCAAGTTGTTAAAAGTAAATCTTTTAAAGTAAGTATTACTTGTGTAAAAGATATTACTATTTAAGATATATTTTCTAAGTAGTCAATAAATTTATATTGATTTACGAGGGTGCAGAAAAACACAAGCTTACTTCGGAGCAATCTAACTACCTATCCAAGATTGAATCGAAGAATTCACCTGTTACAGGAATATAAGTAGTTTAGTTGACAAATGCTATGCTGAAGTCGGAAAAATATTCTCACCCCTTATCACAAGCAAACTTTACCCAGTTAAATGATGAAGAAGGTGGATTAAACCTGGGTCAAGTTGGAGCTGTTCTGCGTCGCAGACTATTGTTAATTGGTGGTACAACTGCTTTAGTGGCAACAGCAGCAGTACTTAAGGCGGAAACAGACCCCCCAATTTACCAAGGAACTTTTGATATTCTTACCAAACCAGTGACTGGTGAGGATAAGGTAACAGCTAATGTTCCTCAATCTATAAGTAGTCAAGATAAAATTGCACCTCCTGAATCGACGAAAGAAACTCAGACGACGATGACGGTTCTACAGAGTCCTAAGGTGTTAAATCCGATTGTAGAAAAGCTTCGGGATCAATACCCAGGAATCACTTATGACACGCTGGTCTATTACTTAACTATCTCATCCACAAAACCAAATATTATAAGTATCGGATATCAGAATTCAGATCAACAACTAGTAACTGATGTGTTAAAGCTGATTGCTGATGCGTATCTGCAATATAGTTTGCAGGAACGGCAATCAGATGTGGAAGTTGCTATTCAGTTTGTGGATAGACAAAAACAGCCATTAGAGAAGAGTTTAAAATACTGGCAGGAGCAATTGCGAAATTTGCGTCTGGACAATAACTTGATTGAACCTGTCCAGAAAAGTCAAGAGCTATCTGGTCAACTTACACTTTTTCGGCAGCAGCGAATAGAGAATCGAGTCCAGCTAGAACAGATGGTAGCTAAGTATGAGGAGTTACAAAGAGAATTATCCCGAGAGCCTGGAGAGAGGGCTGGTAATTCTTTATTAAGTGATAATGCTCGTTACCAAAAAATTCTGGATCAGATTCAAGCAGCAGACATTGCGATTAAGCAACAATCAGCCGTGTTTACAGATGAAAACCCGGCAATGGTGACTTTAAGACAAAAGAAAGAATCTTTACTTCCATTGCTGGCACAAGAAGAAGCGCGTGTACAAAAGGATTTTCAAAGCCGCATTCAAGAACTTTCAGCACGCGATCGCTCTCTAGATGAGAAAATCAATAATATTTACAGTGAAGTTAGAAAGCTGGCAACGATTAGCCGCAATTACGACAACATTCAAAGAGAATTACAAATTGCTAACGAGGCTCTAACTCAATTTACAAGTAAACAACAAGCTTTGCAAATTGAGAAAGCTCAAAAACAACAACCTTGGGTGCTGCTAGATCCGCAACTTTCTAAAGTCAATGAACCTTTAGCAATTTCAGACAGTGCGAAGAGAAACTTAGCGCTAGGTGGTCTCTTGGGTTTACTTTTGGGTGTAGGAACAGCTTTAGTTGTAGATAAACTCAGTAATATTTTCTACTCTTCTCAAGAACTCAAAGATGCTACCAGGTTGCCATTACTAGGAATAGTTCCTTTAAGAAAAGAACTAGAAGCAACTACGAAAGACTCTGTATCCAGAGGTGTGCAAAATACAGAAGGGTCTTCTTTCTTTGAAGTTTTCCGCTCTCTTTACACTAATATTCTGCTTTTGGGTTCAGATACACCAATTCGCTCACTTGTAATTAGTTCAGCAGGACAAGGAGATGGCAAGTCTACAATTGCGACGCAGCTAGCACAAGCAGCAGCAGCAATGGGACAACGAGTATTACTTGTGGATGCAAATTTACGTGCGCCTAGCCTACACAATCGAGTGGGACTCATGAACATCCAGGGGTTGACAGACGTAATTTCCCAAGATTTAGACTGGCACAATGTGATTGAGCCATCTCCCCTGGAAGATAATATGTTTGTGATGCCAGCAGGGCCGATTCCACCAGACTCGATGCGGTTACTTGCGTCTCAAAAAATGCAGAATCTGATGGAGGAACTGCAAGTTAGTTTTGACTTAGTCATTTATGACACGCCTCCACTTTTAGGATTTGGAGATGCTTACTTATTAGCAGCTAATACTGATGGGCTTGTACTAGTTGCAGGTTTAGGCAATCTCAAGCGTACCGCACTACAGCAAGCATTAGAACAAATTCAAATTTCTGGCACTCCTCTTTTAGGGATGATAGCTAATAAGTCTAAAGATGCTGCGCCTGTTTCTTATCAATACTATCAACACTATTACAGGCAAAGCATGAGTGGCGAAAAGGTTAGTGCAGAGAAAGTGGTAACTAATAGTAACTCTGTAAATGCTTCTGCTAACATCAGTAAAGCTAAACGAAGTTAGATGAGAAATACGGGTAATTGTTATTCATAATTAATTAACTTAGTTAGTGATTAACAATTACCACAGTATTGTTAAATACTAGGAAAATAAAAGGAGTAATTTTACTTAAGCTTCACAATTTATTGGCTTGCTATTTATCGGGTGATTTTAAAGCCTGATCGAGAACTTCTCGTGCTTGTTCGGCTTTAGTTCTAGCTTCTTGGAAACGTAGATTAGCTTGGGCAAAATTCTTCAGCACTTTGAATCCTTCTTTGAGGCGAGTAATTTCCTCTTCAGTCACCGAATTATCTGAGAACAGAACGTCAACTGCTTTGCGAATTTCTAAGGCTTCATTACGTGATTCTTGAACTTTAAGCTTGAGTGTGGCCAGGTTGCTAAGAATCTGGACAGCTTGAGTAATAGCGTCTTCGCCACTAGTAGTATCAGTGGCTGGTTCTTTAATTTCAATTAATTGTTGAGGGCCAAATCCTTCTTCTAGTTCTGTGGGTAGCTTACCTGCATCCATCAGTTCCATCAGTTGATCCATTGCTTTCTCACGGGCTTTGGCTGAGTCTTTGCCAGAAACAGTGAGGATAATTTCTGGACTTTGAGCGAGAGTATACTGAACCATATTGCAAGCAGAAAATTTGCTGTTTAACCAAGCCGAGAAAGACAATTTTAACATGAATGAAGCGGCAACCAAAACAGCAAATTCGCAAAAATAAAGAATTGTTTGCAGGTGAATTTGGAATTAGCGATCGCTCTCCTCAGCCACCCCAAATAAAACTTTATACTTAAATAAAGAGAGTAAAGATATTTAACAGGAGAGGAGAGCAATGACTCCCAATCCCATCATTATGCAGGCTGTGGAACAACTGGGTTATCGTGTCACTGTTGGTGATGTCGCCACCCAGGCAGGATTAAATATTGCACAGGCTGGACAAGGGTTATTAGCTTTAGCATCTGATGCTGGCGGACATTTACAAGTAGCAGAATCAGGTGATATTGTTTACCTATTCCCAAAAAATTTTCGAGCAATTTTACGCAACAAATATTTGCAGTTACGCCTTCAAGAATGGTGGCAAAAGATTTGGGGGACTATATTCTACTTAATTAGGATTTCCTTTGGGATTTTCTTAATTGTTTCTATCGTCCTCATTATTATTACCATCTTCTTAATTCAAAGTTCTCTCAACTCAGATCGTGATAGCGACAATAGAGGTAGTTATTCTGGGGGTGGAGGGTTCTTCTTTTTTCCTGATTTATTTTGGTATTTAAGCCCCAATTATCATACCGAATACCAGCAGCGACGACGTGAAAGAAACCAGAATAGTAATCTAAATTTCTTGGAGGCAGTATTTTCGTTTTTGTTTGGTGATGGTAATCCTAATGCCAACTTAGAAGAACGCCGTTGGCAAGAAATTGCTGCTGTGATTCGCAATCATCGTGGCGCAGTGGTAGCAGAACAAATCGCTCCTTATTTGGATCATCTTGGTGAAAAATATCAACAAGAGTACGAAGATTATATGTTACCCGTACTCACAAGATTTAATGGGCAACCAGAAGTCAGTCCAGAAGGGCAAATTGTTTATTACTTCCCAGAATTACAAGTTAGAGCTAGCACCCAGCGTCGTCAATCTATTCCTGTGTATTTAGAGGAATCATTATGGCGTTTTAGTGCAGCAGGTTCTGGACAAATCATGCTCAGTGCGGGGTTAGGCATACTCAATTTTGTGGGAGCCTTAGTATTGGGAAGTTTGTTAAGAGATGGTACTGTCGCAGCGCAATTAGGCGGGTTAGTAGCTTTTGTACAAAGCATTTACTGGCTACTATTAGCTTATGGAACAGGTTTTTTAGGTATACCATTACTGCGTTATTTTTGGATTCAGTGGCGCAATCGTCAAATTAGCGCACGTAATCGCGATCGCCTTTCTCGTGCCAGACTATTAACAGATGTGGATGCAAATCTACAGCACAAGATTGACTACGCTCACCAGTTTGCTGCAGAAAAAGTAATTGGCAAAGAAGATTTGGTGTACTCTAGCGAGACTGATTTACTGGAACAGGAATTTGAGCGTTCTGCACAAATTGACAGTGAATGGCAACGACGCTTAGATGGGTCAAAATAATAGGTAATTCTTAGTTATCCCTGTTTTGCTACTCTCGGGACACTTTTGCCATGACTGAATTCTAGAGCTTTTGTATAGTAGGCGATGTCTAAAACGGGCTACGCCTACGCACGATTCTTTTCTGATAACAAATCTAAGAACGATTTTTTTCTAAATATTATAGCTGGTATTGATTGCCTATCAGGCTTCTCGCGATCGCACTCCCGGAAAGTGACAGAAGAAGGATATACAGCGTATTTCAGGTAAATGAGGTACGCGGCTTGGGGCACGGTACTGCCGTGCCTTTACAATTATCTGTATCTCACCTACTTGGAATCTGCTGTATATAATTTTTTATTCATTCTAAGTATACATATATCTTTTTTTACTAAAATTAGTCAAGTTTTCAATGTAAATTACCAAATTAAGAACCCCTATAAGGGATAAGAAAGGACTATAAGGCAGCATATCTACAAAATTGAGCCTTACAGTATATAATTGCTCTATTGTATAAAATAAATTCCAAATACCACAATACTGAAAATCATGAGCAACTGGAAAACCAAACTCCTGACTAGTGGTTCTTTGTGCCTATTTTTGTTATCTGCAACACTTCCAGTATTAGCTAAACCAGCCACGCCAAAAAAACCAGCCCCTACATCCTCTTCCAACTATGAGCAGGCAAAAAAGCAACTTCCTGAAGATTTTTATGCCCTTTATCGAGTGATAGATAGAATTGCACGTGCTAATGAATTTGATAATCGACCTTGGCGAATTGTGACTATTCCTAAATATGATGTGAATGCATTTGCAACCGATGTCAATCTCATAGCGGTTTATGATGGTATACTCGACCAATTAGCTGGTGATTCTTCTGCATTAGCTTGTGTAGTTGCCCATGAAATGGGTCACCATGCTAAACGGCACATTGCGATTGGTGTAGCACAAAAAAATGAGTTAATTGCCAAGATAGAAGAAGAAGCAAAAAGAGAAGTTTTAGGAGAACAACAAGCAGCAAATGAAGAGTCAACGGCGGCTGTTGTTAGTGGTGCTGTAGTGAATCGTGTAATCGGAGGAACTGTTGGTGGACTATTAGGTTCGGTGTTGGGTAATCAAGGTGTGCAACGCCAAGCAGATTCACAAAAACGCATCAATGAGATTATTGAAAGAAAGAAAAAAGAACTAGAACAACGTCTAGCTGAGCAAGAGAGACAACACGAATTTGAAGCTGATGAAATTGGCTATATAGCTTCTGTAAAAGCCGGCTTTGATCCTGAAGGATGTCTACGAGTTATGCAAGTTCTATCTCAAATGCCTGGTTCTGAAGCTGATTCAGGTCATCCAGCAGTACCTAAAAGAATTGAGGCAATTAAAGCTTTAATGATTAAATACCCACCTCAAAGTTTAGCCAAAGAAGGTGAAGCCCGCATCTCTAAAACAAAGCCTTTAACTTATAACCTGTCTAAAGATCGGGCATCTTTAAGAATTAACTCTACTCGCGGTGGTTCTCAAGCGGATGATATAGATCGTAGATTTGGTAAATAAAATCGCTATTTTCTACAAACTCAATCAACTGTTTAAAATCGACGAAAGCATATCAAAATTGGTAGGTTTGGTTGAGCAATAGCAAAACCTAATCTACCCAAAATCAGGTTTTTAGTTTTCACTTAACCTGATTGATTAAAAGAACAAGTCGCAACTTATTTTGTCATAGACTGTAACCGCTGTAAAAACTTGGCAACATCTTTGCGAGGTTCTCGATTTAGCTTTAATTCAATTAGAGTGGTTGTAAAAGGCCAGAAAAGTCTAACTTTGGATTCCCGTAGTAGGTATGAGATATCCATCTGTGCATCCCACTCTCCTTTATTATTGATTCCCAAATAGTCAATTAACTGCGAACCTGATGATGCAATAACGCGCATCATTAAATTTGGCAAATTCGTTGGCTGCTGCAAATTCTGAGGGTTGAGAATCCGATTCAGGTTGACATAGAAACACCGAAGACTTTTGTCACCGCTGTAGGTATGTACGTTTGCTGCAAAATTATCTATTGCTTGGAAGTTCTCATTACCCTGGGTAAATACCTGAATGTGGTAATCAGGAATCGGATCGTCACGTTCATCTACTGCACGGACAACAAACTGCTGCCACAAATCAATATTCTTCGGTGTGAGCTTCTCAGTAGTTTTTTTGTACCAATCCTGAATCTTATTTTCAGGAGTGAATTGCAGCGCTTCACAAACCGCATCCACTAGTTCATTGCGAGGATTGCTCATAATTGTCTCGTGGTTTACATCCTCAACTAGTACTGTCGGTGCGATACCTTCGTTCTTTGAACCATCAAAATCGATTCGTTGCTCTTCCTCCTGCTGCTTGGTTAAGTCAAGTACAATCTTGCGGCTATTTAAACCACAACCTGCCCAGCGCACAGTACCATCAGTTCCGGGATCACTGACTAATTTGGCTAAACCACTATATGGACTGGTACCACAGAAGGTAAATACATAAGGGGTATCAATTTTGTTGCCATAGAATGTTTCACTGCCAAATAAATCTTTATGGGCCAAATCCCAAGTGAATTTGCTTCCTAGTTCCAATCCATCCAGAACTAAATCCCCAGCTTCTAAAAAGTCAGGGCCAAACTCCTTGTTTCCTTTAAACATTGCACCTAACCAACTCCGTCCCTTGTGAGCTAAGGGAGAACCGAAGGTAGCTGGTGCTAGCCCAATCAAGTGCTTAAGCCGATTCCGTCGCTTTTGTGAGTAAGCAGTCAACCAAGCGCGAATTACCAGCATTCCAGTTGAGTGAACGATCGCATCAAACTCCTGATCTGGGGCTAACCCTCCGTCTATAGATAATGCCCGATCAAAACCTTCGGCAATATCTTTAATTGTGACTTCGTTAGTCAGGGTTACATAGCTACAAACATGGATAGTTGAGACATCGTAGCCACGCGCTTCTAGCTTTTTCTCCCACACTTTGAAAGATTCACCAGAAGCAGAGTAGCCGTGAATTAAGACAATTGGATTACTGCCCATATAGTTTTGTTAGATATTAATTCAACATGCAAAATCAAGATTCTGAACTTGTGAAAGTAGCCGAGAATATTATTTTTGAGAAATGCTCAAGACTTACTGAAGATTGCTATAGAACTTAAAGGCATATTATCTCAGGTTTAATTTGTAATTAGCCTGCAACTTTGAAAAAATTTGCCTAATGTCACATTTGCTTTTAGAAGTGAATAAAAAGCCGCAAAATACCGTTATTTTCAATGTAAGACCGCTAAAATTGCGCGTTAAGCTACTGATTGTTATTAGCGTATGAAATTTTTGTACCCTTACTTTGGCTTGGGTTGTAAGAATTGAATAATTGATGGTTTAGACTTTTCTGATAGCAGTATTTATCTATTTGCATCTTTTGTGGCGAAATATTTATTAGTATTCCTACGCTACACAGGATATTTATTTAAAAATACTTGTAATACGAATTTTAAAGACCTTGCAACACATCAATGATTTGTAAGAGCGCACAGATGTGCGCCCTTACTCATATATTTGTGCTGGTATAAATTATATTATTTGAAACTAGCTATTGCTATCAAGCATTGTCTCAAAAAATAACTAAATTTAATTATGAGCGTAAGCGATTGTGCTGAGAAGAGCATTTTCTGCTTGTCGTGAATCTAACCGAGTATGCTGCACCACAATTGGCACATCTGACTGAATCACACTAGCAAAATCAGTATCGTGAGGAATTGGTTCTGGATCTTTGAGGTCATTAAAACGAATATGTTTTGTCCGTCGTGCGGGAACAGTGATTTTGTAAGCACCTACAGGTTCCCTATCGCTATAGTAAATCGTGATCTCTACATGAGCATCTTGGTCACCAGTATTTAAAATACACACTGTTTCATGACTAATAAACTGGGGTTCTGGGCCATTACTATAAGCAGGAATATAACCTTCTGCGATCGCCCAGCAAGTACGTCCAATTGACTGACTCATTTACTCCTCCTAGTGCTAAAGAGCATAATCTTGGGGTTATCTATTTAAAGTACAAGATTAATATGAGCAAAAAGTGACACAAAAAAAGTGGTTCTATTCACACAGAACCACTCAAAATTTTGTCAAATCCTGATTAACTAGCGGGCCATACCTTGAGCAGAAACCGCATCAATGGGCTTCATCAGGTACAGCTTAACCATATGCCAACCAATAGAAGCGAGAATTGGCAACTTCTGGAAGAATTGCAAGAATTTAGGAGTGTTGGAGTTGGCGTTCCCCGAAGGGGTTGTCGAAGACATCGCATTTAATTTTGCCATCTTCTCAACACAAATATCCAAGCGTTGATAAAACTCTGGATTATCCACATCCAGCATCAACGGGAAAACTCTTCCTGCAGTTTCATTGGTCTTTTTGATCACATGGATGTCGTATTCCCGTGCATCCAATCCTAGAGAAGCATAAAAGTCTTTGCGTTGCAGGTCATTGAGATACATTGTGACAAACACTGACAACAGGAAGAAGCGACTCCATAGCTTCGCCTTCCAATCATTCAACATTTGTGGTTGAGATTGCATTACTGCATCAAAGAAATCACCATGACGGTTTTCATCCTGACACCAGTTTTCAAAGAACCGGAAAATTGGATAAATCCGGTCTTCGGGATGTGCTTCTAAATGACGATAAATGGTGATATAACGCCAATAACCAATTTTTTCTGAAAGATATGTGGCGTAGAAAATAAATTTTGGCTTAAAGAAGGTATAATCGCGGCTCTTAGTCAAAAACCCTAAATCTAAAGAAAGATTAAAGTCTGACATCGCTTTGTTCAAAAAGCCAGCATGACGGGCTTCATCCCGTGACATCAAGTTAAAGCACTCGGCTAAAACTGGGCTTTTATCTTTCAAGCGGCGGCCAAGTTCTTTGTACAGCAAAAACCCGGAAAACTCGGCTGTACAAGAACGCTCTAAAAATTCAACGAATAAACGGCGAGTTTCCCCATCAATATGATCCCAGGATTGTTCAAACTCGGCATCCCGAACAAAATGATGGCGGTTGTAATCAGCACGAAACTCTTCGAGAATGGCTTGTAACTCGTCTTCGTTGACGGATATATCCATCCGCGCCATTTCATCAAAGTCGGTGGTGTAAAACCGGGGTGTTAATAGTGTTTCTTTTGCCGGGACTTTAATCCCTGGACGCAATTCTTCAAAGCCTGGTTTTTTGAGGGAATCTACCATGTTTTGACTTCTCTTCTGTCTTTATTATCTTCAGTACACCAGAAAGCCAACGTCAGACGCTCTCAAGGCGTAACTAGACGACATTGACACTCTCCCATCTGCAAAAATTTGGGAGATTCTTGAGCAGACATTGCCTAGTTACATTTAGTAGTTATGCTACTAGAATTGCCTAGGTCTTACATATCTTGTCCTACCCGAACCAACTAGGATATTACGTGTTTACCTAGAGTCCTATTTATGGGTAGCTCTCCAAGCATTTAAGGTTTACCTGGTGAGATTGCTCTCTAACCCAGTTTCCTGTATGCCCTACAGTACACTCTATAATTCGTAATTCTTAAATGAGCTTTTCATTACGAATTACGAATTATCAATTACAAATTATATTATTGCTAAATCCGCTAGCTTGTGAGCCAGGGATACAGTACTTATCACTAAGGCTGATAAAGTTCAGTCTATCAAGGTACAGGCTCAAAATTTGTAGATAAAACGTTAAGAGTTGCAACAATAGTTATCTATGCGGAATCTCCAATTCAGCATTGGGAATCAGCTAGCCCTTTGTTTCAATACAGCTTGTGGGCGAAAAGCTAACCACAGGTTTAGTATGAAACAAAACAGCGTCACAAAAGCGTCTATAAGAACAAGCGCGAATCCAAGGGAATCAAAACAACATGAAGGTTGATAATAACACCAATCAAGACCGTCTTCTTGTTTCCTACATCTTGTGTGCTATTGGGTTTTTCGGCTTGGGGGGACTGCACCGGATATACAACGGCAAAATTGGGACGGGTATGTTGTGGCTGTGTACTTTTGGGCTATTCTACTGTGGGCAGTTTGTGGATTTATTCCTTATCCCTAACATGGTTGACGAATATAGCCTCAAACTGAGGACAAAAGCGGGTTTATCTCCCTTGGGTGTACCATTGAATCAACCTGCGATCGCTTCTCAAGTTTATCGCCCTACTGGTAACCAACTGATAGTTAAACTGATTGAAGTGGCAGAAAAAAATGGTGGCTATCTTACTGTTACTCATGGTGTGAAAGGTACGGGAGCTAACTTTGCAGAAGTAGAAGCCGCCTTGAAGGAGATGTATAAATCAGGTTACGTCAAAATAGATAACGACCCCAGAACTGGAGCCGTTACCTATCATTTCCATGAACTTTAAAGGTATGTCTAGCATTTTTGTCATTTGCCTCATACTAATGACAAATGACTAATGCCAAATGACCAATGACTAATTTCTACCTAGCCACTTTTGCCCGTTTAAGCGCTGCACTAAACCAAATACTAGTAAGTCCAGAGTGATTTTACGTTCATCTATTAAGAAGGATTCTAGTGTGCTAGGTTTTTTACCTTCATTACAAGAGAATCCTTTTTTCCCTTGAATATCTTCATCAGGGAAATAAAGATTAAACTGGCGCAAACCGTTTTGCCAACTTCCCACAAGTTGGTAGCAGTCCTCGGCTGATTCAAAGCCAGAGATAGGAACCTTCTGTTTAGCAAAAGACAACTGTAAATCAGCGACACCTTGCTGAGTAATTGCTGTTTGCACAGCTGGTAAGTAGTGTTGCTGGATAAACTCTACAAATGGCTTATCTTCAACAGCAGGAGCCTTTTCTTTTTTGGCTGCGGCGGCTTTAGCCGCGGGTTTTTCTTCTCCATCTGCTGTAGCGGCGGCTTTTTCTCCTGCAGCGGCTTTAGCTGGAGGTTTTTCGCGCTTGGGAGGTACAGCAGTTGCTTTGGAATCTGGCTTATTGGCAGTAGGGAGGTCTGTCGCTACTGGTTGGTCAGTGGTGGGAGCTACCTCTCCCGCTTGATTTTGATTGGTTTCGTCTGCCATTGCTCAGGTCAATCCTTTATCTAGCTTTCAGAGCGATCGCTCACCTTATGGTATTAGTTATTTTCATTTTGGCATAGGAGCGTATAGCTATAGCTAGCAAAAATAAATCTCAGCATTTCTTTTGTATGGTTCTGTGATTTTATTCAGATGGCAAATTTTTACCATAAAATTTTTCGATACTCACTATAAGCACCTTATGCGAGCGTGAAAAATCTTTTTAAGCATTTACCAAATAAAAGGAGAAGAGTAAGTAAAAATCAATAAGCAATTTAAATTTGACTTTTGAGTACAGACGCGATTAATCGCGTCTCTCGGACTCTAGACTCTGAAAAATTCAAATATACTAATGTACGCAATTTCTTCTCCTCAAATTGCATTTTTGATATCATTCACCAGTTGATCAATCCTAGATTGTGTTGTATTCCAAGAACACATAAAACGAACTCCACCCACACCAATAAAGGTATAAAATTGCCAGCCTTTTTCTTTTAAAATTTTAATCGTGTGTTCTGGTAGTTTGGCAAACACAGCATTGGCTTCTCGAGGAAACATCATCTCAACGCCATCAATATTGATTAATTTATTTTCTAAATATTCAGCACATTGATTGGCGTGTCGCGCATTGTTCAACCATGCGCCAGTTTCGAGTAAACCTAACCAGGGAGCAGAAATAAATCGCATTTTTGAGGCTAATTGACCTGCTTGTTTACAGCGATAGTCAAAATCTTCTGCTAAAGCTTTGTTGAAGAAAATAATTGCTTCGCCTAAAGCCATGCCATTTTTTGTGCCACAAAAACATAATACATCTACCCCACTTTTCCAAGAAATTTCTGCTGGGGTTTTATTCATAGCGGCGACTGCATTGGCAAAACGAGCGCCATCCATGTGAATTTTTAAGTTATACTGACGCGCAGTTTCTTTAATTTCTGCTAGTTCATCCAGAGAATATAAAGTCCCTACTTCTGTGGCTTGGGTAATACTAATAACTTTTGGTTTAGGATAATGAATATCAGTGCGCTTAGTTACTAATGATTCTATCGCTTGTGCTGTTAACTTGCCATTTTCACCTTTAGCTAGTAGTAATTTAGAACCATTAGAAGCAAACTCTGGTGCGCCACATTCATCTGTTTCAATGTGGGATGTTTCATGACAAATGACACTATGATAGGACTGACAAAGTGCAGCTAAAGATAGAGAATTTGCGGCTGTACCGTTAAAAGCAAAAAATACTTCGCAATCAATTTCAAATAACTCACGAAAATAATCTGTTGCTTTTTGCGTCCATTCATCATTTCCATAAGCTGGAGCGCTTCCTTGATTAGCTTTTAGCATATACTCTAGCGCTTGGGGGCAAATTCCCGAGTTATTATCACTGGCAAACTGTTCTAATTGATTATGCATAATTTTTAGTTATTATTATCATAATTACTGATATTTTATGCCTCCTATAAGAGAAATAAAATATCAATATGTTCATTGTAATTACTTTTCAATAATCGTCTATATCTGAAAATAATTTTTCTAAATCTCTACGCGCACTCACTACACGTAAAATTTCCACACCGTCATTCACTACTCGATATAAGATGATGTAACCATCAAGCGTAAGACCACGCAACTGCAGCTTAATGTGAGAATAACTACGTCCTATATTGGGAAATTTAGCTAAGTTTTGACATTTTTTATTGAATTCTCTAAAAAGCTTTTCTCCTGCTTCCAGATTTATTGTCAAAAAATAATCTGCAATCTCATTTAAATCTCTGCTTGCAGAAGGTGAGATGATGTAACGGCTCATTCTGCCGCCTCACGTGCTTTTTGAAATCTTTCAAGTATTTGCATTGTAACTGTCTCACCGTCTAATCCTTCTCCTCTGTCCATTTCAGCAATAGCGACTTCTACTTTTTGGCGAGTTTCTTCTACCCATTGGCTGTACTCAGCATTCAATTTTTCTAGTAATTTCAATGCTGTACCAATTACCTCATCTGCATTTGTAAATCTACCACTAGCAATTTGCGCTTTAATTAATTGCTCATGTTCAGGTTTAAGATTAATAGTCATAAATTTAATACCTCTAGCTCAAGATAACTGGATTATTTCAGTTTGTTCTATCCAATTTAATTCAATCACTGAATTTTTTAAGCATCATGTAGCTTAAATGCTTATTCACTAAATTTAGAAAATAAATCTGCTAAAACTACATTAGAAAATAAAAATCCTTGGGGATCAGTTAGGCAAAATCTTCCATTTATAACCTCTACCCAGCCTTTTGCAAAATACGGCTTGAAAAATTTCTGAAGTTCTTCTAGTTTATCTTCTCCAAAATCCGCCGCTAAAGCTGCTAAACTCACACCTTCAGCCAGGCGCAATCCTAACATTAAGGTTTCTAATAACACTTCATTTGGTGGTGTGATTTCACAATCAACTACACAACCAGCTTTTACCCATGCGTAATACTCTTTGGTTTTACGCGGACGCGTGAAACGCTTCCCTTCAATATAGCTAGCTGCACCCATACCAAAACCATAATAAGGACGATTTTCCCAATAAACCCGATTATGCTGACATTGATGGCTAGGCTGAGCATAATTGGAAATTTCATAATGTTCATAACCTGCATCAGTCAAAACTTGCTGTGCCATTTGGTACATTTTGACTGTGGTTTCATCTGTGGGTAAAGGATTAGCGCCAGGTTCATAGTATCGACCAAAGGCCGTACCTGGCTCTATGGTAAGGTCATAAATTGAGATATGAGTGGGTGCGATCGCCACGGCTTTCGCTAGGGAATCCTGCCAACGCTCTAAAGACTGATGCGGTAAACCAGAAATTAAGTCTAAACTAAATTCGGGAATCTCGACTTTGCGGACTAATTCCACAGCTGCAAAAATATCTGCAATTGAGTGCGATCGCCCAGCAAGTTTTAACAACTCTTCTTGAAACGCTTGTATACCTAGACTAACCCGATTCACCCCCAGACTGCGGTACCCTGCTATATGTGCTAAATCAAATGTTCCTGGGTCCATTTCCATAGAAATTTCTGCCCCAGGTAAAATACCAAAATGCTGCTCTAAAGCTGTTAATATCTGCTGTAATTGCTCTATGGATAGCAGCGAAGGAGTTCCACCACCGAAAAAAATTGTCTTTAAAGGTTGACCGAATGTCGGTGCGGTAGCAATTTCTTGAGTTAGCACTTCCACATATTGGGAAATCGTACCTGATGTTTCCCCCCGCAAGCGATCGCCCACAACAGATATCGGAAAATCGCAATAAAAGCACCGCCGTCTGCAAAATGGAATATGCACATAAGCGGAAGTGGGAGTGCTATAAAAATTAACTTTTTGAGGCATTGTAAGAAACAATAAAATTCATCATACTGAGAATTACAAACGATAAAAATTAGTAGTTTATTTACAAGTATTATCGTTTTACAACAAAACAATTAAAAATATGAAGCTAAAACTATTTGGTTATAATATTTGCAGATATTACCTGCTTAAACCCCTAGAGTTAAGTAAACATTTCTAAAGCTATTTGCCTATGAAATAAAAAATACTTAAACTTTTTCGGTTAATACAGTTGCAGGAAAACCACAAAACCATGCTTGATGCAATTATTATTCTCTCATTCATCCTAGCAGCATCGGGAATAGGGTTCTATAGCATCGAACTACTACCCAATGGTTCGCTAGACAACGTCACAAATTTAGAAGCCTTGCGCTTAGTTGTTGCCGTCTTTGCTGCAATCATTGGTGGTGCGATTGGGCTAAGTTTCCAAACTACATATCGCCGCCTAGAAGCACAAGTGCGAGAAATGCCTCTAGAAGTAATTTTAACGCGTGCCATTGGTTTGGTGATTGGGTTATTGTTAGCCAACCTCATGCTTGCACCGTTATTTTTATTACCCATTCCCCCAGATTTTAGTTTTATCAAGCCTTTAGTAGCAGTGGTTGGCAGTATTATCTTGTCTGTCACTGGTATGAATTTGGCAGATACCCACGGACGCGGCTTATTGCGGTTTATTAATCCGAACACCGTAGAAACGATGGTAGCAGAAGGTACTCTTAAACCTGCTAATACTAAAGTTTTAGATACAAGCTGTATTATTGATGGTCGGATTGAAGCACTTTTAGAAACTGGCTTTCTAGAAGGGCAAATTATCGTACCGCAGTTTGTCTTGCAAGAATTGCAACAAGTAGCTGATGCGAGTAAAGACCAAAAACGGGTAAGGGGAAGAAGAGGATTAGAAATTCTCAACCGCATTAAAGAAGCCTATCCAGAACGCATCCTGATTAATCCTTCTGATTACGAAGATATTCCCACAGTCGATGCGAAGTTAGTCAGATTCGCTCAAGACATCAATGGTACATTGCTGACTAACGACTACAACTTATCAAAAGTTGCTAGCGTCCAGAAAGTGCCAGTATTAAATGTCAATGATTTAGTTAACGCTGTCCGTCCCACCTATTTACCTGGCGATAACCTCGATTTGAAAATTCTCAAAGAAGGTAAAGAACCCAGTCAGGGAATCGGCTACCTAGACGATGGCACAATGGTTGTCGTTGAGGAAGGTAGTGGTTATGTAGGCGGTGAACTGCGAGTAGTCGTCACTAGTGCGTTACAAACTACAGCAGGACGCATGATTTTTGCTAAACCACAGGCTTCAGCATTGGCATAAGACAATAGAATGTTTAATCCATCTGAATTTGCGATCGGTGCAGGTTAACTGCACCGATTATTTATTGCTTTTTTTTGGGAAGCGGCGATAGACTCTAACCCGATAATCTAGCATCCGAAAAGGAATTTCCGCATCAACTTGGGTTTGGAATTCTAGATGCAATACCTGTTGTGCAGACTGGAGCAAAATTAGAGCATCAGCTCTAATAGGTTCGAGGGATAATTCTTGAGGACTAAGTTCAGTGAAAGTTATCGGTTCTCCTAACAACCATGTGGCAAAGTCGGTGGAGAAATTTTCCGCGAGAAACTTGCAAATGTTGTCAAACATATTGCAATTTTACCAAGTAGTGTAGCTTTTATTGCATTGAGAAATTACACGCTAGATCTCATAAATTTCTAGTGGTAAATTATCCGGGTCTTTAAAGAAAGTAAATTTCTTTCCTGTAATTTCATCAATTCTAATATTCTCGACTTCTATACCTTGCGATTGTAAATCAATCACAGTTTGCTCAATATCATCAACTGCAAATGCTAAATGTCTTAAACCGCAAGCTTCGGGAGTACTAGGTCTTTGAGGAGGATTGGGAAAAGAAAATAATTCAATTTGGCTGTGATCGCCAACGCGTAAATCTAATTTATAAGAATTGCGGTGCGCGCGAAAAGTTTCTTCAATAATCGCAAAGCCTAACGCTTCTACATAAAATTTTTTTGAGCGTTCGTAGTCAGAACAAATGATGGCGATGTGATGAATGTCATTTATTTTCATAAATTATGAATTACAAATTATACTCACCTGAGCAATTATTCTTGTAAGACTGTCTTTGAGACAATTCTAGTTTTCTTACGATCGCCTTCCGAAAGTTCTTCCCCAGCTTGTAGGCGAGTGGCAGAAGTTTGTAATACTGTGGCTGCACCTGTATCTCCTATTTGCAGGGCGGTTTTGGCTGCTGTTTGCAGCATTGTCGCTGCACCAACGCGATCGCCTTGTTCTAATTTCGCTTCTGCTAACTGAGTTTGGCGATATTTGGCTAATGTCAAAATTGACTGTTGTACCTGGGGATTAACAGTTGGTTGGTAAACTCGCACCACATCTGCATACACAGGTGCGCTCGCAGAAAGTAAGCCTTGTTTATCTACGGCGGGATCGTCGTAGCGGATTTGAATTTGCCCGATTTCTTGTCTACCTTCTGGTAATTGACCAAGATAAATATTGGCTAAAACTAGCCGTTCCACATCTTGCATTAAGTCTCCCAAACGCACCGCCAAGCGTCCATCGGCTTCTTGTTGCACTGGTAATTCAATTGTATCTGGGGCAACTTGGGCAATGGGTTTGAGTTCTGCTAGCCGCACATTTGGCATTAAGGACAATAGCAAGTAGGCGTTAGTTAACCCTACAGACTGAATACGTCTAAATAAACGGCTAAATTCATCAACTGCTTGTTCTGGATGCTCAATATAAGCTAAAGTTCCACCACCCGCATCGGCAATTTTTTCCAGTAAATCTTGGTTCCAATTAGTCCCAAATCCTAAAGTATTGAGAGTCAGGTTGAACTTAGTCGCCTTGTGCGCTAGTTCCAAACAACGTTTATTGTCATCGGGGCCTAACTCCCATTTCCAAATTCGCAAGCTACTTTCACCCTGTCCATCTGTAAGTAAAAACGCCTGAGAAACAGTTCCTTTGGTTCCTTTCATCAGTTCTGTAATTCCCAGGGCTAAACCCTCAGCGATTACCGTCCCACCGCTAGCGTTAAGCTTGCTTTTAATAAGTTTTTTGATGCTGTCTAGGTCTTGGACTTCCTGGTTAGGTACAATCACTTCAGCTGCACCAGCAAAGGCGACTACCGAAATGCGATCGCCTGGTTTGAGTTGATCGACTAATCCCTCAACTGCTTGAATTACGGTGTTGATGGGTTTCCCATGCATGGAACCACTTTTATCGAGAATCAAGCATAAATTCAGGGGAAGATATCGGTCAAATTCCCCCGCAATGGCAGAAATCGCAATTCCTAGTTGACGCTGGCTACTTGATTGAGCCACATCAACATTAGTATCGCTTAGCGCCGACAGTAATTTTACTTTCATGGGCGTGGTGTATCTTGCAACACTGTTTTGGAAACAATTCTGGTTTTCTTGCGATCGCTTTCGGATAATTCTTCGCCAGCCTGCAATCTTGTGGCGGAAGTTTGCAACACTGTGGCTGCACCTGTATCTCCCATCTGCAAAGCAGTTTTCGCTGCAGTTTGTAGCATAGTGGCTGCACCAGCGCGATCGCCTTGTTGTAATTTCGCCTCTGCTAACTGAGTTTGGCGATACTTCGCTAATGCCAAGATAGACTGTTGCACTTCAGGATTAGCAGCAGGTTGGTAAACTCTAGTTATATTTGCATAAACTGGGATGTTGGGTGTGAATAAACCCACTTGGTTATTAGCTGGATCGTCGTAGCGGACTTGTAAATTGGCGATCGCTTGTTTACCTTCGGGTAATTGTCCCAAATAAATATTAGCTAAAATTACTCGCTCTGCATCCTTCATCAAGTCGCCCAAGCGCACTGCAAATCGGCCATCGGCTTCTTGTTGGAGGGGTAACTCAATTGTATCTGGAGACACTTGGGCTATTGGTTTAAGTTCTGCTAGCCGGATATTTGGCATGAGGGAGAATAGCAAATAGGCATTAGTCAAACCAATTGTTTGAATGCGGCTGAACAGGCGGCTGAACTCATCCACTACCTGATCTGGTTTTTGAATGTAAGAAAGGGTACCTAAACCAGCATCGGCAATTTTTTCTAAAACATCCTGATTCCAGTTATCACCAAAACCCAAGGTATTTAGCGTCAAACTATAATTAGCTGCTAATTGGGCAAATTTTAAACAGCGATCATTATTGCCATGTTCATTCTCACCATCAGTTAACAAAAATACTTGAGAGACAGTATCTTTTTTGCCTTTGGCTAACTCCTCAATGCCCAAACGCAACCCTTCATCAATGGCTGTCCCACCATCAGCAGTTAGGCGGTTAATTTGTCTTTTAATATATTCTGGATCTTCAATAACTTGATTGGGGATCAGGACTTTAGCCCGGTGATCGAAAACCACAACCGTCAGGCGATCGCCTGGTTTAAGTCTATCAACCAAACGGGTTGCTGCTTGCTTGACAGTTTCTAAAGGTCGCCCATTCATCGACCCACTATGATCGAGAATTAAACATAAATTTAGCGGCACATTGCGATCCACAACTTCTGCGATCGCTGAAATGGAAATGGCTAACTGACGCTGACTGTTAGGTTGATTTGCATCTAAATTACTATCATTCAGGGCAGGCTGTAAGTTAACTTTCATAACTCAATGTTCCTAGCTAGGATACAGATATTTATAAATAACTTCAAAGCGTAACATTAGCGCTACGGAAAGCAAATAGATTTATAAGCTGTAACGTTTTGAAACGTCAAAAGTCAGAGAGACGCGATTAATAGCGTCTGTCCAAAGTCCAAAGTTTCTTCACCCTTAACTTTTGACAACCTTAACGAAAAAATATGCAACTTAAAATCGCAGTAGCTTATATTCAGAATATCTTAGAAGCTAAGGAATGGCAGATGCTCAGCCCCCTGAGCCATTAGCCAGAAATCCACACCTTGAAGATAGCTAGCATCGCGCTAGTATGTATTACAGTTAACGGCATAATTTCAGGCGCTCAGTTGCTATGGACATTTCCCCCATCAAGGCTGTTCAAGCCCCCTATTACGGCGATAACTCTTACCGGACACCGCCGCCAGATTTACCTTCTCTCTTATTAAAGGAGCGAATTGTCTATCTTGGGATGCCACTGGTGCCAGCTGTCACGGAATTGATCGTCGCTCAACTCCTTTATTTACAGTCCGACGATCCAGAGAAGCCGATTAAAATTTATATCAACTCCACCGGCACATCCGGTTATAGTGGCGATCCTATTGGCTTTGAAACCGAAGCCTTTGCCATCTATGACACCATGAAATACATCAAGCCACCCATCCATACTATTTGCATCGGTTCCGCAATGGGTATGGCAGCGATGCTACTCGGTGCCGGTACTAAAGGATGCCGCGCTAGTTTACCCAACGCCAATATTATCCTGCATCAGCCCAAGAGCTACGCCCAAGGTCAAGCAACGGATATTCAAATTCGGGCGAAGGAAGTTTTGGTAAACAAGGCATCAATGGTTGATATCTTACATCGCACCACCGGGCAAGCCCCAGAAAAAATTACTAAAGATATGGATCGCCTCTTCTACATGACTCCCTATCAAGCCAAGGAATATGGGTTGATTGACCGAGTATTTGAAAAAGAAGAACTGGCAAATCCACCTCTGCCTGCTAGCGTCCTTTAATGAGTACCGAGTGCCGAGAATTGAATGCTGAGATATAAATATTGAGTTATTAATTCACTTTTAACTCTACATCTCTGACTTTTTAGTTTTAATTCTTGACTCAGCACTCAAAAATCAGGACTCAGCACTAATTTTCATCTAATTACTTAGGGAGTAGCGAAAATGCCTATAGGTGTTCCTAAAGTTCCTTACCGGATGCCCGGTGGGCAGTTTACAGATTGGATCAGTATCTATGATCGCCTGTACCGGGAAAGAATTATTTTCTTGGGGCGTGACATTGATGACGAAATAGCCAACCAAATTATTGCCGTTATGCTATATCTGGATTCCGAAGATCCAGGTAAGGATATTTATTTGTACATCAACTCCCCTGGTGGTATGGTCACCTCAGGCTTGGCGATATATGATACCATGCAACACATCAAATCAGATGTGGTAACAATTTGCGTTGGTTTAGCCGCTTCTATGGGTTCTTTCCTATTGGCAGCTGGCACCAAAGGCAAACGCATGGCATTGCCTCATTCACGGATTATGATTCACCAACCTTCTGGTGGTACCCGTGGACAAGCAACCGATATCGAAATTGAAGCTAGAGAGATTCTACGGATTCGTAACCAGCTCAATCAGATTTATGCCAACAACACAGGTCAGACTCTAGCCAAAATTGAAAAAGACATGGATCGTGACTTTTTCATGTCTGCCGCAGAAGCGAAAGAATACGGTTTAATTGATCGTGTGATTGAAGAACGTCCGTAATAGAGGTAGGGGGCAGAGGAAGCAGAGGGAGCAGAGGAAGCGGAGGGGAATAGGGGGACAAGGAAAAATGTATTGCTACCCACTTACCCATTACCAAATCCCCAATGCCCCATGCCCCATGCCCCATACCCAATGCCCAAGACAAATTGTTAAAACTGAACTTACACTTAGAAAATTACTTTTTATTATTAAAAACTCAACTTAAAGCTTTTTGCTTTAAGCTGAATATTCGCTAGCTCATAGCTCAAGATGGATCTTGGAGATTGCTACCGTGTATTGGGTTTAAGATCGGGAGCCTCTTTTGCCGACATCAAAACGTCTTACAGACGATTGGCGCAGCAATATCATCCCGATATCAACCCAGATGACAACCAAGCTAAAGAAAAGTTTATTGCCTTAACTGAGGCTTACAAATTCCTGTTGACGGTAGTAATACCAGAGGATACAGCTGGCGAATATTTGCGTCAGCCGCCAGTAACTGCGGGTGAGGCAACAAAGGCAACTTCTCAGCAAACAGAGAAGGTACCAGCAACTTCGGTAAGAACACCAAAGCCGTCAACTGCACCAAAGCCACCTAGTGTCACTGCCATAGAACAGCGACTCAAATGGAAAACTTATGAGCAGTTGCAGCGCTTTTTAAAAGAAAAAAGATTTCCTCAAGCGATCGCACTTGCAGAAGCTTTGGCAGATCGTTTACCAGACGATGCAGAAGTTCGCCAGTGGCAAGCGATAGCTTATCAACTTTGGGGAAGAGTGCTAATCGATCAACACCAGGTGTTAAAGGCCAGAATTTATCTGAAAAAAGCTTTAAAAACTGACCCCAACAATAAAGCTTTGTGGAATGAGGTGCAACGCGATTTCCAGCGCTTAGATCAGATTTTTTAAGATATCCCTCTTCTGTCACTCTCCGGAGTAAGCAAATAGTAAAAAAGCTAAATCATCCAGAAGCATAACAGGGTTTAAATTGATTCATTGCCGCAATTAAATGATTGAAT
>NZ_JACJQJ010000061.1 GCF_014696615.1 Nostoc linckia FACHB-104 | reverse complement strand
CTCACCCGTCCGCCACTATCTCCGAAGAGACCGTTCGACTTGCATGTGTTAAGCATACCGCCAGCGTTCATCCTGAGCCAGGATCAAACTCTCCATTTTGTTTTTGAGTTTGTGGCTCCGATAACTTTATGTCTCGGAATCCTGTATTTCTTTTTTTAGATTTCTTTGGGTTTTACCCCAACAATCTTTAATTGACGAGGATTGTTTCTGAAGCTTTCAAAGTATTTGTTTTTCTCGGTTCGGTTGCTTTGGCATCTTTCCGCCTCAGCACTTATCTACAGTAGCAACTCTTTATCTGTTTCGTCAACCTTTTTCTCCAACTTTTTTTTGATCCGGCTAGTCTCTCTATCTGTATTAAGGTACCAACCATATACTTGGCAAGGGTTTTGGCGTTTTCATATTTCTCCCTTTTCTTGACCATCATGCTTATATCTGAGTCTGCCAGAAGCATGGCTAAGAATTTTTATAATCCCATACGCCTTTTCCCGCTTATACTCACTTCTAAGTCCTCTCTCAGCCTTTTCACCATAAGATATGCTATGCGACTACAAGCCTAATGCTGTGTGTGACTTTTACTAAACTCTATATTTTTCAAATATTCCCAGGATGGGCGATTGAGCTAAAGACAAGACCTGATGGCTAGAAGATTGACAATGCCTAGGATATTTAATTTTGCGAAATATTAAGCTGCACACCGCTATAAATTAATTTGCCTCATATATACATATGCTAAATTTATGCAGAGGTGATAGCCTGTTGATATTATGTCCGGCTAAATTACTAAATTTAGTTATGATTTGGCACATATTTACTGAAAGCTGAAAATCCTCTCCTCTGATGCTTTAAAGATCAGTCTTTGAGTGAACATAATTATGATATGGCGATCGCGTAGCTAATTAGCATTGATGAAGGTTAAGCTTGCATAATTACTAAAAGCGATAATAATTGCCAATCAGCTGGCTAAATTATATTAGCCACGGTTTTTGATTAGTACAACTTGCACAATTTGTAGCGCTAGATCGCTGGAAATACCCAAGGATAGGTACAGATCGTTGAGAAAATTAGTTTCCTCTTCCATCAAAATTCCGTCATTTAGTACCAAATCTGTAGCTACTGCAAAAGCTGCCTCACGCAATTCTTGAGTTAAAGTTTGTTTAGCTGAATTAAATAAAAGATTTATCCCATCCCGTCGCCTGAGGATGCCAAGGATTTTATCAAACAGCTTGTTCATCATCTCGTCAGTATAATTTCTAAACAGCTTAGACCGAGATAGAACTGAGGCTATAGAAAGAGCTTCATCCTCTGAAAGATTACCATCAATTGCTGTTGCAGCTAGAGTAATAGCGGCAAAGGCCTCTGCTGGACTGAGTGTAGGTTGAACCTGGCTTTCTGTACCCAATACTGTATCTAATAAACCCATAGTAGTGCGCTCCTTGATTGAGTCTTCAATAGGGGAGCAGTACCTTGCATGTGCAATGACTTTCAGGTGAATCTGCAACACTGTGAGACTTTCATGGTTTAGTGTTCCCAATATTTCTTCACAATGAACACATACAGATTCATGGGTTGTCTGTGGGAACTAAAAGCCAGGTGAGAACTTAGCGTTCTCCGGTCTTTTCCATCGTTTCTATTACTGCTAAACCTATACCAGAAGCTGCGATTAGCACTATTGCTGAGATTAGATAGGCATTGGCCAGCATCTGAAGGGCTTCATTGAAAAAAATGTAGGTGGTCATTATGCTTCACCTTTATAACTCTGTATTGCTAGTGCTCTTTATTTCTCCACACCCTGAGAGGTGTATTCCGTTGAAAAACTCCTAGCATTTGCATCTTAACAAAACTTTAGCTCTTTCAGAATATATCTCAAAGTTTTTCTTTCTGAAGATTCCATGAATTTTGTTGGTATTTGGTTGCATACCATACTGCAAATTATTTGCTGTAAAAAAATAGCCGTCTTAGTTTATAGAAATAATACGTACCACTTAAGTCTCCATAAAAACATCGAAAAACACAAATAGAATTATTCTCTAGGGAAGAAATTAGCAAGATACTGCCATTAAATCTGGCGATAGGGATGAAATTCTTTTAAAACTCACTTTGACTGGTTAAGAGAAAATTCTAGGTAATTGTGTTATTAGTCTTACCTAAAAATTTATTTATAAAATTTATTCAGCTTGAGATTGCCGAAAAAGCAATATGACGCTTCTGGATTACAGAAAGTACAAAATTTCCAATAACTAGAACTCAGATAAAAATCCTATACAGACTAATTCCTCTTTTCTGACTTGTAAAGGTTGCTTCTTTGCTAGATTTAGTATTATTTGCTACATAAATTAGTGTCAAATTGACTAAGTAGCTTTGCTGGTTGTAGCGAAGCTACATATTTCTTTACATTTCTATGAGCGATCGCAATTTATCATGCCACTCTCATTGGTTCGTCTATCGATCAAGCTTTACATTAAACAGCGTTCGATTGTTGCTACCACAGATTGGGAAAGCGCTGGCAAATCATAGCCACCTTCTAAACCAAGAAGAATTTTACGAGTGTAGCTTAAACAATAATTGATCAAGTAACTGTAATCTTCTGGTTGTAAATTAACGCTGGCTAAGGGATCAGCGGCATTAGCATCATAACCAGCACTGATAATTAATAAATCTGCTTGAAAATTGGCTAAAAAAGGGAGAACTTTATTTTCAAAGAGCGGCTGATATACTGCCATTGTGCTACCAGGAGGTACGGGTAAATTTAAGACATTATTATGAAAGCCGCGTTCAGATGCTCTACCAGTTCCGGGATAGCAAGGGTATTGATGTAGCGAACAATAGGCAATTTGCGCTTCAGATTCCACGATCGCTTGAGTACCATTACCGTGATGTACATCCCAATCTAAAATAGCTACACGATTAATTCCTGGTTTTTGTAAGGCATGGAATGCGGCGATCGCCGCATTAGAAAATAGACAAAATCCCATACCCATATCACTTTCTGCATGGTGTCCTGGGGGACGAGATAGCACGAAAGCTGGATTTTCTGTGGATAAAACTACATCGACTCCATCCAACCAAGCGCTAACAGCTAGTAATGCTACATCATAACTACGTGGAGAAATTGGCGTATCGCCATCTAAATAACCGCCTCCAGCAAAGGCAATCCGCTGGACTTTGTCGATGTAATCTGGAGTGTGGGCTTTGGATAACATCGGCATTAGTCGGGAATTTTCTAATGCTGGTGTAGGCGATCGCCAGATCAGGTTTTCGGCAAAATGCGCTTGCTTTAAAGCATTGACAATAGCAGTTAAGCGTTGTGGTGATTCTGGATGGTAATTTCCAGTTTTGTGATCTAGAAACTCATCAGAATAAATGACTGATAGCATAAATTAGGTTTTTGGTGTTTGGCGTTTGGTATTTGTCATCGGGTAATTGTTAATTGGTAAGGGAAAATTATCTCCTTGTCCCCAGTCCTTAATCCCCAATCCCTTTTCCCCATTCCCCAACCACAATTTCCCATTCCCGTTATCCTTACTTAGGTAAATTGGCAAACACTTGCTCCACTAACTCTTTAGTTTTCGCTTCCAAAGTTAACCAATCTACTTCTCCAGTTTCATCAATTAAACTAGTATCAATATCAACACCTGCGGAATTAGGGTTTTCGGGACTGTAGTTAAGAAAACACACTTGATAACATAGTTCCCACAAATCGATATTTACTTGCTGCTCTTGACGCTGTAAACGTAGATGATATCCTGGATGGGGCATTGGCAGACGAGAAAGACTCTCTTTAATCTCATCTGCTTGTTCTGGCGTTGCAGTTTCTATTTCTTGCAACAGCTGAGTCACAATTGCTTTTGTCTGATCGGTGGTGCTAGCAGGCCAAATCAAGACATCATGATACGTTCCTTTCCAGGAAGACACATCTAGTTGCTTGCGAATATTATCGACCACGCGGATAAAGGCAGGCTGCATGAGAATTTCAGCCTGCTGCCATGCGACAGAGTTGTTGATTTTGGGTGGCATTGCTAATCAAAAAAGGATGCTTAAACAAAAATTAACAATCTGCATTTATTAAAAAACTGCATTTTAAATTCAAATCTTTTCTCAAGATAGCGGATTTCATGCAGGAAAATTTGGAGATATTGATTAGCATCTGCAAAATTAGGTGTTAACACTGGGGAGGGATTATGATAGGCAAGCTTCTAGATCATCGTTACCAAGTAATTGAAGTGCTGGCTACGGGGGGATTTGGGCAAACTTACATTGCTCAAGATACTAGGCGGCCAGGTAATCCTATCTGCGTGGTAAAGCATCTTAAACCATCTAGTTCAGATCCTAAAGTTTTTGAAACAGCCAAGCGCTTGTTTAATAGTGAAGCGGAAACTTTAGAAGTTTTAGGAAATCACGACCAAATACCTAGACTTTTAGCTTATTTTGACGAAAATCAAGAATTCTATTTAGTACAAGAATTTATTGAAGGAAATACCCTAAGTGAAGAACTTTCACCTGATAAGCACTGGAGTGAAAATCAGGTTATGCATCTGTTGCAGGAAGTGTTGGGTATTCTAGAATTTGTACATAGCCAAGGCGTGATTCATAGGGATATCAAGCCAGATAATATTATCCGTCGGGCTAGTGACAATAAGTTAGTTTTAGTAGACTTTGGCGCAGTTAAGCAGCTGCGGACAAACTTGATTACATCTGGAGGACAACCGACAGCTACGGTAGTCATTGGTACTCCTGGCTATATGCCAACAGAACAAGGACAAGGTAAACCTCGTCCTAATAGTGATATTTACTCATTAGGTATCATTGCTATTCAAGCTTTAACAGGATTAGCAGCAAATGCTTTGCAAGAAGACCCTAACACAGGCGAACTCCTCTGGCAGCATTTAGTTTCTGTAAATCCTCAGTTAGCAGCAGTCTTAAATAAGATGGTGCGTTACCACTTTAAAGACCGCTACCAAAATGCAACCGAAGCATTGCAAGCTTGTAGAGAGTTAACCCCTGCTGTGGCTGTAGCTTCTCAGGTACAAAAATCCCGTCAAAATTCTAGCTACCCACAAAGTCAAACTGCATCTCAAGTCTCTCGCCAGCAAACTGTTGCAGTTGCGCCAGCGAATAAACCCGTTGTCAAGCCTGTGCGTCAAGATGCGAGCAAACCTGACCCATTACCCTTAATAATTGGTTTGTTATTAGCAGGTGGTGCAGCTGCTTTGGTAACAAATGTTTATCCTAGTGTAAAAAATTTCGCTGCTAATTTAACTGGTAACGATCCAACTGCTGATAATAAGTGTTTAGCAATTGTGGTTGGTAATTCTAATATTCGTTCGGAACCAAGAGCTATCAATTCTGATAGTATTGTGCAGACAGTTAAGAGCGACACTAAATTTGAGGTTACTGGGAAGCGCACAAAACAGGGTTGGGTAGAAGTGAAAGCTAACTCTGGACGTAAAGCTTGGGCCCATTCGGATGTGATAGCCAATAATCAACAATGGGTGTCTTGTTTGCGAGACAGGGGTATCGCAGTTAATACAGTTGATGATAATAAACTAATTGCTACTCGACCACTCCCAAAACCAAAACCTCAAGCTAGTGAGGTGACAAGGCAATTACCTAGTCAATCAGACCCCTTTAGTTCAAAACCATTTACTACTGACTCTGGAACCTCAGAGCCATTACAGAATGATGCTGACACAGCTAAGGTTTTGGAGCAAGCTAAAAAGAAATATGATTCAGGCGATTTGGCAGGAGCGATCGCACTGCTAAAATCTGTCCCTCAAACAGCTTCTTCGGGTTTTAAAGAAACTGCAGCGATGATTGCTCAGTGGCAGCAAGATTGGGCGAAAGCAGATGCTTTATTTAATGATATAAATACCGCATTGGCGCAAGGTCAATGGGATAAGGTTTTAGATTATCAAAAACATCCAGAAAAGTTGCCAAATATTAAATATTGGCAAGATAAGTTAGAACCAATATTTAAACAAGCTGCTGAAAATATAGCCAAGCAAGGACTGAGCCAATTTGAGAAAAAGGATACTAATAGTCTCCCCAACAAAGAAAAACCAAATAATATAAATAGCTCTCCTGCTGTCGAAAATAACCGCAACAATTTGTAATTATCTCTGAATCAGGCTAAAATCCTGTCTTTTACACTTGATTAATCAACTCCAAGACAAATATTTACACCAAGCTAGTTATCACCTAAAGTAGTATCAGGTTGAAACAATTTACACAGTTTGTCTAAGTTGGAGTTTGCTTAACATGCTTATAAAGTAAAAATTGGCTTTCCTCATCAAGCTACTAAAGTAGCTCTGGAAAATTCATATTTAGACAACAATTAATTCATTATTTAACTACATAACGAAGTTATCAATTACTGTGAATAATAGTAAGGATAATAATGTTTTGTAATATGGCATATTTCATGTCATTAGTTATTTCTACTGTTTAAATTTTGTAAATTTGTCAGATTTTTTTGTGTCAGTATTTGATAACTTGTAGTTGCATAATTTACCTAAAAATTGGTGAGAAATTTTATCAATACGTAGCTAAAAAATAAGAAATGGCTAGGGAAAATAGTGAATTTAAGACTATTAATATTGTGGAGTTCATCCTTGGATTCAGAACAGCAATTTTCAAGAATGTTGAAAAGTGAGGGCGGAATATGCCATATTTAATCTACGCTCCTAAAACTCCTCAAGAAAGAGTTCATCAATTAATTATGGGGATGAACACTATAGGTCGTAGCGGAGATAACACGATTGTAATCGGGGATGAGAGCTTATCCCGTTACCATGCAGAAATTATAATTGCGGAAGAGCGCATTACTATTAAAGATTTGCAAAGCCTTAACCATACTTTCGTCAATGAGGCCAAGATTGAACAATACGAACTCAAGGATGGAGACTTAATTTATTGTGGGAATGTAGAGTTCAAATTCGTTGAAAAAATTAACGCCACACCTGGAAATGATTGTAATGATGATTCCCTAGAAGAACCTATCCCAGAGACAATAATCAAACAGTTTTCTACTGAACAAGGTCGCTTCAAAATACAGGACTTGTTGGATGCTCCAGGAAGAAGAGATTCGCTTTTGAGATTATCACAGCGCGGTAGTAATCAACGCACTGTCGATAAGTTAAAAATATTACTTGAGGTCAGCAAGCAACTTTCTTCTCCTGAAGAACCCGATCGCCTTTTAGAGAAAATTCTTGATTTGCTGTTCGAGATTATCAATGTAGATCGAGCAGTTATCTTGATGGTCAATGAAACTACAAAGCAGCTGGAACAAAGAGTAGTCAAGTTGCGTTCGGGAACTTCTATTGAAAATCAATTTTATAGTAAAAATATTACTAATCATGTCTATCAAAATGGCAATGCTGTTGTCACCACAGATGCGTGTTTAGATAAGCGCTTTCATACTTCTGAATCTATTTTTGTTCAAGCTATTCGGGCCTCAATGTGCATTCCTCTCAAACCCAGAGAAGAAGTCATTGGGGTATTATATGTTGATAATTTATCGATGTCAGATGTTTATTCTGACGAAGATGTAGAGTTTTTGACTGCTTTGGCTAATCAAGCTGCGATCGCTATTGATAATGCTAATCTCTACAAGAAAATTGAAGCAGAAGCAGTAATGCGGAATAAACTAGAGCGTTTCTTTCCTGAAGCTGTGAGGAAAAAGCTCAAGGAAGAAACAACCTTAGGTATTGTTGATACAGAAGTTACAGCTTTATTTGCTGATATTAGTAATTTCACAAAAATGTCTTCGACTATGCATCCGCGTCAAGTGATTGCGATGCTAAATGAATATTTCGAGGTTATGGTAGAAGAGATTGTCTTTCAATATGAGGGTACTTTAGAAAAATATATTGGTGATGCCTTATTTGCTATTTGGGGCGCTCCTTATCGTAAGGCGGATGATACAGAACGGGCCATACAAGCAGCAATTGATATGCAGTGGGCAGTAATGAGGTTAAATCAGAAGTGGCTGCAACAGGGTAAGCAACCAATTCAAATTCATATTGGATTGAATACCGGAAAAGTAGCCGCAGGAAATATCGGTTCAGAGAAACTGATTCAATACGCTACTATTGGCGATACCACCAACGTTACTAGTAGAATCTGCAACGTTGCCCAAGCGGGGGAAATAGTCATCTCTCAAACTACATTTGAGCGAATTCAAGCTCTAAATTTACCTTTAGAAAAAATGCCATTAGTGCAAGTTAAAGGTCAAGACCAGCCTTTACAACTCTATCGATTGAAGTGGAATTTATTGCCATCCAAACATTCTCAAATAGGGAGTGTTGTAAATACAGGTGTAATTAAATAAGACTTGTTCTGATAATCTTTGCGACAGAGAGATTATGTTGTATTACACAAATATATTTTCTATTTAATATCTTTTGAAATTGCTATGATTAACGCTAAAAATTCGTTTTTATGAGATGTGTAATTTATCTGAATATGAATGTGGGCGCTAGCTATAATTACTTTAAAAAACGTAGCACCCACCGTAAATACATATTAGATAATTAAAAATTCCCAATTCATAATTACTGTAGATTTCGAGCAATCAACTCTTTTTTAACTACGAATTACGAATTACGAATTAGTAATTATTTACTAATTGATTCGGACACGGAAGCTAACAGCACCAGATTGACCATTAGGAATATTTCCTAATCTGACAATCACTGTACCATTAGCATTGTTGGTATTTTCACAAGCACTACTTTCAGGAACTGACGCTAAAGGTGTTAGAGGCGAGAAAAATCTGCCTTGATCTGCGCCAGTGCCACTGCCATTTACAGTAATACTATTAGGTACATAAGTTGTGCCAGCAGGAATCAAGTCACAGAAGTTGAGATTTTCTAATAACTGACCAGCACGGAAATAAATTGTGTACTCTACTTCATCACCGCTTTCTATGGGTGTCTGAATTTCAAATTGGCCCAGAGGCGTAGGTCTAATGACATTATCATTTTGGTCGTTAGGATCATCCACAAAATTACTGTATTGGATGCGTTGACCATTAGTTCTGGCGATCGCAGTAATACGTTTGACTAGTTGTACACCTGTATTATTGGCTGTTCCAGAAGCAAAACCAAAGTCTAGATTATCAATCTCAGCATTAGCACCAGTCAAATTTACTGGCACACTGGTCGGTGTTGTGGGTGTGAAATTCTGGGGTGGGGTAACTTCTACTGTAAAGTTACCTGATGGTAAACCTGTAAAAATAAAGTTACCATTATTGTTGGTAGTAGTAGTATCAACTATTTGTCCGTTAGGATCTCTGACAGTGATGTTGACATTGGGAATGCCGCTTTCACCAGGGTCTGGTCTAGCATTATTATTTTGGTCGTTGAATACCAAATCACCCACAGCATTACCTGGTTGTCGCCGCAAGCCAAAGTCAGCGGTAGTCAATGCTTGACCTGATTGCAGGTTGACTTCTATTTGAGAACTACCAGTGGTAACTTGTGGCAAGTTGAAAGGAGGAATGATTGAAACTCGATAGTTGGCTGCTGGTAAATTAGAGAAAGTGTAGTTACCGTTGGCGTTAGTAGTTGTGCTTTGAGTAGTATCATCACTAGTGCCCAATAAGCCATCGGGCCCGGGACTAGTCAGCGTTACAGGAACATTGGGAACTCCTGCTTCGCCAGCGTCTTGCCTACCATTACTGTTAGTATCGTTGAATACTGTATCACCGATAGAACCGCTAGTGCCATTAAAGCTACCTGCACGGAAGCCAAAGTCAGCACTATCAAGTTGTTGGCTGGGTAGCAGATTGATATTAAAGGGGTTGATACCAGTGGTGAGAGTATTACCTTGAGGCGGATTAGCACTTACTTGATAATTACCAGGGGCTAATCCAGAGAAACTGTATTGTCCATTAGCATTGGTGGTGGCAGTTTGTGTGGTTCCATTTGGTAATGTTAGTGTTACCGTAACGTTAGGAATTCCCGGTTCGTTATTGTCCTGTGTACCATTACCATTGGTGTCGGTAAAAACTGTATCGCCAATAGAAGCATTAGTAGGCGGGCGGAAACCAAAATCAACCGTATCAATGTTTTGTCCATTAGCAAGACTAATGGCATTAGGTTGGGTAAGAGTTGGAGTAAAGTTAATCGGAGGATTGGTAACTGCAACTGTGTAATTACCAACGGGGACATTCTGGAAGCGATAAACCCCATTGGCATCTGTTTTGGTTGTAGCAACTACGTTACCGTTACTATTCCTGAGTACGAGATTAATGTTAGGAATTCCCGGTTCGCCTGGCTGAGGAATACTATCACCATTGGTATCGCTAAAGACAAAATCTCCGATAGAACCTGTACCTTGTGCCTGTTGAGTAAAGCCAAAATCAGCCTGATCAAAATTTTGCCCAGAAGTCAAGTTGATGGGATTGGGTTGGGTCAGAGTCGGTGAAAAACCACTAGGTGTTTGTGCAACGCTAACTGTGTATTGACCAGGATTTAAATTAGGGACAGTGTATCTACCATTAGTATCGGTAGTTGCAGTACCAACTACAGTACCACTACTGTTTCTGACATTGACTTGCACACCGCTAATGCCAGGTTCGCCAGGGTCTTGGATGTTGTTAGCATTGGTGTCATTGAACACAGTATCACCAATTGAAGCTGGTGCTAGACAAATACTGATCCTATTGAGACCAACAGTTTCATCTTGCCCTGGTTCACCAAATTCTCTACCTGCTTGGTAAACCACTCGGATTTGGCTGACAGCACCAGAGAATCTAATTTCAGCGTTGCCATTGCTTGAATCAGGAAAAGCATTTTCGTTCACCCCGGCGGCAACGACACTATTACCATTATTAGTAACTCTAGTATTGGGGCCGAGAGCAGTGCCTGTTAAGGGCACAGGTGCAGTGCCATTAAATCCTGTCACTGTAATTACATCTTGGAAAATTCTCCCAAAATCTCGCGCGCCATCGCGGTCAACATCTAGAAATGTCAGGGGAGTGGCTAAGGTGACTGGTTGAGAAAAGTTAATAGTGAGTGTAGAAGTACCTTGTGCTGGACTTTTGCCCAAACCAATATTCCAACGCAGATGGGTTCCTAAAATCCCACCGTAAATATCTTGAGGTAAGCCTGAGTCAATTCTGCTAACTTGATTATCTGAGTTGGGATCGAAAGTTGCGGTGTCTGTAACTGTTCCCAAAGGCCCAGGATTATCGCTGAACTGGAAGGTAGCCCGAACTCCTTTAGCAACGAGGTTTTGCGCTACAAAAGCTGCCAAATTGTTAGTAGGAGTCCAGTCATAAGTGGCGGGTTGTGTACCATCTGGACAACTGAGTTGTGCTTGCGCCAAAACTTTTTTATCGGAAAAGCTGCCTCCCAAGGAAATCTGCGGCACCGTAAAAAGTAATGTCAGAAATGTACCCCTTAAGGGTTTCACTACATTTTTTAATAAAGGTTTCATTATTGGCTTCCTAAACAAGTTGTAAAATTTCTGATCAAAAAAGCCGGGGGATGAGGCAGGGGGGCAGGGGGGAGAAATAAACAATGCCCCCCATGCCCCATGCCGATCGCATCTACCTTCGTTCTGGTTCTAATTGCAGGTCTTGTTCTTGGCCTTCAATGATGATTTCCACGCCTCTTACGTCTTTAAAGATGATTTCGGCGCGGCGATCGCGTGCGTAATCTACGCGGGTACTACCTTCGCTGACACGTTGAGTTTCGCCTAAGCTGCGGATAGTCATCCGTTCTGGGGGTACACCTTGCCGTAATAAGTAATTTCTCGTAGATAAGGCCCTTCTTCTACCCAAGGCTAGATTATAGTCGTTGCTGGCGCGGGGGTCGGTGTGTCCTTGGATTTCGATGATAATTGAGGGATATTGCTTTAAGACTTCTACTACCCGATCCAGAACTTTCGCGCTTGCTGGGCTAATGAAGGATTTATCTAAGGCAAAGTGAACATTCCGGGGTACACGTATCCTGATAGGAGTGGGCGGAATTAAGGTGGGTGGGGTTGTGGGTGGGACTGGTGGTTCGGGTGGTATTGGGCGAGAAGTACATTGCGGTACGGGGTTTTGCCTGCTGGCGGGTGGTAGGCTGGGTGTAGTAGTTCTCTTGCCAATAAAGGCCGCGATCGCAGGTTCGGATGTGCCGTATTTGGGATCGGTGGCGATCGCACTCACGATGTCTCCCACTTTGACATTGGGTACTGTAACGCTAAAATTCCCCTTCTCATCCACAGCTACGCTAGTTAATGGTTGGCTAAGTGCCCCATAACCTGTTTGATAAATTGCTTGCTTACCTTGTTGATAGTCGCCCAGGCGATAAATTGTGACCTCAGAACCGGGATCGGCTTTACCTTGAATGGTGACAGTATCACCTGTAGGCAAAAATTCTCGCGTTGTAAATTCTGGGGCATTAATCGCCGCGTTACCTGTATCCAAACGGCGATTACCAGAATTGCGTTTGGGATTTGGCCCATCTCCCCTTTGCCACTCATTCACATCTAAATTTCTTTGGCCATTGAGGTCAATGCTCAAACCTTCTAAGGCCGCAAAGGTATTATTTTGAATAATGTTGCGTTGACTTTGGGGAAAGGCTGTTACCACTACCCCAGGCCCAGTTTGATAAGAAATTTCATTATTTGTTACTTGATGGTTACTACCTGTTAAGAAAACTGCTGCCCGCCGCAAACGTCTGCCGTTATAGGTAATGCGGTTATCACTGATTTGCAAGTTACCCTCTGGTTTAAATAAATACACACCAGCCCCATCATTCGCACAAATTAAATTGCTGGTAATTTGGGAATTATTCACTACGCCTTCGATGCGTAAAGCATCAGGCATTCCCGCCAAACCGTTGCTGACAATGATGTTTTCTTGGACTAAGGTATTTTCCCCCCGGACTGAGGTAATAATGGCGCTGCCGTCATGGTAATAGATGCGGTTGCGGCGAATGGTTGTCCCTTGGGAGTTGAATACGTAAACCCCGAAAGCAGAAGTCTCTTCTGGCACTTTTTCATCTATAGGTAACCCCAACCAGTTATTCTCAATCACCACGTTTTTTGGTGGCACATCCCGGTTGTAAAAGGGGAAATTACTATTAGGTGGTTGCTGTTTCTTTGTATTGGGAGGCGGGAAGCGATGGGAAATAACAATATCTCCTGGTGGTGTTGTTAAAGTTACAGGCTTAGGTATGCCATCGTAAATTAACAGATTTCCCAATTGCTGCTTAATGGGGCTGGCGTTGAAGCCATAAATGCTCAAACCGCGAATGGTTACGCCATCAGCTACCACAGTTAAACCGCGAAATATTTCTTTACCTGGTGCAGGTGCGATCGCAACTACGGGAATAGGAATGGCAATTTCGGCTGTAGCGGAACCAGCAGCGTCATATCCTGGCTGGGTAGCACCATCGATAACTAATCCCGTACTGGCTAAATCGGGGAGTTGTTGCTGTAAAAGAATTGTAGTGGCGGTTGGAGGTAAATTAAATTCAATGCGCGAACTACCTGTGGTAGGTTGCACTAGGGCTTTTTCAACATCGCTGAGTTGGGCAACTGTCAGGGTACCATTTACTAGTTCGATGGCTTCGCGTAAGGTTAGCTGGGCATCTGGCTGAATATTACCATCTTGGTTGCTGTTGACTATTACCCGCAGAGAAATTGGTAAGGGTAAAGAGGGGGTTTGGCTCAAGGCGACTTCGGATGTTAACAGACAGAGGGTTAGGGGGAAAACGAACTGCAAAGTGCGCGTTCGACGAAGTCGTTCCCGAAGGGTAGAACATGAAGAAAGAAGAGTTTGGGAGAGATTTGGCGTTAAGCTATTAAAATTTTTTGTTTGTAAGTTTGGACTGTGGAATTTTGGTTGTTTTGCGGGGGAATCTTTTGCTTTCCTCAGTGGAAAATCTAGTAACCAACGAACTTTAAAATTGGACATCACTCACTCCTATACACCTTGAATCTGGACTTTGTTATTAGTTCGATGCTTGTGGCTGTTTCAAACGCTTAATCAGCTGCATGAGTTTACTTTGGGATGTGTCCGATTCAGGAGCTTTGGGAAGCGCTTGTGCTTGTTTGAGAGTATTAATTAGTTGACGTTGGGATGTAGGCTGTACTTGGGCAACGGGTTGTACTTCTGATTCTTGTTCTTGCTTGGGTACAGGTTTTTGCAAGCCAAAGCCACCCAAAAGTTCATTCAGCTTCAAGCTGATATTCAGATAAACGCCACCTTCGGAACGGTAGCCAGTAAAATCTCGGTCATCGACACTACCAAAACTGTAGCCTAAGCCGATGCGTAAATCGGGGGTTAAATAATACCCAGACTCTACAGCTACGCCAAATTCGGTGTAGTTGGTGCCACTATTAGAGGTTTGCCCAATCCAGCGTCCTTCTACTGCTAAATCGGTACGATAACCAAGTCTGTAAGTTGCCCGTAGCTGGGCTAAGTTGACATCAGCATCGTAGCGATCGCCATCTAAAAATGTCACACCATTACGTAGGGCGTATTTGCCGTAAAATTCCCAGCGCCAACTTGGGGCATATATGGCTTCTGCAGAAAATATCTGTCCTGTGGCGGTACTTCCTGTTAATTGAGTTTCGGGGATGGAGTCGTAGTTTTGCCGCCACTCGTATTTGAGTAAGGCGTTGAATTTATCGTTGCGGGGATCGCGGTAGGCTAAACCGATTTTTAAGTTGGAGGTATCGCCTAGTTCTTGGAATCTTACGCCTTCAGCCACTACACCAACAGTCGAGGGTAGAAAGACGTTGGCTTCTCCTGCTTGTTGGTAGCGCACTAAGGCTGTTAAAGCTGGTGAAAGTTTCCCAGCAGCGGCGGCGGAAATTACTAAATTATTGCTTTCATCGCCATCACGATATTCAAACCTGGTGCTGGCTTGGAATTCGGGGTTATCGGTGTACTCAAACCCGACGCTATAAACGGAACCAGAAAATAGCCCTAGGGTGGAAGCTGTTTGCCCGACTGCATAATATTGCCCAAACTGGGAACCAGCAGCAGTACCGTTAAAGATGTTCTTAAATATGTATTCGTAACCAAGGTTAACACGCAATCCTGGTGCCACAGCCCAACGATGATTTAACCCTACAGCACCTTGACCTTGGAGGCCGTTAAATGCTGATAGCACTGAATAGCGACCGATCAAACTAGTATCTTCGGAAAGTTTGCGATCGAGGATGGTGTCTAGGGTGGTGATGGAGTTACCAGGAATTAAGCTGCTGTCGTCATAGAATTGGTGCGCTAGGCGGAATGTCACGCCAGGATAGGCTTTCCAATCTAGACCCAAGGTGGTGCGGTTGGGATAGAGGGGGTCGCTATCGCCTAAATTAAGTTCATTTTGCCCTTGGAAGGTCAAAGATTCTGTTAGGGGCAATTTCAACCGCGAAACTAATTGATCGGCATCGCCACTAAATCGAGTGCTAATCCGGTCTTCACGGGAACGATTGACATACTCTAAACTCACATCCGCCGGGCCAACTCTTTGCAATATCCCTGCGCGGAACGTTTTGAGGGTGTTGTTAACTGTCTCTCCAGGGCGGGCTTGGGGTTGGGGATCGAAGAGGTCAAAAAAGCCGAGTACGCTATTTAATCCTGTGGCTGTAGTACCGTAGTTCTCTTCAAAGTCGTAACCGACTGTCAAGCTAGTGGTGTCGGTGACTTTCCCTATTAAAGAGGCTCCGTAGCGTGTTTGTCCCGGTGTAAAGCTAAAGGTGGAATTGTTGGCAAAGTTAGGTTCTACAGCACGGTAGTAGGCTTGACCTAATAAGCGATCGCCTAATTTACCAAAAGCTTCTAAGCGGTAAGCGGAACCGTTGGCATCTTGGCCATTTACGAGGGTGCTATTAGAACGGGCATACTCCCCAATCACCCTACCAGCGTTACCAAAAGACAATAAAAAGTCTGCGCCATAGAGTTGAAAATCTTGGCTACCTTGGTCTTCTTGTAAATAACTTCCAGCTATATAGGATTTGTTGTCTAAATCATGGGACAGGTTGTATTGCAGTCGTCCACCGTAAAGTTTGCTGTCCTCTCCGCCTTCGTTTTGGTAGGTAACGACAATACGTCTAACTAAGGTGGCTCCAAAAGGGTTAAGTTCTGTGGCTAATATAGGACGACGGAACAAAAGTGTGCCGCGATCGTAGTCGATTTCGTAATCTGGGCCGCGAAATAACTGTTGACGTTGAATTACTGTACCGGGGCGATTAATTTCTTCTGCTTCCAGATAAACGGTTTCACTTCCTGGAACCAACAACCTTCTGGAGAGGAAATAGTTACCACTTACACCATTGGGGACTATCGTATCTCGTTGGAAGCCCTCAATGTTGTTGGCATATAACCCTGTAATTTGTAATGGGCCGAAGTTGTAGTTAGCTTTGAAGCCATGTAACTGGCGGGAGGTGGCTGTAAATAGTTGGGAAGTTCGGGAAAATTCTTGAGTGTTGTAGTCCCCCCACATTAAATAATCTGGTTCTGCACCGGGAACGGAGGAACTGCGCTCTAAACGCGCATAAAAACTATCAATAGAGGGGGTGGTGGGTGTAACTGTGGAACTGTCACCGTAGACGGGATATTGCTGTTCGCAGAACTGCACACCGCCAAATAATCGGTTTCTGCCTTCGCAATCTTGGTTAATCGGGCGTTCGCTGTTAAATGCTCCCGTAAATAACCAATCTCCGACTTTACCTGTGGCGAACACCGCTGCAGTTAAATCAACTTGGGTTCCCCCTGTTCTGTCGGGGTTGAGAAAGTCGCGAAAACTGCCCCAGTAATCGGTTCCTCTAGGCCCAATGCGTAAGTTAACTATCCCTGTGGTGAGGGAAGGACGCAGATAGGTAGTGAATTCAACTTGGGTATAAGCTTCAATGGGTGCTTCCCCAATTTTGTCAATCAGAGAAGTATCTGTTTGCTGGGGAAATGCTAAATCTCCGGGTTGAATTTCGGGCGATCTCGTTTTGATTTTCTCTACAGCAGCGCGAACCCTTACTTGTTGGGGTTTAATATCTGATTGCAGAGTTGCGGTAAATTCCCCATCTATGGCGCGTACCTGAAACCCGCTTTGGTCTTTATCTTGATCTGTACCAACAAATTTACCAGCACTAGTGGTCAAAGTTACTATTAAATCTTCAGTAATTAGTTGACCTTGGTCATCGGTAATTTGTCCTTGCAGCCTAATTGTAGAGCGGCCATCTGCTTGGACTCGGGGATCTCCAACAGGAAGAATATCAATTTTTACTTTACTTTGGGCACTCGGCGCTCCAGTCGTGGGTGTAGCGGCTGGCGGTGACTGTGTGGGAGTGGGTACCGGGATTGTTTGTGGTTGAGTAACTGGAGAGTTGGGATTTTGCTGAAATTGAGTGGCTGGATCTGGGGGAAATATCGAGCCTGGATCGCTGGAGGAAGGTGTAGTAGTAGGGAAGGCTTGAGCAATTACCTCATTAGCCTCTGTTTGCACCTCTTGTGATCCTGCTTCGGGTTGAGCAACAGTTGGTGATTCGCTGTTTTCTGGCTCAGCGGCGAAAGCTTGGTTATTAGGGGTTTTGATCCCAAACCAAGAAGGGGCAATGAATGCCAAAAATGCCATTAATAAGACTTTTTTACCCTTACTTTGCCAAGCCAAGCGCAAAATTGATAATTTTTGTGTTTGGACGCTATCCCTTAGCGGCAAGGTACATTTGATTTTAGAAATCACACTCCGATCTACGGTATAAATCACTCTTTGTTTTCTAGTTTTCATCGCTTACCCCCCGAAAACGCAGGCGTTACGCCAAAATTGACTCTTACCAAGCTACTGGGTGCTAATTTCACCATCCGCGACTGGCTATTTCTTTCAATGAAGTAGTTGTTAGGTGCCAGTGCATAGCCTGGTAAGCTAGTCAAGTCCAACGTTGCAGACCGATAACCCGATATGACATTTGCCAAGGAGAATAATCCATTAGCATCTGTAACAATGCGATTACCATCATCCATGTACACTACGGCGTTGGGAACTCCAGGTTCATTGGGTTGCTGTTCGCCATCAAAGTTTTTATCCACAAAAACGCGCCCAATGATGGTGCCACAATCAGAGATAATTCCTGGACGAATTCGCAACAGATGGCTGGATTGGTTACTTGTTAAAGTTCCGGCTTGAGCTTGGGCTAAGTTTCTCCCAGTCCCCCGAATCGCGTCTGGAGTGACTTCAACGGCATAAACTACATTCAAAGTTTGGTTTGGTTGTAATTCTGTTGCTGGGTTGACTGTAATAGTCACCGCGCGATTTGCACCCGTGTTAGCGGTTACAGATACTGATGTACCAGCAATTGAACCTTGAAGCGATCTAGAGATAAATCGCAATCCTAAAGGTAGCCTGTCTGTAATTGTGAGATTTCTGGCAGGCGATCTACCAGTATTTCTAATAGCAAGACGATAAAGGACTGTGTCGCCTGGTTCGGCAGCGGCGCGATCGCCTGTTTTAATAATTTCTAAAGCAGCTTGCGAAGCTGTTAATCTCACTTCGTTTGAACTGCGTCTTGGCAGATTATTTGCACCCGCACCAGCAGTATTTCTAATGACAGATACTTGGGCATTAACAGGCATACTTGCATCAACAAGTAAACCTAAAGAAAAAAATGCAAAAAAGAGGCTCTTAGACCTCAACCATAAGAAGGTAGATGTCATTGTAAGGCATCAATCGATAACA
The DNA here is from genome assembly GCF_014696615.1 of Nostoc linckia FACHB-104. GTDB lineage: Bacteria > Cyanobacteriota > Cyanobacteriia > Cyanobacteriales > Nostocaceae > Aulosira > Aulosira linckia_A. The sequence goes on along the minus strand of NZ_JACJQJ010000061.1, from coordinate 31,859 downwards.
GCAGTTTTCTTAAATTTGAGAGTTTTTAATGAAAAACTCGCATTTGTTTGATTTTTTTTAATTTGATAAAACAGTTAAGGCTTTCTAGCCTTTCACAAAATTGCACTCAATACTAGTGTCTTTACAAAATCTTTAATTACTTGGTTGTTCAGACATATTATCAGAATCTGTATCCAAAGCAGAACTTGCTGGCTACTTAATCATTTAACCATGATTAAGTAATTCCAAATAGAAACTTTGAACCATATATATAAGTTCAGATAATACTATTGAGTATTTTTTTAGCAATTATGACCAAACAATTGCACAACAAAATATAGTACGCAAATTTCTATCCTAAATTGCATACATCATCTACAAATGATAGAAAATATTTATATGTAGCTACCTCTATTTCATCGCCCCGAAAACCGGGTGATGCTACAAAGAGTAGGTTTTGCATCACTAAATTCTCTAATCTTCAACAGAGAAATATAATCATATTTTCTCCTTGAAGACCAGAGGATATTTTGTTGTTCAGCTAAGGTTTATGGCTCCTTACGCCCTTTACATCACTTTACTACTCCTTTGTCTTCAGCTTTGATTTTGACGGGAAAAGCATATTTACAAATTCGTACCCAAGTTAAACACAAGGGCTGCCTTTTTAGCTGCAACACTATGACAACAATAATATACTGATATCCCAAAATACAGAAGTTGTCATTGATTCCGATCACAATAAACCACTTATAAAACTGTCATACGTACGTATCTTCAACAAGCACTACAGTGCTGTTAGTGGAGATAGCAGAGAAAACACTACTTATGACGGTTTTGAGTAGTCTATAGTTATTGTAAAGAAAACCTGATAATATTGCTCAGTTCGCTAGCTATTAACTGTATAGTTATTGGCGACAAGCTAAATGAAAATTATTGGTATTGCGCGTTGGATAAATGCGGGATCATCAGATGGATTTTAATTTAAGCCTGGGCTTTGCTAGTTAACAATATTAATGAGCTTCATGTCAAAGAAAGAACACTTATGCGAGTAAGTTGGGTTATTTGCACTCAAGTATCCGTTCTCAAGTCGCTGATAAAAATTTAAATTTCAATTCAGCAAAAGTTGATACTTCACCAGTGCTACTCAAACTGATGATGAAACACCAACCCTTGCAACATAAAATACATTAATGGTAATAAAGGCTATTGAGTAGAAGACAGCAACAGATATCTTCAGATGAACTCCAAGTAAGCTAATGCGTGTCTAAATTGCATAAAGACTAAATCAAGGCTGTTGACTGTTGACTGTTAACAGCCCTCACAATGGATTGTGCAACTTAAAAGCAGAATAGCTTATCATGCAAGCTGTCTAACCTATGATTAGAGTTGCCTGTACGCGGGAGAGAAAAAATGAGGATTTGGCTTGCTTGCTTTTTTGTATTGTTTGCTTTGGCGGAACTATTTGACTGGGTACAGGAATTTAGCCTGCCATTACCGATTTATATTTTAGGTGGCGCGTTTTTAGCCGTTGCTTCTAACTACGACAAGATTGTGGGTTCTTATTTTATTGATGCAACTATTGAGCGATCGCCTGAACCATCACAGTTAGATTCTACATCTGTGCCTGTTTTAGGGACTCGGGACTGGGTACTGGAGACGGGGGATAAGGGGGAAGCAGTAGAGACAAGGGGACAAGGAGACAAGGGGAATAATTAATACCAATACCAAACACCAAACACCAAACACCCAACCCCAAATTGCTAAATTAAATAGAGCATTAGTGAAAGCTACTTAACCAAAAGCCTATAATCTGAAGTTTCAGGACTGTAACATCTACCACATTCGGGCTATTGCCTCAACTCTGTGATTAGCGGAATCTTACAAAAACTCCGAACGGCGTTTACCCAAGATAAAATTACCCGTGACACTTACTCCAGCAAGAAGTGGCTGCAAATTTTCCTGTGCAGTAGTTTTGGCGTTACAGCTTTAGTCTGGGGAGTACGAGAACTGAAATGGTTGCAGTCGTGGGAGTTAAAAGCCTACGATCAGATGTTGCGATCGCGCCCTACTCAGCCACCTAACAATCGCATTTTGTTAGTCACCATTACGCAACAGGATCTAGAGCGCTATAAGTGGCCATTATCAGATAATACTGTCAATCAACTGTTACAAAAATTAGAGTCTTATCAACCCCGGGTTATTGCTTTAAATCTATACAGGCCAGAACAAAAAAATTTGGCTGCGGGAGTTGCAAATCCCCAAAATATTATTGGTACTTGCGCTAAAAGTACTATAGGTAGACCGGAAATACCACCACCATCTAATTTATCTACAGATAATGTCGGCTTTAACGATTTAATTCCTGACAATGAAAGCGATCAAATTGTCCGGCGGGCATTGTTATTTGGCAAATCTACAGATAAAAAATGTACTACACAATTTTCCTTTGCGGCTTTAGCTGCAATTATTTACCTAGAGAAGGCGGGACTAGAATTAGATTTTCCCGATCAGCAACATCTCTCGATTGGGAAAACGATGATTCCCATATTGACTAGTAATTTTGGTAGCTATGAAAACTTGGATGCCCAAGGCTACCAAATACTGTTAAATTACCGTCAGCCAGCTAATCTTGCAGAGGAAGTTAGTTTAACAGCAGTTCTGAAAAATCAAATAAAGCCCGAACAAGTTAAAGACCGTTTAGTCATCATTGGTACTAATGCTGCGACTGTTCATCCTGGTTATTACACACCTTATAGCGCAGTCCCAGAAGAACCTGCGAGAATGGCTGCAGTGTTCATTCAGGCACAAATAGCCAGTCAAATCATCAGCACTGTCTTGGATGGGAAATCCTTGATTTGGGACTGGCCGAACTGGGCTGAAATCCTTTGGATATGGGCTTGGTCACTAGTAGGTGGTACAGTAGCATGGCGACTGCGGCATCCTTTATTATTGGTGACCATAAGTGGTATAACATTAATTGGGTTGGTGGGCATCTGCTTTGGTTTGTTTCTCTTTTCTGGATGGGTTCCGCTCGTCCCACCTGCCCTAACTTTAGTAATTACGGGTATGAGTGTCATGACTTACACTACATACCAAACGCAACAGCAAACTCGCTTAATTATTCTGCAAGTAGAAAAGCAAAAAGAGGTAATTGAACAGTTAGATATCCTCTTACAAGAAACTAAAGCAGACAAGTTAATTCAAGATAAACACTATCACCAAAGCCCCGAAATTTTAAAACCAAAAATAACAGGTGATTTTCTTTTGGGTGGGCGTTATCAAATAACCAAAATTCTCGGTTCTGGGGGCTTTGGTTGCTCTTATTTAGCGCATGATACTCAACGTCCTGGGCATCCTACTTGTGTAGTGAAACAGTTAATGCCAGCGCGTCGGGATACTAAATTTTTAGAGGTTGCTCGTAGATTATTTAATAGTGAAGCCGAGATTTTAGCCGCCCTAGGCAAGCATCAGCAGATACCAGAATTGCTGGCTTATTTTGAAGAAAATCAAGAATTTTATTTAGTTGAACAGTACATTCCTGGGCATACTTTACACGAAGAATTACCACCTGTAAAGGGTGTGAAGCATGAATCTGGAGTTATTGATATGCTCAAAGGCGTTTTAGAGGTTTTAGAATTTGTCCATGAGCATCGGGTAATTCATCGAGATATTAAACCCCATAATATTATTAGATCTGCTGACGATCGCCGATTAGTATTGATTGACTTTGGCGCAGTCAAATTAATGCAACCCCCCAATAGCGAACAAACAGAATTAGCCACAGTAGCCATTGGAACCCGGGGTTATGCGCCACCAGAACAATTTGCAGGTCATCCCCGATTATGCAGTGATATTTACGCTTTGGGGATGATTGGAATTCAGGCTTTGACGGGAATACAACCACAGGAACTTTACCCAGATCCCGACACCGGAAATATTATGTGGCGTTCTTACGCCCAAGTTAGCGAAGAACTGGCAGAAATTTTAGATAGGATGGTACGTTATCATTTTAGCGATCGCTATCAATCGGCAATTGACGTAATTCAAGATTTAAAATCGCTGGGAAAGTAAATTTTCAGCACAAATGTTAATTAACTTAAATTTTTTAAACAACAAGTTAAGCAACAACCATGCCTAAAAAAAGTTCCCCAAAAATACCAAATCGGAAGTGGAAAGAACGCCATAAGTTTTTTCTCAATCCCTATTCTGATAGTGCATTTACTAAATGTCCAAAATGTGATATTAAAACCAAAGTTCGTAAATTTCCTTTAGTCATTCACATTCAGCCGCAACAGCTTTTTGTATTAAATAAGCAATGCAAATATTGTGAAAGATGTGACCTGATTATTGCCAAAAAGCAAGAAATTGAATCATTAATGGCTGCTAGTTTTATCCAAGCAGACCCCAAAATCATTGGTAATGATTATATGGTAATGGGAACTGTTGATAGAAAAGATTGGAAAGAAGGGAATAAAAATGCAATTGCGCCATCAGAAATGTTAGACCGGATATATGTATTTCAAGATATCTGGGATTTTGAAGTCATTCCCGCTGGCTGGTATCGTAGCGCAGAATAATAGCCAGTAAGTTAATGTTACAATCCTATTTCGTTGGTGAACAACTTATATAAAACTATTTATTTGATTTTTCATGTAGGATGCGTTAGCGCAGCGTAAAGCATCTTTCCCAGAGCCTTTTATGCGTTACGGGTTACGCCTAACGCATCCTACAATACTTATATTTTTTAGCATTTAAACCAGATTACTATAAGTTATCAGCATCATTCTCTGTCAAAATAAATTATATGAGTTGCCATTGAATTGTTAATAAATTTGATAAAAAATGACGCAGTTATATCAGGCTGTTGTACTAATTACTGGTGCATCTGGGGGATTTGGACAGGAATTAACCCGACAATTATTAAAGGCTGGTAGCCGACTGATTTTAACGGATTTAGATGCAGCAATTTTGCATCAAAAAGTAGAAGCAATTCAAAGTGAAATTTCCACTGGAGAGGTGATTGCTTGTCTAGCTGTAGATTTAGCTACTCGCGAGGGAAGCGAAAACCTTTATCAGCAAGTTAAAAAACTTGATATCCCAGTGGATATATTAATCAATAATGCAGGGATAGGACTTTTCGGTCGCATGGATGAAGTTCCTAGTGAGATATGGGAGCAACTGATGCAGGTAAATCTGTTAGCACCAATGCGTTTAAGTTCCCTATTTGCTGCTGATATGATTGCTCGTAAAAAAGGTCATATCGTTAATATTTCTTCCTTAGCAGGCTGGTCAGCTAGTGCGGGGATGGCTCATTACTCAGCTAGCAAATTCGGCTTACGAGGATTTAGCGAAGGGCTATTCAATGAAGTCAAAGAACATCAAGTAAAAGTTACGGCTGTTTATCCTTTCTTTAGTCGTACTCCGATTTTGCGATCGCAAAGCTTTGGTACTTTAAGTAAGCTGATAGCAGAAGGCTTTCCAGAAAGCTTAGCAACCGATCCAGTAGACGTAATGCGCGCCACCATTCAAGGAATAGTTAACGATAAACTCCACGTATTTCCCGATCCAACGGCTAAAAGTGTCCATCTTCTCAAAAGATATTCACCGCTACTACTGGACTGGATTAGTCATGCATTTACCAGGAGGTTGAAACTTGCTCAACGTCAGTAATTTCAGTCCAACTCACAAGATAGTTGAGACTCAAGAAAAACATCTAATTATTGGGGCTGGTTTTGTCGGATTGGGTATGGCTGAAATGCTCAAATCGGCTAATATTCCCTACGATCAAGTCGATGCTAGTGACGATATCGGTGGTAATTGGTATCACGGCGTTTACGAAACTGCACATATCATTTCGTCGCGCAAGATTACCGAATTTACTCACTTCCCCATGCCAGATGATTATCCCGATTTTCCTAGCGCTCAAAATATGCGGGATTATTTGAACTCCTTTGCCGATCATTTTAGTTTACGCGAGCATATTGAACTGAATTGTACAGTTAGTTACGTACGACCAGTTGAAAAGAATCTCTGGGAAGTTTCTTTTGCTAATGGAGAACAGCGAATCTATAAAGGCGTGTTGATTTGTAATGGTCATCACTGGTGCAAGCGGTTTCCGCAATTTCCAGGCGAATTTAATGGAGAAATTATTCATTCCAAAGATTACAAACATCCAAAACAACTGACTGGTAAACGCGTTCTAGTAATTGGTGGCGGAAATTCAGCTTGCGATGTCGCCGCAGAAGCAGCACGGGTTGGTGCTAAATCTGTTTTAAGTATGCGTGAATCAGTGTGGTTTATTCCCAAGTCTTTTGCAGGAGTACCAACCGCCGAACTGATAAAATGGTGGATGCCAGAATGGTTACAACGGCTTTTGGCTTATGCAATTATCCGCCTGACCTTTGGTACGCATAAAAGTTACGGTTTACCTCAACCCAATTATCGAATTTTTGCCAAACATCCAACTTTAAATAACGAAGTACCCTATTACATCAAACATGGCAGAATTACTCCTAAACCTGCGGTGCGGCGTTTGGATGGTTGGGAAGTAGAATTTGTTGATGGTAGCCGAGAAGCATTTGATTTAATAATTTGTGCCACTGGCTATTATGTTGCCTATCCCTTTCTACCTTTAGAACTTCAGCGTGTGAAAGGTGCAACAGTGCAATGTTATGGCGGCTCGTTTTTCTCAGATTATAAAGGGCTGTATGTGATTGGTTGGGGACAAGCGAGAGGTGGGGTAGGTTCGCTGATTTCTGCTAGCAATTCCCTGTTCATGCGTTTTCTCAAACTTCAAGATGAAATCAATGTGCCTATTGGTTTAGTTCTTAAAGAGATGGGGCAAAAATTACCAACTACTCACCTGGCCGATCCGCAGCATATTTTTAGGCAAGTAAAGTTCGTTAATTGGTTATTTAATTGGATAATCAAAAAAGCTCATCAAGTTGATAGCAAATATCCTGATTTTCGTAATCAACCGCTTCCTGCCGCACAAAACACTGAAAAACTTAGTTGTTAATAAAATTAACCAGAAAAGTATTTGATTGCAGTGTAAGTAAGGGAACAGGGTAAGAAAAATTTTATCAGGCAGAGATAATATTTCAATGTATATTAAAAATATACATTTTAGGTAGGGTGTGTTATGCCGTAGGCTAACGCACCTTGTATTTTCGATTATGCATCGGTGCGTTGCGTTGGGCGACAACACACCCTACGTTTAAATTTGATAATTTGGATTTCCTGGAAGTTTTTTTCAAGTTAATCATTGCCAAATTAGTATCTTACTAAATTGGTAAATACAACAACCAAAATATAATATTCAAAATTATTATGACTCAGGCTCAAGATAATACAATTCAGGGTATTTATGAAGTATGCATTGGAGTTCCCGAACCAATTTCTGCGATTCAATATTGGGAACAGTTTGGTTATCGCATAGGGCAAATAGGTGAATTTACAGCCGATTTTGCCCAACAATTATATGGTGTAAATTCGTCTTTAAAATCAATTCGTCTTTATCACCAAGACGCGGATCATGGATTAATTCGGTTAATGGTTTGGCAAAATCCTACCAATCAGGGCTTGGGAATCAGTTCAATGAAAGTTAAGGGAAATCGTTGGGCTACTACCTTAACTGCTGATGCCTTAACTATCTTAAATCATGCAGAGCAAGCAAAAGCCGCAGGTTGGGATATCAGGTACAGTAATCCTTACTGGGAAATTATCTACAACAAAGATAGAAAAAGCCGTCCTTTTATCGATCCGGCTGTTGGCGTGCGAGAAATGCTGTTATTGCAACCCTTAACTCGACAAGTTTTATTTCAAAGGTTTGGCTATACCCTACCAAATTACGGGCAAATTAACCAAAATTCAGCATTTAAGACTAGTCAATTCACCCACATGGGGTTAATTGTTCAGGATGATAGCAAGGAAATTCTGAAATTTTACGAAGATGTTTTGGGATTGCTGCGAGTGCGTGACGATGTCGAGACTAGTTACGAATCTTCTCCAGCAGGTCGAGATTTATTTGACCTTAACCCTGGGGAAAAGTTTATTGTTACCGCCTTTGACGATCCACGTTCTTCAGTATCTGACTTCCTAGCTGCACGCAGTGGTAGGCTTTACATTATTCGATTCCCAGATTCCATGAATTTAGAATCGCGGTTTGAGGCTGCACAACCTGGTAGCCTAGGGATGTCATTATATACCTACCGAGTGCGGGGAATACAGGCATATTGCGATCGCATTCGCGACAGTTCAGCCCAAAATATCACTAACATCGTCACCAATGAATTTGGCGAGATGAGTTTCTCGTTCACTGCGCCTGATGGCTACTTCTGGACTTTGGTAGAGAATTGATCGGGAATTGGTCATTGGTAATGGGTAATTGGTAATTGGGAAAATTCCTAACACCGAATACCAAATGACCAACAGCAAATATAAAATGCCAAAAATTAAACCTCGATGGGTGAAGCTAATTTTACTCAGTTTTTTATCTGCCCTATTACTAGCAATAACATCTACAGCTACAAGTATTTATTTGTACGGTAATAAAATTACTGAGACAAAAGCAGATGCAGCTATTATTTTAGGGGCAGCAGTTTGGGGAGAAGAACCCTCACCAGTTTTTCGAGAACGCATTAATCATGCAATTAATTTGTATAAAAATCAGAATGTTAACAAGTTAATTTTTACTGGTGGAGTGGGTGAAATTAATGAACCTGCTGAAGCTATAGTTGGCAAAAAATATGCTTTGGCAAACAAAGTAAAAGTAACTGATATTCTCACGGAAACTGAATCTAGAACTACTTCCCAGAATCTCAAAAATGCTCAGTTAGTAGCATCTATTTATCAATTAAATAAATTTCTCATTGTCAGCGATCCATTGCACATGAAACGTGCAGTACTTATGGCACGCAATTTAGGCATGGATGCTTATCCATCACCTACACCAACAACTCGCTACCGCAGTTTTTCTAGTCAGATGCAGTTTCTTATACGAGAAACTTATTTTTACCTTGTCTACTTAGTGTTTAAAATTTAACTTTTTGCTTGATTTTTAGAGATTTTAAAATAAAAATAAATCAGTTTAATTATTAGCAACCTCAACCGGAAGATAGACTAGAAGACTTGAATAAGTACCAAAAGATCCGACCAAAAAATTATGTTGATGAGAATTTGGGCTGTTACTGTTGTACTAACTTCTTCTTGGTTAACAACTGGGGTTATAGCTGCTGAACCAATTAAACCTGTAGCGGCTGCTTCACAAAGGGAAGCTCAAAAAAAAGATAGTCAACCAATTATTGTGAATAAGGCTGATTTTGGGGTACAACGCGTTGGCTCCCAGGGTAAAGTTACCTTTATCCCCACCTTTAGAGTGCCCCTGCAAGAGGGGAGCAAATACGGCTGGCAAATTCAACTCAAAGACTACAAGGGTGCAGTGACATGGCGAGAAATCCTGCGATTGCCAAAACGTCCAGAAACCTGGGGTGTAGATACTGGGCAAGACCTGGCAATTTCTCCTGATGGCAAAGAAGCAGTGACAAAGCGCACGCAAACAACTACCGATGGTATGATTCAAAACTTTTGGACGATCGCACCTGGAGATCCAGATGGTAAACATAAGATACAGGTCTATATTGAGGATCGTTTAATTGCATCTTTTGAGTTTGAAATTGTCCCCTTGAAGAAGCCGAAGTCAGACAGTCGCATTTAGCCGCCAAAAGTTAGTAATTATTGTAGGGTGGGCACTAGGAAATTTTACAAATGCCCACCTTAAGTTTGACTGGCTATAAACTGATTTACCCTATTCTTAAAACAGAGAGTTAATACTGTTTTACTGAGTGGTGGTGAATCTAGCTGAATTTCAAGAGTTAATTGCACAACAGCGCTTATGTCCGGAAAACCTATCAAAAGCGTTACAAGCACTGTTTTATGACAAAAAAGGTGACTGGGACAAAGCTCATGAAATAGTGCAAAATGCCAGCGATAATGATAGTGCTTGGGTTCATGCTTATTTACATCGTAAAGAAGGCGATTTGAGCAATGCACACTACTGGTATCGACGCAGCAATCAGCCAGAATTTGCTGGTGGGTTAAACCAGGAATGGGAAGAAATTGCATCTAGTTTATTAAAAAATGTTAGTAACTTTAGCTAGCTAATAAGTGTATTAATTGCCTCAATTATTTGGGGGTTGTTAAAACCTCAGATCCTTACTAAAGTGAATAGGTTATATCTATATTCATCGCTATCTGTATAACCAAATGCTAGCCGCCACAAAAAGTTTTCGCGTTGATGAGTTGACGGTGCAAATTTACAACAGTGAAGCCGAGATGGCACCAGATGTTGCAGCAATTACCCAACAATATCTACAGAACGTTCTTCAGCACAAAGATACCGCTGCTGTATTGTTAGCAACTGGAAATTCTCAACTAAAATTTCTTGATGCATTAATTGTCTTGGGTGGTGTAGATTGGTCGCGAATTATTCTATTTCATTTAGATGAATATTTAGGAATTTCTAGTGATCATGCTGCTAGTTTTCGGCGCTATCTGCGAGAACGTGTAGAACAGCGAGTCAACCCTAAGCAATTTCACTATATTGAAGGTGATGCATTGCAACCATTAGCAGAGTGCGATCGCTATAGTAAACTGCTGCAAGCGCAGCCAATTGACTTATGCTGTCTTGGTGTTGGCGAAAATGGACATTTGGCTTTTAACGACCCTTATGTAGCAGATTTTCAAGACCCTTACAGAGTCAAACTAGTAAAACTAGATGCTATCAATCGGCAACAACAAGTAAATACTGGTCAGTTTCCTAGTTTGGAAAATGTACCACAATATGCATTTACTGTCACCTTACCAATGATTTGTACAGCTAAAAAAATTATCTGCCTTGCACCAGATAGGCGTAAAGCAAATATCGTCAAGGATATCTTACACGGGCCAATTAATACAAAATGCCCTGCCTCGATTCTGCGCCAACAAACACAGGCTACATTATTTTTAGATAGTAACTCTGCGAGTTTATTGGCTTAAACTAGCGCTTATTAACGTCTCTATAAATTAGAGGCACACTCTCTGCGTAATTACTTAATATTATTTAAAGTTAAACAAAATATTACTTATAATATCCCTGAGATTTTAAATTAGACAAACAAGACTCTAAATGCGAACATTCCTCACACTCAAGTTCCTTACCTGGGTTAATACATCCACAGGGCGGATTTACAAAACATTCAGCAACCTGTTGAGTGAGGCGATATTTTTTACATACCAACTCCGAAGCAACCTCTTGCAAACAAAGCATTAAATCTCGCACCATAAATAGTTACCTTGTTTCTTTTGTTGCTGACTGAACTGTACACCGTTAATAAATCAAAGTAGAGGCAAAAGGCAATTATGCTGATAGGAACTCGCACCCCTCATCTATTCTGAACTTCATCCAATATTGTCTTTGCTTTCGCCTGCTACTTTGTTGTCATCATTTCGGTATTCTATCTACAAGCAAGCCATTTTTTTGTTTGACACATCTGGGTAATGTAGAGACTGAAACTTCAGGCTGGTGAAGAACCAGTCCATTCAGAAATTATATCTTCTACTACTAATTCTTTTCTTTGTGAGTTCTTAGCTTCATCTACCAGGACTTTTAGAGTTGTGGTATAGACATTATTCATGATTTGATGCCCATAACCAATGACTTTGCCTAGATGTCCAGTTTTTTGATTTAACACATAGTCCCCAATGTTAAACATAGCCGTAACTACCACTTTTTCATTGATGATGTCTCTATATTATCTATAGATTAGTCCGGAATAACTTCATGCTTTAAGCATGACTTATATAATACCTAAGGTATATTAAACTGTTTTCATATCATCTTTTTTTGCTCTATCTTTGGGAATAAATAATATTACTTAAAGTCCATAAGCAAACGTTTTACTATTGCATCATATCGCTTAAGCGAATCGTAGCAAGTTGTGTCTAAGAAATGATTTGTAGACAAAAGCTTAATAGGTTATTTGAAAAGTGATTGGCAGTGATTTTCAAGCTATTTTTGCACAGGATGATTTTTGTTTGGTTATTTAGAGAGAAAAGGCGATGAGATAAGGAAGATGCGATCGCCTCAATGATTTTTTAAGCTATTCTGCTTTTAAGTAGCACAATCCATCGTGAGGGCTGTTGACCGTTAACAGCCAACAGTTAACAGCCCATATTAGTAGTTATGCAATTGAGACGCGCATTAGCTTAGAAGATTTTCCTACTGTGAGCCGTCCACAGGTGCAAAACTATTTACAGTCGTTGCGATCGCATCACTTGCAATGACTAGTTTGTATCGAGAGTCAACATTGGATATTCGTAAATAAAGCAAAAAGCCTCGGAAAAGCGATAAATAAAGGCACAGCAGTGCTGTGCCCCTACCAATTTGTCATAATAGTATTTCAAAATTGGTATTATTTTTTTTCTTAACGTTGAAATTGCTTCAGTGCTTTATACATTTCTGGTAGCCGATTATAAATCGCACATACCTTGAGATATAGTTTGTGGGGAATAGCGGGAGTACCAGAGACAATTTCTCCTGGTGCAACATCATTATGAACTCCTGCTTGCGCGGATGCGATCGCACCATCACCGATTTTGACTTGATTAGCAATTCCAGTTTGTCCAGCTAGGATGACGCGATTACCAACTTGTACGCCGCCAGCCATTCCAGCTTGTCCGGCGATCGCACAACCAAAGCCAATTTTGCAACCGTGACCAATTTGCACTAAGTTGTCAATAATTGTATCGTGACCTATCCTTGTTTCTCCCACCGCAGGGCGGTCAATGGCACTGTTAGAACCAACTTCTACACGGTCTTCTAAAACAGTGTAGCCGGATTGTTGCATTTTTACCCACCCTGTACGTGTAGGTACATAGCCGAAACCTTCAGCACCAATGACGACACCGCTATGTATAAAACAGTCCGCACCAATTTGGCTGCGTTCGTGGATGGTACAGTTAGCGTGTAAGGTAGTGCGATCGCCAATAGTGACATCGGGATAAATGACGACATTCGGGTGAATAATCGCACCATTGCCAATTTTTACTCGTTCCTGAATGACTACATGGGGGCCAATATAAACATCACTACCAATTTCGGCGGTAGGATCAATTACCGCTGTGGGATGAATTTCCGGGCTGGGGCGGTATGGTTGATAATAAAGTGCGATCGCTTTGGCAAATAACAAGCGCGGTTCTTTGGTGGCGACCCAAACAATATTCCGTTCTTGTGCTTGCGTCTGTAATGTTTTTTCCTCAGGTAAAATTAACGCACCAGCATTAGTTTTACCCACCCAAGAAAAAAATTTCGGCCCTTCTACATAGCTGAGAGTGCTACTAGTCGCTTCATCAATAGATGCTAACCCTGAAATCTCTGGATCGCTGTTAGGGTTGCTGTTGAGGCTGTGGTCAGTAACAATATCACCAAATCGGTTAATAATTTCGCTGAACTTCATTGTTATATATTGATGAGACATTAACAAAAGCAAGATAATTGTCGCTCTTTGTCGGTCAGATGTTCACGATTTACATTTTTAAAAGAGCGATCGCCTTAATCAGCTTAAATTAATACCATCACCTTGCCTACACCAACAGCTAGAAAAAAGGTGAGGGGGATGAGGGAGATGAGGGAGAAATAACAATTACCCATTCCCCATTCCCCATTCCCCCTTCCCCAACCTAAACGTACAGGAAGGAATTCTGCGTCAAGTTCAATCCTGTATCCCCTTGAACTACTGCGATTAACTCATCTGTGGAACCGAGAGTGCGATCGCCGTTAATATCCCGATAAATTCCCGTACCACTCAGAGAAGATACTGCGCCAAGTACATAATCACTGGCTTTACCATTCAACTGCATGGTATCTTGGGCTGCATTGAAATCCTTGATAACAGCATAGCCGCCTAAACCAGTTACCAAATTATTGCGATTGTCATAATAGAACTTGGTACTGTCACCTAAGACGAATTTATCTTGACCTGCACCACCTATTAAGGTATCTACTTCACCAGCACCAGGTTGAGCAACTGTACTATTTACGCCAATCAAAGTATCATTGCCATCGCCACCATCTAGAGTGTTATTCCCAATTCCACCTTTGATAATGTCATTTCCTGCTAACCCAAAAATGCTGCCCAATTGTTTTTCCAATACATCATCGTTAGAGCCACCGTACAGACTACCAGATGCATCTTGGTAAACACGAATGTAATCAATCTCATAATTGTTGATTGCGGGAGTAGTTGCATCTGGAGAGCCTGGGAATTTACCACCAATAGCAAGATTGGCTAACAGATACATCGGTACATCAGGAATACTATTTTTAGTTTCAAATACAGCGTGTTGATCGATGTACCAAGTTAATTTATCTGTTTCCCATTTGACTCCATAAGTGTGAAAATCTTTAGAGAAATCAATTCCCGTGAATGTTTGATATGACGTATCTTGCTTTAATCCTTCAGAGTCTAAGTAGTGGAATGAGTTAATTACAGCGTCGGTTTTTTGACCTACTGTCTCCATAATGTCGATTTCTGGGGGCCATTTTCCTGAAGAAGGTAACATCCAGAAGGCTGGCCAAAGCCCTTGTCCATTAGCTACTTTAGCGCTAATTTCCATATAGCCATAGGCGAATGCTGCCTTATTTTCAGTATTTAGCATTCCAGAGGTGTAATTAAATGTTTTCACCTCATCAAAACCAAGGGCAAATTCACCTATTGATGCAGTGATTGGCTTATCAACTTTTTTTCCTACAATATTGACAATGCCATTCTTAAATTCAAAACCATCATAAACTGTGCCATTGATGACTTCATTGTCGCCAACATAGTATTGCAATTCTTGATTCCAGGGGTTGGTTCTACCTCCATACAAATTTTGCAGAGTATAGCGTGTATTCCACTTATCTAAAGATAGGCTTGTCCCATTAAATTCATCGCTAAATACTAGTTCCCATCCAGCATCTTTACTGGGATGCCAAGCAGTTGTATTTGGTGTGTCGGTGTATTGAAAATAATCTCCACTCAGCACTAATTTACCAGGAGTTAAATTCTTCACAACTGCGACTAATTCATCTGTATTATTCCAGCTTCCGCTTTTATCGGTATCTACATAAATACCCGATGCATTACTAGTATTAAATACAGTTGTGAATTGATCGGAAATCCCACCAACAACATATTCACCAAGCGAACCATGAAGGCGAATCACGTCTTCAAAACGATTGAAATCTTCAATAATAGCGTAATCTTTTACGCCGTTAGTGGTAGCGTCTTCATCATCGTAGTAGCTCTTAAGGTTATCGCCTAGGACAAAGATATCAGCATTTAACCCACCAACAAAGGTATCTATTGAGTTAATGCTAAAGATAGCTGCTTCAGCACCATCAAGGGTGTCGCTACCATTCCCACCCCTAAGGTAATCGTTTCCTGCAGCGCCAATAATAATGTCATTACCAGCACTACCATCCATGCTGTCATTACCATTACCACCTTTGAGGATATCTGTGCTGTCACCGCCTACGAGGGTATCATCACCTTCAAGACCATATAAGACGTTAGTTCCAGCACCACCAAATAGGGCATCATTGCCATTTCCGCCGATGAGAACATCATTACCTTCTCCTCCTGTGAGGGTATCATTACCTTCACCGCCATCGAGGGTATCATTCCCCAAGTCACCATCTATCTTATCGGCACCTAAACCACCAAATAACCAACTATCATCACCGTCGCCACCGCTAATGACATCATTACCGTCGCTACCATCTATGATGTCATTACCGATACCACCGCCAATGGTGTCATTACCCATACAGCCAACAAGGTAATCATTCCCTGCTTCTCCCCAGATGGTATCGTCATCACCGCCGCCATTAATTTTGTCGTCGCCGTCGCCGCCACCAATAATGTCATTTCCAGAGCCACCAGCAATGTTGTCTACTCCAGAACCGCCAGTAATTGCATCATTGCCAGCATTGCCCCAGATAGTATCGTCATCAGCGCCGCCATTAATTTTGTCGTCACCGTCACCACCACCAATGGTGTCTAGTCCAAAACCACCATCAATGTTGTCATTACCAGCATCACCATACAGCGCATCATTGCCGTTCCCGCCTCTAAGCACATCACTATCGTCACCGCCTAGGAGGGTATCATCACCTTCACCACCATCTAAGGTGTCATTACCGATACCGCCATCTATTTTGTCTGCACCCAAACCGCCAAATAACCAAACATCATCGTTCTCACCGCCATAGATGACATCATTACCATCGCCACCATCAATGTTGTCACTTCCCAAGCCACCACCAATGGTGTCATTACCTATACCAGCACTGATCACATCATTTCCAGAATCTGTCCAGATGGTGTCATTCCCTCCACCACCATAGATGAGATCATTGCCAGCACCACCCGAAAGCAGATCGTTGCCATTATTACCCATGAGCAAATCGTTACCATCACCACCTGTGAGGGTATCATCGCCTTCACCGCCATCGAGGGTGTCTGCACCTAAACCACCATCCAGGTTATCTGCACCCAAACCACCGAATAACCAGCTATCATCACCATCGCCACCAGCAATTACATCATTGCCATCACTACCATCAATAGTGTCATTACCTATACCACCGTTGATAGTGTCATTACCTATACCACCACTGATGTAATCATTGCCGCCATCACCCCAAATGGTGTCATTGTCTGCGCCGCCATAAATTTTATCGTCGCTTTCTCCACCAGAAATAGCATCATTGCCATTATTACCTGTGAGGATATCAATTCCATCACCGCCAGCGAGGGTATCATCACCATCACCACCATCGAGGGTGTCTGCACCTAAACCGCCATCAATGCTGTCATTCCCTAAACCACCGAATAGCCAGCTATCATCGCCATCACCACCAGCAATGACATCATTACCATCACCACCATCGATGATGTCATTCCCCATACCACCAAAAATGGTGTCAAATCCTAGACCACCACTTAAGTAATCATTGCCAAGATCACCCCAGATGGTGTCATTGTCTGCGCCGCCATTAATTCTATCGTCACCTTCCCCACCAGATAGGGCATCATTACCTATCCCACCTTCGATGTTGTCATTGCCAATACCACCAGCGATGGAATCATTGCCATTATTACCCATGAGCAAATCAATACCATCACCACCTGTAAGGGTATCATCTCCTTCGCCGCCATCTAGGGTGTCATTACCTAGTTCACCATCTATTCTGTCTGCGCCTAAACCGCCAAATAACCAACTATCATCACTGTCGCCACCGTTAATGACATCATTGCCATCACCACCATCGATATTGTCATTGCCAATACCGCCATAAATTGTGTCAAACCCTAGACCACCGCTGATGTAATCATTGCCACCATCGCCCCAGATAATGTCATTGTCAGCACCGCCTGTAATTCTATCGTCGCCTTCCCCACCAGAGATATAATCATTGCCATTATTACCCATGAGCAGATCGTTACCATCACCGCCAGCCAGGGTATCATCACCTTCACCACCATCTAAGGTATCAATCCCTATACCACCATCGATGTTATCTGCACCTAAACCACCGAATATCCAGCCATCATCGCCTTCACCAGCATAAATAACATCGTTACCATCACCACCATCGATGATGTCATTTCCCATACCGCCAGAAATCATGTCATATCCTGCACCACCATTAATGACATCATTATCGTTGTCGCCATTGAGAATATCATTGCCAAAACCACCATTGAGCAAATCATTACCATCACCGCCAAAAACGATATCATCACCGTTACCAGCCATGAGGGTATCACTACCTATACCGCCATCTAAAATGTCATTTCCGTCGCCAGCGTCTAATAAATCGTTTCCTAATCCACCGATTAAAATATCATCTCCGCCGCCGCTATAGATTTGGTCGTCACCGTCGCCACCATCTAGAGTGTCATTGCCAATATAGCCGTACAGTTTATCGTTACCCTCGAAGGCGGAAACTTCATATTCAATACCGTTTTCCCAGCCGCCCCAAACATCAGCATTACCTGTTAAAAAAACTGTTTTTTTCGCCATGATCTTAATCCTTGTGAGCAGCGTTTAAAAAAAGAAAATTTGATTGCTAACAATATTGATTGCTGCAATTACACTCTTGTTACTGTATTTTTATTTGGGTTGATTTATACCCTAATTCAAATGAAAAATTTCCTCATTCCTGCTCTTTGCAGGGTACGAAGCCTAACGTTCAATTATTTTTTAGCTCTAGTTTTGCCGCCATAAATATCAAATAACAAACAAACACAATCTTTTACTTGTAACCATGTTTTGCAAATCAACGATGCGCGTAGATTTTCAAGAATGGATGGTTTAACAAATTCTCAGACTCTTGTTTGCTCCTTAAACTAACAAAGTTTCTCGAAAATACTGTGATAATTCAACCAATTCTCTTTAGATTAAAAACCAATCAGCAATGGAAAACATCAGAATAATTACTGCTTTAGATAGATGATATTTCAACGTAAAAGTGATTATTGAAAACTAGCAGCAAAATTATTTCTGCCGAAAAAACTGTGTAAATTAGAGAAGTATTACTGATTTTTGATAAAGACTTTAAAATCTACTTATTAAAGTAAATGTGTAATTCCAGAATTTTTACTTTATAAATATCGATGTCTACGACGGGCTACGCCTACGCACAGTATGATGCAGAGGCGATCGCATCCTGAAACGCCACCATACAGCGATTGTGAGTTGCGGATCAATCTTCTGTTCACCAGTTCCCAGTTTGTCAACGGGATAACGAAACCAACACACCTTAAAGCCGCGATTCAGTTCCTCGGCTAATAGCCAGGCTTGTTCGTAGCGTACTAAATCACTCAGCCAAATTGGTTCTAACCCCTCTTGCTGTGAGGTTTTAACGATAAAGTCAGCAAAGGCGATCGCATCTTGTCGATGTTTCTTGATACCCTGGGGTATATAAGTTTCTGCATACCGCCAAAATAAAGTTTTAAAGTTTTTACCGAGGGCGCTTGCTGTAAGAGGTAGTAATTTTGACAATAAATTTAATCGCTTCCACTTAAGAGAACTGGCAAAAAGATTGACTTGCGGCGCAGAAAGTTGAGATAAATTCTCTATTTCGGCATCGCTTAATCCCAATTCTGCACCAACGACTTGTGGGTTAGCAAAGAAACTGTTCCTTAATTCAGTATTAGTATAGAGTTGGGCTAAAATCTGCTGCGTTTGTGCTAAACCCATTTACCATGACTCCTGGCAATATGTCGTGCTTGTTGCAGTTCTGCTACTAATTCTGCAAAGGCTGGTAAGTTTTCATCTCGTTCGAGAACCATTCCTTTGACTGGAAACCGGGCGACAACATCATCCATAAGTTGCCAAATTTCTACTGGCGTTGAGTGGGAATGGCTATCAATCAAAACGCCATCATGCCAATGTCCGCCGACGAAATGCAACTGTACAACACGTTCTAGCGGTAATTCTTGGAGAAACTGATGCACATCATAGCCGTGGTTGACAGCATTAGTATAGAGATTCGTAACATCTAAAAGCAAGCCGCAATCAGCACGTTCTGCTACTTCCGCTAAAAATTGGGCTTCTGTCATCTCCGCACCAGGAAGCGCCACCATATAAGTAATATTTTCTAGTATTAATGGCACATCAATCCAGCGGCGTACTTCAGCTATGTTGCGACAAACTACTTCTACAGCTTCCTGGGTATAGGGTAGCGGTGACAAATGTCCGATATCAATTCCCCCTGCTTTGGTAAAACAAAGATGTTCACTCCACCAAGGGGGGTTAAGCTGCTTAATTAATGCTGCTAGTTTTGCTAAATAATCTCTATCCAAACCTTCAGCACTACCTAAAGACAGATTAATTGCATGGGGAATTAGAGGGAAATGCGCCGCTAGCAATTCTAATTCCTGCTGTTTAGCGGCTGGTGCATCTAAATAATGTTCAGCAACAATTTCAAGAAAATCTACTGGCTGACGGTTAAGAAACAAGTCGCTTTTAAATGGTTCTCGAAAACCTAAACCCACACCTAAACTAGGCAAATGAGTCAGCATGATTGGAAGTATGAAGTAAGTAGAGCGTTACAATTCAAAATAACTGGCAAGGGCTGTTATTTGTGCTTTGTCATTAGTCATTAATAATGGTTTGAAGCCTTTTTGACTTCGCGTACTTTGCGATAAATGAGACAACTCAGTATTTAACCACCGCTGCAGCCACCACAGCCACCACCGCAACTACTACCGCAAGAACTACCACCACCGCAGGAACTACCACCACCGCAGGAACTACCACTACTGCAAGAACTATCAGAGGATCTGCTTTGCTGGCTACTGGTTCTAGATGTAGGAGGATAAAAAACTTTGTAGTATGAGTCGTAGCCAGTACCAGCAAGTAATTCTACGCCAAAGAGCGCCACTAACAAGTTATAGTCAAATGCTGAAGGGGTACTAAACTTTACTTTGTTTTTTAATTGGGCAAATGTTTCTTGCAGTTGTTTGAGGTAAGCTTGTCCTCGATGGCTAAGACGCGATCGCTGACTGACAAACCAAAAAATCCATATAATTGATAGGGCACCCATAATCATGAGAAAACCCACATTATAACGTCCCTTTGCTAAAGCAATGAGTAGCTTATATAGCCCTAAACTGGAGATAATTGTAGCTGCAATTAAGCCAACTTGTATATTCTTTGCTTGCCATTCCTGAGCATATAGTAGTTGCTCATTGTGTAATTGCTCTTCATAATTATCCCAGTATAGGTGGATTTTGTCGGCGATTAACTCTATGGATTTTACGCTTGGAGAAGGAGAATAACTAGAAAATACTTGATTCTCTATCGTCTGTAGTTCTGATAAATCGCCATGATTGGATGTTTGGCTAATTCCTTCTTCTGTGATTTGTAAAAAATTTTTCTGAATTAAATTTAAGATTGCTACCTTTACCACTTCTGATTTTCCCAAACGCAGGTAAGCAATTGTGTAGGGATCTGGTTCTCTAGGAATCAAAGGTAAGGGTTGATTTTTTGTAGGATCTTGTACAAGTTTCCAGCAACATAACAATGTCACGATAATGACACTAGCATACAACAGTAAGAAGTTAGGCCCGTACATATCTGCAATTGGGTTATGTAGCAAGGCTTCCATAAGGTTTTACTCCAGATTGTCACACCACTAGTCTGTATGGGTATTCAAAATTATAAATACCCTTGAGTTTATAGAACGGAAGCGAAATAGATATATTCACCCTCTATATATCAACACTAGGAGTTAGCAGGTTTACGGAAAACTTTGATATTAATATTAGCGGTGTTCTCCGAGTCTTGACTAATTAAAAATCCCAAACACAAATTTAAGGGAGTTCCAGAAAATAAATTATTCAATCAGCAAGGACGAAGATATTAAGCAAATTTTTTCTCTCCTTCTGCTCCCTCTGCTACCCTTAGCGATAGGATACTTGATTCTGTATGTTCTGGTCGCGGAACTCTTAACCGCGCATTTGCTTGAGATATTCCCAACCTCGTTGGCGACTCACTGGGCGACCAATTAAATCAGAAACCCAGTCCGCCACCTTGCGACCATTCCTTTGTCCCCCTGATGGGCGTTTTCCTTTCTCTCTTAAACTTTTCGTGCGAATTATTGTCGCCTTCTTTTTGAGTCCGTCACTTAAAGGTGGCTTTGAACTATTGTGGCTATCTAACCCCAAACGCCTCTCTAGCTCTGCTATTTTTTCCCGTAAGGCCTCATTTTCCTGCTCTAGCCTCTCGATTTTCCGATCTTTTTCTTCTGGACTCATGCGTAAACACTACCATTATTCTTCTCTCAATGGAATTATCCTTACAGTCCTACCTAGGGAGTTACGAATTAGGCGGTAATTAATGTTCCCAGAAGATGAGCCAGATAAACCAATTGATATCGCTTAACGATAATCATGCTATAATTGGTTAGGATATGTCATAGCATTTCCTAAAATTCACAGGTTTAGGATAGCCAAAAGATACTTCTAACTGTGAACAAATAACTGGAGAGGTGGCAGAGTGGTTGAATGCGACGCACTCGAAATGCGTTTTGGGGCAACTCAACGGGGGTTCGAATCCCCCCCTCTCCGTTCTCTTGATAGGGTAAGAGTTACAGTACTAACCAACTCAACCATAAGCGATAATTGGTTGACTTAATGCCAGTGACGGTTTACCACTTCTTTCAATATACAAGGGTGTATTAGGCGCAAATGGTCAGATAATTGATAATCAAAACGATAATTGAAGCGCCTCATACCAATTTTTTACGAAGCTGTATAGAATTCGCTCCCCCCTAAAAGCTATGCATTATAAGGGGGATTGAGGGAGATCACGATATTTGCAACTTCACATTAAATGGGTATAACACACCACTTATATATCGCGTTGGCGGTGCATTTGGTGTAACAAAATACTCAATAATTAACGCTTCATGTTGGGTTGCTCTCCACTTACCCCAATCTACAATTTTTTGCTGTACATTACAACAAAAAGGTGCGTTAGCCTGCGGCGTAACACACCGTTGTATATTGAAAGAAGTGGTAATTGGTAATTGGTAATTGGTTAACTGTATTTTTTCCCACTACCCATTACCCATTACCCATTACCCATTACCGACCTTCACAGATATGATAAGTGTTCAAACGGAAATGATATAATTCCTTATTCCCAGTCATGAAATTCATCATTAGTATTTCGCAATAGGGAACTAATTTGAGCGCGGCGAGTTTCAAAGTTAGCCGCAATAGAAATTAGCACAATTCCCACGAACAAGCCGACAACCCATTTTAAAAACGGATAACGTAAGCTGAAAATTACTAATTGGTAAATACTAGTAATTAAAAACCCAGCTGTACCAACATACAGAAATGCGCGTATCCGCAAACCTAAGCCAGCAAAAATAGTAATTAGGCTGAAAATTCCAGGTATTAAGGCGGTATCTTGATTAAAGATAATTGCCCAACCACAAATTAATCCACTTCCTAACATTCTTAAACTGTGGCGCGCATCTTTATATTCTGTTCGCCGGAATAGAGGATCTATTTGAGCAATATACAGTATTGATAATCCAATGATTGTGACATACCACAAAGCATCATTTAAATGTAAGTCAGCAAACCAGCGAAATAATGCCCAATCCATTAACACTACGCTGATATATGTAAACCGAATGTTGCTACCAACTATCGCTAGGAAAACATAAAAACCAGCTGCAATCACTAAAGTAATTGGGTAAACATTTAAATAGGTTTCCGCTAAAATTACCAAAGGTATAATGTACGCCGCCCGTTGCCAAGGTCGTTTTGACCATCCCCAATTCTCCCAAGGTAATATATATAGGAAGTAGGCAATGACGCAAGCGATCGCACCTTTCCAAGGTACTAATGGCCCTGCTAAAAGTTGTCCAATTGCAGTTTCGCGCCAATAAATTCTAATGGCGGCTACTTCTAATAACCCCAGGTAAACCCACATCTCAGCTATGGTGATGTCACCCAGAATCCGCCGCGTAGCAGATATTTGCCTTCCTTCAAAAATGGCATACTGAATCAAGACAATGCCTGTGCCTAATCCTACTAGGCGATTAACCACGATGGGCGCACCAATTGCCGTAATTAATAAAAAACTGCTCCAAGCCCAGTGCAGATGAGCGATACTTTTAATTTGTGGGCGCGTCAGGTGTAAGTAATCTCCTAGCCAAGGCGATAAAAGATGATATGCGTACATGATACTAGTACCCAGCGCCGCCATCGCAATTAAGCCATCGCCATAACCGCCGCCTTTCGCCTGTGACATTTGATAAAACAGCAGTTCATAGGCGGAAATGGAAACACCGATAATTCCCAAATACAGCAGAGGTTTGAAGTTTTCGCTGCGTCGCCCTACACCAATCACAATTAAAGCAACACCGAGAGAACACAAGCCTGTCCAATCTTCAAAGGTATCTAAGCGTAAAAGTATACTTAAAGCAGCGTATATCAAGGGCAGAATATGCAGGCTAACTTTGAGATTCTCTCCTTGATAGCGTCGTCGCCACCATTCCCCTAATAATTGGGTGATTAAACCTAAGGCGATATTGGCGATCGCCATATTAATAATAGAACGTCCCCAAAAGCCAAGTAATTCCGCAATCAACAATTCCACACACCAACCAATACCATAAAATCCCCAGTTTGTTGGTTTCCGCCAACTGCGATAGGTAATGGCTCCTAAGGTGATGGTGATGGCTGCTAAATAGAAAACTCCAGGTGTATTAATTCGTTGATAAACAGTCAGGGAATGTACTGTGAGTAAAAACAATTCTACACTAGATAAAGCGATCGCCCATTTATCCCCAGCATTGGCATAAATGGTTGCTAAGGGCTGATTTTGGCGAAGTAAAACAGTCCGCCCTAACCATAAACCTAAAATTGCGATCGCACCGACAAAAAACCAACCGGCAAGGCTAAGATGTGGTAGCCCTGGTACACCTTCCCACAACAGCACACCGATAAAACTCAGCCCAAAGCCAATATTTATCCCGGCGGAGATTTCATATTGCAAATAGCGGGTATTCGCCAACATCAAAACCGCAGCCACAGCCAACCCAACTAAGCGCGTTCCAGGTAGTTGTAAAGTGAGTAACTGAGCAATTCCTAAACCCAAGATACTCAAGCCACTACTAATTCTGCGGCGTGTTCCAGTGGTGCGGCTAGCAATTCCTGTGAGAGTTAACGGTGTAACTAGCCAAATAACTCCCCAATGATGATAACTTTGAGCAGCGCCATACCAAGATGATTCCGCATTTGCCCAAAATAAAACATAACTGGCAAAGGCTAGAGCTAATCCAATATGCCATGCACTTTGTCGCCAGCGCCCATCACCGAGACTAAATCCCCATTCTGCCACCATCACAACTAATAAAATAGTTGCCCAAACTTCCCTACCCAAAGTTGGTAACAGCCAATCAATGATTGAGCAAAGTGTAAATACTCCCATGACGTGAGTCATGTAAATCAAGGGAGAAAAAGCCCGGATTTCTGGTTCTCGCTGTAAACGTTGCTTGGTAACAAAAGCCAGCGTCATCGTCGAGAATAGCAAATTGAGCGATCGCAATACCGGATTAAATAAAGTCAGTGTTGTTAAACCAGTCCCGAAAATCAGCGTCAGCGCATCGCCAAATTGCGCCAATTCCCGCTTTTGGCGACGATAAAAACCTTCCGTCAGCGCCACCATAAACAGGAGGTAGGGAAAGTAAACTACACCCAGCAACGCCCAAGGTTCATTTTGAGAATTAGTGAGTTGCGTACCAAATGCGATCGCTGATTGTTGTACAGTCGGCGGTAATAATCGCCAACCCAGCCAAATTGTCTGTAAGCCAATAATAAAAACTGCAGCTAAGTCGCCCTGTAAGCTATATCTCTGCAATCTACTACCAACAAACTGCAAACTCAAGCCACTCACAGCTATTGCTTGCCAAGGATAGTTAATCACTGCCACCAACCAACCCAAGAATAGTAGCACGCTGCCAAGTTGTTGCCAGATGAGGTGGGGTTGGGGATTGGGGATTGGGGAATTACTTATTTCTCCTTGTCCCCTTGTCTCCTTGTCTCCTTGTCCCCTTGTCTCCTTGTCTCCTTGTCTCCTTGTCTCCTTGTCTCCTTGTCCCCTTGTCTCCTTGTCTCCTTGTCCCCCTGCTCCCTGCCCCCTGCCCCCTGCCTCTCTCATGGCTAGCCAAGTCATTAGCCAGCCGCAAATACCAATGGCTAAACCGAGTTTGGTGACATCTACCTGGACAATAAAAATTGCCCGCATTAATAGCATTAATAGGGCATAAACAATTACAGCAGCAGGTAAGTTAATACCGAAGCTGATGCGGCTACTGCTTTCATCTGGCGGTGTTTCTAAGGATTGAGGCTGTCGGTGAAGATTGTAATAAACAGTAATTATAGTTGTTCCTACCATTGCTGCATATACAGCAATTAAAGGAAAGCCGGGGATTTTCCAGCCCCAATGTAGGAACGATAATCCAAGAATATTGAGCAGTAATAATTTATCAGTGCGTAAGTTAGTAAAAAATAGGCGATTATTGCAAAGTAAAACCGTAATGACTGTTAACGTAGGTGCTGCGATCGCAACTGTCATCCAGTCCAAAGGATTGTGCCACAAATTGAAACTGTCCATTGCCCAAAAGTTCACCGGCACTAACAACAGCGTCACCAGCAGCAATGTTTGTGCAGTCAATCTCAGGTTATTTTGCTTCGCCGCCCAAAAGCTGAAACCCCAAAAGCTTAAGGTATAAGCCAATAAAACCCCATACTGTCCAGAAGCAGGAAACCTTTCCCACTGGCTTGCAGCGAGTACCCCAGAGGATACCACTACCAAAAACACCCCTAAAAACAGCAGCCAGCGCACACTCAATTCTTCCCCTAAGGACTGTAACATTGTGGTTACAAAGTTAGGTTTAGCTGACTTCGGTTCTGGTTGTGTGCGACTGCTAGATTTTACAGATGCAGTCTGTAACAGATCTACAGGTAACGGTTGCACCGGATCGGAAATTGCTACAGCCACTTGCGGTTGTAACACCACCGGACAAACCAAATTCTCTTCGCAAATCTGCCTCACTTTGGCATGAGATATCAAACCCAAACGCAACCATAGATCTAGCCCCTCTAGTAGCTGAGGATGGGAAGACGGCAACCTGACTTCAAATTTAATCGAGCGATCGGGTAACATAAGCCGCAGCCGTATCAGTATATACTTAAATATTCGATAGCTGAAAGTATAATTATGCGCTAACTGTGCCACTTATTGAGCCGACATAATCTTATACCAAACGTAAGGGCATAGGGCATAGCAAAGAGTTACCTTGTCCCACCACAAGCCCAAAATTGGTGGGCGCGCACCCTACCACGGATCAGAGTGTCCCGCCGATTTCCTGTGAAGGTAAGCGTATTTTTCCAATTCAAAAAGTAGGTTGGGTTAAGCGCAGCGCAACCCAACAAAACAACGCAAATTTTGGGTTTAGTTCTTCAACCCTTCAATTGCAGCAAAAAACCTGGATGAGTGTAATACCTCTAGTCGCAAAGAACCTGATATATGTATACTACAGTTAATCTATCGAATAACAGTAATATATCCACTAATGGCTCTCTCACAAATTGTTACTACTCAACCAAGTAAAAATACTAAGCAGATTTTTACTCGTAGGTCATTTTTACCAGAACATCCAGGGGTTTTGTGGAAAATTGAAACAGGCTTTGTTCGCACTTTTACATATTTAGAAGATGGTACTACAGTTGCTTTAGGATTGTGGGGCCCAGGGGATATAGTAGGCAAGAGTTTATCTAAGCTAGACCCCTATCAAATGGAGTGTCTCACTAAAGTAGAAGCAAAAATTTTACTTTTAGAAGAATGGCATCAACCTACAGATATTTTATTAGCTCACATTCAACAAGCGCAAGATTTGATGGTAATTCGTAGCTATAAAAAAGTAGATACGATGCTGATTAAATTATTAGCATGGTTGTCGAGAAGGTTCGGCTCGGAAGTTGAAAAAGGACGTTTAATTGATATGCGTCTTACTCACGAAGACCTCGCAGAAATATTAGGTTCAACTCGGGTCACCATCACCCGCGTTTTAGGACAATTTGAGCAAGAAGGATTAATTAACCGTCTATCTTTGCATCGTATAGTATTGAAGCAAGAAGACATTTGGTATTATGAAATTTAGGGGTTTGGTAATGGGTAATTGGTAATGGTAATGTTTTCCCTTATATCCCAATCCCTAGTCACCAATCCCCAGTCCCTAACCTCAATAACTCCAACTATCCCCATCTACATTGGGCTTACCGACAATTTTTAGATTTAGAGATTCAAGGTAATTTAAACCGCTAGAAATTTGTGACAAGGTTCCGCGAATTTCTAAATCAAAGCGTCCTTCGCCTCCTGTTGTGCTTCCCAGCATGGCGCTAATGATGTTCACAACTAAACCATGATGGGAAATTAAGCGAGAAATTACTGGTTCTTTGAGATAGGAATTAGGAATATATATGCACATACGAACTTTGGTAATTTGGCTTTTTTCAGAGAAAGATGGAACCGAAGAAAATCTGGTTGCTGTTTTAAATTGAATTTGATGGAATGTTGTCATGAGATACTAAATTAGTAAATTAAAAAACTATTGGTTCTAGAGTTCTGTTTTGCACTGTACCAGACCAATCAGGCCAAATTGGTAGTCCCAGTTTTTTTAAATAACGCAGGCTAGAATGGATTTGCTTAGTTTCGCCCCACAAATCTAAGTCAAACCATCCGTCATCTTCTACAGCGGGATTGAGAAAAGCACTGGTGATATTAACTGTTAATCCAAAACGAGAGACTAGTTGAGAAATTATTGGTTTCTTGTAGTAGCTTTTTAAGATACACAATTGTATATGTAGTCTATTAGTTTGTCCATGAGAAAGCCATTTTTGGCATTCTGTAGCCCACTGATTTTTAAATGTTTCTAATTCTTTGCGCGTTAGTTTGTTAACTGCTTTTGGGAACGGCTGGAATTGTTGGTGAAATTGAATGTGGTTTGCGATCGCCAACTCTACTAAACCCACTCCCAATTCTTGCAGGTAAGATAGGCTATTGGTTATTTGCTGAGGATTTCCCAACAGTTCTAAATCAAACCAGCCATTGCTTTCACTACCGGATACTAATGAGGCAGCTACAATGTTTACTGTTATACCATAGCGAGATACCAGCCGCGAGATAACAGGCTGTCTTTGATACTGTGTAGGTACGGAAATTCTACTGTGAATTGGTGCGGATTTCCTGATTTTATTTGCAGACATTAGCTCAATCCCCCCATAGTTATTGGGTAGTTAAAGCAGAATGCAACACAGAGGAAACACTTATAGCCAAAAATCTGTACTTTCCCCAAATTTGCCAGACTGGATATGAGTCTCATTTAGATTCTCCTCTTCTAGACCGCAAATAAACTACACTAATTCTATCAAGTTACTGTATTAAATAGATATGTAAAGGAGAATGCCACAAAAACGGCAAAAATACAATGCGTAGATTCCCGTATTGTTTGGGGAATGGGTAATGGGGAATGGGTAATTGGTGAAAGAGAGGACTCAGAACTCAACAATCAGATTTTGATGGAGATTCTAATCTAGCTCAACTCTTTTGGGTAGGAATAATCCAAATCAATTAAGATTAACTGTGGTAAGGCGAGTTTAATCGTAATTTGCAATTGAGTTACAAAATTTTTTATGCTCAATGTTCATCCCGTTGTTTTATAATTGCTTCCTTGTGCCAACAAAATTATTTTCCCCCTTGATTTCATCCCATTCACAAAGATGCAGCCTTCCTAAATCCTTTGTCAAAAAAACAACTACATTGATGCATACTTCTGTCTTCTCCCTTATTCCCTAACTCAACCAATAATTTCCCAAATCCTACACGAATTTCTATAAATGATATTTCTTGAACTCGTATTACAGAACTTTGGCCCCTACACTGGTAAACAAGTAATCAATCTTGACCCAAGAAATCATGATAATTCTCGTCCAATTATTCTGTTAGGTGGAATGAATGGTGGCGGTAAAACAACCCTCATGGATGCAATTCGCCTTGCACTTTATGGTCATCGCGCCCAATGTTCAACTCGTGGTAATTTAAGTTATAGCGATTTCCTGACGCAATGCGTTAATAGCAAAACCGACCCAGTGGAAAAAACGCGCATTGAATTACTTTTTGAACATATCGAAAATGATCAGCCAGTAAAATATAGAGTTGTCCGTACCTGGGAAAAAAATCCCAAAGATGGTAAAGACCATTTAGGAATTTTAGATTCTCATGAATGGTTAGATACAGCTTTAGTAAATATTTGGGATGAATATATTGAAAATCTCCTACCTTTAGGAATTTCTAACTTATTTTTATTTGATGGTGAACAAGTTAAAGAACTTGCAGAACAGGAAATACCGCCGCCAATTGTAGTAGATGCCATTAGCGGACTTTTAGGATTAGAGTTGGCAGATAGATTAGCAGTAGATTTAGATATATTAGTCAATCGCAAACGCAAGGAACTTGCTGATACTAAAGATTTGGCGGATATTGAAGAAATTGAAGACAAGTTGAGAGAACTACAAGAGGCTTACCATCAAGAATCCCAATCAATTACATCCCTACAAGAGAATTTAACAGCCGCCGAAGCTAGACAACAAGAAGCTGTGCATAAATTTATTTCTGAGGGTGGCAAAATTGCGGGGGAACGCAGCCAATTAGACAAACAAAAGCAAGAAAGAATCACTGAAACAGAAAAAATCCGCCAATCGCTGTGTGATTTAGCTGCCGAATTTTTACCTCTGGGATTGATTGCACCTCTATTAAATGAAGCTTACACCCAAGGCGAAGAAGAGTTTCGCATTCAACAAGCGAAAGTAGCGCATAATTTATTAATTGAGAGAGATAAAAAGTTACTCAATTTGATCAATAAATTAGCTATCGATCAAGCAGCAGTAACTCAAATTAAAGAATTTATCTCCCAAGAAAATCAAGATTTAGATAACGCCGCTATTGCTGAACCTTGGTTATTAGCTGATACAGAAACCCTGCATAATTTGGATAATGTTATACATCATTATCTGGAATATGCCAAAACCAAGGCGAAAGATAAAATTACACTGCTTAATTCTCAAGAAGAAGAGATTATCACATTAGAAAGACAAATTCAAACCGCCGCCTCACCAGAAGAATATCAAAGACTGGTTGATGAATTACAACAAGCACAACAGCAAGTTGCAGAAGCTAAAGCTAGTTGGGAAATAGCTAAACGTCGTTTAGATGAATTAGTAACAGAGATTGAAAATACCAAAAAAAGCTTAGAAAACTACACAGATACAAGTCTTAAAATTCAAAACAAAGGACATATTATTGAATCTGCAGTTAGAGTTCAAGAAACCCTCAAACTTTTCCGCGAGAAATTAACCCTGAGAAAACTCAACAAATTAGAAGTTGAAGTCACAGAATGCTTCCGCTATCTGTTACATAAATCTGATTTAGTTCATCGCGTGGCGATTGACACCAACACCTTCAGCCTTTCGCTTTACGACTTAAACGGTAAACCCGTCCCCAAACATCGCCTTTCTGCTGGCGAAAAACAACTACTGGCGATCGCCTTTCTCTGGGGATTAGCTAGAGTTTCCGGTCGCCGCTTACCAGTAGCAATTGACACCCCCCTTGGCAGACTCGACTCTTCCCACCGCAGTAACTTAGTAGAACGTTATTTTCCTTCCGCTAGCCACCAAGTAATTTTGCTGTCTACGGATACAGAAATTGGTAAAAAAGAAGTTGAAACACTGAGAGAAAATGAAGCGATCGCTCACGAATATCTTTTAAAATACAACTCTACCACCCGCCAAACAACAATCACACCGGGCTATTTTTGGTAATTCCTAATTTGGAATTCGTAATTCGTAATTCGTAATTATGATTTGCGTTTGAGGCGTTTGGTCGATGCAACTAGGATTTTACCAATTTCGGTTGCTTCTTGGAGGAGTGGTTGAAATTGTGGTTGTTCTACTAGTTCAGATTCAATTAGTATTTCTAACCAATATTGTGTTTCTCTTGCTTCTTTCAAAGCTATTTCTAATTTATGGATAAAATCTTTGCTAGATTGTGCAGATTGTGCTTCTCGGACATTCGCACCTATTGAGGTACCAGAACGAAGTAATTCAGGACTTACGCAACTGGCACAAAGAGCGGGTAGGGCTGCGCCTTACCCCGTGACAATTCAAATCAAACCAAGCACATAAGAATACTTGGGCGTTTTAGTT
>NZ_JACJQJ010000060.1 GCF_014696615.1 Nostoc linckia FACHB-104 | reverse complement strand
ATAATAAGTAGCTTATAGCACTTTAGATTACGTAAATGTGATTAGCGTAGGCGTAGCCCGCTGTAGGCATCACTCTTTGGGAAAAACTTTTTGGTTTACTTTGAATTTCTTCAGGGAGAATGATGGGATAAAGAATTGCCGTATTAGGATTATCTTTGTCTACTACTTGATCTAAAGCTACATTTTGACCTAATAGACAAGCTTCGCGAAAGAAGTTATCTAATTCTGCTAACTGTAAAGTCTCGATGCGCTGGCGTGCTTTATCTAAAATTTTGTCATTACCTGTTCCCGCTTGGGATTGCAGCAACAATTCTACAGACTCTCGATAGACTGGTTCCACGCTATCGCGGAAGCTAAATTGCACATCCTGATTAATGGCTACTAAGTCCCGACGCAGAGAATTCAGAGTTTCTACTGCCCCATCATAAGCTGCGATCGCTTTTGTTAAATCTTTCTGCGCCCAAAAAATTCTGCCTAATTGCCACTCTAAGCGATAAGCTATTTCCGGTGCATTGTTCGTTTGAGCTAAGACTAACGCTTGTTTAGTAAACTTGAGCGCCTCTGGTAACTTTTGGGCTTGCTCGTATAAGTTAGCTAAACTGCCTAAAGCATAAGCCTCTGTTTTTTGATCCCCCAAATTGCGAGATTGTTGAATAGCGGTGGTGAGGATGAGTGCTGAGTTGGGAGTGCTGAGTGCTGAGTGCTGAGTGCTGAGTGCTGAGTGGGGGGTGCTGAGTGGGGAGTTGGGAGTTGTGAGTTTGTTGAGGCTTTGGGCGAAGTTGATAGCAGCGTAAATACTTGCACGGCTGGGGGGGAGTTGTGCAAGCTGGGATTGGATGGCGGGTAATAGGGTTTCGGCTGTGGAAAGCTGTTTATCTTCAATGAGTAGGCTGAGGAGATTTAGCTGGGCTTGGACTTTGGTTAAAGGTGATGGGGATAATTGCACAGCTTCCTGATAATAAGCGATCGCTTCTGCTGTTTTTTGCTGTGTGCGGGCGTTGTTTCCCAAACTGAAAACAATCGCCCCAATCTCTGCATTTGATTGTAAACTCTTAGCGATTTCTCGACTTTGCTTTAACACCGCTTCCGACTTTTTCCCATCGCCTATGGCTAACAGGCTATCGCCAAGCGATCGCAATCCTACTGCTTTTTCTATGGAGTTGGGCTGTGTTTGTAACTTTTGATATGCTTGCTCTAGTATTTCTACAGACCGTAAGTAAGCACCTTGGCTTCTCCAAGCCTGTGCTTGATTAATTAAAGTCCGCACTACGCCCGATTCGTTCTTTAGCTGCGTATAAATTTTTGCTGCTTGTTGCCAGGTTGCTAAAGCCGCCTCCCCCTGTCCCGTGGCTAATTGCAAGCGTCCTTGAATATCTAAAGATTGCGCGAATATTTGCAGACTTTGGCTATTTTGTTCGACCTTGAGCAAATTCAAACTGTCTGTAATTGTCTTTTGTGCTTCCTGCCAAGCGCCGAGTTGCTGATAAGCTAGGGAAAGATTACTCAAAGTTGCGGCTTGTTTGATGCGATCGCCTTGAGTTTGATATTCCTTCACAGCTTGCTGCAATACCTGCACCGCCTCACTAAACTTTCCTGCATCGTAAAGCAATTTACCCTGTTGCAGTAGGGAAGCTGGAGCCACAATTTCTTTGACAATCGGTTGAGATGAAGCAGCAATCCCAGGAAGCACCGCCATGATTGGTGAACTCAAACTGCACAGCAAAGCCATGATAAAGTAGACAAACAGGCGGAAAAATTTGATTTTTCGCCTATTTCCCACGTAATAACTTGCTATAGACAATTTAGTTACTTTCTTCATCGGATAGATTGTCAGCCTATTTTAGGAGAGTCTGCAATCAAATCCTACAGGAATAGGGTAACTTTGGTAAGCACCTCATTATGCTCGCCTCTTGGTTGTGCGATCGTCTTTTGCTTCACCCCATAGACACTTGATCCTTGAACCTGACTGATATTGTTTTCTCCAGAGCTATAAAATCTGTTGATATTCTTTCTTGGCGTTAGCAACACTTTGTTTGCCGTTTGATAATTCTTAGGCGTAATAGATATTAAGTCTTTTTGTTATTGAAGCTACATTGCTACTATACAAATGCAGATAAAAATAAGTATTTTTTATTATATAACCATCTAGTATATAATTTTTTAGCAAGCAATATTACTTGCTTACATAGGACTCATATTTAATTTTTGAAGTTCATATAATTAACGTAGGATGCTTTACGCTATCGCTAACGCATCAGTGCCAAAGCTTTTTGTGCGTTACGGCTTACTGAGATTTTTTCAGAAATAAAATCGGATTCCTAGAGTTATTATATAAATCTCTTAAACTCTTGTATATTAAGAGTTCAAGAGGTTTATAATAAAAATTTTATTTACACATATATTGACCACAACTACATCATCAGACAAACAGTATTTAATATTTAAACTAATCTCTATATGGTAAAGATAGGACAAAATATGGCATTTTAAATAATGAGCTAATTTATTCTAAATAGTTAAATTTACGCAGTAAACTTAACTATTCTTTAGCATTGTCACAAAGAGTTTTAATTTTTTATTAAAGATGGAACCTGTAAAATTTAGCGAACTTAAGACTAAGGAAATATATACAATTGAGTTTCTCAATGGCTACAAATTAATAGTGAAATTTACAGGTGTCAAAGGTGGGCGTTACTTTTTCTCAGATGAAAAAGCACAGGAATTTTCTTTTGCTAACAACACGATTGTGCATCTACGTTTTTATAAATCTAATGCTGAATGGTAAAAAAATGTAGTTGTATAAAGCATTGACAAAAACATATAGCAATCCTATTTTAGTTGTGAAAAATATCTGTTGTGGCTGTCAACAGTCAACAATCAACAGTCAACAGTCAACATTCATCTTGACATCAATTACCAAGGATTACCAACCATTGTAAATGCTGCCCAGTAATAAGGATGAGACAAAGATTTATCAGGTTCATCATTGATACTCTCAGCCGGTAAAGGTAAACTCTCCACTGGTTCTAAACCTTGAATTTGACCATTTTTGAGGAAAACTTTGCCTGTAGCCATTGCTACTTGCGCTTGTCTTAAAGCTTCTGCGCGAATGGGTGCGGTTTTTAAGCTTTCGTAGAACTTCGTCATTAAGGCGGCTGTACCTAAATCGCTGACATACCAGAGACTCGCAACACTAGTTTTGACACCCGCTAGCACAGCTAAACCGGCAAAGCCAATCTCTGCTTCTTCGTTTCCTACCGCAGTGCGACAAGCACTTAATACCATCATCTCAACTTGGGGGTCGTTTAAGCGTAATTGCCGGATTTGGTCTAAACGTAATTTATCTTCCCACAATTGAATATAGGATTTATTCAAAGCTCCTGCCTCAAAATCTGCATGGGTAGCCATGTGAATAATTCCAAAAGGTTCTTGGCGACGAACTGCTTTGAGATTAGCTAAAGTTGCTTGTTTATCTAACAGTAACTTACCTTGCCATAGTTTCATCACTAATGTTGATATCTCAACTGGAACTGCTGGCAAAGGTATTTGTCCTTGGGTACTTTGGGAAACACCCAAGGCTAAAACTTGGGATTTTTTAATGTCTGTATACAGGGTATTAGTTAAACTGAGACTAGGCATTAAGCCTACACTATATTGTTCTACCAAAAATCTTTTACCATCGTGAAGTGCGGCGATTGGTGTAGAGCGTAAGCCAATGTCTGGGAGAAATACTAAATTGGTGATTCCTTGTGCTTGTAATTCGGCATTGATGGGGGCAATTATCCAATTATAAAGTTGCTGAGATGGACGCAAATAAAGATTATTACCTGGATTAATAATTTCCTGCCGAAATTGGTTGGCTGCTTTGAGAACTTTCGTTTTTGTGGCTTCGGAAATGCGTTTGCGGATGGGGTTACCTTTGCCAGTAATTACTACTATTTCCAGTTGTTCATTGTCTTTTTCGGCTGTAGTATTTAACTGTTTATTAGCTGAAGTTGGTGCAATTTCTACAGGTACAAAACTTAGGTAAATAAATGCTGGTTTTACACCTGTGGCTTTTTCAATTTGAATGGCTATTTCTTTAGCATCATCAGGTGATTTGAGTGTATTCCCACCGACACCTAAACGTCGCTCAAATTCTCCAGTAAATTTCTCTTCAGGCAATTCCTCACCAACTTTTTTATCTTCGCCACCACCATTATTATTTACAGGGTCATCAACTTTTGTCGGTAGACAATTGAAATTGCACACAGGAATATCTGGCTTAGTTGTCTGGGTGACGTTGATACCTATCTGTACAGGTGAGGAAGTAGAAACACCATCACTAGCGCTAATGGTGAAGGCATTAAGCAAACCATTAGTATCTGCTGGGGGTGTGTAGACTAAGCTAGAACCGTTTGATACTGTAGTCACGCCAGGCACAACAGCCGCACCATTGACAGTTAAAGTACCTGAATTGACTGCATCCACTCGAATTGTGGTGTTGTCGTTGTTAGCATCGGTAACTACTGCTCCTAAACTACCAAAGTTAACATTTACAGGCTGATTGGTTTGGGTATTAGGTAATGTGGTATTGGCTGTTAATGTCGGGGGACTGTTGACAGAATTAATTGCAATTCCGGCAGGAGTACCGCTAGCTGCGCCACCATTGGGTAATACAGGTGCGCTTAAGCTACCTGCAGTAATGATGGAAGTTCCCCCAGCGTTGAGTGCGCCGGCTGTACCGTTAACGCTAGCATTACCTACGGTAAACGGCACATTATCAGGGCCGCCATCATGTTGAATAGTGATGTTACCGCCGATAGGTGGTGCAGAACTACTACTACCGCCTTCTCCAGCATTAATAATCCCACCGGTAGCGATCGTATTTCCTAGTAAAGTACCCGTACCCCGCACCAGTCCATTTGTTAGGACTTGCACATCACCACCAGTCACAGTACCACCTGGTTCTGTGGTGGCTTGGCTGTTGATCGTGGTAAAGGTAATTGTGCTGGCGAAAGGATTAGTCGTCCTGAGAGTAACGTTTCCAGCTGTAGCCGTTGCATCACCATCGACATTAAGTGCGCTAGCTGAGGAGTTGATTGCACTAGTCGTAATATTAGCAGCAGCAGTTAAGTTCACTGCACCAGATGTCGCCGTATAATCTCCACTCGGCCCGGTTTTGGTTACAGATGAGTTAATAGTGCCTGTCGTGATACTACCCCCACTACTGCTGGCTTGAACGGTTCCACCTGTAGCAGACTCAGAACCCTCAACAGCAGAGGTATTAATATTACCTGTATTGATATTGCCAACAGCACTCAAATTAACATTTCCCGCCTGACCAGCATTCACTTCGTTGATATTGGTGGTAAGATTTCCCAGGGTAATCGCACCCCCACTACTAGTCGCAGTAATATTACCTGCGTTATAGCCACCACCATAGCCGTTACCGCCAAAAATAAAGCCACTGGTGTTGATGTTTCCTGCAGTAATGTTACCTGTTGCAGATAAATTCACATCACCGCTAGGAGCAAAGCTACCTGTGGTGTTGAGATTCCCTAGTGCTAAACTCGCGCCGGAAATGAAGATATCGCCTCCGGTGGTATTGATGGTATTGCTGGTATTGGCAAAGGTAACAGCACCGTTTTGTGAAGTGAGCCGGAAACTACCCGCACTACCTAAGTTTAGCGTCGCTACACCAGTAGCAGTTGTGACTCCAGGTGTATTGCCGGTAATGGGGTTAATAGTAATATTTCCTGTTGCTTGTAAATCAATATTGGCACCAGCAGTACTTAACGCACCCCAAGAAATAGTATTCGCGCCATTATCAGCCAATCCAAAGGGAATATTACTCGGTGTAGCATCAAAAGTACCACCTGTTGCGGCATCAATAATGGTCAAGGTACTGGGGTCGAGTAACAAAGTTCCCAATGTACCATTAGCAGCAGAAGTATCTACCTGACCATTGTAGGTGAGGAAGTTTTTACCTGATACTTCCACAAAACCACCATTACCACTATTCGCTCCACCACGCGCAGTAATTTTACCGAGGAATTGGGTTGTGTCATTAGCCCAAACAATTACCCGTCCCCCATCGCCATTGAGGTTACTATCGGCAGCAATTACCGATTTACTATCAACATAAGTGTTAGTAGCATTGGGTACAGTACCTTGGCCTTTGTAATCGCCACCAATCAGGACTGTCCCTCCGCCATTATTCCCAGAGGCGTTAATATTGGCATCAACTAAACCAACTTGTTGACCTAAAATATTAACTTTCCCCCCTGTGGAACCAGAAGCATCAACTTTCCCCGAGACAATTGTTGTACCGGGAGTTGTGGGAATAGTTGTGTTAGTACTGGAAAGTTTCACCGTGCCATCAGGGTTAGCCGTTAAGCCTGTATTCCCGACTGTAAGTAATTCTGGTAAAGATGGAATGGGGATTGTCCAGTTATTTGGTTGATTACTATTAGCAGCTGAAGGTTGAATTTCCAGACTCAACAAATTACCAGGCTGGCTAAGGCGTACCCAATTTTCCCCCGGTACAGATGTCACTAAAATTTGCCCGGCTGGTGCTGTAAGCGTTCCGGTATTGACCACCGTTCCACCCAACAAGCTCAAACTTTGCCCATTACCTACAGCTAAATTACCAGCATTTAATATGGCTCCTGGCTGACTCATGGTAAAGGCAAAACCTGTGGGATTGCCAACTAAAACTGAGTAGTTATTCGCACCACTAGCATTAAACCAACTATTACCAAAAGCAATACCGTTGGCTGTGGTGGCGGTGAAAGCACCAGGAACATTTAAGCTAGCATTCGGCCCAAAAACAAATCCGGCGGGATTCATCAGGTAGAGGTTAGCAGTCCCCCCAGTTACTTGAATTAAGCCGTTGATAATCGAAGCATTACCACCTGTCACCCTACCGAGAATATTTTGCAGATTGGGGTTGGCTTGGAAATTAGCAATTTGTTCTGGTGTTAAACCAAACTGTTGAAAGCTGTGGAACAGGTTAACACCATTACTCGAAGTCTGACCCCCAGTAATATCTAGCCTATTACCATTGGGGGTAACTATGGTATTTGTACCATCATTCGCAGGTATAATTTGTTGAGCTTGGACAGATGCAGCCGTTAGGGTTGCAACTAAGGGGAGAATTCCTAAGCAAAGCGGTTGGGGTTTAAGTAAGCGTTTGCGGGCTGGGGAGAAATTATTTTCTCTTACCTTCTGCCTTCTAGCTTGAAAGTGCTGAGTGCTGAGTGCTGAGTTCTGAGTGCTGAGTTCTGAGTTCTGAGTGCTGAGTTCTGAGTTCTGAGTGCTGAGTTCTGAGTGCTGAGTGCTGAGTTCTGAGTTCTGAGTGCTGAGTTCTGAGTTCTGAGTTCTGAGTTCTGAGTTCTGAGTAAAAATCCCAGTGCCACTTTCATGCTTGGCTATGAAACTTGTTTCATGTGTGCCTCCTGCCCTCTGCCTTTCTTCTGTGAGACAATGCTGTGAGGGTTGCTTGTAGCGTAAGAAAAAGTGCCCAGTGGAGAGTTCGACATCAATTTGATATTTGTCAGCTATTCCTCGCCGTTGTAATGCTTGAGCAATAACTTGTTGAGAACATAACAGCAGTTCTTGGTGGGCTTGTTTGGTGATATTGCCTGCATGGTGGCGGTAATAGTAGAGTGGCTGCTGAATATGTGCAACCTGGGTTACTTCCGAAAGCCGCAAACATAAATCGTAGTCTTCTGCGTAATTCGGGGAACCATTGAACCCATCTACTAAATCATAAACAGAACGGCGAATCAGGCGGAATTGGAAAGTCATGAAATCGACTAGCAGCCGTTCTTTCGAGTAGGGAATCAGACTGCGCCGACCATATCTAATAACTTTACTCTTGTCGTCAACATCTAGATAATCGGTGTACACGAAGCCGATTTCTGGCTGACGGTTGAGAATGCTAACGGTTTTTTGCAAAGCTGTTGGCGCTAAATAGTCGTCACTATCTACCCAGCCGATGTAGGTTCCTGTCGTTTGGGCGATCGCATCTCGCCGCGCCGCAGTTACTCCCTGATGAGGTGCTGCTACTACCCGCACACGGCTATCTTGCCCCGCATATTTTTGCGCGATCGCTACCGAATTATCCGTAGAGCCATCATCCCACACCAGTAACTCAAAATCTTGCCATGTCTGCTGGAGGACGCTAGCGATCGCCTCTCCCAGAAAACGCTCCCGATTGTAATTCGTAATGACAATGGAAATCGGCAGTGACATGGAAGTTCTCCAACGCAATTTCTAATCTCTTACCAGCATATTTATCCTATCGGATATCACTGAGAATTTCTCAGTGTTAAATGTAATTAAATATATTAATTTTTTTGAATATGACTGGCAAAAATATGATATTCAAATATTACTGTGGCTAAAATAATTTTCCGGAATCTCAACTAGCCAATTGATCAACTAAGTAAACAGTAATTAAGCGTATAGTGCAGTGCTATAACGCTCTAGCGCCTTTTGCAAATTTTTTGTGAAGGCGTTATGTTCGCCATAAAACTGATAACTGATACTTGATAACTGCTAACTGATAACTGCATACATTTCAGTATAGTGAAATGAGAAAAGGTATAAAAACTAATTTTAAGTCTGAAGTTCCAATTCCGCAAAGATTGAAAGCATATCAAAAAATTGATACTTTGGGAAGTAACGGCAATAAATCAATAAAATGTCTATCTCAACGCAAGTTTTTACTTGCTGTTTTCCGAGCATTTAACAATATTTTCGATGGGAAATTCTTTATATCTTTTTTGTATCAAAGTTTCAATTTTAAAAGCAGTTTGTTCATTCTGAATTTAATTGGAATACTGGCAATCACTGGATTAAAAGCCACAGCCAACCAAAACAGTACTGAGTTAAAACTACTGAGTTATGAGTCTCAAAACAGTGCTGAGTCTCAAACCAGTGCTGAGTCGAAAGTGCTGAGTCCTGAGTCAAAAACCAAAAACCAATTACCAATTACTCAATCCCCAGCCCCCAAACCCCAGTCCCCAATCCCCATTACCCAATCCCCCAGCCCCCAACCCCCAGAAACCACCCCACCAGAATTTACCCCCACAACCCCTGAGAGATTTTTCGTTCGCAAAATTAATGTTGTAGATAGCACCGTATTTACAGAACAACAACTAAATCAGGTTGTTCAGCCATTTGAAGGGCGGGAATTAACAGTAGAGGATTTGCGGAAAGCTGCTGATGCTGTGACTCAGCTTTATCTGAATAATAACTATATAAATTCGCGGGCGATTCCCGTGACGCAACAGGCTGGAAATACAGATGGTGTGGCGGTAATTCGCATTATTGAAGGGCGAGTGTCGGAAATTGAAGTGCAAGGAACCAAGCGCTTAAATCCTGGGTATGTGCGCGATCGCATTCGCTTAGGCGCAGGAGTTCCCTTAAATACAATTAAGCTGGAAGAACAACTGAAATTACTGCGACTCGATCCGCTATTTAATAATGTGGAAGCCAGCCTGCGCCCTACCGGACAAGTTGGTCAAAGTATTCTTATAGTCAGGGTTGATGAAGCAAATCCTTTTGTCAGCAGCTTAAGTATAGATAACTATTCACCGCCTAGTATTGGTTCGGAAAGATTAGGGATTCAATTACTCCACCGCAACTTAACTGGGATAGGAGATGAAATAGCAGGTGCTTATTATCGCACCCTGACTGGCGGTTCCGATCGCTTTGATTTTAGCTATCAAATTCCCCTCAATGCGATGGATGGGAAATTACGTCTGCGAGTTGCACCCAATCGCAACGAAATCACTCAGCCACCTTTTGACCAGTTTGGGATCAAAGGTGATCAAGATGTCTATGAAATTAGTTATCGTCAGCCATTAATGCGATCGCCTAGAGAAGAATTTGCCTTGTCTTTCGGCTTTACTTATGAAGATGGGCAAACTTTTCTCTTCGATCAACTTCCCACCCCCTTTGGTATCGGCCCTGATGCGAATGGCGTTAGCCGTACCAGTGTATTTAAGTTTAGCCAAGACTACGTCCGACGCGACCCCCAAGGGGCTTGGCTGTTACAATCACAATTTAGTTTAGGCACTGGTTTATTTGATGCCACAATTAATAGTGACCCCATTCCCGATAGTCGCTTTTTCAGTTGGCTAGGTCAAATCCAGCGCGTACAGCAGCTAAATAACAATCACCTGTTAATCATCCAAGCAGACTTGCAACTCACACCAGACAGTTTGTTACCTTCCCAGCAATTCGTCATTGGCGGCGGACAATCTGTGCGTGGATATCGGCAAAATGTCCGTTCTGGCGATAATGGATTCCGTTTTGCAATTGAAGACAGAATTACAGTGCAACGCAATAAAGCGGGATTATCCACCCTACAGGTAATACCGTTTGTTGATTTAGGCGCTGTTTGGAATCAATCAGACAATCCCAATAAACTACCCAATCAAACATTTTTAGCCAGTGCCGGTTTAGGGCTATTGTGGAATCAAGCCTTGGGCATTGATAAATTAACCATGCGCCTAGATTATGGCATCCCCTTTGTAGATTTAAGCGATCGCGGTAATAATGCTCAAGATGATGGCTTTTACTTTAGTATCCGCTATCAACCTTAGCTCTCAACTTAAAGACTGTATAACCAACACCAGGTATTTGATCTCCTGGTAACTCTCCCTGCTGAAGTTGTTCGATAACAGGTTGTATATCATTCCTAATACTGTGATATTTCTTGGCAAGAGCGCGTAGATTTCGGTTGAATGTTAGCGAAGCTTCAACTTGAATCAACGGCGGATCAACCATCTTCAAGCCCTTCCCACAGTTGAGCCACCGGGATAGTTTGCCCAGTCATAGCCTCTTGCCAAGCTTGCCGGAAATCTGCTAAGACTTCTGCCTGAGCGGTCTGATCTGGGGTTTCCTCATCTGGGATTAAAACAATGACTTCTACACGACTATTTTTATCTGTTGTGAGAGGATGATCTAAAGTTAATTGTCCTTCCTCATTGATCGTTGCCATAACTTTAAGTGCTTTCATTGCTACTTAGAGATGTTAAGTGGTCGTGGTTTGGTTGTTTCAAGTCGCTTGTTGATGAGCCTTGTCTAACTGATACTATTCATTTCCGCCGTTCTTGCAACTTCCGATAAACGGCTTTGACATCAACTTTATGATGTGCCAGAGCGACCAAAGTATGATATAGCAAATCTGCAACTTCACCTGCGATCGCATCGGCATCATCATCTTTAAATGCCATGACAACTTCCGCGGTTTCTTCACCTATTTTTTTCAAAATCTTGTTATCACCGCCGGCGAATAACTTACAGGTGTAGGAACTCTCAGTAGGATTGTCACGGCGATCGCAGATTACTTGAAATAATTGTGACAATGTATCGCCTGGTGGGGCTACTATTTGTCCATCTATTTGATGGAAGCAACTACGCTCTCCTGTATGACAAGCAATATCGCCTATCTGTTCTATACCAATAAGGAGCGCATCGCTATCGCAGTCATAACGGATACTTTGCACTTTTTGCAAATGGCCAGAAGTCGCGCCTTTATGCCACAATTCTTGACGCGAACGACTCCAAAACCAAGTTTCCCCAGTTTCTAAAGTTTTTTGTAAAGACTCCCGATTCATCCACGCCATCATCAAGACAGTACCATCAAGATAATCTTGAACTATTGCTGGTACTAGACCTTGTTCGTCATAACGGATTTTTTCAACAGGGATAGCGTTGTGTAATGAATGCGGTTCTTTAGAGAACATACCAGCTAATTTTTTGCGTGAGAACGATTCCTTGATTCACGATACCATTCTCAATAGGTTAAGTCGCACGATTTTTTTAATAGTCAGCCAATAGTCAGCCAGTTATATAATCTTAAACTAGAGCATTTTTATCCATAGCCGATTGCATCTTTACCGCACTCAATGCTACCTTATGCGCTTTTGCGGCTTCACCATACCAGTGAACTGCCGAGTTAAAAGCCGCCCGATAAAGATCCTGGTATGCCTCAGATAATCGCGAGCGAATTTCTAAAGGCAAATCTTGATTCGACTTGTATAACATATTGTTATTTTTTTGGTTCTGGTAATTTTATACGATAGAAGTTCTAACCAGTTTTTAACCCTATCCTAAGATAGAGCTTTTAATTTGCCCCTCACGTAGGAGAGAACCTTGGTAAATACGACGATTAAAACCACAAAATCACAAGAGATTTTCGCCGCTGCCCAAAATCTCATGCCCGGAGGCGTTAGTTCTCCAGTTCGTGCCTTCAAATCTGTCGGTGGACAGCCAATTGTGTTTGATCGCGTCAAAGGCGCATACATTTGGGACGTTGATGGTAATCAATACATTGACTATGTAGGTACTTGGGGCCCTGCTATTTGTGGTCATGCTCATCCAGAAGTAATTGCTGCACTACATG
Source organism: Nostoc linckia FACHB-104 (assembly GCF_014696615.1). Lineage (GTDB taxonomy): Bacteria > Cyanobacteriota > Cyanobacteriia > Cyanobacteriales > Nostocaceae > Aulosira > Aulosira linckia_A. The sequence goes on along the minus strand of NZ_JACJQJ010000060.1, from coordinate 39,446 downwards.
AAGCCTTGGAAAAAGGCACGAGTTTTGGTGCGCCTTCTGCACTAGAAAATGTTTTAGCAGAAATGGTCATTGATGCCGTTCCCAGCATCGAAATGGTCAGATTTGTCAATTCTGGTACTGAAGCTTGTATGGCTGTGTTGCGGCTGATGCGGGCGTTTACCAATCGGGAAAAAATCATCAAGTTTGAAGGCTGCTACCACGGACACGCTGATATGTTCTTGGTAAAAGCTGGCTCTGGTGTGGCGACACTCGGCTTACCCGACTCCCCAGGAGTACCAAAATCGGCAACTGCTAATACTCTCACGGCTCCTTTCAATGATTTGGAAGCTGTGAAGGCTTTGTTTGAAGAAAACCGTGATGAAATTGCTGGTGTAATTTTAGAGCCAGTTGTAGGCAATGCTGGGTTTATTACTCCCGATGCAGGATTCTTGGAAGGGTTACGCGAACTTACCCATGAGCATGGCGCATTATTAGTCTTTGACGAAGTCATGACAGGCTTCCGCATCGCTTATGGTGGCGCGCAACAAAAATTTGGTGTTACCCCCGATTTGACTACACTGGGTAAAGTCATTGGTGGTGGTTTACCTGTGGGAGCTTATGGCGGTCGTCGCGATATTATGTCAATGGTTGCCCCTGCTGGCCCTGTATATCAAGCTGGGACACTTTCTGGTAATCCCCTAGCAATGACAGCAGGTATTAAGACCCTAGAATTGCTGCAAAAACCCGGTACTTATGAGTACCTAGAGCGCATTACCAAAAAGCTAGCAGATGGCTTACTGCAAATTGCTCAAGAAACTGGTCATGCAGCTTGCGGCGGTCATATCAGCGCTATGTTTGGCTTATTCTTCACCGCTGGCCCAGTGCATAACTACGAAGATGCGAAAAGTGCTGATACAGCCAAATTCGGACGCTTCCATCGCGGTATGTTAGAGCGTGGTATTTACCTAGCACCATCTCAATTTGAAGCTGGGTTTACTTCTTTTGCTCACACCGATGAAGATATTGACCAAACTTTAGCCATAGCAAGAGAAGTACTTTCTAGTTTATAAACAGTGCTGATTGCTGATTGCTGAGTTAGTTAAATACAGCAGATTGTAAGTTGCTGATGTACAGATAATTTTAAGGGCACGGCAGTGCCGTGCCCCTACCCTTGTACCTAATTTACCTGACGCTATATCTCTAGTTTTGTTGCGAATAATCACCAACCTCATCTATTTTGTAGCGGGGTCTGGTGATTTTTTTTAATAGCGCTCTTTGGTAAGGGACTTGCAACTAAAAAAATATTCCATTGCTGTGTATGCAGAGGAAACAGAGGGAGAGAAAAAAGGCTGACCTGAACTTTATTACTCTAAAATATTATATTGATGTGTCGCCAACATTTTTCAAACAACCTCGGAATGAAGAATTAACTTGAAGAACGGATGTTAAGCTGGCAATACTCTAGCAAAAGTTTGATCGCTATATTGCTTACAGCATTCTGGACGTAAAGGATTCTTAGCAGTGTACACAAAAAACAGAGTAGACCGTGATTGTGTACGAGGTTTACCGTGATGAAAAATAGCCCTCGGATCTGCAATGACTATGCTTCCAGCTTTCCCTGGACATGATTTCCACAGTGACTTAGGCACAATTTTTTCTATCTCTCCATCATTCAGACCTACTAAACCTTTTGCGGTTTTGGGTACAATCTGAGAGCGAATTTGCAACTCTTTAATTAGTGACATTTGAGATTTAGGAATATACTCAAATGGGCCATTTTCTTGACTCACATCATTGAGGTAAATAATTACCTTAATCATGCGACGGTCTTCTGCATCTAAATGCCATAATTCTGTGGTTAGTTGCTCATCATTGGCAAAGTCTCGCCGTAAATGTACACCCTGAAAGGCAATAGGTAGACCGATATAGTTTTCGATAATATTGAGTAACCTTTGTTCACTTCCCCAGTGATAAAACTCAGGTAAATCTGTCACAGTAAAAATCTGTGGATAAGCTGGATTTTCTCCACTACCAAATTTTTGCGTATTCTTATATTTAGCAGCTAAAGCTAATTCCATATTAGCTAACTGGCTTTCCGCCGATGGAATTAATTCTGCTGTTTTAGGAAGTGCTAAATCTTGCAAGGAAGTAGTAACAACTCCTTCTTTACGCAGAATCTCAACAATCAACTTATCTTGTGGAGATAGGGCAGGTAATTTCCTAGCATGGCGCATTAAATCTATTCGGTAACGCAATTCAGAGGGGATTCTGGGAATATATTTATGCAGTTGATTGAACATAGCAAAATATCAACCTTTAAATGTTGAGTAGTAATTTTGGTGGTATTAGTTACAATTTCTGCTTATTGGCTTTGGGGAAAAGTGTTAAAGGTTAAGGGTTATACCAATTCAAAATTCAAAATGACGCTCGTTCGCGTAGCATCTCCCCTTGGGAGATGACTCGCCAACCTACGCTAACAAAATTCAAAATTAAGAAAACCATATCTAGCAAGGGTTTTTGAGTTTGGATCTGTTGCTGAATTTTGGAGAATTGGGATTAAAGGTTTTTTTCCCTTTTACCATTCCCCTTTTTTCCTTTAACCGACAAGTATTGAGTTTGTAGTCAGGAATTTTGCTGTATTGAATTGCTTGCTACAAACTCATCAAAATTAATGCGATAGATAACTAACAAGATGGCAAAATTATTATTAATTAACCCATTGATTCCTACCACTGTATGGTCGGTAAAATAGGTAATTGAAGCTGACAATTAAATCAATAATTAATGCCAAAGCTAACGGGTTGTTGTGGTATTTGAAGGGACTTACATCATTAACATTAGATGAGTACCACTACTGATGCACCGCAAATTTTGTAGACTGCTTTTTAACTATATAACTGGAAACGAATTATGGAAAATAGCGTTAACAATTTTTAATATAATGTAGTGCATCTGTGTGCATGGCAATTGCAGAGGAATGGGCGATCGCTCTGTAATCTCACCAAGATCATGATTATTTGGACAGATAGCTGTTAAACTTGATAGCATCAAATTTGCACTAAATTTGATGCATCATCAATTCTATGCTGAACATTATTCGAGACATTCATTCACTCTCAAGCTTTAAGCGCAATACTCTGGAATTTATTCAACAGATGAAGCAGACAGGAAAACCTGTGGTGTTGACAGTTAATGGTAAAGCTGAAGTTGTGGTACAAGATGCAGAGTCTTACCAAAAATTGTTGGATACATTAGAGAGGTTGGAAACTATCGCCGGAATTAAACAGGGATTAGATGATGTAGAGGCTGGTAGAACCATGAGCTTAAGCGACTTTGAGCAAGAAATGCGTCAAAAGGATGGCATTTCAAGTTAGTCTAACTCAGACAGCAAACTCTGAAATTGAGATTGCTTATTCATAGTTGAGAGAACGTAATCCTGATTATGCCGATCGCTGGTTTCGCGGCTTAATGGATGCGATCGCCACTTTACAAGAAAAACCTCGCCGTTGCATCCTGGCTCCAGAAAACGATGCGTTTGCAGAGGAAATTCGTCAATTTATTTATGGTAAATCCAGAAATAAATACCGTATTTTGTTCACTATTCGCGAAAACACTGTTTTTGTGCTTCACGTGCGTCATAGTTCTCAGGCTCGATTAGGAGAGGAAATTGACGAGGAAGAGAATCTTTGATTGTGATGACTCAATAGCAACCTAATACTTGTGTCAGCTGATGTTTCGCTGAGGAATGGGCGATCGCATCTTTGTTGAATATTGGAGAGCGATCGCACATTTTTAATCATGGACTTTGCCATCAGGCATAATTGCGCCTTGGAAGTCCACATCTGTGAGAATAGCTCCTGTTAAGTCTGCGCCTTTTAGATTGGCGTTGCGGAGGATGGCGTTGCTGAGATTGACATAGCTTAAGTCTGCATTTTGTAAACTCGCTTCAGTTAAATCTGTTGGCATATCTCCCCACTGCACTCTGCGACTGAGGTTTGCGCGACACAATTTTGCGCCATCTAAGTTTGCGTGATGTAATGAAGCTGCTCTTAAGTCAGCGTAGCTTAAGTCTGCTCCCGTTAAAACCGCATATCCCAAATCTGTGCGCTGATCGGAACTGGGACGTAAATCGGCTTGAAATAACAGAGAACGAGACAGTTTGACACCAGTTAAATTAGCGCCGCACAAACTAGCTTTGATTAAATTTGCTGCTTCTAAATTTGTTTTCAGTAAATTTGCACCAGTTAAATCTGCTTCTCTGAGGATTGCACCATATAAGTCTGCTTCACTTAAGTTTGTTCCCCAGAGGATAGATTCACTTAAATCTGCTTCACGCAGACAACCTTGACTGAAGTTAGTTTTACCGAGTCTAGTCTGACGTAAATCAGCATAGCTAAAATCTGCACCACTGAGGTTGACGTTTGTTAGCTCCGCTTCTTGTAAGTTGACTCGCTGAAAATTTCTTTCTCCAGTACCGTAACGCTTAAGAATTTCATCCAAATTCATATCACTCAACTGTTGATTAATAATTAACGCGCGATCGCCGTTTGAGGCTGGGTTAACTCTGCCATCAGTTCGGCAATAGACATGATTCGCTCAGTGTACCTAACATTCGCGCCAGAAAAAATTAAACCATTCTCTACATCGCCTCGCCCTGCTCTAGCAAGGGCTTGTAGCAAACAATAGGTTTTACCACTATCTCGACACAGACATGATTCTAAACAATTAGCAATGCATCGCCGTTCTATTGAGGATGAACCTGCGATCGCATTTTCTGCAAATGCATTACGTAAAGCCCGGCTAGGTTTGCCCACGGGACTCGGTACAGTTACAATATCTGCTGCACAAGCCTGGAGATGAAATTCTTTATAACGGCGATCGGCATCACATTCCTCTGTAGTAATAAAGCGCGTACCGATTTGTACACCATCTGCTGCGATCGCTAACATTTCCTCAATATCAGCCCGATCCCAAATTCCTCCGGTGACAATTAACGGTATACTCACACCTAGCTGATTGGCAAAATACTCCCGTAGTTCAGCAATCACCGATTTAATTGAAAACCCTGGCGGATTAATCTGTTCGCACTGGGTAAAATGCCCGCCTACCTTCTGGCAATTCTCCACAATAAAAGCATCAGGTAAGCGATTGTAACGTTTTTGCCAAACTTGACAGATGAACTGCGCTGCTTCCACATTAGAAACACTTGGCACCAGCGCTACATCAGGATAGTCTGCAGTATATTCTGGTAAAGATAGAGGTAGTCCGGCTCCGGTAATAATTAAATCTGCGCCTTCAGCCGCAGCAGTCTGAGCCAATACTGGATAATCTTTAGTAGCAACTAGAATATTTACGCCAATAACACCATCTGGACTGATAGTGCGTGCTTTAGCTAGTTCATCAATCAAAGCAAGTTTATTCGCTGTAAAAAAGTTACCTCGCTTGCGTTGGTCAAAATCAGGAGAATACAACCCCAGTCCCAGAGAAGCAATGACACCCACTCCGCCTGCATTAGCAACAGCACCAGCCAGCTTTGCACCCGCAACACGCACAGCCATTGCACCTTGAACAATAGGATAGCGGGCAATATGTTTACCAATCCGTAGCGGAGGAAGGACGTGAGTCATAACAGACTTGTTCATTTATTAACTAAATAGCTGATAAGTAATTTTATCAGCGAGGTGGTCACGTCGCTTCGCTCCGAATTCAAAATTCCAAATTCAAAATTAAAGACTTTTAACTTCCGCCCAGCGGTACTAGTGTCTAACTTCTTCAAATATACACTTGACAACAATATAACTTTATAGTTATATAATATGAGTGTTGCAAGTTACCTTTGCACAGCGATATTTAACCAATTCATCCGCAATTATTGAACAATGACTACAACTCTACAAAAGCGCAGCAGCGCTAGTTTTTGGGAGCGATTTTGTAACTGGGTAACCAGTACAGAAAATAGGCTGTATGTGGGCTGGTTTGGAGTCATCTTGATTCCCACAGCTTTGACGGCGGCGATCGTTTTTGTATTGGCGTTTGTTGCAGCGCCTCCTGTAGATGTGGATGGGATTCGGGAACCTGTAACTGGTTCGCTGCTTTATGGCAATAACATCATCTCTGCTACTGTAGTTCCTACTTCCGCTGCTATTGGCTTGCACTTTTACCCTATTTGGGAAGCTGCTTCTTTAGATGAATGGCTTTACAATGGCGGCCCTTACGAAATGATTGTGTTCCACTTTTTACTTGCCGTTTACGCCTATATGGGTCGGCAATGGGAACTTAGCTATCGCTTAGGGATGCGCCCTTGGATTCCTGTGGCTTTTTCTGCACCTGCGGCAGCAGCAACAGCTGTATTGTTGATTTATCCTATTGGGCAAGGCAGTTTCTCTGATGGGATGATGCTGGGTATTTCTGGTACCTTCAACTTTATGATTGTGTTCTCACCGGAACATAACATCCTCATGCACCCGTTCCATATGTTAGGGGTTGCAGGTGTTTTTGGAGGCGCTTTATTTTCCGCAATGCATGGTTCTCTAGTAACCTCTAGCATCATTCGAGAAACAACAGAAGTTGAATCTGCCAATACCGGATACAAGTTTGGTCAAGAAGAAGAAACCTACAACATAGTAGCGGCACATGGTTACTTTGGACGCTTAATCTTCCAATATGCCAGCTTTAACAACTCTCGTGCGTTGCATTTCTTCCTTGCTGCTTGGCCTGTAGTTGGTATTTGGTTTGCAGCTTTAGGTGTTAGCACCATGTCATTTAACTTAAATGGCTTCAATTTCAATAGCTCTGTTTTAGATAGCGAAGGAAGAACCATTCCTACTTGGGCTGACCTTCTCAACAGAGCCAATCTAGGGATTGAGGTTATGCATGAGCGTAACGCTCACAACTTCCCCCTAGATTTAGCTTCTGGTGAAGCTCAACCGATCGCTCTAGCTGCACCAAGTATCGCCAGCTAGCTTGTAATTGATAGTATCTCCTCTTTTCTCTACTTATCAGCACCCTCGCACTAAGGGTGCTTTTATTTTGTGGTTCAGAAAGAAGGAGTTAGGAAATAGGGAACACCAAAGAAAATCTGACTTATTTGTTTCATTAAAAGATGGTATGGCACCTTTTAAAAACTCACTGTATTGCCCCGTATACCTTTGAGGCTTTCCACCTGTTGTAGAATGCGTTCACTAATGCGATCGCACGCTAAATCGCAGAGTTCAAAAATCATCGGATCTGCTATCTCGTAAAAAGCGCTTGTACCTTTAGGCTGACGAGATAAAATCCCTGCCTGAGTTAACACTTTGAGATGCTTAGACAAATTTGCCTGTCCCAAGCCTGTCGCTTCTGCAATTTCCATTACATTCATCGGCCCTGACTTCAGACAAGTTAAAATGTGTAAGCGACTCACCTCTGATAGCACCTTGAAATAATCAGCAACCGCTGCAATCACAGCTGGTTCAGCCTGGGATGGCTTTATTTCTAACATAGGGAGATTTAATGTTTAGCATAAGAATGGTGTCTTACTTAATAAGTATATTGACATTATTATGCGTTTAGCTTCATCATCTCTCTATAGTTACAGGACTTATACAAGCAAAATTTGTACTTGCGACCGGAACGTAGTACGCGTCTAAATTGGATGACTGTTGACTGTTGAACGTTGAGCGTTGACTGTTGACTGTTGAGCGTTGACTGTCAACAGCCCTCAAAATGGATTGTGCAACTTAAAAGCCTAATAGCTTATCTTCTCCCTTTACCCCTGCTCCCTGCTCCCCTACCTCATCAATCAGGGGGATCTAGATATTTGCGACTTCACATTAAATTGGCGTTAGCCTACTTAGCAATGAAATATAGGCAAATTTCATCGTGATTTCATTTTTAATTGTCAAACTATGAGTAATACACAACATTACTCATAGAAATAATTCCTATGCCATTCTTTAACTGGAAAAATAGTTTTTTGTCATTAAGCTTAATAGCGATCGCTTCTGTTTCTAGTAGCGTGGTAACAGCTTGTTCCCAAAGTACTGCCCAAAACCATACCAACAACGATCACCAGATGAATCACGATGGTATGATGCATCACGGTGGGATGAATCACAGCATGGCAATGGATTTAGGCCCAGCCGATGCTAATTATGATTTACGCTTTATTGATGGGATGATTGCACACCACCAAGGCGCGATCGTCATGGCTAAAGAAGCACAGCAAAAATCGAAACGCCCAGAAATCAAAAAGCTAGCAGACGAAATTATCAAAGCGCAAAATCAAGAAATTAGCCAGATGAAAAGCTGGCGCACAGCTTGGTATCCCAAAGCGGGAGCTAAACCAATGGCTTATGATGCTCAAAAAGGTCAGATGATGGAGATGTCATCAGAGCAAATGCAAGCCATGATGATGAGCATGGACTTAGGCGCAGCTGATACAGAATTCGACCTCCGCTTTATTGATGCGATGATTCCCCATCATGAAGGCGCTGTGACAATGGCTAAAGATGCCTTGCAAAAAACCAAGCGTTCTGACATTAAGAAATTAGCGCAAGCAATTATCAAGGCACAAGATGCTGAGATTAGCCAAATGAAACAGTGGCGAAAGGCTTGGTATAACAAGTGAGGGGAATGGGGATTGGGGACTAGGGACTGGGGAATGGGGAATGGGGAATGGGGAATGGGGAATTATGTAAGTCTCCACCCTACAAAAATTGCTCATGAATTTGTGTAAGGCGATGCATTGTGATTGTCGCCCCATACATTAACAATGTAAGGCAATACATTGGCATTGTGACTCGATACATTAACAATGCAAGCCAATGCATTGCGATTGTCACCCCATACATTAACGATGTAAGGCAATACATTGCGATTGTGACTCGATACATTAACAATGCAAACCAATGCATTGCGATTGTCACCCCATACATTAAATTCCCCAGTCCCCAATCCCTAATCCCCAATCCCCAGTCCCCAATCCCCAGTCCCTAATCCCCAATCCCCAATCCATTTCATGCCAATTTCATTTTCAGATGAAAGACTGGGAATTAGGTGCATACAAAATTCCACAGAGCAAACCTGCTCCTATATTTAATAATTCCTGATAGCGATGCCTAAACCTCTGCGTTTCCGAACACTTACGGCAATTCGTTCTCTTTCTGGTACACTGCTGAGTTTGCTTGTATTGACAAACCCTGTAGCAGTTTTAGCTCACGGGGGACATGGTAATGAATTTCAAGGGGGAAGTGAAACTAATTCAGCTAATGCAGCTATTGAAGTTGATACCCAAACAGCTAAACGCTTAGGAATTAAAGTCGAAGCAGCTAAACGCCAACCGCTAGCTGTGGGAATTAAAACCACGGGACAGATTGAAACTCTACCCAACCAAAAAGTAGAGGTAAATACCCCCATTGCCAAGGCGAAAGTGGTGGAGTTGCTGGTGGAACCGGGCGCTACAGTTAAAAAAGGTCAACCGCTAGCTGTGGTATCTAGTCCTGATTTGGTGGAATTGCGGGTTAATTCGCAGGAAAAGCTGGCAGAAGGTCAGGCAGATTTGCAACAAGCCTTAGCTGATTTAAAATTAGCGCAACAAAACCGCGATCGCTATCAACAAATTGCCGCAGCTGAAATTGCTCAAGCGCAGACTCAAGTAAAATTTGCTCAAGAAAAGTACAACAAAGATAAACAGTTAGCTAATGCTGGCGCTTTACCTCAACGCACAGCTTTAGAATCTCAAACCCAGCTAGCGGAAGCGAAAGCGGAACTTACTAAAGCTAATAGTCGCCGGGAAGTTATTGAGGCAGAAAATCAGCTAAAACGTGCAGCGTCGGCAGTTGAAGTGGCAAAATCGCGGATTCAACTTAGTAATACTACTTATCAAACTCGCCTTTCCCAATTAGGAACCCGCGCTAATGCTCAAGGATTGGTAACAGTGGTATCGCCTATTACTGGCAAGGTAGCCGATAGAGAAGTTACCCTTGGTCAATCTTTTGAAGATACAGGCGGTAAATTGATGACGATTGTCAATGACAGCCGCGTTTTTGCCACAGCGAATATCTATGAAAAAGATTTAAACAAAGTCAGGACTGGTCAAAGGGTAAGTGTTAAAGTTGCTGCTGTCCCTAATCGTAGTTTCACGGGCAGAATTACCCGGATTGGCTCTGTTGTGGAAGGAGAATCGCGAGTTGTACCAGTGCAAGCGGAACTGGATAACTCTAGCGGATTGCTTAAACCGGGAATGTTTGCCGAACTCGAAGTGTTAACAGACCAAACCTCATCAGCTATTTTAGCTATTCCCAGTGCTGCGGTAGTAGAAGCAAACGGTAAAAAGCAGGTTTATATCCAAAATGGTAACGCCTATCAGCCTGTGGAAGTTACTTTAGGTCAAACTTCTGGTGACATGGTAGAAGTAAAAACTGGCTTATTTGAGGGTGATTTAATCGTTACACAACGCGCACCGCAACTTTACGCACAATCTCTTAGGGGAAGCGGGAAAGTAGAGGAGCATGGGAGTGTAGAACCAGCAGAGAAAAATTTTAATACTTCAATTCCTTTGTGGGTGGGAGTAGGGGGAGGAGTTGCACTGATGGGTGTAGCTTTTATGGGTGGTGTTTTCTGGGCTAGTCGTCGCAGCAAACATCAATATCAAATAACCATAGCAGAACCAGATTTATCACCAGAATGGGTTGATAACCATCACGTAGCCAGCAAGGATTCCGTAATCCAAAATCCCAAATCCAAAATCTAAAATTGTAACGATGCTGAGTGCGATCATTAAATGGGCGATCGCTCGCCGTTGGCTGGTGGTTCTAAGTGCAATTATCCTGATGATTTGGATATTTCGCACGATTATTCAAATGCCTTTGGATGTTTTTCCTAGTTTTGCACCACCGCAAGTAGAGATTCAAACAGAAGCGCCAGGACTTGCGCCGGAAGAATTGGAATCTCTGGTAACTTTACCGATTGAAAGTGCAATTAATGGTACACCTGGAGTCACGACTGTACGTTCATCTTCAGCGGCGGGAATTTCTGTTGTTAAAGTAATTTTTAATTGGGAAAGTGACATTTATCAAGCGCGTCAGTTAGTAACAGAACGATTACAACAAGCACAAAGTAAGTTACCTGCTGGGGTGGAAACGCCACAAATTTCTCCCACTAGTTCGCCAATTGGTACGGTACTGCAATATGCTTTTACTTCCGAAACTACATCTTTAATGGATGTCCGGCGCATTGTTGATTGGCAAGTGACAAATCGTCTTTTAGCTGTTCCTGGTGTAAGTCAAGTTGTGGCTTATGGCGGCGATGTTCGCCAATATCAAGTATTAGTCGATCCAGAAAAATTAAAAGCTTTTAATGTGACTTTGGCAGATGTCGAAGAAGCAACATCTGCGGCAAATATTAATGCTCCTGGTGGTTATTTAATTACGCCTGACCGAGAAAAATTAATTCGGGGAATTGGCAGAATTGAATCTATTGAAGAATTACAACAATCAGTAATTACTGCCCGCAATGGTACACCAGTAAAAATATCTGATGTGGCTGATGTGCAAATTGGAGCAGCTATTAAACGCGGTGATGGCAGTTTTAACGGTGAAAAAGCCGTCATCGTCATGATTAACAAACAGCCGCAAGCGGATACTCCCACCGTTACCCGTGCCATTGAACAGGCGATTACAGAAATTAAAGCTGGCTTACCTGAAGATATTAAAGTTACCCCTACATTTCGCCAAGAAAATTATATCGATGCTTCGATTGAAAATGTCCGCGAAGCTTTAATTGAAGGCAGTATTATTGTTGCCATTATCCTCATTCCCTTTTTGATGAATTGGCGTAACCTAGTCATTTGTTTAACTGCTCTACCTCTATCTTTATTACTAGGAATATTTCTCTTAAATTGGTTAGGACAAGGTTTAAATACCATGACTTTAGGAGGGTTAGCAGTCGCCATCGGTTCGGCAGTTGATGATGCGATTGTTGATGCCGAAAATGTTTACCGCAATTTGCGAGAAAATAAATATTCTCCCCATCCTCGACCAGTTTTAGATGTCGTTTTTGATGGCTGTCAAGAAGTACGAGATTCTGTATTTGGCGCAACAATCATTACTATTGTTGTCTTTTCTCCTGTATTTGCCTTAGGCGGGGTAGAAGGTAGCATTTTTATTCCAATGGGGTTAGGCTACATGGCAGCTGTGATTGCTTCGAGTATCACAGCTTTAACGATAACCCCAGCTTTATGTGCAATTTTATTACCTCACGGTCATTTACCAGAAAATGAACCTTGGGTAGCGAGATTTTTTAAACGGCTGTATTATCCGCTATTAACATTTTCCCTGCGGCGTTCGGGAATTATTCTAGCCATAGCTACTGCTGCTACAGTAGCCGCAATTGCGATCGCGCCTAGTTTCGGGAGAGTGTTTTTACCTGAGTTTCAAGAGCAAACTTTAGTGAATACTCTAACTCTCTACCCTGGCGTATCATTAGAAGCTACCAACGCAGCAGGAGAAGCAATTCAAGACGCACTCAAAGGCGATGCGCGTTTTCCTTATGTACAGTTACGTTCAGGACGTGCGCCTGGTGATGGCGATGCAGCCGGGGTGAATTTAGCGCATTTGGATATTGAATTAAGTCGCGAAGCCACAGAAAACAGGGAAGCGGCGATTAAAAAACTGCGGGAAGAATTGGCTAAATTACCAGGCGTAGCGCCTAATATTGGTGGCTTCATCTCACACCGCATGGATGAAGTATTGTCTGGGGTGAGGAGTGCGATCGCAGTTAAGATTTTCGGCCCCGACTTAGCACAACTCCGCACTATTGGGAGTCAAGTCAATGAGGTAATGAAAACTGTCGATGGAATTGTCGATTTACAACTTGAACCGCAAGTACCCATCGAACAAATACAAATTAAATTTAATCGTATCGATGCTTCTCGCTATGGTTTAACAGTAGGAAAAATTGCCCAAATTATTGAAACTGCTCTGAATGGTAAAGTAGTTTCTCAAATTTTAGACAAACAACAAACCTTCGATTTAGTTGTGTGGCTAAAGCCAGATGCACGACAAAATTTAGATACGATTCGTAATTTATTAGTTGATACTCCAGCAGGGCAAAAGATTCCGTTAGCGCAAGTTGCGGCAATTGAAAATGGTACAGGCCCAAATACAATTAACCGTGAGAATGTATCGCGTTTAATTGTCGTCTCTGCTAACACTAGCGGTAGAGATTTGCGCTCAATTGTCAATGAAATTCAAGCGAAAGTTAATCAACAAGTACATCCGCCTGATGGTTATTATATCCAGTATGCAGGACAATTTGAAGCGCAAGAGAGAGCCACACAAAATATCTTAATTTCGAGTGCGATCGCCTTTGTAGCGATTACAGTCATTATGTATATTTCTGTCAAATCTATTCCTTCTACCGCCATGATTATGATTAACTTACCTTTGGCATTGGTAGGAGGAGTATTTTCTGTAGCCTTATCTGGCGGGATTATTTCTATTGCCTCTTTAGTCGGCTTTGTTACTCTCTTTGGAGTTGCAACTCGTAATGGTTTATTGCTAGTAGATAATTACAATACTAAATTTGCTGCAGGAATGCCTTTGAAAGAGATTTTAATCAAAGGTTCAATGGAAAGATTAAACGCCATTTTAATGACAGCCTTTACCTCAGCTTTAGGGTTAGCACCCTTAATAGTTGATAGCGGCCCTGGCAAAGAAATATTACAACCGCTTTCTATAGTTGTCTTAGGTGGTTTATTTACATCTACAGCATTAACATTAGTAGTTATCCCCGCCTTATATGCTAAGTTTGGAAAAATTTTGTTACAAAAATCATGAATTGAAATGAGGATTAAATCTATGAATTTGATTAAATCTAGCTTGATTATTTTAGGAAGTATGAGCTTGATTTTCTTAGGTGCTTGTAGTGATAACCAACCAGCAGCTAATACCGAAAATAATTCAGCTACCTCTAGCGCTAAAGTTCAACCATCAGCCGCATCTGTCGCCAAAACAGAAGGACAACATGGTAAAACTCATGGGGGCCAAGTTGTAGAAACAGGCGCTTACCATTTAGAGTTTGTACCAGAGAAAGAAGCGAATACAACTCACATGGATTTGTATTTACAAACAGGCGACAATCACGAAGCGATTCCTAACGCCAAAGTGACAGCGCAAGTGCAGTTACCTGATGGCACACAAAAGACAGTTCCTTTTACTTATGATGCTGAAGATAAGCATTACACAGGTTTATTAAAAGAGAAGTTAACTGGTCAATATCAGGTGAAAATTAATGCAGATATTAAAGGTAAAAAAGTAGACGGTCGTTTTAATTTTAATCGGTAAATATTAGCTAGATAAAGGCTAGAAACTAGTGGTTTGTCGTATTAATTTTGAAGTTAATAAAAAACGAACCGCAAAGGCGCGTTCGCGTTGGCGTAGCCTCTCGCAGAGAAGCGTCTCGAAGAGAAGTACAGGAAGGAAGAGAAATACAGAATGAGTTTACCATACATAATTAATGCGATAGACCACTATTCCCAGTTAACAGTCAACAGTCAACCATCAACAGTTAATATATGCGAGTGTTATTAGTAGAAGATGAAGAAGATTTAGGTGGTGCTATTAAGCGAACTCTTACCCAACATAAATATTTAGTAGATTGGGTACTCGATGGCAACGATGCATGGGCATATTTAGAAAATAGCTGGACACAATATACCCTAGGTATTTTCGATTGGATGATACCTGGAATATCAGGATTAGAGTTATGCAAAAGATTACGCCTGCATAAAAATTCTTTGCCTGTGTTAATGCTCACAGCTAAAGACAGTATGGAAGATAAAGTTGCTGGACTAGATGCAGGTGCAGATGATTATTTAGTCAAGCCATTTGGCATGGCAGAATTATTAGCAAGACTGAGAGCATTACAAAGGCGATCGCCCCAATTTCAGCCACAAGAATTAACTGTTGGTAATCTAACTCTCGATTACGGCAACAATTTAGTTGTGAGTCATAATGAGGCGGGGGATAAACAGGAAATTACGCTCACAAATAAAGAGTTTCAGCTACTAGAATACTTTATGAAACACCCCAACCAAATTGTCACCACAGAGCAAATTCGCAATCAGCTTTGGGAAGTCAGCGCGGAACCAGCGAGTAATGTAGTAGCAGCACAAATGCGTTTGCTGCGTCGCAAATTAGCTCATAGCGGCTGCGAAAACATCATTGAAACTTTGCATGGTACAGGATATCGTTTAAATCTTACAACACCATACTAAGCTTCTAGTTCACAATAATGCCAAACCCTCTAAGCATTGTGGGTAAGTAATCGTCAAGATTCTTAATGTGTTCATCCGTAAGTTCAATCAAATTAAACTCATATTTATGATAAATGTGCTGTTTTTGTTTCTTACGTGATAGATATTCTGGCTCATTTTCATAGCCCCAATACTCAATATAAACCCTAGCAGAAGGAATATAAAAATCACAGTAAACTTCTTCTTCTACAGGAAGTTTTCGCTCATAAGCATGAACTAAACCTGCCATATAGAGCCAGTTATCAATTGATAACTCAGCTTTTGAACGAACCCAATGTCCATCTGTGGCACGATAATTGCCAGCATGAAACTTCTCACGAAAGTCTGACTTGCCGTTATCAGAAGTTAAGTTTGCTGCCGCATCATTTTCGCTAATTTTGCGGAATGTGTCCAGAAAAATTTGATTATTGAAGATTTCTTCTGTCCAAACAACATAAGGTTTTTTGCCTTTGTCATCATACTTTTGTACTCCCCCAAAGCCCAGTCCTAAACTTGTGGCTATCCAACCATTCTGAACTTTATCTAATAATCCGAGTTCAGCCAGTATAGGATTAATAGCATTCCTCGATACACCAAGACGCTCACTGATTTTGGTAGCTGATAGCAATGTAGCAGTAGAAGCAGGCGTATGCGAATTAGATATAGAAACTGCTTGAGAATCTATAGAGTTATTTGATTTTGAGTTATTGGATTTCCAATGCTTGTAGCACAGTTTATAACCTGGCTTTGAAACTAACTGGTTGCAGCCTAAGACTGTACAATACTCTGCCATTATAGATTACGTTGTATATGTAAATATAAAGACATATATAACATTCGTAAAAATTATCAGCACCCGAATTAATACTAGATATTAATTACAATCACAAATTCAAATAATTTGATAATTAAAACAGAGTCAATCGTTTTGCGATCGCACTGGGCTATTTTCTCTATCAAGACAAACTGCATAGCTGCTAAAAATATCTGCTTATGAATCAAAATCAACTATTTCAGCAAACCCGCCTGCGTTTGGCGCTGTGGTATGCGCTGGTGATGGCTTTCATTTTAAGCATTTGCGGATTTGGCATCTATAAAGCAGTTGCTCATGCTCATTGGATGACATTAGACAGAGAACTGGAATCTGTGGCAGGGACTTTACACGATACTATTGAACTAAAACTACGCCAACCTGCACAACTAGAACCAGTCATAGAGAATTTTCTACCTAATATTTGTGTAGTTGGTCAAAGCTGTATCCCCGAAAAATCAATTCCTAAGCGCCATATTTTAAGTGCTATTAATCAAAGCAATTACTATGTACGTTTTTACGATATTTCAGGACGCTTAATTGCTATAGCAGGTAATTATCCTGATGGATTACCAATAGTTTTTAACAAAGAACTTTGGCAAACTCTGAAAGATAATAAAGGCAACTTGTATCAGCAAATCTCTTTTGCTTTACATACCCAAGAAAATCTCGATTGGGGTTACATTCAAGTAGGGCGAAGTCTTGCAGAATTTAATAGTTATCTCAATGCAGTAAAACTAACTTTAGTATTGGGATTACCCATCATCATGACTTTAGTTGGTCTTGCTAGTTGGTGGTTAGCAGGATTAGCAATGAAACCGATTTATCGCTCATATAGACAAATTCAACAATTTACAGCCGATGCAGCACATGAATTACGCACACCTTTAGCTGCAACTCAAGCAACAGTAGAATCAGCGCTGATGATGTCTCACCTGGATGAAGCCGAAGCGCGAGAAATTCTCCGCACTACACAACGCCAAAATCAGCGACTTACTAATTTAGTTACAGATTTACTGCTATTAACTCGTCTTGATCGTCAGTCAATACCACTGCAAAGTGAAATTTGCTGTTTGGATGATATTATCAGCGACTTAATAGAAGAATTTGCAGCCTTGGCGATCGCAGCTGATATTACACTTACATCTTCCATCCAGCTTTCCCAACCGCTGAATGTAGCTGGCAATCAAGATCAGCTTTACCGCCTATTTTCTAACTTAATTGTCAATGCCATTCACTACACCCTAGCCGGGGGAAAGGTAAAAGTTAGCTTAGACCGCAATGATCATTATGCCGTGATTCAAGTGGAAGATACAGGCATTGGCATTCCCCAGCCAGAATTAACGCGAATTTTTGATCGCTTCTACCGAGTCAACAGCGATCGCTCTCGCACTACCGGTGGTTCTGGATTAGGATTAGCGATCGCCAAAGCGATCGTCCAAACACACCACGGTAGCTTAGATGTACAAAGCGAATTAGGTAAAGGTAGCACTTTTACAGTTAAGTTACCCTTTCGGATTGGGGATTGGGGATTAGGGACTGGGGACTGGGGACTGGGGACAAAGGAAGGGAGATGAGGGGGATGAGGGAGATGAGGGGGATGAGGGAGATGAGGGGACAAGGAGACAAGGGGAAATAATCAAACGCCCAATTACCAATTACCCATTACCCATTACCAAATGACAAATGACAAATAACAAGTGACTAACGGTAGAATATACCTAATTTTCGTAGCTTCAAACAACGAAGTATGACAATGCATTCTTCTCTTCAACGTGCTTTTGCTAACCGCTGTGTCCTGAAAGCGATCAGCGGTTTAAATAACTTTGATAGCGATCGCGTCGCCGCTACTATCAAAGCCGCTGATTTAGGTGGTGCTACATTTGTTGATATCGCTGCCGATGCTGATTTAGTCAAATTAGCGAAAACATTGACCAATTTACCAATCTGTGTTTCAGCGGTAGAGCCAGAAAAATTTTTGCAAGCTGTGGCAGCTGGTGCAGATTTAATTGAAATCGGAAACTTTGATTCTTTCTATGCTCAAGGCCGTAAATTTGAAGCTGAGGAAGTTCTCGCACTAACTCACCAAACCCGCGCTTTACTGCCAGAAATCACCTTATCTGTTACCGTTCCCCACATCCTGAAACTAGATCAACAGGTACAACTAGCAGAAGAATTAGTCAAAGCTGGCGCTGATATTATCCAAACCGAAGGCGGCACCAGCAGCAACCCCTCCCACCCCGGAACTTTGGGCTTAATTGAAAAAGCTGCTCCCACCTTGGCAGCAGCTTTTGAAATTTCTCGTGCAGTTTCAGTACCAGTATTATGCGCTTCCGGTATTTCTAGCGTCACAGCACCACTTGCGATCGCCGCTGGTGCAGCTGGTGTTGGTGTTGGTTCCGCCATTAACCAACTCAACAGCGAAGTAGCCATGATTGCCGCTGTTCGCAGTATCGTCGAAGCCTTAGCAACCGCTAAAGTAGAGGTTAGATAGGGACTGGGGACTGGGGACTGGTGATTGGGGACTGGTGATTGGGGACTTGTAACAAGAATCATCAATTAATTCTCTCCCTTATCCCCTCTGCTTCCTCTGCTCCCCCTGCTCCCTGCCCCCTGCCCTCTGCCTCTTTTATCCCAAACAATCCTTCAGGGCGTAAATCACCTGATTTTGCTGTTCTTGCGTCAGTTCTGGGTACATGGGTAAAGCAATTACCTCATGAGAGATTTGCTCTGCTACTGGTAAGTATCCTGGTTGATAACCGAGATTTTGATAAACTGGCTGCAAATGTAAAGGCAGGGGATAATAAACCATTGAACCTACGCCCCGTTCTTGCAATTGCTGGCGCACTGAGTCTCGATATTGGGCAGTAGCACCATTTCGCCCTTCACTAGAGACGCGAATTGTATATTGATTCCATACTCCAACGCCCCCAGCTAATTCTTGAGGCGCGATTAAGCCGGGAACTTGGCTGAGGAATTCGTGATAATAAGCTGCGATCGCTCGTCGTCTTTCATTCCAATTATCCAGATGAGGCAGTTTAATTCCTAGAATTACTGCCTGTATTGCATCCAAGCGGCTATTTACGCCAATTTCTTCATGAAGGTAGCGAACTTTGCTACCATGCTCCCGTAATACCCGCAGTTGACTGGCAATAGCTGGGTCATTAGTAGTGATTGCGCCACCATCTCCACAACCGCCGAGGTTTTTCGTGGGGTAAAAACTAAAGCAACCAATATGTCCAATACTACCTACTTTTTGACCGCCCCAACTTGCGCCTGTAGCTTGGGCGCAATCTTCAATTACCACCAAA
This sequence comes from Nostoc linckia FACHB-104, assembly GCF_014696615.1. Lineage (GTDB taxonomy): Bacteria > Cyanobacteriota > Cyanobacteriia > Cyanobacteriales > Nostocaceae > Aulosira > Aulosira linckia_A. The sequence continues at coordinate 20,071 of NZ_JACJQJ010000060.1, read as the reverse complement.
TTGTGAGACTGTGCGATCGCCATTAGCGCCGTCATATCTACAGGTTGCCCAAACAGGTGAACTGGGATAATAGCTTTAGTTTTGGGTGTAATTGCCGCTGTTACCTGTTGTAAATCAAAATTAAAAGTATCATCAATATCAACGAAAACCGGCTTGGCACCTACAGCACTAATAACCTCAGCCGTAGCAATAAAGGTGAAAGTTGTCGTAATTACTTCATCACCTGCGCCAATATTTAAAGCACGTAGCGCGAGAAAAAGTGCATCAGTACCAGAATTACAAGCTACACATTCAGTTACGCCATGATAAGCAGCAAACTGTTTTTCAAAACCTTCTACTACAGGCCCGCCAATATAACGACCAGAAGCCAGAACTTCTAAAACAGCAGCACTCACTTCTGCTTCTATTGTGGAGTATTGCTGTTTAATATCAAAGGCGGGAACGGAATTTAAACTTTGGATCATGAGTTTTTATGAATCTGGAAATACAAAAGATGCACTTCGACGGCTAATTGTTGCTGATTAAATTGTCAATTAGAAAATCACAGCAGACTGTCGTTGAAAATACTTATTATTGAGGGTTTATACTGGGCATTTGGTGTTTGGTGTTTGGTGTTTGGTGTTTGGTGTTTGTTATTTTCCTTGATCACCTGCTCCCTCATCTCCCTCATCCCCCTGCTCCCTGCCCCCTTGCCTCTACTCCCTCATCCCCCTGCCCCCTGCTCCCTGCCCCCCTGCCTTTTCCCCTTCCCCACCCCCAGGAGGTAACTAATGCCAGATTTGATCAAATTAGATTTAGCTGATTTAGCGATCGCAATTGGCTTGATGTCGATCGCAGTTGGTTTGTCTGCTTGGGAAAAGTTAGGGCTGGAGTTGAACTTGGTTTTCGCTACTGGAAGAACTATTCTCCAGCTACTCGTCTTGGGATACGTTTTAGACTTCATCTTTGCTGTAAACAACGTTTGGGGGGTTTTGGCAATTCTAGTAATCATGCTGACGATTACGGCGATTGTCGCACGAAACCGCATCAGTCAAAAACTTCCCCTTGTGTTGCCTTGGGTGTGGGGGTCAATTTTTGTTAGTACAGCATTGACTGTGCTTTATAGCATCTTTTTGATTATTCAACCAGAAAGATGGTACGAACCCAGATATATAATTCCCCTAGCTGGGGTAGTTTTAGGTAATGCCATGAATGCAGCTGCGATCGCCGGCGAACGTCTGGTAAATACCATTAACTCTTCCCATTTAGAAATAGAAACTCACTTAAGCTTAGGCGCAACTCCCCAGCAAGCTATTACCCAGTACCGCAAAGAAGCCGTTCGCGCTGGCTTAATGCCTACCTTAAATCAAATGATGCTCATCGGTATGGTTGCACTCCCAGGAATTACCACCGGACAATTACTCGGTGGCGTACAACCCCCCGACGCTGTATCTTACGAAATTTTATTGTTATTTATGGTTGCCTTTGCTAACTTGCTCACAACTCTGTTAGTCACCAGAGGTTTGTGTCGTCAGTTTTTCAACTCCGTAGCCCAGCTGATCAGGTGATGAGGGGGATGAGGGAGATGAGGAAGATGAGGGCGATGAGGGCGATGAAGGGAAATAACAAACACCCAATTACCCATTACCCATTACCAAATGACAAATGACAAATGCCAAATGACAAATCACAACCTTCCAATTTTGTTACATTTGTTTATGAAAGTGGAAATCAAGCAGCAAGAAGTATTCCGTGACTAAGCAAATATACCGCAGGATAGGAGGGATTGCGATCGCGCTTTGTTTAACAGGATGTGAGCAAGCGATCGAGTATTTGCCACCCCTACCAAACATTGAAATCCCATCCAACAAGCCACCACAATCACCACAGCCAGCACAAACTACCCAAAATACCGAAATTGAGTCACAAGTTCGGCAACAAATTAACCAAGTGCGCCAAAAAAATGGGCTTCAACCTTTAAAAAATAATGAAAAATTAGCGCAAGTAGCCCGCAAATACAGTCAGCAGATGGCAGAAAAAAACTTCTTCAGCCACACCGGAATTGATGGTAGTACCCTTAGTGACAGAGTCAGCGCTGGCGGAATCTCCTATTGGATGGTAGGAGAAAACTTATTTAGAAGCAAAAATATTCTTCAGCCTGTACAACCCGCCGTTGATGGTTGGTTAAAAAGTCCGGGACACAGAGAGAATATTCTCCGTCCAGTTTTCCGAGAAACAGGTGTAGGAGTGTGGCGCAAGGGTAATACCTATATAATTACCCAGTTATTTTTACGTGGTTAAAACTGTAGCTATCTACAGCAAATTACTGGTAAATTCCCCACAAAAATAATCCTAATATATTAGGATTATTTTTAATTTTGAGAGTTCACGTAGGATGCGATAGCGTAACGCATCAGCTAGTAACTTCATCCTTATTTTTCCTGCCTATAACCTACTACTTGGTAAAAGTAGAATATCTATAGTTTCGCCTACTACCAAGCCCAATACAGCTAAGATGGTTAACACTAAAAATGCATCTACTTTACTAAAACCAGCAAAACGCAATTCTAAATCGGCTAAAAGCGTAGTTGCTACTGGTATGAGAAAAAGGCTAAATAATAGAGACCAAGTTGCCACTATAGCAATTGATAGGCTTAAAAATAACACAACAATTAAAGTTTGAGAACCAAAATTAATTAAACGCTCTAACCAATAGATGCTTTTCCTGACTATAGCTAGAGCCACAGCAGTAATAAAACCTCCTACTAGCCAAATAATGTGATGAGCAGCAAGATACCATCCTAAAAGAGCATAGGCTAACCAGAGTAATCCTAAAGGTATCCAAGGAATTCTGCTGTAAAATTCTATATTCATAATGTTGAAAAATTTAAATTTACAAAATTGCTATTTTTTTATGTTTAACTCCAAGATTTATTGACTATGCTGACTGAATTACTTTACTTTTAGTACTAAAACTACTCTCAGGCTGTCTATTTAATCCTTGGGATAAAGTAGTTATCTATTGATAAATAAATTAATATGATGCTGAATCAGGACACTGCAAGGGAGGATTGGATTTCTTTTTTAATTTTTGAAATCTTTTAAGTACTATTTTAATACCAACGGAACGCACATCTTTTTAACCTTTTGTTAGGTTAAGGCTTCTGCCTAACGCAACATACTTGATGTAATAGTTTTTGATTAATGGTCTGGTAGTTTATTTCTTTAATTCGCGGCTATATTATAACACAAATACAACTTTTTGTCTAGAAAACATTAATATATTCCTTTAGATATATATCAATAAATAACAAGCAAAACTCTTGGCAGATATACGATGACTTCTCTTTTGATAAACCTATAATTGAAGCCTTTTAAATCTAAATTTCCGACAAGTCAGTACAGGATTTATAAAAATTAATTTCTCTTAATAGAGGGTTTTAATTATTTGCCAAAAATATACTGACATTATACTGTCGGCTAAGAGTATATTTAATGCTAATTACTAGGGCGCAAAGCTAAAGATAAAATAACTAGCCTTCAGCGTCTACGTGTCCATAAAACCTAAAAGACAAGGTTTAAAAATTGGCATTTGTGTAGAGGTAATAGGTATAAACAATCAAGGTGTCAAGCTATAAAGAAAGGTAAATAATATGTCTTTTGAGCAAATACTGCAAAAAAATGTAGTAGCAGATGAAAATCTGTCTCAGGTTATCAGGAAAGATGTAAAGTACGAACAACCCAAACCCAATCAAGTAAACATAACCGATGTTGCTATATCTTTAACTCCTCTTGCTTTGCTCATCAGTGGGATAGTTTTCTTTTTAATGTTACGGAAAAGTCAAGCAATTGTAGATAACAAGCGATTTTTTATAATTAATGGGTTAAAAAAAGTTCCTTGTAAAAACTGTAAATATTATTCAAGCAACCATTATCTCAAGTGTGCAGTTAATCCTTCTCTAGTAATGACAGAAGAAGCAAAGGAATGTGCTGAATACTTACCTGATAAAAGCAAATTTTCACATAAAAATATTTTTGGTAGAAATGATGATTCTGATTAGATACTGACTTTTATGAGAAATACAACTGTGCATAAAAGGCGCATTTGGCATTTGTTACTTGGTTATTTTCCCTCCCCTTTCGCCAGCATCCAGCGCCCAACCGCTATTTATTGATAATATTTTCCACAAATTTGCAAAAATTATTACTCCAAGCCTAAATTTTTGTGCAACTTTCTGGTATAATTCTCAGAACCTCTCGCATCAAAAGCTAAAACTTAGCTTTCGCAGTCGTAATTGTTAGCACAAAAAATTTATCCTTTCTAAATTAAGACTCTCTTACCTAAGAGGGTGATTTGTCAATTTATACTTATGATTCCTACCCTCATTTTAGCTTGGATCGTATTTGCAATATTGTGGAAAATCGTGAAAACAACTGTCAGGACTGCACTGACAGTAGCGGCGATTCTCATCTTATTAAATATAAGTTTTGGTATTACTCCCCAAGATATTTGGGATATGATAATTAATTTACCGCAAACTCTTTCACAAATACGTAGTGGTAAATAAAAAATATGAAGGATGAAGTAGCAAAACTTTCAGACTTTATCCTTCATCCTTTTTGACTTAGTTATTGTGTAATGCAGAAACTCTTGCTAATGCATCTTTGACATTTGCAGGTAGCTGACGCATGATTTTGCCTCGTTCGCGGTCTAATGCTACTAAAGTTACTTTAGCTGCTGCGTATAATTCTTGCCCATCAGTTGAGGTTATAGCGTAATCCCAATTAATTCGCACACCCGTGACATCAGCCATGCGTGTCTTGACTAATACCGCTTTACCTAATTGAATAGACCGATGGTAACGCACAGAAAGCTCTACAACTGGTAAATCACAGCCTAAAGCTACTAAATCTACATATTCAATGCCAATAGACCGCAAACATTCTATCCGTGCTTCTTCCATCCAATTTATGTATGTACCATGCCAGACAACTCCTGCATAATCGGTGTGGTGGGGTTGGACTCGTACAGGATAGGCAAACCAATTTTCAGATGTATAATTTAACGGGCTGTCAATGGCACTAGTTGGTGGTAATTGGGGTTGACTTGGTTGTGCTTGTGACATCTTTGACTTCTTGAATAGCTTTAAATTTCCACATTGAATAGCTTGACACAATTATTCAAAACTTGTTCAAGACAACTCTTCTCTATTTTGGGTGAAATACAGTAGGTAGAACTAAAGTTGCAACATCAAAAAAATTTTTGTAGGTGGCTACTGGCAGATACTTCTTTTAAACCCTGATAATCACTAGTGCCCAACCCCAGTTTATGGCTTCAAGCCAACCCTTTGATATTCTGGAATCAGATGCCATAGTCAGAACTAAAGTTTGAGCATAAATTTCTAGGAAAATGTGTAGAATTTAAAAGTTAAGCATCTACGCTCCCCAAAATCGGGAGTGTTTTGTTATGCGGTCTTATTTTCAGCGATTTAATTTTTTTGCCTTTTCTATCCTTGTCTTTCTAGTTTCTAGTTGTACAAATCTAGAGAATAAACAGGTAAATTCAAATGTCAGCCCACAACAAGGCTCAACAGCAACACCTCAGATTTCACCGCAGAATCAGAAAGAATCGGAAATCAAACTGCTAAATGAAGAGGCTGTTAATATTTTTCAGCAAGGTCAGTTTAAAGAAGCATTACAGAAATTAGAGAAAGGTTTAGACATTAGCAGAGATCAAGGAGAACGTTTTTGGGAAGCTGTAACCTTAAATAATATTGGCAGGGTATACCAAAAACAAGCTAACTACTCACAAGCACTCCAGTCTTATCAGCAAGCTTTATTAATTAATAGAGAACTTGGTGATCGCGTCCAACTTGGGAAAACCTATAGTAATATCGGTTACTTATTTGATATTCAAAACCAACCAGAGTTAGCAATTTTTTTCTACAAGCATTGTTTGATTAATCGCGAGATTGCGCGCTTAGATCCGGCAGTACTTTCTGCACCACAGCCAGATGCATACAACGTTACTGTTGCCCAAACATATCGGATTTTGGGCGAAAAACTCCTGAAGCAAGGACGTGTGGTAGAAGCACAACGGAGTATGGATCTGCTAAAAGTTGAAGAACTGGAGGGATTTCTGCAAAATGTCCCAGGTAATCAACGCACTGCGAAAGGTATTGAGATCGCCCCACAAGAAAAAGAAATTAAACAAAAATTAGAACAAACTGGGAATAGTGCCGTAGAACTGGGTAAAGAGTTAACCACACTGCGTAAAATTGCACCCGAAAAGCGATCGCCTGAACAGAAACAGCGGATCGAGCAGTTAGTATTAAGCCAGCAGCAACTTTTAGAGCAATTTAACAGTTTTATTACCAGTCCCGCAGTTAAGGCGCAGTTGCAAAAACTTAGTGTGACTGCAAAGGGACAAAATTTGGATTTGGCAAGTATCAACGAACTCCGAGATAATTTGGCACGATTACCGCAAAAATCAATCCTGATCTATCCTTTGGTTTTGCAAGATAGCTTGGAATTGGTCGTTATTAGCCCAGAATCTGTGCCAATTCATCGGAAAGTTGCGGTGACACGCGCACAGTTAAACCAGACAATTGAAAACTTCCGCCGAGAACTACAAACTCCCCAGCGCAACGAAGTCACAAAACCAGCAACTCAGTTATATAACTGGCTGATCAAACCCATAGAAAATGAAATTAAAACTTCAGGTGCAACCAATTTGATGTACGCGCCTGACGATCAGTTACGTTATATTCCTCTGGGTGCTTTATATGATGGCAAACAATGGCTGGTGGAACGCTTCAGTGTTAATTACATCACTGCGGCTAGTCTAACGAACTTTAATACTCCACCAGCATCTAGTTTACGGGTTTTAGCTGGCGCTTTTACTAAGGGGAACTATCAAGTTCAGGTGGGTAATCAAAGGCTAGCTTTTTCTGGCTTACCATTTGCTGGACAAGAAGTGGAAGGTTTAGCAGCTACAATTCCAGGGACACAAAAACTGATTGATGAAGCTTTCAGTCCCAAAGCGACTATACCCCAAATGGATGATTATTCCATTGTCCATTTCGCAACCCATGCAGCTTTTGTGGTCGGTAAACCAGAGGATTCATTTATCTTATTTGGCAATGGCGATCGCGTGAACCTTAGAGATGTAGCCACCTGGTCTTTAACCAATGTAGATTTGGTAGTCTTAAGCGCCTGTGAAACAGGTTTGGGAGGTAAGTTAGGTAACGGTGAGGAGATTTTAGGGTTTGGCTACCAGATGCAAAAAACCGGCGCTAGAGCAACTATTGCTTCCTTATGGTCTGTGGATGATGGCGGTACTCAAGCATTGATGAGCGCTTTTTATACCTTGTTATCCCCGGGTAAGTTAGCAAAATCTGAAGCCCTCAGACAAGCCCAAATTGCATTAATTGATGCGGACTCTAAGGTAAAAAATAAAAATGTTCCTATAGCTACAGGTAGTGGTTTGAGTCACCCTTACTATTGGGCACCCTTCATTTTAATTGGCAACGGATTGTAATAACTTCCAGCTTTTCTTAAGTCTGTGGCTGATATGTAGAAATAAAACAATCAATTAACGGTAATAGTGAATGGGTAATGAATGGGCAAAAATTACCCAAAATTACCAATTCCCAATTACCAGATATTGCTTGACGCTTTTTTGTAAATAACCCATTAGACTCAAGAATCCTTAAAACTTCTTGACTAGGGTTTTATTCCCTGTAGAGACTGCTCCAGATTGCTTGACAATATTAGCAAGTTCCTGTAGTTGGTTAATCGCCTCTGCACCTTCTAATTTCATCAGTTCACGATCATCCCGCATTTCTGTCCAAGTAATCCCATAGTCAGATACCAAAAACCGAATTAGGTGATTATCTCCCAAGCTGACCATAAATGAAGCACTATTCATTTGGTCACCACAGGTATAACAGGAAGCAGGATATCCACGTCGCTCCAGTACAATTGCTAAGGCTTGTAGGTTCATTACCAAGTCTTGAACGAATTGTCTATGTTGATGCGCTAGTCTTAGAAACACTTTTTTCCTCCAGACACCACGGTCGTTTGAGTTCTTTTATATTTTCTTTAGATTTTCTCTTCCTCTGGTATTGTAAACTATCCATTACAATAACCAGCAATTTACGTAGTCTATTTATTGACTATCTTGCTTAGGGTAGTAGATAACGGTTTTTTATGCCGTATCAAAGTATTCAATTTGAGAAGTCAAAATATCTGACAGAATAGGTAAACTTAAGATTGTCTTTATGCGCTTCTGTCAGCCTAGATGCTTACGAGAAACGATCCGATTTAAGAGTAACTCAAATTTGCAACTAGTCAACCATATAAAAGATACATATTGTATCTCTATCTGCCAGGGTAGCCAATCTATTACTATTAAAGGCTTTCAGGCAGTTTTTTGTAGCCTCAATGTCAAATACTGGTTTCATTAACCTGTTTATTCTCTAACATCTGCTTGGTATTGCCCCGGATTTGGTAAGCAGAGTCACATTTTTTTACATATCTAACTTTTGGCAGATGACTGTATAACTTTGAGACTAGCAATTTCAGAGGCAAGCTAATCTAGAGTGATTTTTTATACTTAGTATTGCGTTAGCTAGATGCCAAATCTAAAACCCAAAATAGTTGATTTAATACTGAGGATAACTAAACTCAGGAGATTTATGTTGCCATTTAGGCAAGATTTTGAGAACTTTTGACATCATAGCGAAATGTTGTCTAAGCTACGGAAAATCTTTTGGAGATAACAATCAAATGTTACATAACATACAAAAAAATTCACGTTTGAGCGTAAGAATGCGGTCAAGCTGCCATATTCGACCTCTTTTCTATAGACATAAGTTAGGGGCACAGGATTATTGTGCCCCTTTAAAAATTTAAATTAACTCTGCCAGAAAAATAGTCCTGAGTGCTGAGTGCTGAGTTTTGAGCAAAAATACTAGTTCCTATTCCCCAGTTCCCAGTACCCAATCCCCAATATTAAGAAACTACTTGCCACCAACCAAAAGCGGGGCCAATAAAACGGATGGTAACCCAAGCAGCAACCATCACGCCAATACCTATCCAGGCACCGCGAGTTGTCCAACTGACAAATAGTTCAGCTTGAGTTTTGGTAATGGGAACCCAGGGTAAGATGCGAGTATCTTCACCGTATTTTTCTCCCAGTGTGGTTTTGCGACGCTTTGCTTCACCCATAATCAGCAATTTAAATTCTCAATTCATTTATGTTCTAAGTGTAGATTGGCATTGATTCCAAATGAATCCTATCTCCAGTGCCAATGAAATTGTGGCAGTCAATTGAAGCATGGAATGCCGCAATAAGCTGATAATAACGTTTACTGTGCAGCGCTCGCACTCTGGTTGACAAAAGTAAATAGTCAACAGTCAACAGTCAACAGTCAATAGTCAACAGTCATTTCTAAGCAGAATTTTCGGCGTTGGGATGGGAGAACAGACTGGGATCGAGGTAGTTAATTCGCGCCAAAGGGCTAAGAGATGCGAGAATTTGTGCGCCGTAGCTGCGATTGACGACACGTCCATCAAGTAAGGCGACAATGCCTTGACTTTCGCGCACTGGTGCAACTGCGCGTTGCAATTCATTTAAGGCTGTGGGCAATAAATATAATCGGAACCAATCTTGATGCGATCGCTTATAGTGAGCTACCCTACCAGCCACCAGGGGATTTTCTAAAGATGGTAAGGGTAAAGTCGCAATAATTAATAGATTGGGTGCAGGTAAAACCCCTTGATGTTCTCGCCAAAATTCCCAACCGCTAATTAAAATCCCGTTTTCATCCAAGCAAGTTTTTTCTACTTGCACCCGCGAACCAAACTCAGAAGCGAGAATTGCGCCAACTTGGGCCTTTAGTGGTACGTCTCCAACCAAAACAACTGTTAATCCTGATGCAGTTGCACTGAGACACAACAGCGTCCGTACTTTATGAATAAACGCTGCTTGAAATTCCGGTGTGTTTGGTAGAGGTAACTTATAGGGTACATACAGTTGAATAGCTTCTGTTTGGCTATCCACTGAGAACTTTAGACAAGTGACATCCTCCAATCCCAAGCGCTGACGGAACAAAGGAGCCTCTGTTTCTGGTTCTAAGGCACTACCAATGAACACTACAGGTTGTCGCCGCCAAATGGGTGAAACTATTGTTCCTAATTCAATTGGCGCGCAATGTAAGGAAAATGAACCTTGACGACGGGCGATTGTTGCCCAGAGGAGGGGGGGAGGTGGAACGGTGGGAGATTGAGGGGATAAAGGAGAGAATTTTTCGTTGATGTCTTGGAAGTAGTGCCAGAAATTTTTCCAAGCATCGGGTAGTTGAGTGCTATCCAAAGCTGAATATAGACGCTGCAAAATCTCTACTTCTAGTTGAGAAATCAGATAACACTCATAGGGATTCGCTGGGTGCTGGAAAAATTCTTTCGTCAATTGCGATCGCGCCGAGCGAATCACATCCGCTTGTTCTGGACAAGCAAGCATCAGCTCATCCCAGTCGTGGGGTTGAATAGTTTGGGTAAGCTGATGGCGTACCCAATCTTCTAAATCGTCTACTCCATCAATAATTGTGGGAATTCCTTCAGGGAAATGTGGCACATTTTTTATCTGTCTGCTTAACCAAGCTGCTGGGCTAGTCAGCAGTATCCCTTGGAACTCAGAACTAGGCCAATCGTCACCAGTTCTAATTGGTTTTTTAGCTTGCAGCCACTGTTGTAGCCGGGGAATTTCAACTTTTAATAGGCGTTGTTGCACGGATTCCGGAGCCACAATAATTACAGGGCCATGCCACATCAATGCCGATGCTATAAAACTAGTGCGATATCTTCCCTGATAACCGCTAACAGCTCCGACTTGAATTAAGGCGCTACGTCCCAACCGCAAGGCGCGTGCTACCAACCTTGCCATCGTCAAATGATGGGGCCAGGAAGGGAACCCCGCCTGCGATCGCAGGAAGTTATGTAATGACAAATGAACTTCTGCCTCTATCACACGCTTTTAATCCCATTAAAATATGATTTTTACTTCCAATTGCCCCATTTCTATTATCTTGGCATTAGCCATCAGTCACTAGTTATTTTGTAGTCAACAATGACCAATCACCTATTTCCCTAAATTATGCCAACTTACACAGGAATTTCCAGCGAAGCCTTTAGGCATCCACTGGATCGCCAAGCCGAGCAAGCTTTACGTAATTTGCCGGGATTTGATTTAATCGCCCGTAAGTTTGTGGAATTTATCTATGAACGCCCACAATTAGTTTATTTAATGGGTAACACCATCCAAGTTGGGCCACGTCAATACTCCACTATTTACCAGATGTTCCGCGAATGTGTGCGAGATTTGGATATCTATCCGGAACCTGCACTGTTTGTCTTGCAAAACCCCCAAGCTAATAGCTATGCGTTGGGGCAAGAGAATCCTTACATAGTCATAAATACAGGGATACTGGACTTACTAGACGAAGTCGAAATTCGGGCGGTGCTAGCCCATGAACTGGGGCATATTAAATGTGGTCATACTATTTTAATTCAAATGGCGATGTGGGCGATGAGTGCTGCTTCGGCCTTAGGAGAGTTAACCTTTGGGCTCGGAAATTTTGTTACTCAAGCCTTAATTTACGCCTTTTTTGAATGGCGGCGCAAAGCAGAGTTATCAGCAGATCGTGCGGCGCTGTTGCTAATGGATGACTTAAATCCCGTAATGTCTTCGATGATGAAAATTTCTGGTGGTAGTATCAAATATGCCCACGAATGTAATTTACAAGAATTCATCCGCCAGTCAGAAAGTTACAAAGCATTAGACTCAGATGGATTGAATCAAGTGTACAAATTTTTGTTGTATAACGGCGCTCAAGGCATGATGCTAACTCATCCTTTTGCTGTAGAGCGTGTACACTATTTACGTGAGTGGGCAGTATCAGAAGAATATCAGCAAATTCGCCAAGGAAACTATCAGCGATCGCCTGCTTCGGGAGCAGTAAATGTTACCTCCGAATCTTCCGGAACTGATGCAGAAAATTTGCGCCGTCAAATTGAAGAATTGCAACAGGAAATTAACAGAATTAAACGGTCTGAGTGATATTTACTACTGAGTAATTTTCTCTGTGGTACGTTAGCTAAATAACGTACCACTTAATATTTTTAGATTCTCTAGTCTGATCTAATATCAATTTGAAGTATCATGTAGCGTGCGTTACGGCTTATGCCTAACGCACAAGTTTGATCAGGGGTGTTAAGATACCCATCTCACAAGAAACTTATAAAACAATACAGTTTAGATAAGCTCATTCGTGATTGATTTGTCAGTTGTGTAAACAGCTAGCAGAATTGGGGGAGAATCCCCCAAACCCCCGATTGGGTGACGGTTGCGTCCCCCAAACCCCCTCCAAAATTATTGTTCAGTTTTTTGTTGGGTAACTAGTTTTACTGAAATGTATTGACTTATAAAATTTAATTTGCTATGTAGATTTGTTTAAAATTACAAATTACGAATTACGAATTATTTTTGATCCCCTTTTCCCATAAGATGAATACAAGTAGTCAATATTTAATAAATAAATCATTGAGAATTGTCTAAACACTTGAGTTAGGAATATAAAATATGGTAGCTAAATTAACTAAGTTATTGTATATGTTAGCTAATATTTTTATCGTTATATTATTACTGCCAGGAATTGCCACAGCATTACCAGAGAAGATTAATGCTCAATCTACTTTGGTAATTGCTCAAGCTCCTAACTCATATTCTGAAGGTGATTTAACTCCTTTACAGAAACAAAGACTCCAGGCTATAAGGCAACGCAGAAATAAAGAAATTTACGCTGTTTTAAATTCCTCACAACGGACAAAATTAGCTAAAGAATTGCATCATGGTACTGACTTTAATCAAGCTTTAGACAAATTGAATTTAAAGTCAGAACAAAAAGAAATGATTCAAGCAATTTTGCATTTTACTAACTTGAAGATGAAATTTAAGAATAATGGGTAATTGGTAATTCTATCCCTTTTCCCCTTTTACCTTTCCCCTTTCCCCTGTTCCCTGTTATTCCTGCGACAAACGTTTAACCGCTTCACCCCCTAATAGTTGATGTGCTTGTTTTAAAATTTGGGGGATTTTATGTGCTTGAGGGCTATTAGCAAGACATAAGCGTAAGTCTAGTTCGTCTATTTTGTCGGCTTTGTTGCCAGGAAACCAGTGACTAGCATTGCCTAGTAAGTTGTAGCGCATTTTGGCGTAGTCAATCATATCGTAGGCGATCGCTAAATTCCACAGCCACAATATGACTTGCATATTCACTTGTCCTGGTGTTTGCTCAAAGCTGGGCAAATTTAAGCGCCAGGTTTTTACCCAGTCTTCTCCCAAAGTGGCGATCGCTTCTGCTTCTAATCGGGCAATGATTGGCGGTAAAATTTCATCGGCTCTGTCTAGCAAGTCTAGGGTTTTTACGTGTTCGTCAAAGTCTTGGGGTTTGGATGCGCCTAAACTGAGGGTATGTACTTGGGGATGACTGAGGCAAAATAAATCGTTAAACACCATTGGACTCAAAGGCGCGCACAAATCCACTAATTTTTGCGGTGGTTTATATAGCATCCCGCCTTTATCAGATGGGCTAATAATAAATACCCCCATATCGTGCTGAGTAGCGGCGGCAATTGCAGGCCAATTCCATTGATTTATGTAGTACCAATGCAGATTCACATAATCAAATTGATTGGTATTGATGGCTTCCACAATTACATCTGTAGGGCCGTGGGTAGAAAAGCCGATAAATCGTACTTTCCCTTCAGCTTGTAACTGTTTTGCTACTTCTAAACAGCCACCAGGACGGATGCTATGGTGCAAAGATTCACCATGATTAATACCATGTAGCCCTAGTAAATCAACATAATCGAGTTGTAGATAGTTTAGCGATCGCTCAAATGTCTCTCTAAATTCCTTAGAATCTTCAACAGGGCTAACTTTTGTCTGCACAATCAACTTTTCGCGGGGAAACTTGGGTAATACTTGCCCCAATTGCATTTCCGAAGTGCCATAACCACGCGCAGTTTCGATATGATTAATGCCTAAATCCAGCGCCCGGCGAATCGTCGCTTCCAGATTATCTTGCTTATCTTGGGGAATTTCTGCAGGGGAAACATCCTGCCATTTGAATTGGTATCTCATCCCACCGCAGGAAAATACCGGGATTTGTAATTCTGTGCGTCCAAATCTTCTGTATAGCATTGATGATAGGGGAAGGGGGAATGGGGAAGGGGGAAGGGGACAGAAAGAAGTTTACAGCAGTTTTTAGGGATTTATATCCCACGTGGATGTGTGTATTTCTGCTACTGGATAATTTTTTAATTCACTCTTTCGCCTTTTTTCTGTGAAAACATTGCCAGATTTTATCGCATCCTAAAATGAATAAGCCTACTGCTAAACCAAAAAGTAAGCTGTAAGCAATTGATGAGGTAAAGCGGTTAATCTCTGGAGGTTTAACAAGAGTGAACAAGGGATCGCTTTGCAATAAAGTGTAACTGGATGCCATTATTCCACCTGCGCCGATGCCTGTACCTACGGCTAAAATGGTAATTTGCAAATTGCGATCGCTCTTTTCTTTCTTATTCTCGGCTAGGCGATCGCTTTTGGTTCTGTCTATTTCTACTCGGCCGCGAATTGAGGCGATCGCTTTGTCGAGTAAGCTGGAACCATGCGTAAAATAGCCTAGTTCGGCTTTAATCTGTTCTTGGAAGTCGGGACAGTTTTCTAAGCTAAATTTTTCTAAAAAGCTGATATCTTCATCTTTGACTATGCCGCGAATTTGTTGCAGTCTATCGGCATAATTGCGCCCATTAATGGCAATTGTGTTTTGATATGCTTCTAGATATCGCAGCAAGTTGGCATAGTCTAATGCCATTTTCGGCAGGGTTTTTAATTTATCGCTGAATGATTCTAATTGCTCATCACTTAATATTTTATCATCATTCAACTGCTGTAAATTATTAATTTCTTTTTCAATTTTTGCATAATATTTATTGGTGTCTTCGTAGACTTCGCGGCTTTTTTGGAAAGCTTTCACCACTTTAGCGCGGAAGAAAAATAAATCTAATAGCTGTTCTTGATAACTATTAAACTTTTCATCGGCTTCGGTGTCTTGGAAGAACCAAACTAAAATGTGGCGGTAATTTGTGAGTTGACTAAAAAGACCGTATTCAAAAATTGGGTTATTAAATAAAGTGGCTGAACGGGCAAATGGGGGAATTGGGTAATTGTTGGGAAAGAAAGCTGTGAGACATTCATCAGCTAGATTTTTTAAGGCTTTTTGGTCTTGTGGATCTTGGTCTGATGACAACCAAGCGGTGATAATTAAAGTTTCACCGAGAAAGCGATCGCTTCCTGTTAACAGCAAGCAATTATCGGGATTTAGCTGGCGGAAAATTTGAATATCTACGTCTTCAGTGCGCTGATCGTTTTCAGTTTCAGGGCGGCGAAAATTTAGCCACAAGCCATAACTATCATAAAGTCTCAAGGGATAGGCAAACCCTTTAATTAGTAGTAAAGATGACTGACTATCTACAATCACTTCCCCAGCGAGAGGGGCTAATTCCATCTGTTTATCGTCTTTGATTAAACCAACAGTAGGATTATCCGGCTCTTTTTCTAAGTCCAGCCATTGCATCAAATCAAATTTTTGCTGCAATATTTTGTGGATGATTTGATTGCAGGTTTCCCACAGCCAATGTTTATCCTTAACATCTGCATCATCGCCAGATTCGGCGCTATGTTGCAGAGAAAAAGCGAATAAATGGACATTGGGCGCGTAGACTTTAGGACTCATTTAAAGACTGCTCGGTTCAGGATTTTCAACTTGGAATTGGGTTTGGGTAAAGGTTAAAGGGTAAGGGTAAAAGGTTTTTTATTTCCCCCTTTCCCCTTCCCCTTTTACCCTTAACCGAAAAGTATTGAGATTCATTTTGGCTTAGTTTCTTTTGTGGCTTCTGGCTGGGGTGTATTTTGTCGCTCATCAATAATACGCTGATAATCTGGGAATTGATTGATTAAAGTTCCTTCTTGATTAGCGGGATTGCGTTTTTTGATAGTAATTTCTCTGGCGGTAAATAGCACAGCATCTCTGATATCTGGATATTGCTTATACCAAGCGATAATGGCATCCGATGCTACTGAGATTGGTTGATTCTCTAATTCGGCTAAGGTTTGCTTGATTGCTGACAAATCGGCTTGACTTTGTTGATCAAATACAAATCCTTGCTTGTTTACGACTTGAAAAAAAGCCTCAACAATATTCTTATCTTCATCAATTGCCATGATTGTTACCTCCATCAAGATTTTATGATTTAGATCCCTCACTATCCCGAAAATCCGCCGTCACCATAGAATGGTGCGGCTAATTGTACAAAGCCCACCTTCGTGGGCTAAAGAAATCAGCCCACGAAGGTGGGCTTTGTAGTGATAGCCCCAGGCTTCCAGCCTGCGGGCGGTATGTCGGGTATGCGAGAGTTTAATGTCCAATGGAGCAAAAGCCAGCCCAAGCCGCAGGTTTACCAAAGGGTTTATCGTTGGGATTTGCAGATTCATAGTGTTTAATTAACCGATTCAGAATTGTTTGCTTATTTTCTTCGCTGATATTTGGGTGTTGTTCTGTCCACTTAATTAAATCGGGTTGGGTGGCGTGGCGTAACCAAGACTGGGCTGCACACAAAGCTTGGGCAACGGGGAGAGATGACAGATTGTCGTAAAATCGAATCATTAATAAAGCTGTGACAAAATCATCTACTGACCACAGGCTACTGACTACGCTAGAACTGCCGGCTTTGAGAAAGCCACTCGGTAAACCAATATATTCATCGCTGGTGCTAAAGGGGTTGGTGAGTGCAGTTTCGCAGGCGGAAAGGGTGACGAGGCGGCATTCTGGTAAGTTGAGATTAAAAATATCTGGTAGGGTGAGGCATTTTTCGAGGTCAATGGTGTTACCATCTGCTAATCTTCGCTCGCGTTGCGGAGAATTAGGATTGGCACTCATGGCGGAAAGGCTAGAATCAGCTAGGGAAATGGCAGAATTTACAGGGAATTCAATATCAAAATAGCCGTGACAAGAAAAGTGAACTACTTGCACATCACGAAAACTATCAACGGTTTGTAATAAAGCTGGTTTAGTGGCTTGGTCTTTTTGTAAAACAGTTGTGGGGTGAAAATGTCGCTGAATTGTTTCGACTTCCAGATTTGTATAAATCAGGTTGTCGTTGGGGTCTTGAATCGCGAATAAACTTGATTGTGGTTGATATTCCCGTTTTTTGGCAAACTTCAAAAGCTGACAACTGGGTGCATATCTCACACCAAGGGGGAATTTGTCTAAGAGATTCTCTTCTTCTCGCGCTAAGGGTAAAGCGTGAAGCGGTAATAAATGTAGGAAGCGATGGGGGACGAGAATTAAAGCTTGGCAGGTTTCGGGAACTAAAGCGAGAACATCATTAATATGTAGGATGTCTGCTAATTCCTGGAGTTTTGCGGCTAGCTGATATCGCCACAGAGGTTTTTCTTGGTTGTAACTTTCCAGATATTCATCAAACCAATTTTTTAAAGCTTGCAAATCTTCAGCTGTTGATTGCCATATTTGGGGTGATTGGTTTTGGTGGGTGATGATGAAAGCCCGGAAGCAATCATTAAATAGATACCATTGCACAATAGCGGTGCGATCATCTAACAGCCTGGGAATTTCCGCATACTCAATTTGTTTACCAGTCACCTGTTCAATTAACTGCTTGCGTTGTTGGCGCAGTTGGTTAAGCTGTGTTGGTTCTGGGTTTTCTGTGGCTGCTAGACGGCGCTTTTCTATGGCAATTTCTTGTTCAAGCTGTTGCAGTTGTGGCGAACCTTGATTTACCAGCAGTTCCACCAAATTACGGGTTTTGCTGCGTTCAATGTATTCCACTGCTTGGTCGTAGTATTCTAACTTCAGACAAACTTCTACCATGCGGCTGTAAATCCTGTTGTATTCTTCTGCGAGTTTTTGTTTGACATCATCGCCAGAGAAAATTTCACCCCGCAGGAATTCTACAGTGTTAATGGCAGATTTAAAAATGTCGTAAGCATCTGCAAAGCGTTCTGCATCTATATAAGCCAAGCCCAAATTGAAAGCAGTTTCAGCATGGTTTTGGGGCAAAGCCTCGCGGGTGCGAACTAATAAAGCCTGTTGGTAGGATTGGATGGCTTGTTCTAAATTCTCTGCTTTGTCCCCTTTGATGCGGTTTCTGTAAGCATTGCCCAGGTTGTTTTGCGTCATTGCCCAATCGATGGGAAAGCGATCGCGGGTGCGAACTAATAAAGCCTGTTGGTAGGATTGGATGGCTTGTTCTAAATTCTCTGCTTTCTCCCCTTTGATGCGGTTACAGTAAGCAATGCCCAAGTTGTTTTGCGTCGTTGCCCAATCGATGGGAAAGCGATCGCGGGTGTATTCTAATAAAGCCAGTTGGTAGGATTGGATGGCTTGTTCTAAATTCTCTGCTTTCTCCCCTTTGATGCGTTTAGAGTAAGCAATGCCCAAGTTGTTTTGCGTCATTGCCCAATCGATGGGAAAGCGATCGCGGGTAAAAACAGTGAGGACAATTTCATAACCTGTAATGGCAATTTCCAAATTATTCGCCCGGTTCCCTAAAGGAAACTCCCACAACAGTATACTGAAATTGATAATATCTATTACAGTGTTGTGTGCTTGTGCTGTCTCTAAGTTTGCCAGAGTTGGCATTGCCCAATTGCATAAAACTTCGGCAAATTCCATATCCAGCAGTTCTTGGTTGGCTTGCAGCAGTGGGTGAATCACCTCAGCATTGCCGTTGCTTTCTGCTGTCGCCTTGAGTACCTGCAATAAAAATTCAAGCCGGGGGTTAGACATAGGGTTGCTCTACACCTCGGTGTCTGGGGAAGAGGATAATCTTAGCTTTGTGGCTATTTTACGGCTAATTCTTTGGAAAAAATCCCCCAGCATTAGTTTTTACCCTATCTTGCTGCACTTTGCGTATTTATATATATTATTCAATCTAATTCGTAATTCGTAATTCGTAATTCGTAATTAAAGGACTTTCAGAAATTAATAGGACTTACGCAACGCCGTGTCATTGCGACCGCAACGAAGTGTAGGGAAGCAATCCCAGCGTCAGGGGAGATTACTTTGCGATCTGTCGTAATGACGGAGTTACGTTATTTTTGCGTAAATCCTAATTAAATTAATGAGGTTATTTTCCTCGTGAATGAGGCTCAGAAGCTCATTAATGAGGTTATTTTCCTCGTGAACGAGGCTCGGAAGCTCATTAATGAGGTTATTTTCCTCGTGAATGAGGCTCAGAAGCTCGTGAATGAGGTTATTTTCCTCGTGAATGAGGCTCAGAAGCTCATTAATGAGGTTATTTTCCTCGTTAATGAGGCTCGGAAGTTCATTAATGAGGCTCAGAAGTTCATTAATGAGGTTATTTTCCTCGTGAATGAGGCTCAGAAGCTCGTGAATGAGGTTATTTTCCTCGTGAATGAGGCTCGGAAGCTCGTGAATGAGGTTATTTTCCTTGTTAAACAGTAAATATACTGAAGAAAATGTTTGAAAAGTCCTCTAGTTGGTAGCAAAAAGTTTGAGATACCCTATTATCTCAGCTACTTTGTACCATCTTGGGAATCACCAAGGGCGCAGTCATCCCACCTGGAAATGAATGATGATGCTGTTGGTTAATTAATTGAGGGGTATAACCTCCATCACCAAAACCTTCGCTTTGTGTTGTTCTCCCGCCCTGCAATGAATTGCGGGCTAATAGACAAAGTGCGTTCAAACGCACTGAAAATATTCAATTGATGGGTCAAACCCCCCAGTTGATTTGCCAACAGTCGTCATTAACTGCGTACATCAGCACGCATGAAAATATCTCTTTCCAGTCAACAGTCATCCGTCAACTGTCAACACTATTTACAAGTCAGTCAATCACGGGAAAAACCCACAACCAAGCATGAAAGTATGATATTTTCCCAGATGGTACTCCAAATTGAGGTTGTGGTTCACTAGTGCAACAT
>NZ_JACJQJ010000006.1 GCF_014696615.1 Nostoc linckia FACHB-104 | reverse complement strand
ATAATAAGTAGCTTATAGCACTTTAGATTACGTAAATGTGATTAGCGTAGGCGTAGCCCGCTGTAGGCATCACTCTTTGGGAAAAACTTTTTGGTTTACTTATTATTTAGATCAATCACTTTATGATTACAATCAGTTGAGATTTAATGTAAGTTTGTACCGACAACTATCACGCCGGATGTATGGGGAACTTGCGTGGAGTAATCAGATGTTGTTCTACGCCAACAACAGTGATACCTTCAAATCAGGCGATCGCTTCTTAAGTGAAAACTCCATCCGCTTAGGTGTAGGGCGGCGAGATCCCCTAAGTTCCAAATTATTTCTCGATAGCTTCTACGGATTGAGTGTCAGTTTTGCCGATCCAGAAAGCCGTAGCCGGATTATTAACTCTTTGTGGTTGTCTTTAAGCTACTACGTACAAAAACCCCTACAAGTTGGGATTAACTATCAGTTCAACTTGTCAAATTTTACCAATCGTCCCGATGCCCGCGAAGACGCATTTCACCGCTTATTTGGGCATTTAACCTATCGAGTCTCCAAAGACAGCAATCTTAACCTTCAGACTGGTGTTAGCTTTGGCGGTTCCAGCGCCCCCAACATAGATTTTAATGGTTGGTTCTTCAGCCTTAATTACAATTTAGAGTTAGGCCAATTTTAATTAAAGTCACCCCTTGTAGAGACGCGATTCATCGCGTCTTTCATTTTCCCCATAGTTTCGCGCTGACAAAATTCCCGTTCAAAACAGGAAACTCCGCCTTCTAAACAAGAAACTCCGAGTTCTGAACAGAAACACTCTCATTCCAAACAGAAACATTCTCATTTCAAACAAGAACATTCTCATTTCAAACAAGAACATTCTCATTTCAAACAAGAACATTCTCATTTCAAACAAGAACATTCTCATTTCAAACAAGAACATTCTCGTTCCAAACAGGAACATTCTCATTTCAAACAAGAAACTCCGCATTCAAAACACAAATCGTCGCCTAAAATTACTCATCACTCCCCTTCCCCTCTACATCTCTACTGATTTTCATAACAAATACTCACCCCCCATCACCCTCATCCTCCTCATCCCCCTCATCCCCCTCATCTCCCTCACCCCTCTACCTCCCCTTACACACCTTCGCCTCATCAGGATGGCTAATCAAATAACCCTTCAGCCAACTGCAACCCTGCGCTAATAAATCATCAAGACTCAGGTTCCACAATTTGATGGTGTTGTCAGCACTGGCGGAAGCTAAAGTTTTGCCATCCGGGCTGAAGACTACGCTGTTGACCGATTCACTATGCCCAGTCAGGGTGGAAATTTCTTTGCCTGTGTCCCGATTCCACAATTTGATGGTCTTGTCAAGACTGGCGGAAGCTAAAGTTTTACCATCGGGGCTGAAGACGACGCTGTAAACCGAATCGCTATGCCCAGTCAGGGTGAAAATTTCTTTACCTGTGTCCCGATTCCACAATTTGATGGTCGTGTCAGCACTGGCGGAAGCTAAAGTTTTGCCATCCGGGCTGAAGGCGACACTGAAGACCGACCGTCTATGCCCATTGAGGGTGGAAATTTTTTTGCCCGTGTCCCGATTCCAAAATTTGATGGTGTTGTCAGCACTTGCAGAAGCTAAAGTTTTGCCATCGCGGCTGAAGATGACACTGTTGACCTCAGCGCTATGACCATTGAGGGTGGAAATTACTTTGCCCGTGTCCCGATTCCACAATTTGATAGTCTTGTCCCAATTGGCGGAAGCTAAAGTTTTACCATCGGGGCTGAAGACAACGCTGCTGACCCCTTTGCTATGACCATTGAGGGTGGAAATTACTTTGCCCGTGTACCGATTCCAAAATTTGATGGTGTTGTCAGCACTGTCAGAAGCTAAAGTTTTGCCATCGGGGCTGAAGACGATGCTGCCAACCAAATCGCTATGCCCAATAAGGGTAGAAATTACTTTGCCCGTGTCTCGATTCCATAATTTGATGGTGTTGTCAGCACTGGCAGAAGCTAAAGTTTTGCCATCAGGGCTGAAGACGACGCTGAAGACATAATCGCTATGCCCACTCAGGGTAGAAATTACTTTGCCTGTGTCTCGATTCCACAATTTGATGGTCTTGTCAGCACTAGCAGAAGCTAAAGTTTTACCATCGGCGCTGAAGACGACTCTGTTGACTACTAGGCTATGCCCAGTCAGGGTAGAAATTACTTTGCCTGTGTCCCGATTCCACAATTTGATGGTCTTGTCAGCACTAGCAGAAGCTAAAGTTTTGCCATCGGGGCTGAAGACGACGCTGCTGACCGGATTGCTATGACCATTGAGGGTGGAAATTACTTTGCCTGTGTCCCGATTCCATAATTTGATGGTGTTGTCAGCACTGGCGGAAGCTAAAGTTTTACCATCGGGGCTGAAGACGACTCTGTAGACATCATCGCTATGACCATTGAGGGTGGAAATTACTTTGCCTGTGTCCCGATTCCACAATTTGATGGTCTTGTCAGCACTAGCAGAAGCTAAAGTTTTGCCATCGGGGCTGAAGATGACGCTGTAGACCAAATCGCTATGACCAGTAAAGGTAGAAATTACTTTGCCTGTGTCCCGATTCCACAATTTGATGGTCTTGTCAGCACTGGCAGAAGCTAAAGTTTTACCATCGGGGCTGAAGACGATGCTGCCGACCGATTCGCTATGACCAGTAAAGGTAGAAATTACTTTGCCTGTGTCCCGATTCCACAATTTGATGGTCTTGTCAGCACTGGCAGAAGCTAAGGTTTTGCCATCGGGACTGAAGACGACGCTGATGACCGCTTCGCTATGCCCACTGAGGGTGGAAATTTCTTTGCCCGTCTCCCGACTCCACAATTTGATGGTTTTGTCCCAACTGGCGGAAGTTAAAGTTTTACCATCAGGGCTGAAGACGACGCTGTTGACTGCTAGGCTATGCCCTTCCAAGCGATTTTGCTCTCGAATATTTAACAAAATATTTTGTAAGCTAAACAAAGGGCTATAAGCAGGATAATCTGCTAAAGATTTTTTATTCTTTACCAGAGTTTTTAGTTCTTCCCCAGTCTGCACTGCTAACAGCAGGCCCTCTATTTCCTTTGAAGATGTAAACACTCGCAACGCATTTGTTCCATCTTGTTCTAATTGGGTAGCCTTTAGAGCAATTTTTCTCTCTTCATCTGCCTTTGCACGGGCATTAACAGCTGCATTCAGATCAGTTTTAGCTGTTTGTAATTCTTGTTGCGCCTGCTTTTGTTCTTCCCTAGCGCGATTTAAACCTGCAACAGTTTCTTCACGCTGCTGTTGTGCTGCTTGTCGTTGTTGAACTGCTTCCTTTGCCTGTACTTCAGCTTGACTAACCTTGGCGTTAGCTGCTTCCACTTTGTCTTCTGCTGCTGTCACTTTTTGCTGTGCCTGATTCACCTTGGCATTTGCAGCCTTCAGGTTTAGTTCAGCATTATTCAGATTCCGTTTTGCCTGTTCTGCTTGTGCCGATATCTTTTTATTGTCGCTGGATATTTTTTGATTCTCTGCTGATATCCGCTGGTTATCTTGCTTAGTTACTTCAGTTTCTTGCTTCGCCTGATTTAATTCTGTTTTGGCATTATCCGTTTCTGTCCTAGCTATTCGTGCTTGCCCTAATTGATATTGAGCCAACATTAACGATGCTACCGCCCCCACCACCGCCAAACCCAGCACCACAGAACCAACTTTAATCCGCCGATTAGCTTTGCGGTTCGCCTCTGCCAAAACTTGCTTCGCCTGTTCTTCCGCCTCCAACCGCCTTTGCACATCGCGCTTCTCTAATTCCTGACTAGCAGCCAAAAACCGATAATCCAAATCGCTTAAACTTTTACCCGTCGCCCATTCTTGAGCATCCTGTAAAGTCTTTCCCCGCAACAACCGCGACTCATCTTGTTGTTGCGACTCCACCCAAGCATTAAAAGCATCAGAATAGGGGCGCAGCTTTGCCAAAAGCTTTTCACTCCATTCCTGCTTAAACACCTCAGCGTAAATCCGGTTATAAACTCGCAGCTTTCCATCCCGCTTCACCACCAATCCCGTTAACCGCAACTCCGTTTGTTCACTACTATCATCAGCCGCAATCTCTCCCTGCTGCGAAATCTGCTGACACAAGGCCAACAATCGCCCAGTCCTCTCTTCCCCCCTCGCCATAATCCTGTCGCGAATCGTCTTCAAATGCTCCGGCTCATCCTGCGCCTCCCAATTCTCAATAATCCGCCTCCTCACCAAATCCTCAACCAACCCCTCAATTTTGGATTTTGGATTTTGGATTTTAGATTCTTCTCCCCCTTCCCCATTCCCCCTTCCCCATTCCCCCTTCTCCTTTCCCCAGTCCCCACTCCCCAGTCCCCAGTCCCCAACCACCAACTTACAAACCTTCTGCGTCAAAAACGGCTGTCCCCCCGTCCACGCCAACACCACCCGCATTAATTCCCCAGAATCCCCCACCGCCGCCAAACCCCGCGCCAAAGGTTCCGCCTCCTGGAGTTGAAAGCCAGTTAAATCAATTGCCCGCCCGATATTAAAAGGAGTGCGACGTTTATCTTGAATCAAGTCTGAGGGGGTAGACACCCCAATCAAAGCAAAAGTCAGGCGATTATAATCTGCTTGGGTGGCTCTACGGTTATAACAATCGCGAATCACTGCAAAAAAGTCATCTAAGTTGAACGAAAGACTGAGAATGCTGTCAATTTCGTCAATAAAAATCACAATTTTGTCAGTAATTGTTTTGAGTAAAACCGTTTCAATAAACTTACTCAAACGCTGCACTGGCGACAGCAAATTATTCTCAGTCCACCAAGTATCTAAATCAAAACTAGTATAAAGATTCAAACTCCCCACAAGGGTATCAATCACCCCCGCATACCACTGTTCTGGGGTAATATCTGCCGTCCCGATCGCAGTAATATCAATATTCGCACAGGCAAACCCCTCCGCCTGTAAGCGCTGCATCACCTGCACCCGCAAACTAGATTTCCCCATCTGCCGCGAATTGAGGACATAACAAAATTCACCCTGCGTCAAGCCTGCATAGATGTCATCGTCAGCTTGTCGTCTGACATAAGTGGGCGCATCTTGGGGCAAACTCCCCCCGACTTGATACTGGTACTTTGTCATAAATGTGGGTGGGTTAGCAGATGAAATCTATCAATTACGAACTACGAATTAAATCAGCTAGGCGTTTTAATATTTTGATGACAGTATAAAGGTCATCTCGGCTATCTAAAGCAAATAAATCGGATAGAGCATATTGAGGAATTCCACATTTGAATCAGTTTGATAAATCTCAATTCATGACATTTTTGACGGTGCGTTGGCGCGACAACACACCCTACTTTATGTGGGGGAATTGCCTTATTTAATTCCCAGGCGCGCAGAAAAATATTGCCTATATAAATCACACAAAGGTATCACATCATTACCCTGAAATTTCACCAGTCCCATACTACGGAGTTTAAACGCTGCTTCTACTCCCACATTCACAGGAGAATCTGCTGTTACTACTTGTGCAATTGCAGCTAATAACTCTGCGTCTATTTGCAAATTTAGCCAATGGCGACGCAAATGATCGCTATATGGCCCTTCCTCAGTTGCTGCAATTTGCTGTAGCTTCGGCAGGGTGATCCTACCACGAGCAATTTCATAAAGTGCTACCCTCACTAAATAAGGATGACCATCAACCAATTTTCTCAATTCTTCAACTTGTGAATCAGACCAATTTATACCGTGACGCTTGACTAAATCTTGCACTTGTGAATGATTTAAATCTGGTAATTCAATTGGTAAACCCACATTAAAAGGTGACTGATTAATATTTAATGGAATGTAAACTTCTTTAGAATGAGCAATTACCAACCTAAGATTTTTCCAGACTACTTCATTTTTTGAGCGTTCATGCCAAGCCCGTAGCAAGCCAAAAAAATCTGCCGCAATTACTGGATGCTTAAAAACTTCATCTACTTCATCTAAACCCAAAGCAATAGGAGTATTAATTGCAGGTAATAAATAGCGTTGAAAGTAATTTGTACATTTATTTTTGCTACCCAAAACCCCCTGCCAATAATCTTCTAACTTCACAGGAATATTCAATTCATTAGTGATACTGGCACAAAACCACTGTAAAAATAAATCCAAGCTACTTAGAAATTCTGCATCTGCTGATTGGAAATTCACAGATGCATATTGATAACTATTTTGATCAGCATGATTGAGAATCCGGGTCATCAAAGAAGTTTTACCCATCTGCCGAGGCGCTTTAATCCGAATCAACGCACCAGGTTTTAGAATAGTTTCATAACAGTCCGTTTCAATCGGCGGACGCTCAACATAAAAAGCAGAATCTAGAGGTACTTGCCCTTCAGGATTTTCTAGAGAAATTACTTTGACTTCCCGTATTGATTTTTGATAAGTTCCTTGATTAGTTGCTGAATTATCTGTTAAATTATTCCTACTTTTTAACACTGGGGTTGCCGACTCAGGAATATTTTCTAAATCAATAGCAGTACAACCAAACTCATAAGCTTCCTCATAGGTTCTATCTGCCCCCAGTGCATCATAAAAGCCTACAGCAAATTCAATCGCCGCGCGATCGCCAATTGCCTGACTCATACCCACTACACAATCAATATGTTGATGAATCGCTGCAGCTTGTACTTCGCTATAACAAGCATTCAACAACACACACTCAACCTGATTTTTAAATAATTTAAATAATCTTGCCAGCGCAGCCGTACTTACTAACTGAATTTCTCCAGTATTATTTTCCAACGCCAAACCTTGATTTCCAGCACCATGCCCAGAAAAGTGAACTATCTCCGGTTCATAATCTAAAAGCGCACGGCGTAAATCGTCAGTTCTGACTGCCCATTTCGTGATAATTTCAAACTGATCTCGGCTTCTGGCGCGTTCCAAACCAGCCTGAATTTCCCGCACTTCTTCATCCAGGCGTAATTTGTCTGTATTCGTAGGATTAGCAGATAAAATCAGGATTTTCTTCACAAGCTGTCAAAATTACTGCAAGCAAGTTGATTGGCTAAAGGCAGTTTACTATAACAGCGTATGATTGACCTGAAGTAAATTCTATACTGTAGGGTGAAATGTCGCTTACTTTAGCGGGTTTTAGATCCCCGACTTTTTCAAAAATTCAGTGATCTGAGCATCAATGTTTACGTAAGTAAGTGCTATTTATCTGTAGGGTGTGTTACGGCTAAATTTCATTGTCTCTCAGCTCGAAATCATTTCATAGCCGTAACACACCGCCGTGTGGATGGTGCGTTAGGCGCTAGGATAGTTCTCTCTTGATAAATCATATTGGAAATCAGCGCCTAACACACCCTACAGAAGTTTCACTTTATAAATGGTCTCTTAATGGTTGGGTTTATTGAGACAACTTGCAATTGCATTAAATGCGTGACATTCTCTTGCTTCTAGTGCTTGATTATTAGTATTTTCTGATTGAGCGATCATCAAGGTTTTTCCAGCAGTAGCGATTGTACCAATAGTTGCTAATCCCAACACAAAAATTTTCTTTCTAGTTTTGATAGTAGCTGCTAAAGTTTCCCAGGCTGTAGTATTACCTAATACTGGAATTGTTTTCAATTCCTCTAAAGCAACTGCTGCATTCACATAGCGATATTGGCGTTTATGCTCTACCATTTTCATTAGCCAACGCTTGAAATATGGGCTAACTTCAGGTAACAATTTTCTCACATTGAAGCGATGTTTATCATCAATCAACTGACTAATATTTACAGAACGAGTACCAGTCAGTAAGCAAATCAATGTTGCCCCTAAACTATATAAATCTGATGCCTCAGTTAAGGGATAACCAAATTGTTCTTCTGGAGGCATAAAACCGGGAGTGCCAACAGCAAAACTGCTGAGAGTCATTTTTTTACCTTTGTTACGAGCAAGACCAAAATCTACTAAGTAAGCATTTAATTGCTGATCAACTAACAAATTTTCTGGTTTTATATCCCGATGAATAATTGGGGAAACTCGCTGTTGTAAATCCACCAAAATTTCTAATACTGAGACAGCAATTTTTTTGATTTCTTCTGGCTGAAAGTTACATTGTGAAACTAAAGATGGAGCTTTTTTATATTCCTGCAACATATAAAAACCCACTGGTGTTTTAAAAGAATCAACATAGCGGGGAATGCGCGAGTGATTTATTTGTTGCAGAATGGCAATTTCGCTTTCATAAGCTTTTACAACTGACGAATCAGGAATCGCATTGGCAAAACGGAACTCTTTAATCACGATTTCTTGCTCAGTTTTAAGCGCATGAGCTAAATAAGTAGTACGTCCTGCTTGCCTATTACGTCCTAGTTCTTGGATAACTTGATAGCCTTGCTGAGAAAAATCTGGATATTTATTGACAGGAATATTCCCTTGATATCCATTTCGCACATCAAGCCCCATAGACGGTTACCACATAATTTGATTTGGTCAAATGAAGGCTGAAGGCTAAAAGATGAAAGATGAAGTATGAAGTGTGAAATTACCTTAACTATGACTCTGAATATGGCAAAAAATCGGATTTTTGCTCATGGATGTAACTTGCATCTTGTTTCTTCCTTTATCCTTTACACTTCAGACTTCTTGAAGTGATGTGGATGGCTAAAAAGTTAATAGTATTTTGTCACAAAGGCGCATAGACATCTAAAGATGCCCATGCGCGAAATCATCACCTTTGCGCTAGCCAATCCACAATTTGGGTATTGACAATATCTGGAACTTCATCATGAGGACAATGACCAGCGTGGGGAATGGGGATAACTTTGATGGCTTTACCATTCTCACGCGCTTCTTCGTAAATCTTTGCCCCCGTAATTGGTGTCCAAGGATCATCAGCGCCCCAAATTACTAATAAAGGACGTTCAACCTTGGGCAAAAGTTCCCCAGGAGTAGGCCCAGGAGGGGCTGTAAGAATCGATGCAAACACTTCCTGCGCGCCTGGGTCGCAAGCTGGGGTATAAAGTAAATCCACTAATTCATCAGTAACAGCTTCACGGTTGCGATAAACCTGATAAAGTGTGCGGCGAATTTGGGATTTTTGACGGATGCGGTTAAAGACAAACTTGCCTGTGAGGGGCGATCGCACTACTCTGTTAAATGCTGCCATCACAACCCGTAGCGGTGGGTTCAATTCATGGGGACGATGGCTCAAACCACCAGCAGAGTTAATTAAAACACCACCAGCCGCAATTTCTGGATGTTCTGCCAGTACCATTAAGCTAATTAATGCACCAATGGAGTTACCGATAAATACGGCAGGTTGTTTGATGTGTGCATACCAAAAATCTTTGAGCAGTTCTACCCAAACTTCCAGGCTGTAATCAATTGGTGCTTTTTCGGAACCACCAAAACCCAACAAATCTACAGCAAAAACTTGATAACCTGCTTTTGCTAAAACTGGGATATTTTTGCGCCAATGTCCAATCGACGCACCAAAGCCATGTACTAGTACTAAGGGTTCTCCTGTACCCATGACAGTGTACTGAATTTTATAGCCCCGCCAAGTCCAAAGGAATTTTTCTAAAGTGACTGAAGGTAACTGCTGGGTAGTTAAATTCATTATTAAGATTCCTAAAGTATTTTTTTAATAGTAATACCTCCTACCAGCCAGAATCTTAGGGAAAATGCTATTTTTCAACGCTTTTGGTCATCTTGAGGTCTGCGTTCTTATTTGTTGGCTTGTGATTTGTCATATCAATTAATTGTCTGGTTCCAAAAATGTTGTGTTCTTAAACCTGAAATTGGTATGACATCGAGTAATACTCAATTCAACAAAACTTTGTGCCTAGATCCTAGCTTTTTGCAAAAAGTGGCGTGATAGGAATTTATTTAGGTATTTCCGTACTTGATTTATAGAGAGTTTTTTTAAGAAAATGTTAAGACTTCTGGTGTGTCATGCTACACTCAACAGACTCTAACTACCCTGTGATTACGCCAATTCTAGGGTCTTCAGAATCAACCACAGCCACGTTAAGCTGGATAAAAGTAACAATTGCTTGCACTTTGGAGGATGAAATTCATTGCTCCTGTTAATTTTTAATT
Organism: Nostoc linckia FACHB-104; assembly: GCF_014696615.1. Taxonomy (GTDB): domain Bacteria; phylum Cyanobacteriota; class Cyanobacteriia; order Cyanobacteriales; family Nostocaceae; genus Aulosira; species Aulosira linckia_A. The sequence continues at coordinate 207,051 of NZ_JACJQJ010000006.1, read as the reverse complement.
TTCGCTGCTTGAGATACTTGGAATGCTAGACAAAATTTTTGATTATCTTCATTTTCACTTTAGCGTTGAAGCTCCTATAGTTCTGCTTATCCTGGTGTTTTTAGAAGCCGTGCTATCTGCTGATAATGCGATCGCCCTCGCTGCGATCGCTCAAGGATTGGAAGATAAAAAGGTTGAGCGACAGGCGCTAAACTTGGGATTGGTTGTTGCCTATGTGCTAAGGATTACATTAATCCTGACAGCTACCTGGGTACAAAATTTATGGCAATTTGAACTTCTGGGTGCGGCTTATCTACTATGGCTAGTATTCCAACACTTCACCTCCCAAGAAACAGATGAAGAAAATCACCATCACGGGCCGCGTTTTACTTCTTTGTGGCAAGCGATACCAGTAATAGCCTTTACTGATATGGCATTTTCTTTAGATAGCGTGACAACTGCGATCGCAGTTTCTCAAGAAAGGTGGTTAGTACTAACAGGTGCAACCATTGGGATCATTACCCTGCGCTTCATGGCAGAATTATTTATCCGTTGGCTAGACGAATTTGAAAACTTAGAAGACGCAGGCTATATCACTGTGGCATTTGTAGGTTTGCGTCTGTTATTGAAGGTGGTAAACGATAGCTTAGTTCCACCAGAATGGTTAATGATTACTGCGATCGGTCTCATCTTAGCTTGGGGATTTTCCAAACGCACAAACATAGAAGTACCACAAGAATTATCAGAAAAAACGGAAGTACCAAAATAGGGAATGGGGCATTGGGCAATTTAATTTTGGATTTTGGATTTGCGATTTTGGATGGAGTTTGAATCTAAAATCTAAAATCTAAAATCTAAAATTCCCAGTCCCCAGTCCCCAATCCCTAACTCTCTACTCGTGCAACCAAGGAGTCACTTCTGGTTTCCAGTTAACTAGTTCTTCGTCCTTAAACCACAGAGCAACTTCTTTTTGCGCTGTTTCCGGAGCATCGGAACCGTGGATGATGTTGCGACCAATGTTGATCCCCAAATCGCCGCGAATGGTTCCAGGTTCGGCGTTGAGGGGGTTGGTCGCACCAATCAATTTTCTTGCAGAGGCGATTACGCCTTCACCTTCCCACACCATCGCTACTACGGGGCCGGAGGTGATAAATTCGACTAATCCTGCAAAGAAGGGTCTTTCGCGGTGAACGTCATAATGTTGTTCAGCTAATTCCCGACTGGGGTGAATTAGCTTCAAACCCACGAGGGTAAAGCCTTTTTTTTCAAAGCGACCAATAATTTCGCTGACTAGTCCGCGTTGTACGCCGTCGGGTTTAATTGCCAAAAATGTGCGTTCCAAAGCTATCTCCGAAAACTTAATAAATTTTTCAAGATCAATTATCTTTTGTTCTTTGTCCTTAGTTCCTTGTCATTTGTTGATACTTGAGGGATTTTGACCCTAATGACAAATGACCAATGACTAATGACTAGTAACACACGACTCTTGACCAATCAGAGTTTATCTCAGAAATTATCTCTGGGTGCATATGCGATCGCAAATGAATGCGTTAAATTGAAAATTCGTGGGTGAAACACAGAGGTCAGGAATAAATGGGTGTTGAGTCAACTGCTACATCTGAAGAGATAGTTAAGCTGCCGTCTAATGGACACAAACCAGAAGTGAAAAACCAGAAGCCAAAAAAGCTTTTAGCGCCTAGTACTATCACTGATGATTCGCCTCGCGCTTGGAAAATTGAGGACAGCGAAGCCCTATATAGAATCGAAGGTTGGGGACAACCCTATTTTTCGATTAACGCGGCTGGTCATGTCACTGTTTCCCCGAAAGGCGATCGCGGTGGTTCTTTGGATTTGTTTGAATTGGTCAACGCTTTGAAGCAGCGCAATTTAGGTCTGCCGATGTTGATTCGCTTTTCGGACATTTTGGAAGACCGGATTGAGCGTTTAAATGCTTGTTTTGCGAAGGCGATCGCCCGTTATAACTATCCTGGTGTGTATAGGGGTGTATTTCCTGTTAAATGCAACCAGCAAAGGCATTTGATAGAAGATTTGGTCAGATTTGGGAAGCCACATCAATTTGGTTTAGAAGCTGGTTCCAAACCGGAATTAATGATTGCGCTGGCAATATTGGATACTCCAGGTGCATTATTAATTTGCAACGGCTATAAAGACCAAGAATACATCGAAACGGCAATGTTGGCTCAAAGGCTGGGTCAAACACCAATTATTGTCCTAGAGCAAATTGAAGAGGTAGATTTAGTAATTGCGGCTAACCGTCAGTTGGGTATTAAACCTATCTTAGGGGTTCGGGCTAAACTCAGTACCCAAGGCATGGGACGCTGGGGTAGCTCCAGTGGCGATCGCGCTAAATTTGGTCTCACTATGCCTGAGGTAATCGAGGCTGTTGACAAGTTACGTGAAGCCGATCTACTCGATTCCTTGCAGTTAATGCATTTCCATATCGGCTCGCAGATTTCAGCCATCAATGTGATTAAAGATGCCATCCAAGAAGCCAGTCGCATCTACGTAGAGTTGGCAATGCTGGGGGCTGATATGAAATATCTCGATGTCGGTGGTGGCTTGGGTGTAGATTATGACGGCTCTCAAACCAACTTCTACGCCTCGAAAAACTACAATATGCAAAACTATGCCAACGACATCGTGGCAGAGTTAAAAGATACCTGTGCTGAACGGCAAATTTCTGTACCTACACTGATTAGTGAAAGTGGGAGAGCGATCGCCTCCCATCAATCGGTATTGATTTTTGATATTCTCAGTACCAGCGATGTCCCCCTCGACACCCCAGAACCGCCACAAGAAGGCGAATCGCCAATTATTAATTACCTCTGGGAAACTTATCAATCGATTAACAAAGAAAATTATCAGGAGTTTTACCACGACGCAGCCCAATTTAAAGAAGAAGCTATCAGTCGCTTCAACTTGGGTATTTTACGCTTAAGAGAACGGGCGAAAGCTGAACGTCTCTACTGGGCTTGTTGTCAGAAAATTTTAAACATTACTAGACAGCAGGAATACGTACCTGACGAACTGGAAGACTTAGAGCAAATCATGGCTTCCATTTACTATGCCAATCTATCGGTGTTTCAATCGGCACCAGATTGCTGGGCAATAGACCAATTATTCCCGATTATGCCCATCCACCGTTTAGACGAAGAACCAATTCGCCGGGGAATTTTGGCAGACCTCACCTGCGATAGCGATGGCAAAATTGACCGCTTTATTGATTTGCGTGATGTCAAATCTGTTTTAGAACTGCACACCTTTAAACCAGGTGAACCCTATTATTTGGGAATGTTCCTCAGTGGAGCCTACCAAGAAATCATGGGTAATTTACACAACCTATTTGGCGACACTAACGCAGTTCACATTCAATTGACCCCCAAAGGTTACCAAATTGAACATGTCGTCAAAGGCGATACCATGAGCGAAGTAGTCAGCTACGTGCAGTACGATTCAGAAGACATGGTAGAAAACATCCGCCAGCGTTGTGAAAAAGCCCTGGAGGAAAAGCGCATCACCTTAGCAGAATCTCAGCGACTTCTGCAAACCTATGAGCAAAGTCTCAGAAGATACACGTATTTGAATAGTTAGTCCAAAGTCAAGAGTCAAGAGTCCAAAGTCAAATGACTAATAACTCTTGACTCTTGACCCTTGACCCTTGACTAAATAGCAGTTGTATTGAGCAACTCTGCGATCGCTTGTCTTTCTACTGGGGTATGAGAAGGTGGGGATTGACGTGCATCAGTGATCAACCAGTCTAAGGCTGCTGCTTGCACATCAATGGTGGCTCCAGTTTTATCGACGCAGTAACGCCCAAACACTAATTTATCTATAAGGCGAACCTCGGGGCCGAGGCGTGACCATTCAAAAATCACGCTATTTTCTACTGTCGCCCCGCTACAAATCCAGCAATTGGGGCCAATCATTGCCGGGCCAACGATTTTAGCGCCGTCTTCAATTCTGGTCATGCCACCAATGTAAACTGGGCCTGTAATATCGACTTTGTCCCAATTGACGGCGACGTTTAAGCCAGTGTAGATCCCAGGTGCTACTTCATGTCCGGGGATTTGGACGTTTTTAATTTCACCAAGCAGTACACCACGAATCGCCCGCCAGTAGTCTGGTACTTTACCAATATCTACCCATTCAAAATCCATTGGGATAGCGTAGAAAGGCGCGCCAATTTCTACGAGTTTGGGGAATAGCTGACTACCAATGTCGTACTCAATGCCAGAAGGAATATATTTAAATACTTCTGGCTCAAAGATGTAAATCCCTGTGTTGATGTTGGTACTGAGGGCTTCTTCAGTTGAGGGTTTTTCTTGGAAAGCTTTTACACGCCCGTCGTCATCAGTTACGACTACACCGTAGCTAGAAACCTCTTCCTTGGGAACAGATTTCGTAATAATTGTCGCGATCGACCCTTTAGCTCGATGCCACTTGACTGCTTCTGTTAAATCCAAGTCAATCAAAGCATCACCGCACAATACCACAAAGGTATCGTCGAAAAATGGCGAGAAGTCTTGGATACGCCGCATCCCTCCAGCAGACCCAACCGCTTCTCCCACCAGTGTACCGTCCACAATTTGCCCTTCAAAAGAATAGGCAATTTGTACACCAAACCGCTGACCATCACGGAAATAGTTTTCGATTTCCTCCGCCAAATGGCTAACATTGACCATAATTTGGTCAAAGCCATGCTGGCGTAACAGTTCAAGTAAAAATTCCATTACTGGTTTTTGCAGTATAGGAATCATCGGTTTGGGGATTGTATAAGTAATCGGACGGACACGAGTACCTTTACCCGCTGCAAGAATCATCGCCTTCATAAAGATTATTCCTCAACCACAGGCCAGTTTACTGTCAACAAGTTATACTTCATTGGTTTATTCTTTTTATTCATCCCTGATAGCACAGATTAAGGGAATTTGCTGATCTTTGCATTTAACGGCATCGTCAAATGACGAGCAATGGCTTACTTTTTAAATTTACCTAGACTTTGGGTTTGATGGCACCGTAGTCTAAAAATTATCTAAAATAAGTGGATGAATATTGCTCAGTTCATAGGCTGCTCCAAGGGTTGGTGGGTATTCGCTGAATCTATGAGTAATCGAATTTTTATTTCTTGGTAAAACTCTTCTTGCAATAGCTCTACTTTGGATTGAGCTGATAGCAGTAGTAGCGCCCAGAACACACTAACCAAGTGGCTATGTGCTGATGTATGGGCAGAAGCATTTTGGTATGGCTGTTTACTCTCGACCCATAACTCCACAAGCTGTTCCAAATTCAAACAATTTTGTTCCAAATGTAGTTTTTGTGCCGACAGGTGTAATACTTGCTCTAGTTCTCCAGCTACTTCCGTCAAATTTTCTTGGTGTGCCAGTTCTAGCGCGGCTCGCATACTTTGCACTGTAGGCTGGCGGCGAGGACGGACTGGTTTGCTAGTTTTTTGGACAAGTTTGAGCTGGTTCGCCATGATCTGCAATTGCTCAATTAACTCTTGCAGAGTTACCCGACGTTTAGGCGGTGGCATTGCGGCTGGACGACGACGCAAGTGATGCTCTAAAGGCAGACGATTAACTGGATGTAACAGCCCATTTTCACTTTCTAGCAGTGCGTCATCAAGTATCAGTTCTTGTTCGTCTGCGGCTGATTGTAATTGCATCAAGGTGTTTGCTTTGAATAACACCAACATTGATGCTGATAAAAAAGCTTGTCCGGATTGAGATAAATCGGCTTCATAGCCTCTAGCTGTGGCTTGCGGTGCCATTAGTTCTAAATAACGGTCAATTACCTCAATTACTTGGACATCCCAAGGATCAATTTCTCCTTGTTCAGCTTGCTTGATCAGAAGTGTAATTGTTTCTAATAGCTCGGACGCATCCATTAATTAATTTTGAGTAATTAAGTCAAAAAGTGTCTAGCTTTAACACTGGATTTATTGGGCAAGAATTACTTGCTAGTATCGTAGATAAAAATTAGCACAGGTCTTACCTATCTCATTCAATTAGAATATTTTGTAATAAATTATACTTAATAACTAGCAAGCAATTACTTTTATTCTCATTGTGAATGGTAATTTTAGATTGTGCAAGTTTAGTTTTGCAGAATTTTGGATAATACATTTTTTGCACCCGGAAAGTCAAATAGTATAATTCTCACCATAGTCGATGAAGTATAACATGAGGTTTTTACGCTTTCAAATAAGTAAATAACGTAATTTAAAATACTTTATTAATTTAGACTTTTCAGTAAAACTTGCATTCTTTTTGATTTTTAAATAATTTGAGATTTTATCTCTTCGCTAGTTTCCACAGTCTGAAGTTTACCCATTACCCATTTCTAACTTTTACTTTCTTCATCAAAGTTAGATGTGTAATTGTTAATAGAAAAATTTGATACAAAGTTACCAGATTCATCACTTCTCAGAGCATCAAATGTGCCTTTAATAGTGCCAGCAATGGGAACAGCAACAAGTGTCCCTAGTAAACCTGCTATTTCAAAACCCATTAAGATTGCTACAAAAATCCAGATGGGATTTAGTCCGATAAAATCACCCAGTAATTTAGGCGCTAATAAGTTATCTTTAACTTGCTGCAAGAGAATCGCTGACAAAGCAACTTGCACTGCTAACCACCAATTTTGTAGCAGAACAAGTATTGTCACTAAACCAATACCAAGAGTTGCGCCCACAAAGGGAATAAGTTCGCCTATGCCAATAACAATGGCAAACAGTAAAGCGAATGGTACCCTCAGAACTATAAAAATTGGTGTTAGAGTCACTACCATAAATAGCCCTAACAACAACTGACTAAGGAAAAAGTTTTGAAAGTTTAATCGTAAGGATGTTGTTAAAGGAATTCTAATATTAGATGGTAACAGACTGACCAACCCAGCCCAGACGCGATCGCCATATATCAGCATATAAAACGCTAGCACGACCACTAACACCAAATTCAGTATTCCTGAGAGTAATGTGCCTGCAAATCCCACGGCACCTGAAGCTAACTGCTGCACTAAATTTTGAATATTAGCATTAATTTGAGTACTCACCACTTGCAGATTTATCGGTAAGCGTCGCTGTTTTGCCAAAGCCTCAACATGTTCTAGATTTCTTTGACTGCTAGTTAACCAATCAGGAATTTTATTTAAAAGTTGAATTGTTTGGTCAAGTAGCATGGGTACTAATGTGACACCCAAAATCACTACTAATGTAAAAGTGACAAGCAAAACAATAATCACCGCCTGAGTGTGGGTGATGCGCGCACGTTTAAAGAAATGCACCGGATAATTTAATAAAAAAGCCAGAATTGCCGCACAACTGAGGATAGTGATGGGATGCTGGAAATAGTGAAACACTACCGATAGCAGCCACACATTAAGAGCGATAATCGGGCCGCTCAGACCATAAATTAATAAACTTTGAAGAGAGGCTGAACGGCGGATCATATCAATTTTAAATTTGGATTTTGGATTTTAGATTGAAAGTCTTTACCAAAAGCTTCTCTGGCAATCTCAGACAATATTATTTATCCCAATTTGGTATCAGATGCAATATAGTGTTTCCCTATTTCTCGAAAAAAGTTGTTCAAAAGGTGTTGGCGCTGATTATAAAAGATATTTTGAATAAAGACATCTACAAAAGCTGATCTTGATACCAGGGAAGTACATCACCATGAATCAAACCATTTCTGACCTTCGCAAAGACTACACTTTACAAGATTTGAGCGAAACTGAGGTTAATCCTAATCCTTTTATACAATTTAAACAATGGTTCGATCAGGCACTAGCAGCCCAACTCCCTGAACCTAACGCCATGACTCTGGCTACAGCTATGCCCGACGGTAAACCCTCGGCAAGAATGGTACTACTGAAAAATTTTGATGAGCGAGGCTTTGTATTCTTTACCAACTATAACAGCCGGAAAGGTCAAGAACTAGGAGAAAACCCCCAAGCTGCATTAGTGTTTTGGTGGGCGGAACTAGAACGCCAGGTTCGCATTACAGGACAGGTTGAGAAAGTTTCCGAGGCGGAGTCAGATCAATATTTTTACAGCCGTCCCGAAAATAGTCGCTTGGGTGCATGGGCTTCTAATCAAAGTGAGGTGATAGAAAGCCGAGAAGTTTTAGAGCAGCGTTTGCAAGAATTGCAGGACAAATATGACAATCAGGAGATTCCTCGGCCTTTGAATTGGGGAGGCTTGCGTGTCATTCCCTCAGAAATTGAGTTTTGGCAAGGTCGTCCCAGTCGCCTACACGATCGCCTGCTTTATACTCGTTTAGATAATGGCGATTGGAAAATTGAGCGTTTATCGCCTTAGTGAGTGCTGAGTTGAAAGTGCTGAGTATAAATAGAGTAGGAGAGACGCGATTAATCGCGTCTGTACAAGAGTCCAAAGTTAAAAACTCGCTAGGACTTAGTAAAACCAGTCGCCTCTCACACTAAAGACTCAATTCTCATCTCAGCACTCAGCACTCAGCACTATTCTGATACTGCTGTTTTTGGCGCAAATTGAAGTCTGGGATCGGGCATAAATGTATATCTGAGATAGATTCCACCCCAGACAAACAAAGCAATTAGCAACGCACCAATACCAAGGGGGCTGGGAAGCCAAAAAACTACTTCTATGTGGTTGAGTTCCCCAGTTCTCAACTTCCACACTAGTTGATTGTTAATCTTTTCTGGCTCAATGGGATTTTCACCAATGGGGATGTTTTGCGCTCCTAGTGGGGTTTTTAAACTAAAATCCAAATCGAGAATTGAACCTGTGTTGGCTAAAACATTACCATCACTAGCAATTAGAGAGAGCGATCGCAAATCCAAATCATAAATTAAGCGATCGCGTACCAATAGTAAAAAGTTGTTCTCTTCAATGAGTAAGTTAGATTCAACTTTTGGTAGTTCTGAATCAGATTCCGCGGCTACAGGCTCAGTTTTTTGATTGATGCGGGAGCTAAAAAACTCATTAAATTTTTCTTGTAATTCTTGCCCATTAGTGAAAGGAATTGTCACAATCACTTCTTCAGGCGAAATCCGCTTTGTTTTGCCTTCCAGTTTCCGGGCGCGACGTTCTATACTATTCAACCATTCATAAACATAGTCGCCACTAAAACTGGTGAGTCTTTCTCCTAATTTAATATGCTGCACCAATTCTCCGTGATTGGAGTTGCTAAAGTTTACGCCTACGTCATACTGCACACAACCAGTTAATAGTAACGATGCTAAGACGACTACCCACAAAATCGGTTTTGGTGTTTTGACGTTGCTGCTTTGTTGCGAGGAGAAAAAGATAGAATTATTTGATTTAAGAGCAGCAAATTTTGTTAAGAATTCTCTTTTTTTTATAAAAAAACTTAACGGTGTCACTAACCAATTGAAAACTTTGCCTAGATATGACGAATTCATCAATAATAATTCTCCGGAAATATCAGATTTTAAGAACCAAGATTCAAGAGTCAAGGGTCAAGGGTCAAGGGTCAAAAATTCAGAAGAAAATTAACTTATTTTTCAGCCCCACCCGATATTTTCCCATCTCAGAGATCTGAGTTGAAAATCCACATCTAAAAAATTTAAACTTTGGATTTTGGAATTTTGTACAGACGCGATGAATCGCGTCTGTGTGACTCATGGCCTTTAAACATTCAGCCAAACCAAGTATCCCAAGATTAATCCGATGACAATTAATGCCAGCCAAATAAAGCGGTTATCTTTGGTATTGACTTGGCTGAGATCCACAAATTCCGGTTCCGGTTTTTTGGTGCTAGCAGCTGGGCGTGGCTTGACAGATATCCGTACTTGTGATTCGTTTTCGGGTAATTTGCCCAAATCGGGAATTTCTGTCATCCACTCGCTGGGTCTTTTCAGCTTCGGTGCTTTTAAGATGTAAAGTAAATGCCGGGCTTGTTTGTTGGTTTCTGAGTAAGGATGGCGTTTGAGTTGTTCGCAAAGGGCGATCGCATCCTCTGTTCTTCCCGCAGCTTCATAAGCAGTTACCAGCCAAATTTGCACTTCGCCCCCAAAGCGAGAATTGCCAGACAAGAGGGCGCTGGCTTTTTCCAGATTTTCTACAGATTCTCGGTATTGCCCATTTTCAAAAGCAACTCTCCCTGCTTGGTAGCGAGATCTGGCAAGTTCTAAACTTTCTGCATTCACGTTCTGTACACACTTCAGTAGTTCTTAAATTTATTGTGCCAATGTCAGCAATCATTGGGAAATATTTTCTGGGTATATAGCACAAATGAACTGCCCCTACCTTTAGATGGATGTGGAATTTCACGAGACTAGTTAAAATTTTTATCGAAATAGTTACCTGTACTTTTTCAATATTTCTTAATCACCGCAGCAGTACTAAAGATAGACTACTGAGGTAGGTTAAAAAATGTACATTAACTTTGATGGGAACATAATCTTCTTAGTCAGTACTTCAGTACTGATGAGAAACCCATAAAAATTTAGTGAACAAATAATTCAGATACCAACAATCAGCAGCTACTGAAAATTTCAGTCGATCAAATTTTTGGGGAAGCAAAATATGGCTAGGATCAAAGATTTACAACGGAATTGGCTGGGTGCAGGCCTCACTCTGGCATTACTTAGCGCTACCATTGCCCCTGCTGCTGCTCAATCGGTGATTATTATTAATGGTGGAAGACAAAGACCTTCAGGTGATTCATTTATTTATGAGCATCAGAGGTATAATCATATACGTGTAAATCCGGCGAGAGGGAGAACACATTGGAACAATAATTACCGTTATCGCCAACGCAATGATTACCGTTATCCCACAACTACTATTTACACTTATCCACAATATCAGCAAAATACTATCTATCCGGGTTTAAATACGCCCTCTGTAGTGAACCCGATTTTCCGCGACTCGACAATCAGAAATCCAGTATTTGACCGTCATCCTGGATATAATCAACCATTCAGAGGGCGATCGCGCGTCAATATACTTTATCCTTGGTAATTTGATGGTTGGGCAGTTTGCCCAACCAAGAGCTAATCAACCTCTAAATTGGGAACCGAGAATCATAGTCCCAATCCCAACATCAGTAAAGATTTCTAACAGCAAAGCATGGGGAATGCGACCATCAATGATATGTGCAGCCTTGACTCCTTGAGCGAGCGATCGCACACAACAATTGACCTTCGGAATCATCCCCCCACTAACTACACCCGTAGCGATTAAATCTCTCGCTTCGGGTATGTCCACTTTGGGAATCAAAGTAGACGGATCTTTGTAATCTTTTAAAATACCTCTGGTGTCAGTCAGTAAAATTAACTTTTCTGCACCTAAAGCTGCTGCTATTTCCCCAGCGACGGTATCAGCGTTAATGTTATAAGCTTGTCCTGTCTCGTCGGCGGCAACACTAGAGACAACTGGAATATAGCCATTGCTAGCTAGAGTGTCTAAAATTTTGATATTGACATTACTGACTTCCCCAACAAAGCCGATCCCTTCTTGACCTTGGGGACGGGCTGTGATGAGATTACCATCTTTACCGCAGAGTCCCACAGCCAAACCGCCAGCTTGGTTAATCAGCTCAACAATTTCCTTATTAACTCGACCCACTAATACCATTTCCACCACATCCATTGTGGGTGCATCAGTGACTCGCAAACCATTCTTAAATTGCGCTTCAATTCCCAGCTTATCTAACCAACTGTTAATTTCCGGGCCGCCACCGTGGACTAAAATCGGGCGCAAACCGACGCAAGATAAGAATACAATATCGCGGATCACCTGATCTTTGAGGGTGCTATCTTTCATGGCCGCACCGCCATATTTGACAACAACAGTACGTCCGGCGAACTGTTGAATATAAGGCAGAGCTTCGCTAAGCACCTGTACACGAGTGGCTTCAGTTTGCCTAATGTACTCAGTATCGTTGACCATTATGAGGAGCTTTTAAGACTTAAAACCTATGCAGTCAGTGTAGAAGACTTTGGAACTGGTAACAATGGGGCATGGGGAATGGGTAATGGGGAATGGGTAATTGCCATATTTATTTCCCCTTGTCCCCTTGTCCCCTTGTCCCCTTTTCCCTCATCTCCCTAATCCCCAACCCTCGCGATCGCGGTAAGCTGTTATTGAGTTACAGGGTTTGCCTATTCTCTTCGTTCTGATTGTAGTTAGTAGAGAAAATACCAACTCTACCGAGCAATCTATATCAATAACTTATGAATTCTCAGAAAGAAACTAAGCTGCTAATTTTATCTCTGCTGTGTACTACTGCTGTGTTAAGTTTGGGCTTGTGGTTGTGGAATCAATTTTCTGGTAAAAGTTTGACTTCCCTAATATCAGGCAATAGTCCGCAACCAATTAACGGAAATTCGCAATCACAGCGGATCAGCTTAGGCGGGAAAATTTTAGTGGCTGCTGATACGAGTGCTGATAAAGAAGCAGGAGTACAAGCCTTTGCGAAAGGTGATTTTGCCACTGCGATCGCCAAGTTAAAATCATCGCTACAGAAACACCGCAACGATCCAGAAAGCTTAATTTATTTAAATAATTCACAGATAAAAAATAATAATTCCTTGAAAATTGCCGTGAGTGTCCCTATTGGCGGGAATTTAGATGTGGCAAAAGAAATTTTGCGAGGTGTAGCCCAGGCTCAAGATGAAGTCAATCGTAGCGGTGGCATCAATGGTAAACTTTTGCAGGTGGCGATCGCTAACGATGATAATGAGGCTAACCAAGCTCAACAGATTGCCAAGCAATTTGTCCAAGATCCTAGCATTTTGGCTGTAGTTGGACATAACTCTAGTAATGCTTCGATTGCGGCTGCGCCAATTTACCAAGAGGGAGGGTTAGTGATGATCTCTCCCAGCAGCACAGCGCAAAATCTCTCTGGTATTGGTAATTATATATTTCGCACTGTTCCCAGTAATGGCTCATTTGCCGCCAGCCTTGCTAATTACACCATTAAAACGGCGCGTAAAAACAATATTGCTATTTGTGCAGACTCAAAATCAATCGATACTCAATCTTTCAAGGATGAGTTTATCAAAGGTGTAGTTGCTGGCGGTGGTAAAGTTAACCCCACAAATTGCGATGTTGCTGCGGCTGATTTTAATCCCAGCGCCTTGATTTCGCAATTCATCAGCAGTGGTGCAGATAGCTTAGTTTTAGCGCCTCATGTCGATAGAATCAACAAAGCTTTAGACCTAGCAGCCGCCAATAGCGGTAAATTAACACTATTTGCTAGCCCTACACTGTACACATTTCAAACTTTACAGGTGGGCAAAAACGACGTGAATGGCTTAGTTTTAGCTATACCTTGGCATCCGCAAGCAATTCCAGGTAATCCTTTTCCGCAAAATGCAGTGAAACTTTGGGGCGGAAATGTGAATTGGCGAACCGCTACAGCTTATGATGCGACAATAGCGATCGCTAAAGGTTTACAACAAGATAGCACCCGCGATGGCTTAGAAAAAGCACTGCATAGTCCCAGCTTGGTTGCTAATGGTGCTACAGGTAAAATCCAATTTTTACCATCAGGCGATCGCAACGGCACAGCAGTTTTAGTAAAAATTCAACCTAGCAATAAATCTGCGACTGGGTATGACTTTATGCCATTGTAGTGCTGAGTAATAAGTTGCAGAGACGCGATTAATCGCGTCTGTACAAGAGTGTTGAAGTTTTTATTTTGTTAAACCTTGAGTAAGAATTACGCATTCAAATTTATCTGAAGTTGTCAGCTAAATCTTGAGATTTAGTCAAAATAAATAAGCTACCATCTCCACCACGCCCAATTCTTAAGGTTTCATCTAAATAAGTAATATCTAGGCTAGGAACTCGTCCTTTAGGATTACTAGCTGGAACAACTTTAAATGGGTTGAGTTGAGGGGTATTAATGCCAAGAATTTTTTCAATTGATAAGTAGCGTTTTTCAAAATTGACTTGGATACGTTTGTCCGGTAGATTCGATAAATCTTCTGTGACAGGCTCAAAGCTAGCTGCAACTTTCACATATCCTGATATGATTTTCAAAGGATGTTGCACAAAAGCTATATTGAAGAACGATTTATTAGCAACATTAATTACTTGATATACTTTACCTACTTTTAACCCTAATGGTAGAGAAGCTAAAGCCCGAATTTCTCTAGCAGTGGAGTATTTCAGTAGCCAAGTTCCATCCAGCAGAGAAATAGCATTGAGCAAAGGCTTGGGATTGGGATTAACACTTTCAAGTTCCGTAGTCAATTGTTCAATTTCTACAGCAGTATTTTCGTCTATCTCTAAATTAGTGACATGAGAATCATTACTATGCTTTTGAATTTTATCCAGCTTCGCTAGGAATTGTTCTTTAAGTGTTAGTTGAGTGTTCAAGGGTATTGATTCTCCTTTGAGAGTACTATTAGCAGTGGCGGTAATTTTAGCATTTGTTAATTAGAGTTTATTGATAAAGCCGCATGGATGATGCGTTAGGGCTAAATCTCATTATCTATAAGTTTCCAATCCTTTCATAGCCGTAACACAACGCCACTTGCTATAACGCGGATAACCCGCGCAACGCAGTAGCTCTCCTACTTAAGATTCACTTGATAAATGCTTTATCTATTATAAATTTTGTCGGCTTGAATAAAATGCTAAACCCCCGAATTTTTCGGTTTTCTGCAAAATTCGAGGTTAAGATGTAGGAATAAAGACATTATATTATTGTTGTAAATACTGCAAGAAAACAAAAATATTACAACTCCAATAATATTGCGGAGTTTTTAGCGTTCAATCTTTGCAGAATTTTCTGGAATATACAATTCTCTAGCTGGAAATGGAATTTTAATTCCTTCTTCTTGATATTTTTTATGTAATTTTTTAATAAATAAATGTCTGCCGATGCGTTGGTCAAAAAATTCATTGACACGCATATAAAGTGTAAAATCTATACTAAAATCTCCAAATTTATGAAATCTGATATATGGTTCATTGGCGATTAATTCTGGTGCTATTTCTGCCATTACTTCTTTTGCAACTTCCACTGTTACCCTTTCTACCTGTTCTAAATCGCTCTCGTAATCAACTCCGACATTAAGTGTAAGAGTAATTTCTTTGACTGGCAGATGATAGTTGATAAAGATTGCGGAAGATAGTTTACAATTGGGTACAATGATGACGTTATTTGAAAGTTCTCTAATAGTTGTATTTCGCCAAGAAATATCTATCACATATCCTTCATGACTATCTGCTAGTTTAACATAATCTCCGGTTCTGACTTGCTTAGAAATTAGCAGGTAAAAGCCCGCAAATAAATTTTCTAGGGTATCTTTAAGAGCTAAACCTACTGCTAAACCGCTAATACCTAAAGTCGTAATTATTGGGGTAATTTCTACACCCACTGTTTGCAAAAGAATTAGCGAACCTAGAACAAATACAGCAGCCTTAGCAATATTAGAAATAAGCGATGCGGAAACGCGTTCAGATCTATTAATAAATAAATTGACAAAACCAGCAGTCAATCTAGCCAAAACTATTGTGACTGAATAAAGTACAATTATAGTGACTATTTTTTGCAGGACATTAGCGATATCTGGTTTGATAGGAGCGCTGAGAACTGCTGCAGAAAATCCCGCCAGCACAAACCAAATAAATGTCATGCGATGCAATGAGAGAAATATAATTTCACTTCCCGGAAGTTTTGTTTTGAGAACAAATGTTTTCAACTTCTTGAAGAAAAATTTTTCCGCAATTACTCCTGCTAGTAAGCCAGCAAGAATAAATACAACTGGCAGAATCCATTGCATCATAATCAATTTGAAATGAAGTATTTAATATTAGGGTACTCAGTCAGGTTAACGTATGTTGGCTTAATTTTACCTTGTGAGTTGCCGAAGTAGCTGTTTGAGATTTTCTGGACTCATGCTAACTTTGACTTCTAGCTGTTGCGATGCATCCTGCAAAGTGAGAATGTAGTTTTCACCAGATGAATTATATAAATATTGGGGATTTGTTAGTGAAATTGTTTCATAAACAATCGATGGGAAACCTACACGTATAACTAGTTCTTTTTGTGACTTAGGGAAAATATATAAATATTTGTTGAGGCTATCAAGTATTAGTTGATATGGCGTGGTGTTACGTTCATGAGAAGAATCAGGTTTACGCCAATAGAGAGTAATACCACGAATATCTGGGTTGGCGATCGCAAACGCTTCATCAAACCGCTTTGGTTCCCAATCTAATTGATCGACTTCACTATTCTCAGTAATTATTCTCTGTTGCCAGGTAACTTTTTTACTGTTGAGACTAGCCCACCATTGGCGAATAGTAGCTAGGTGATGGTGATTTTCTGGGTTAGTGCTACCTAGTTGCCATACAGTTTTTAGTTGCATCATCGGATACAAATCAAGCACGTAGGCTTCCTTACTATGTTTTCATTGTCACTTCTTAGTGTAGACAACTGTGGGGGATTCGGGAGATGAGGGGACAAGGAGACAAGGAGAAATAATAAACACCCAATTACTAATTACCAATTACCCAATGGCAAATGATTATGGATTTACCGATTATTTATCATTCAGATTATGTTGCACCGCTACCGGAGGGACATCGGTTTCCGATGGTGAAGTTTCAGCAATTATACGAATTGTTACTAGCTGATGGGGTGGCGCAAATTGAGCAATTTTATACGCCTGTGCTTCCGTCAAAAGAATTGATTGAGTTGGTTCACATGGGTGACTATGTTCAAGCTTATTGTGAAGGAACATTAGACTCAAAAGCACAGCGGCGTATTGGTTTACCGTGGAGTCCGGCATTGGCAAATCGTACCTGTGTAGCGGTCGGTGGTACAATATTGACTGCCCAATTAGCACTGAGTCAGGGTTTAGCTTGCAATACGGCTGGTGGAACTCATCATGCTTTTCCCAGTTATGGATCTGGTTTTTGTATTTTCAATGATTTAGCGATCGCATCTCGCGTTTTACAAAAACTTGGACTTGCTCAAAAAATCTTAATAGTGGATTTAGATGTACATCAAGGTGATGGTACGGCTTTTATCTTCCAAGATGATGACAGCGTTTTCACATTTTCGATGCATTGTGAAGTGAATTTTCCTGGTACTAAGCAAACTAGCGATTTGGATGTACCTTTACCAGAAGGGATGGAAGATGATGCCTACTTGCAAACTTTAGCAAAGTATTTACCTGATTTATTGTCGGCTGTGAAGCCAGATATCGTTTTTTATGACGCAGGTGTCGATCCACATATAGGCGATCGCCTGGGAAAATTAGCTTTAACCGATACTGGGATTTTCCGTCGCGAAATGCAGGTTTTGAGTACTTGCGTCAGTGCTGGTTATCCTGTCGCCTGTGTTATTGGTGGCGGTTACGCCGACGATTTGTCATCCCTCGTTTGGCGACATTCTTTAGTACATCGGGCTGCTAGTGAAGTCTACAGACAATATAAACTATAAACTTATAGTGATTACTCAATTCCAGGATGAAAAATCGCATACCCCCTGATCTATAACGTTAAAATCTCTATCTTTCTCTCTGCGTCTGTGCGTGCATTTTTTATACTTAAAACTTACGCGAATTTTATCAAAAATGAACTACAAAGGACATAAAGGTAACAAAAGAATAAGAGTTTGAGAGAATTTTTGCGGACATCATCTTTAGCTTTAGCAATAGTTTTATTCTCATAAATATCAAATATTACAAACGATTACTGGATGAACAAAACAAAAGTTAGAATTTACGAACTTTCAAAGGAAATAAATGTAGATAGCAAAAAGCTATTAGTCATATGCCAGCAACTCAATATTGTCGCTAAAAGTCCTAGTAGCACTATTTCCGAATTTGAAGCAGAACGTGTTCGCAAAGCTGCTAAACCAGCAGTTACTAAAGTTGCTACTACTCGCAAAACTAGTTCCTTAAAAATGAAAATGGCCTCAGAAGATTGGGGCTATATGTTCGTAAATTCAACAATTGATAGTTTAATCCGGCATTTAGCAGGCGCGGATGCAGTTGCAGAATATCCCGATTTTAGCGAACGTCGAGAATATGCCCATGAATTAATGTGGGAATGCGTTGGACAAAATCCTTGTCTATTTTATTTGCGTCGTAAAGGTGCAGGAAGAGCAGCCAAAGAAGAAATTTGGGAATTAATTATTGCCACTGATTCTGAGCATAGTAAGTTACCTCTGAGGCTGCAAAAGTTAGGCAAAACTCTAGGATTTAAAGCTGCAGTACATCCCCAAGGCTACGAAGGTATAAGAATTTTATCTGCTTATTTACTCCCAATTGCACGGGGAAATAATGATGCTTATGCTGTACCATTGCGCTTGCGACTTCTGCCTAACCATGAGCATCATATCGGTATTCCCTCAACTATATTTACACAATTAAAAAATACGCCTATTTGTGGTGACTTTGTACCTACAGAAGAGCAACTTAAAGCATGGAAAGCATTTTTGCAGATAGAAGAAAAAATTGCTCAAGCGCGTCAGTTTTGTGTACCTTACCGCAATCATAACTATAACTTTAAAAGACGTATCAGTTTTCAAATTGATATCAACTCAGCTACCCTTGATGGTTCACCAGAAAATCTTTTGGATGTAGAAAACTTCTGGGAACGGGTAAGGAAAGCAAAAAACGAAGATTTGAAATTATTTGAAACAGCACCCACAGGGAGAAATTGGCAACAAAGTCGGTTATTAGGTTCACTTGAAGAAATTGACATCAAAAATCGCATCATTAGTATCAGACTAGAACGCGATTTTGCTGATTACATCACCAGCGGACGTTATCAACTTCCTGATACTGGATTTTTATGTTTTGAAGCAGTTGGTGACATTAAACAAATTCAGCGCAAGAAAAAAGCTTTAGATGATTTAAATAACGGACGCACACAAAATCCTTATTTAGGGAATTTCTTATTTGATGCTGCTCAGGCTCGACCTATTCATAAAACTGTAGAATTACCAGTAGAAGATTTATTATTATCATCTGCTAATCCCGGTCAAAAAGCAGCAGTAGAAACAGTACTTTCCGCTGAAGATTTAGTTTTAATTCAGGGGCCACCTGGTACAGGTAAAACAACTGTAATTGCTGAGATTTGCTATCAAGTTGCTTTGCGAGGTGGGCGGACTTTGATTGCTTCGCAAGCAAATTTAGCAGTAGATAACGCCCTGAGTAGATTAGTTCATAACCCTGTAATTCGGGCGATACGTAAGGGACGTGCGGAGAAAGTTGGCGAAGAAGGACAGCCATTTTTAGAAGACCAAGTTATTGGCACTTGGTTAGATAATACTGCTAGTGACTGTGAAACTCGTCTCAGTAATCGCCACCAAAATTTAGAAAATTCTCGTCAATTATTGGCATTTTATCCAAGATTTAAAGATTATCTCCAATCAGAGGAAGAATACCAAGTAAACCAGGAAGAATTAACGCATAAACGAGCTAAATTACAAGTTAATCTGCAACAGCAAGAAGCACTTTATCAGGATACATTAGCCAAAAAGACTGAAATTGAAAGCTTAATTTCTGGTTTAGAAAATCTTTTAGATTCTCCATCAATAGTTAATTGGGAAGCTCCAGAAATTACCAACTTTTTACCACATTTACGCCCATATACTGAAGGCAATACTTTAGTTAAAGACTTTTTGGTAAATGTCGCTAAAGCTATAACCTTGACTGATAAACTTGGCTTTCTTCGCCCTCAATGTGGTGCTTTTGGATTGGCTGTTTGGTTACGTGACACTGTCGCCAAGGGAATTCCAGACTTTAAAACTGCATTAATTTATGCTCAAAGTGCAACTGTAGCGATGTTAGAAGTCGCAGCCGCAGTTCAGGTTTTTAAACAGCATTCCAGCAATTTACAACAGTTACAAAAAGATAATCAGCAATTTTTTAGTAAACAGCACAGCCTACAGCAAACAATTCAAAATTGGGAAACTCGCCAGCAGGAACTTGAGTCAATTATCGCTGCTGTCAAGGAATGGAAGGCTACAGCTAATACCCGCTTATCAGAGATTTTAAATAATGCTCGGCAGAATAATCAACCTTTAACCTTAGAGTTAATGCAATTACCGCCAGGATTGGTGATGCTGGCTAATTCCTTAAAAATATCTTTGATGCCAAGTAATTACACAGTTAATCTACCAGACTGGGATTTATTGGCAAAGGCGATCGCTTACGAAATTGAAGGAGAATATAGCGATAGAAAAGGTAGACAGCATAGTTTTAGCTATTTCCTTCAGCAGAATTTTAGCAAAATTCCTCTAGTTTTGGAAACGAGCCATCGCACTCAATGGCAAGAAATTTCGCAACAGTTGAATAACTATCAATATTTAACACTAAATCAGCGAAGAACTATAGTTGATGCGACTCAAGTTTTATTAAGCAGGATTCAACAAACCTATGGCGAATTATGGGAAGCCAATAATAGTGAAGCAACTCTCAATAAAATTACCCAAGAACTCATAGATAGCATTCTTAGCAATGCGCGCCAATGCGTTTTTCAAGTCAAAACTGAAATCGAAAAGCATTTACAACATCTGCAACAACAGTTAAATGAACTGCACAATCATGAAACTGCGCCGCAGCAAATATTGAATATTCAAAATAACATAGAAGCAGCCAGGCAAGATGCTAATGTGAAACTGGCAAGAGCAATCAATACTTTGCAAGAACTCAACCAACAGCCAAATATTCCTCAGCAATTACGTACTTTAGTTGACCAATATCTCACAACCCAAGCCAAGATTTGGGAACATCCGCAAGAATTTTCTAAACACGTCCATACTTGGATCAATCAGCTAAGTCAGCTAGAAAATTTAATTACATCCTTAGAACCATTTGCTGTATTAGAAAATATCAAATTTTCTTTGATTGAACAGCTAACAATTTTGCAAGAGGAAACAACGATTGTTCAACAACAGATTGAAACTTTAAAAGTCAAACTAGCTAAAATATCCGAACAGACACAACCAGAAGAATTATCAGCAACTTTATTATTAGAGCGTAACTGGTGGCAAATAGAATTGCAAGGAATAGCTGATAAATTTAAAATTCAAACTTCTACTACTGATTTATATAATTTAGAATTTTTACGCAGCATTAAATCTCAATTTGAGGCTTTACAAGAACAACTCACTCAAGATGAAGCTTATCTCAACCGCTATGGTAATTTTATTCAAGATTGGATCGAAAAAGTACGCAACCCCTCAGAACGCGATCGCCACGATTTAAGACAGGTATATTTAGATAATGCTAACGTCGTTGGGATTACCTGTGTACAAGCAGCAAATCGTGATTTTTCCGAAGAATTTCAATGCTTTGATGTGGTGATTATTGATGAAGTTAGTAAATGTACGCCACCAGAATTACTCATCCCAGCTTTGAAGGGTAAAAAATTAGTCATGGTAGGCGATCATCGACAATTACCACCAATGCTAGATACTAGTACTTTAGAAGAAGTTGTCCAAGAAATTGGTAGTAGTAGAGAAGAATTGCAATTTTTAGAAGAATCTCTCTTCAAAAGCCAATTTGAAGATGCGGATCAAAGCATCAAACAAATGTTAACTACCCAATATCGAATGCACCCCAATATTATGGGCGCAATCAATCAATTTTATGAGGGTAAATTAGAATGTGGAATTTCGCAGCCTGATATTAAACGTGCCCATGATTTAGCAGGGGAAATAATTCAACCTCAACACCATTTACTTTGGGTTAAAATGCCCAGAGAAGATGCATTCCAAGAACAGCGTGAAGGTACTTCTTTATTTAACCTTCAGGAAATAGATGTGATTGAAGCTTTATGTCAGCAATTTGAAAATTCTTGGGCTGCAAAAGTCGCCTGTGGTGAACCGAAAAAAGAAATAGCTGTAATTACATTTTATGGCGCGCAACTCAGAAAAATTGATGAACGCCTCCAATCAGAACTTTTCCCCTCACTGCAAATTCGTACTGGTACCGTTGATAGATTTCAGGGTATGGAACGCCCTGTAGTGATTGTGAGTATGGTTCGCAACAATAATAAAGGAGATGTGGGATTTGCGAAAAAACCAGAACGGGTAAATGTTGCGTTTTCTCGCGCTCAAGAATTGCTAGTAATTGTAGGCTGTCACGATTTATTTACCAAGCAACCTGGTAAAGTCGGAAATATGTACTCAGAAGTTGCTAATATTGTTAGTCATCATGGAGGTTTTGTTGATGTTTCTCGCATCCTCAAATAAACCTATAGATGACAGTCTTAAAAATTTAGTCGAAGAAATTACTGCCCAAAATCCACATTTATCAGTTTTAGCCGCTCGTCAATTGCGCTATAGTTTGCAACAAATAACTGTAGAATTAACCATCACAGAACCTCGTCCGTTAAATGTCCTAGAAGAGTTTATCATTCGTGCTGGCATAGAATTTGATCCGCCACCAACAGCCAAGGAACTAGCATCAATTCTGGGGCTGGATAGCATATTTGTAGAAAGTACAATTAAAACTTTGCAAAGGTTACAAACTCTTGCACCTAAATCGCCAATTACAGTTACAGAACAAGGACGTTTATTTTATGAAAAAGGTTCTGTATCCCAACCCCCCTATGCTGTACAGATTTATGCAATTACAGATGCTTTCAGCGACAATATTACCTTTCAAGCTGAACCATTAAATGAGATAAATCTCAATCTGCCTAATTTGACAAATTTTTTAAATATCAATTTGCCAAATCAAGAGATATCTTCCTTAACTTTAGAGCAAATACAAACTAGTCTCCAAGCTTCAGATGTAGAGATTCATGTACCCGAAGCTGGCAAAATTGTCACAGCTTTTAGAGCATTACAATCACAGCAAATTATTTGGCGAAAAATAGCAATTTTTGTGATTTATGATGCCAATGAAGATAAAATTACTATGCAACTGCGACGAGGAAAGGAAATTTTAGATTCTAGTTCAAAATGGCTAGATACTCTGCTATCTGAAGGTAAAATATCTTTATCTGAATTGTGCAAATCATCAAACACAGCTATCAATTTTGAGCTAGAGGCAGTTCGTAATCATAAAAATGACGAAATAGAGTCTAGATTTAACAAGATTCGGCAGCAAGCCTTAGAAAATCATCTCCAACCTAGCACGAAACGCAAAAAATCTGGCGATTCTGGTAATGTCATACAGTTAAGCGATCGCCAAGATAATCAAACTTTTTTAGAAATTCTCAATGCTGCGAAATTTCAAATAATTATCTATTCACCTTGGGTAAATCAGGTAATTGCCAATAGAGAAATTATAGAGGCGTTAGAACAAGCAGCCAAGCGCGGAGTTACAATTTTAATCGGTTATGGAATATCGCCGCCAGTAGAACAACCAATATCAACAGAAATCCCAGAAAATTCAGATTTTAAACCCCCCGAAGGCTTACCCTTTATGCAGTTTGCGGCGTTAGCAGATTCGCATATTAAAGAAATAATAGTTGATAGAGAAATTTATCTTTGTAGTTCCTACCAATGGCTTGATTATAACGGCGAACAAATACTATTAGGTGAGTCCGTTTATCAAGTTACAATTCCCCAGCAAGTTAATGATGCTTATGAATTTCTCACCCAGCGCTTCCATAATCACACTCAACAATTATGGACAAAGGCTTTAGAAATTCGTGACACTCAATTAGCTACAGATTCTCTGTATCTATGGAGTGCTATAGGAATGGAAAATATAGCATTGAAAGAAATAGATAAAAATCACTGGCTAGAATTGCTTCCTGTATGGCTGAATATTCTCCTGCCAAGGTTAAATTCCCAAAACTCATCTGATGATTTAGTAAGTTTGAACTTAGCATTTTCATTGCTGAGTCAGGTAACACCAGAAGCACCCTTCCTTGATTCATTGCAGCAGGGATTACGTCAATTTATTAATGCGATCGCCACACACAACCGTGACACTGCTATCAATTTAATCAATAATGAAGTATGGTCAGAATTTCTCCGTCTTCAGATTGCTCAAGAAAATGATTCAGTCGATGATTTTATCTCGCAACAGACTTTACCTCAGCAAGCTTCTAAAAAGGAACCAGTAACAAAAGCAAAAAAACTACCAACAGAAAAGAAGACG
Organism: Nostoc linckia FACHB-104; assembly: GCF_014696615.1. GTDB lineage: Bacteria > Cyanobacteriota > Cyanobacteriia > Cyanobacteriales > Nostocaceae > Aulosira > Aulosira linckia_A. The sequence continues at coordinate 183,006 of NZ_JACJQJ010000006.1, read as the reverse complement.
AGGAAAAAAGTCAAGGAGTAAATACAATATTTCACAACTTGATGACAAGTTAAATGCCCAAAACCTCTGCGTGAATTGGGTTTTATCAATACTATTTTCTGACGCAAAGCGGTACTAACTTTATGGGAATATATCAATATGGGGTAACTATTTGCCTTTAAACAAAATTGGTGTTCATCCTATATAAGCGATCGCCTGGCAATAATAGGCTTAATTGTTACGTACTCCCTAATGCAGAAGGCTGCTCATGAGGTCTATCGGCAGAATGGATCGCAAAGAAATATTAATTATGAATCACTAATACTAAGGGCATAAATTATTTATGCCTTTAGTATTGCTGCTTTCTAGGCAAACAGGTGAAATGCTTGTGGTTCTTAGTTTCTGGGTAAAAAATCTGAATTGGATTGAACTACTACATCCATGCAGAAAATCGTCGTGTTCGATACAATTTATAGGCTAGGAGAGCCGAGGAGAAAAAGGTGAGGTTATTAAAAGGCTTTGAAATTGAAATGTATACGGGCACGCCTCAGGGTGAAATCGTCGGTCTCTCTGACAAAATAGTTGAGGCTATGCCAAGTTTTATGCGAGAGCCAGATAGCCGCAACGTTGAATATGTCACGAAACCTTTACAAAGTTTTGAGCAGCTATTGTGTGCCTTAGTACGTCCTCGTCAAGAACTACGAAAATACCTCCAGCAACTTGGAGACTATACCTTAATTCCAGGTAGTACGCTGTCTTTGGGTAGGAGCGATCGCTTCTTCCGTTCCGATCCCAAAAATCCGTATCACGATTACATTGAGAACACTTACGGTACAAAAGTAGTGACCGCTAGTGTACATATTAATGTAGGTATTAGCGATCCAGATGTCTTAATGCGGGCTTGTCGGGTTATTCGCACCGAAGCACCCTTATTCCTAGCTCTCAGCGCCTCATCACCCTTCATTGATGGCAAAGCTACTGGCTATCACTCTACTCGTTGGGGACTCTTCCCCCAAACTCCTAGCCATGTACCTCTATTTTCTAGCCATGCCGATCATATTCAATGGGTAGAACAACAGCTAGCTGCTGGTACTATGCAAAATGTTCGTCATTTGTGGACATCAGTTCGTCCAAATGGCGATCGCCGTCCTTATGATTTAAATCGCCTAGAACTGCGAATTTGCGATTTAGTCACAGATCCCATTGCTTTACTAGCAATTACCGCGTTGCTGGAAGCTCGTTTGTTGCAGATAATAGAAAACACCCACATCGATCCTTTAACCCAAAGCACCTTTACCCCTGACGAACTAATTGCTGTCACTGCTAGCAACGAAGCAGCCGCAGCAGCAGCTAGTTTGGATGCTCAGATGACACATTGGCAAGATGGCAGAACTATTCTAGCCAGAGATTGGATCGCTCAAATGTATGAAGAACTTTGGGCGATCGCTAAAGAACGAGGATTTAATTGTTTCCTTTCTCCTTTACAGAAAATTTTGCGCGAAGGTAATGAAGCCCAACAGTGGCTACAATTGCACGCCGTAGGGGTTGATGCTCAACGTGTCATTACCCAAGCAATTGTTACTGCTAAAGAACGCGAATTTGAATTAGAAGATAAATTGTGTTCCCCCTCAATGGCGTAACACCCCATCCCCTCCCCAGTTACAAATGATAGATTTTTTTGAATACTTGGGAGACCCCAGGAACACGAACAACTAGTGCCTCATGGAAATAAATCTCAGTAATTTGATTTTTGCATGATGGCACTAGTTGATCATAAAAGTTTAATAATTGATTGTTTTATCTTATGAGTACTCTTAGATTTGCTTTTAAGAGTTTATTTTTTATGTTTTAAAAAACTAATCAATAGAATTAGCTTCATAATTATTAAGAAAACCTATAGATAATCAACATAGATTGGTAAAATGTGTCGAAATGATACATTGTTGTTTCTACTACATTTTTACCACTGAAAAATGCCCCAGGTAGTTTTAGTTAATCCCCAAATTCCGCCGAATACAGGCAATATTGCGCGTACTTGTGCTGCTACGGGTACAGAATTACATTTGGTAGGGCCTTTGGGGTTTGAAATTAGCGATCGCTACCTCAAAAGAGCAGGCTTAGATTACTGGCCCTATGTCAAGCTCAACTATCATGAAACCCTAGAAGACTTTAAAACTGTACATCAGCAACGTGGCGGTAGATGTTTAGGCTTCTCTGTACGTGGCAGTTCCAATTATGCTCAATTTCAATTTCAAGATAATGACTGGCTGTTATTTGGTAGCGAAACAACAGGATTACCACCCACAGCTTTGTCAGCCTGTGATGCCACTCTCTATATTCCTATGGCGCAACCCAATGTTCGCAGCTTAAATCTTTCTGTAAGTGTTGCTGTAAGCTTATTTGAAGCCCGCCGCCAATTAGGATATTTACAATAGGGCATGGGGCATTGGGCATTAGGCATGGTAATGGGTAATTGGTAATAGTATTTATCTTCTTGTCCCTTCACTTCCTCATCCCCCACCCTCCGGGTGAATCCTTCGGATACGCTACGCGAACAAGTCAGGGAACCCGCCCAACCCACTGCGTCTCCTACGGAGATGCTACGCGAACACCGCTATACCTCTACATTTCCCATATACCCAATCCCCAATCCCTTTTCCCGCAAATTTGGTCAAATATATCCATTGTTACAGCTTCAACAAAGTGAATGGTTATACTTGATTCTGAAAGCTTTTTGGAAGCTCGGTAAACAATACTTACGAATGTAGGTGAGCTTATATAAGAAATTTGTATCGAAAAGTAGCGACGATTCCGAAATTGAATGATAGATTTTGATGAACTTCAATTATCTTAATCTTGGGAACAAAATCGGTAAAAGCTAGTCTTATGAGGCATTTAAAGGTTTTTTGCTCAAGCAAGATGAAAAAGGAGCGCAAAAGTAGCTGCGGGATAATACGGTTGTCTTTTAGGGAATAATCAACGTAAAGTCTCGTGTTGGGTAGACGGATTGGATGGAAATCTCTTGAAGATATCTACAGCAGGGGATTTGCTTTTCTAGAAGTCGTAGCGAATTAATTGCTGATAGCAACAAGTGGAAATGGCACAGTGTATATGTTTGTCCAGCCCCAGTTAGTTCAGCAAAGCAAGCGCAGACAGATGTAAACAGCAAAAAATCCTAAAGGTGTGAGGAACGGAGCGGACAAGTCAGCACAGCAATTTTAAGTTTTGCTAATAGGTGTGAACTTGTCTAAATCAGAGAAGCAGGTTAATCTTGCGTAAGTATCTCTGGTGGGTGTGATCTTGATCAATCTTTGGATGTGATCTAAATCATTGACTAGTATCAGACTGAAAAAAATCAAGGTCAGTTAAGCGCTAGTGAACATTTAGGAGGTCGTCTTTGAAACGAGCATTGAAAAAGAGAGTAAAGGCTGTGCTGAACAATACTCCCAGCAGTGAAGGTGTCCCGGTGGAACCGTCAAACATTGTAAATTCTGGCGCTAACCGCCGGGCGCGGACACAAGCCGCCATGATCGGCTTGGCCCTGTCAATGGGAGCAACCAGCCTTTTGGTAACTCGGCAAAGCGATCAAGCCCAAGCAGCGGCTCCTGTAGGCAGCCAAAAGGCAGCCTCAACGATTCCTGCTGCTCCTGACACTGAGATGAAATTTGCTCCCACTAAGCTGGAAAACCAAACCGTCTCCCTAGTGAGCGTGCCGGAAAATCCTGTGATTGTGGAACCAACAGCAATTTCACAAGTGCCTGGGCTTGAAGCTAAACTACAGGTTGCGTCCAGTGGGATGTCTTTGCCATTTCCAGCATCAGAAGCAACTGCCAAAGCTACAACAACTTATAAAACATCTCTCTACCAACAGTCTCAAGTAGTAAATGGTTTACAAACAACCAACAAACTACCTGAAGTACAAAAACTTTCTATTGGTAATAGTGCAGTTAGCTCACCCAATACATCCTTAACAGCAGTAACAGACACTAAAGGTGTGGATAGTGAAGTTGCTGCCCAGTTGAAAGCACAGCAAGAATTTGCGCTGAATCGCTTACAAGAAAAATCGAACCGTTTAAAAGAAAGTCTGGCGGAGTTGCGGTCTGAGGAGACCCAGAATTTATCAGAAGTTAACAAGGGGTTGGCTGAACCAACAGCTGTAGTTGAAAAAGCGCCACAAATCAACGCAAGCAAAATTACAACAGAGCAATCACCAACCAGCACAAATGCTAGTCAAGCAAGCTTGATAGCAAAGCTAAAACAGGCAAAGTCTAATACATCTCCTGTAGCTACACCTGTACCAGCGACAATCAAAGCTGCTACACCATCGTCTACTGTAGGTTACGAAGTTAAGCCAGGAGATACACTAGCTGCGATCGCTAGTAAGTACGGTACATCTGTCTCCGAATTAGCCAAAACTAACCATCTGAGCAATCCCAATCAACTGCAAATCAGTCAAAAATTGGTTGTGCCGTCTACTGGAGTTGACAGCAGTATAGCTAACCCATCCAAGTTAGCAATTAACCCCGCTGTAGAGCAGTCTGAAGTGGCTACCCCCAAAGTAGTACCATCTCCTGTAAATACAGCTATTGTCAGCCCATCTGTACCTGTGTCACCACAGTTACCAGGTGTTGCTAACAATAACAGTGTTACTTTACCTGTAACACCACAGTTACCAACCGTTGCTAACAATAACAGTGTCACTGTACCGACACTAGCAACAGCGAACAATCAAATTCCCACAAATACTGCAGCTGCAGAAAAAGCCCCCACTCCAGGTAATTCTTATGGCATGGGTGGTGATGCTCCAGTACCAAAAGTATTTGCAGAATTGCAAAATCAAAAACCGCAGAAGCTAGCAAGCGCTAAAAGTAATGAGCGCCTTCAGAGCTTACAAGCAGAAATCCAAAGATTGCGCGAGAAATACCGCGCTCAACAAGCTGGAGTCGTTGTACCGGTAGTTAGCGAAAATAATCAGCCTGCAGCAGTGCTTCCTGTGGCTAATAGCAATAATTTTGCGACTAGCCCCACTTTGTCACGAAGTGCAATACAGATTCCTGTGCCTACACCTAGAGGAACGGTTAACTTCCAACCAGTGAAGCCTCTGTTCCGTGCAACTCAACCAACTAACGAGCCAGTAAATCCAGAGTTCTTGTCCAACCAAGCACCTGGACGCAAATTACCTGCACCTCGGATTGCTACACCTCCCAGAGGAGTTAATGCTTCTGATTCTTTAGGAAAAATGCGGGGTACTGTTGTTTCTCCAAGTTTGCCGCCTTTGTCAGCAGTAGATCAATATCTACCCAAACCTCTTGATGAGGCTATTCCTCCTCCATCCACAGGAACAGCAAGTTATATTTGGCCCGCTAAAGGTGTTCTTACCTCCGGCTATGGCTGGCGTTGGGGAAGAATGCACAAAGGAATTGACGTTGCCAACTCCACAGGCACACCAATTTACGCATCCGCTGATGGTGTTGTGGTTAAAGCAGGCTGGAATAATGGTGGCTACGGTAATCTTGTAGATATCCGCCATGCTGATGGCAGCATGACTCGCTATGGCCATAACAGCAAGATTTTAGTGCAAGCAGGTCAGCAAGTACGTCAAGGAGACACAATTGCTCTCATGGGTAGTACTGGTTTTAGCACTGGGCCACACAGCCATTTTGAAATTCATCCCACAGGTAAGGGCGCGGTTAACCCCATTACTTTATTGGCGAACCGGATATAATTTCTGGCTGTCTAGAATTCAATTCTTGTCTTGCCTTTTTCAAAGAGGGAGTTTAGCTCCCTCTTTTGCTTCACAGCAATTCACCAACCCCAAACAGAAAATTAATTTGCAATTGCACTAGAAATTGTGAAGTTTTTCTGCTATATTTAGAAATCATTGGATAAAGCAAGGCTCAGTAGCTCAGTTGGTTAGAGCACGGGACTCATAAGCCTGGGGTCGTCTGTTCAAGTCAGACCTGAGCCATTAAAAAATTTATTTAACTAAATTGCTATAGGTTACCCCACTGAATCCGTTACTCTGGAGCAGTGGAGATAATTTATGATAGGGATTTTTTGAAAAGCAGCGATCGCTAAACGCTCACCATGACTTTGATAGCTTTGCGATCGTTCATTGCTTGATAGCCATCAGGAACACCATTAATATCAACGGTAACGTCGAGGACTAGCGATGGATCGATTTTTTCAGCCAGGACATCAATCAATAGTTCTGGAATATAAGCACGTGCAGGAGCAACACCACCTCGCAATGTGATGTTGGACATAAACATCCTCGATAAATTGATTGTCTCGCTACCATGAGGAACCCCGACATAGCCGATCGCTCCACCTGGGCGACAAATACCGATCGCTGTTTTCATCGAAGACTCTGTACCAACGCATTCTAGAACTGATTCTGCACCGCCTTTTGTCATTTCTTGCACTTCTTGAATAGCTTGTTCGTCCCGACTGGTGACAAAATCTGTTGCGCCAAATTTACGAGCGATCGCCAGCCGATTCTCATGCCGACCAAGCATAATAATCCTGGCGGCTCCTAATCGGTGAGCAGCTAACACTCCACACAATCCCACGGCTCCATCACCAATTACCGCGACTGTGCTTCCTGGTTTTACGCCTGCTGATACTGCTGCATGGTGTCCTGTGGACATCACATCTGTTAGCGGTAAAATCTTCTTGAGCATGGCTGCATCATTTTCCACAGCATCGGGAATTTTCACCAGCGTACCATCAGCAAACTGGGCGCGAACAGCTTCAGCTTGTCCGCCATCATTTGTCCCGCCCCAAAAACCCCCTTGTAGACAAGAAGTTTGGAGATTTTTGCCGCAAAATTCACACGCACCATCAGAAAAAGCAAACGGAGCTAAAACGCGATCGCCCCGCTTGATATTTCGCACATCTGATCCCACTTCTTCGACAATACCCATCCATTCGTGTCCAGTACGCCATCCTGGTTGCCATTGGTCTTTACCTTGATAAAACCACAAATCTGATCCACAGATACAAGCATGAGTAATCCGCACGATCGCATCTGTTGGTTTTTGAATTTGCGGATCAGGAACATTTTCTACCCGCACATCGCCAGTTCCGTAATACACAGTTGCTTTCATAATCTACCTTTCACTAGTTTTGGATGACATTTAACTCACTGTGTCTGAATCAAATTGTAAAATCCTCCTCACTTAGAGAGGTTTTCAGCTAAATAAATACAACTCGACAAGATTGCGACAGATAGAATGAGAGAACCCTTACACAAAAAGGAATTCCCAATCCGTCTTGGAAAGTTTGCTCAAGTCGGGAAACCCTTCCAACGCACTGGCTCAACTTTCCGCAAAATCTAAAATGGTATGAAATAGTTTGCTAGTGAAAGAACAGAGTAAGCAGGGAATTTGGTAATGGGTAATGGATAATTGGCTTATTAATACAAATTTGAAAAAAGAATGCAACACATACACAGACTCAAAGTCTTGTGTTGTTTAGATTCTTAATTTTGAATTTTGAATTTTGAATTGGTATAACTACTACCTGCATCATGAGGATGGCTAACAATCACAAATTTCAAATTAGTAATTATCTAGTTAAAAGCTTCCATCAAATCAATACACTTATGTATTTGCTGGTGCATAGTTTCAACATCAGCATGAAATCTCCGTCCATGACCAGGTAGCACCCACTCAAATGAGTAATTAGCCAATTTCCGCATCGATTTAATCTGCTCTGTCCAAGAATACCAACAGAAATCATGAAACGCGTTCAATTGATGTAATTTTTCTGACCAAGCAAGATGGTCACCAGTAAACAGAAACTGATTTTTATAGAGTAAAACTGTATGCCCTTTTGAGTGACCAGGAACCGGAATAATTAATATATCTCCAGACAAAGCAAACGGTTCTAATCCAGTTAATTGTATTTCCACATTGCGAGTATCTAGCGAAATATCATCAGCATGGAGAATGCGTTGGCATTGAAAATGCTCTGCAAACTTTTGATGATCCGCGATATCATCTCTGTGAGTTAAATACATATAACGAATTCCGCCCATCTCTTCTAAACGCTTGACCAAAGGCGGCGTGAATCGAGGCGAATCTACTAAAATATTGCCTTCAGGATGTTGAATAAAATAGCTAGCGGCGGCATAAGATTTTTCCGAATGATAGCCACAATGGTAAACATTTTCCTCAACTACAATCGGAAATGTTTCTTGGGCACTTTTGATATCTTGTGGCTTTTCAACTGTACCAATAGAGCTAGTAGGACAGGCTAAAAGTGCTTGCAGTGCGGCTAATCTTTCTGCCTCATTTGTCGGTTGGTGATAAACTGCTGACTGTTCATCAGCACGATAAAATACTTCAGGAGCCATCCAGCGACAGGTATCACAATCAATACAGCTAGTATCTACATACAAATCGCCGTTGACATTTTGGGTGCGACGCAGTTTTAAATTAGCCATGTTATACCCCTGTATCCCTTAGTTAATTGCTGAGGAACAATAAACCTTATATCACCACGCTAACAAAATTAACTTCAGGCAATCAAAGCCATTAGAGATAAATTTGTTCAACAACTTCAGCAGTATCCCATTGACATCATGTATTTTTTGTATTACAAATGTATTATCAGGCGAAAAACCTATTTAAACCTTGGTATATAAATTACCATCGGCAATACAAATTTTGGGGCCGCGATTGGTGTTCGACTGCTCTGAAGCCAACAAACGGACAGTTGCAGGATTCGGGTTCAATTCCCGACGGCTCCACTTAATAGCACAGATTGCAAAGAAGTGAAGTATCAATAATTGTAGGGGCACAACGATATGTTGTGCCCCTACAATGTTCTTCATTTAATTGAAATACGCTGTAACATCTGACAAAGTATCAATAAACCTAGTACAACAAGGCATTAATAAATCATCCATTCTCAATCAACGAAATGCTTAAGCTGTATTGATTTTGAATATTGAATTCTTTCTCGTAGTACTAGGTGGCTACTGCTAACAACTTAATAATCAAGCTTTGACTAAAGATTTGGCAGTGCTGAACGGACAAAACTGTGAAAATCAGGACTAAATCCTAACTATGCAATTATGGATATAGCGGTGACTTATCGATACCACCAACGTGATTTAAAGGCCAAAAACGCAGCACAGCACGACCAATAATATTTTGGCGAGGAACTACGCCCCAGCAACGGCTATCGTAGCTACTGTTACGGTTATCACCCAGCACTAAGTATGCGTTTTGGGGTATAGTCTGAGACTGTGCTAAAAATGGTGGTTGCTGTCCAGATGTGCAAACATCAATTACTGTACGTTGTTGGTTGCTCAGGTACTTCTCTTCTGGCAGAGGTTTATTGTTAATGAAGACTTTGCCATTTTTCAGTTCAACTTTTTCTCCAGGCAAGCCAATTACACGTTTAATAAAAGCATCGTGGTATTGTTCTTTTTGTAACTCAGCTGTAGGCGAAAAGACCACAATGTCCCCTCGCTGCGGATCGGAAAACTTGTACTTCAATTTATCCACAATGATCTTGTCTGCCTCCCACTGGTTGGGAGTCCCATGCAAAGTGGGTTCCATTGAACCAGAAGGAATCCAGCGAGCTTCGGCAACAAAAGTACGAATACCTAGGGCTAGAACTATACTTAATACGACTGTTCTACCTAGCTCTGCAATCCAAGAATGATCGGGTTGTTGACTAGAATTTTTATCAGACACTTGATTTTGCATGAAATTACTGAAGTAAAAAAGATGCAGCTACTTAACTCGCCAAGGGGAACTATATTTTTGAATCTTAACAGGAGAACTTTGATGTTCTAGTTATGTTGCCATATTTACAATTACATACATAGGTAAAATAAACTTTTTTCTCACCCGCGGCAAAAGTTGACTCTTAAGAGTGCAACCAAGTTTAACCTAAAAAGATAGTTCTCTGTTATGTATAGTCCTTTGCCTTAATATTGTTAATTCCATGTCATCTCCAAAAAGTTTACTGATTCGCCGCGCCCGTATCATTCTACCTAATGGTGAATTGATGGTTGGGGATGTGCTGACGCGCGATCGCCAAATTGTCGAAGTTGCACCAGAAATTTCTACACCAACGCCTACTACAGAAATTGACGCAGCTGGGTTAACTTTGTTGCCAGGAGTCATTGATCCGCAAGTGCATTTCCGTGAACCAGGACTGGAACACAAGGAAGACTTGTTTACCGCCAGTTGTGCCTGCGCTAAAGGGGGAGTAACTTCCTTTTTAGAAATGCCAAACACACGTCCTCTCACAACTAACCAAGCAGCTTTAGATGATAAGCTACAACGTGCCTCCACTAAGTGCTTAGTTAATTATGGCTTTTTTATTGGGGCAACGGCAGAGAATTTGCCAGATTTACTGACTGTTAAGCCGACACCAGGAATTAAAATTTTTATGGGGTCAATGCATGGTCAGTTATTAGTTGACCAAGAAACTGCCCTAGAGGCAATATTTGCTCAGGGCGATCGCTTAATTGCTGTTCATGCTGAAGACCAAGCGAGAATTAACCAACGGCGGCAAGAATTTGCAGGTGTTCACGATCCAGCAATTCACTCGCAAATTCAAGATAATGAAGCCGCACTATTGGCAACAAAGCTGGCATTGAAGCTTTCTAAAAAATACCAACGGCGGCTGCATATTCTGCATATGTCCACTGCCGAAGAAGCCAATTTGCTGCGTCAAGAAAAACCTAGTTGGGTAACTGCAGAGGTAACACCACAGCATTTAGTGTTAAATACCAGCGCCTACGAAAAGATTGGTACCTTGGCACAGATGAATCCACCTTTGCGATCGCCCCACGATAATGAAGTTCTGTGGCAAGCTTTGCGCGATGGTGTGATTGATTTTATCGCTACAGACCACGCACCCCATACCCTAGCAGAAAAAGCCCAGGAATATCCCAATACCCCCTCTGGTATGCCTGGGGTGGAAACTTCCTTGGCTGTGATGTTAACCGCAGCGATGGAAGGGAAGTGTACCGTTAGCCAAGTTGTCCAGTGGATGTCAAAAGCTGTGGCTGAAGCTTACGGTATTCCTAACAAAGGTGCGATCGCCCCTGGATATGATGCTGATTTAGTCTTGGTAGATTTAAATACTTACCGCCCAGTGCTACGTGAAGAATTATTAACCAAGTGCGGTTGGAGTCCTTTTGAAGGCTGGGATCTGACTGGATGGGCTGTTACTACTATTGTTGGTGGCGAAATTGTCTATGACAAAGGTAAGTTAAATACCGAAGTTCGCGGTCAAGCTTTAACTTTTGTATAGGTTGGGGATTGGGAGTAAGGGGGACAAGGAGACAAGGGGACATTAAACCTTGACTTCTTGTGACCTAAATTAACGGACTTTTCAAGGTAAATATTAGGCTTTTGGACTTAAAAACCTAATTTATCTAATAATTTATCCTGCTAAAGCTGTTCACCAAAACCTTCAGATACTTGTTAAATTCACGCCCCAAGGTGGGCGAGTGGAAGTGCAACTTCAGCAAGTTGACTCATACCAATTCAAAATTCAAAATGACGCTCGTTCGCGTAGCGTCTCCCCTTGGGAGATGACTCGCTAACGCTACGCTAACAAAATTCAAAGTTAAGAATCCAGACAGAACAAGGCTTTGGGGCTGTGTATCTGTTGCATTCTCTTTTTAAAAGCGATCGCTTCCGGCTATCAAATGCACATCCCCAAACCCCTAGAGCCAAAACACTTGGCTGATGTGGTAGCAAGCTTAGTAGCACCAAGGACTAGAAGCTAGCATTTTTTACTCAGCACTCTTGTACAGACGCGATTAATCGCGTCTGTGCAACTCAGAACTTTACAACGCCCAAATTTCTTTGCCAATAATAACTAAGGCAATGCCAATCATCGCTATTAGTGTTACCTTTCCGCCAGGGACGAGTGGTTGGTGAATTTTATGTGAATGTTCTAAATTGTGGCGCTGCTTCCAAGTCATCAGCGCGGGAATTATGCCCGCTAAAACTGTGATATTGAATGTGCCGACATAATCTAGAGCAATAAAGAAAATTTTGGGATTAATTGCCCCTAAACTCATAGCAGGTAAAAGAATCACCGAATAAAGCGGTAGACGGCTAGAAAATTGCACTTGGGTAACGAAGAAAATTTCTTGGAAGAAATCTAGCAAGCCATAGACAAATCCAATGAATGATGTGGCGATCGCAAATTCTGAGAAAATCGAAACTAGTACGCCTAACCATTCTCCAGCACTACCAGAGCGCAGAATTTGCAAGGGGTCAAATATAGTTCTACCATCGGCAATCTTCTGAAGTACCTCTGGATTGACGCTGCCCAAAATCACCGCATTCCACGCCAAGAACATAATTAAGGGAACCAGAGAACCAATCACAATAGACTGCCGAATTTTGTGAGTGTCGCCTTCTAGCTGCGTCACTACCACTGGCACGACGTTATGGTAAAACAGCGCTACAGCCATGACAGAAACGGCGCTACCTAAAGCACTCCAATTTTGAAATAATAATTGTGTAGTTTTAACCTGTTCGCCAGCTAGCAGCAATAATCCGAGAAACGACACTAGGACAATGGCGACAAACAAGCTATTGAGTTTTTCGACAAACTTGTCTCGCCCCAAATACATAATCCCGCCAAATATCAGGGTGAAAACTATTGTCCCTACCCATGCTGGTAATTTGTGGGGTATGCCCAATAAGTTGGCGATCGCAGAACCCAAAATTTCACCGCCTTGAGTAGTGTATGCTACCAAGAGGGCATAGTGTAGCAATAAGTAAGTAGCACCAGCAATTCGCCCACCTACAACGCCAAGGGTATTTTCAATCATTGCTAACATCCCAACGCTGGGACGGCCAGCAACACGCATAGTATTGACGGTAGCTTCAGCAATTAATAATCCTGAGATTAAGGTGTATAACCATACACCAATCAGTAAGACTGTTGAGGGTACAACCCCAGAGGGTAACGTCACCGCAGGTAATGCCAAAATTCCTGCACCAACCGTGGTTCCTGCAATCAGCGCCGTACTTCCCAAAACGCTACCTGGTTGATGACTTAACTGATTTCCATCAAATTCCAAATTAGAAAACAATCGAGTGACTTGTTCTTGATTTGACTTGAGAACAGTCTGCATAAATTTCTAAATAAAAAACAAAATGTTAAATTATGTAACTAATCTTAGCAAAAGCTTTCGGTAGTGTCTTTTCAGCACAGGACATACTCGATTGTGGGAATAATATTATCTATTCACCTTTAAAGCATATCTAGCTAAATTCCTGTGCCTTGTTTCTATCATTCCCATAATTATTGTATTTGCTTGCTTGTTCTGGCTCTAGCTGGTTGTCAAAAAGTTCAGTCATTCAATAAACTTCCCGCACCTCTACCGCAAGATCCATTAGTACAGGTTTACTTTAACCATTCCGAGTCCTCAGAATTTACCGAGCCTTACCGTCAGCAAATTCGTCTGGGAGATAATTTAGAACAGCAGATTGTCGATACAATTGCTCAAGCGAAATCTACTGTCGATGTCGCCGTTCAAGAATTACGTTTACCGAAAATCGCTCAGGCATTAGTAGACAGACAAAAAGCTGGAGTCAAAGTCAGATTAATTTTAGAAAATACCTATAGCCGTCCTTGGAGTAGCTTTACTCCTGAGGAAATTAGCCAGTTAGAAAAAAGGGAACAAGAACGCTATAACGAAGTTCGTAAATTTATCGATATTAACCAAGATAATCGGCTCAGTTCTGAAGAAATTAATCAAAGAGATGCTTTGGTAATCGTACAAAATGCTAAAGTTCCTTTCATAGATGACAAAGCCGATGGGACAGCAGGTAGTAGTTTAATGCATCACAAATTTGTGATTGTAGATAATAGCATTGTGATTGTCACTTCGGCTAATTTCACTTTAAGTGATGTGTTCGGAGACTACAGTAATCCTAGTAGTTTAGGCAATGCCAATAACTTCTTAAAAATTGAGAGTCCAGAACTAGCAGCGCTATTTACAGAAGAGTTTACCACTATGTGGGGTGATGGCCCGGGTGGTAAACTAGATAGCCGATTTGGTTTGCAAAAACCAGTGCGATCGCCAAAAACTATCACTTTAGGTGAAAGTAAAATTACTGTACAGTTTTCGCCAACTTCACCCACTCAACCTTGGAGTCAGAGTACTAATGGTTTAATAAGTAATACATTAGAATCAGCTACAAAATATGTGGATATGGCATTGTTTGTATTTTCCGATCAGCAAATAGCTAATATCCTTGAAAATCGCCATCAAAACAAAGTCAATATTCGCGCTTTAATTGAACCACAATTTGCCTATCGTTCTTATAGCGAAGGCTTAGACATGATGGGATTTGCACTAGCTGAAGAATGTAAATATGAAGTAGATAATCGTCCTTGGAAAAATCCTATTACTACTGTTGGTGTACCAACTTTAGCAAAGGGCGACTTATTGCATCACAAATTTGCTGTAATTGATGGAAAGACAGTAATTACAGGTTCTCATAATTGGTCAGAAGCAGCTAACAATGGAAATGACGAAACCCTACTAGTAATTGAAAATCCTAAAGTTGCTGCCCATTATGTACGTGAATTTGCTCGCCTTTATACAAAGGTAAAACTTGGTTTACCAGTTACAATTCAACAAAAAATTGCCACCGAAGCCAAACAATGTCCGCAAATTCAATCTCCAACATCTAGTACCAATCAAATATCTACTAAAATCAATCTCAACACTGCCAGCTTAGAAGAATTGGTAACTCTGCCTGGGGTTGGTAAAAAATTAGCACAACGAATAATTACTACTCGTCAACAACAAAAGTTTACATCTTTAAATGACTTAGAAAAAGTCCCCGGAGTTAGTGCAAAGATGATAAATAAATGGCAAGATGTTATTATTTTATAGCAAAAAAATAAATATTATAGCGTTTATTAATCTGCAGATTTACAAATCTATCGGCGTTTATATGCGTTAAGCCTCGGCCATCGGCGGTTAATTTTTTATTGCTGTACCTCGCCAAAATGGAAACAGATAGAATCATATCAATAAACCGCTTAGGTGACATCGAAATATCAAAACATGAAAACGATGTGTTACCATGCTTTCGATATCTTGTAGAGTTGATTTGAAAATCTTCTGACTCAGCCAAAAGTATAGTATTTTTATATCTCTGCTAGTAGAGGAAATTTGATTTTTTAGTTTTTAGCATAAACCAAAAGTAGAGATAACTGGAGTAGGTTTATGGCGTATAACAAGATAGACGAATTACCACAGGATATCAGAGGGCAACTTCCTGAACATGCTCAACAGATTTTCTTTACAGCCTTCAATGCGGCTCAAAAAGACGGTATGAGTGAAAATGGAGCGCGTGAAGTTGCTTGGAATAGCGTTAGGAATGAATACCAACAAGGTAACGGTGGTCAATGGCAAAGAAAACCAGAAGATCCCCCCATACATAATAAAGCTATCACCACTGGGGGCAATTAATTGCCTTTTTGTTAAAGCTTAAATTCCCGGCGGTTTGTCTTAGGTTACAAACCGTCTTTTACTAATTCAACAGCAACCGGTAAACCCAGTACCTCTCTTGAAATATTTAGTACTATATTAGGGCGAAAAGGCTTGGTTATATACAAATCTGCACCTACATCAATACCTTGTTGTTTATCGAATTCCTGCCCATTGGCAGTAAGCATCACAATATAAATATCTGGTATTGCTAGTTTGTTCTTAACAGTATTACAAACTTCTAGACCATCCATTTTTGGCATAATTATGTCCAAAAAGACTAATTCTGGCTTTTCTGTTTGAATAATTTCTAATGCTTCTTCACCATTTTTAGCCGTCAATAATTCTACTGCCTCATCTTCTAGACTTTCTAGTACTTCTTCCATTAGCAACCGCATACTAGCGTCATCATCAACAATTAGTAGCTTTTTGTTCATATAAAATAATTTTTCCCTGATAACTGCCAAATAAAATAACTAATAAATATTTAGATGAACCCTTGTATAATTATTTTTCCCTGAATTGAACAATGATAAAATCAAAGTCAAACAAACATCCTCCTTTGATTACTTGTTAGTCATATTGGCATTTTGGCTTTACTTATAGATGTGCCAATAACATTGTATACCTGTGTATTTAATATGTCTGTCAGTATTTATAAGGTTTAGAAGTTTTTATTTACTACTAAAACATTAATTATGAAAGCTGCTATATGTGGCAATCCCCTAAAAATAATTATTACTTTACTGATGCAAAATAAATTCTCGTCAGAATAAGATAAAGCTGCAAATTAAATAAATAATACCAACTTACTTTTACCCTTTAGGTTCCGATGCTTGCTATAGTTACAGCCCAGGTTTAGCAGAGATTTTATATTAATAAATTAATGCCGCAAAAATTACTAATCAATTATTATTTTGACAATAATTAACTAAAAAAATTATGACTTGTTTTTATATTAATAAGTAGAGATATCAGTATTGTGCATAACCGGAATTTCAATGCTAAAAGTAGTCCCCTCTCCCATCTGAGATAGACAACGTAAGAAGCCACCATGTTTTTCAATAATCTGGTGGCTGATAGATAGCCCTAATCCAGTACCTTTACCAATAGGTTTAGTAGTAAAAAACGGCTCAAATAATCGTTCTTGAATATTTTCTGGAATACCAGGGCCATTATCAGCAATTTGAATTTTTAGCCAATTAGAGTTAACTATCTCAGTAGAAATGCGAATTTGGTACTTATCTGGAGTTTTCGCGGTCATAGGCGGCCATGGACAACTGATCATTGACTCTTCTAAAGCATCGATCGCATTGGCAATTAAATTCATAAATACCTGGTTTAGCTGATTAGCGTAGCCTTCAACCAAGGGAATATCACCGTACTCTTTGATAATCTGAATACCTAAGTTTCTTTCTCTAGGCTTGAATCGTCCTTGCAAGATGAGTAAAGTACTTTCGATTCCTTCATGAATATCCACTGGCTTCATCTCCGCTTGATCTATGCGAGAAAAGTTTCTGAGAGTCAAGGCCAGTTGGCGCATTCGCCCAACTCCTACAATCATAGAGGACAGCATTTTTATCAAATCTTCAATGACAAACTCCAAATCTAGACTTTCAATGACAGTTTGAATTTCTGTGACTGGCTTGGGATAGTGATGTTGATAAAGTTGCAGTAAATCTAGAATTTCTTGCGTAGATTGTTGAATATGGCTGAGGTTACCACTGACATAGTTAATGGGGTTGTTAATATCATGAGCAACTTCTGCAACCAAATTACCTAAAGAAGACATTTTCTCACTTTGAATCAGCTTCCTTTGTGTTTGCTGAAGTTCAAACAGAGTTAGCTGGAGTTGCTGCGCCTGTTCTTGGGCGACTTGTGCAGCACTACAGCTTTGCTCATAAAGTAGGGCTTTTTCTATTGCACCTGCTGCTTGTAATGCCAAAATACTGAGTAATTTCCCATCTTTAGTAGAGTAAGTTGTGGGAGTCTGATTACACATAACTATTGCCCCAATTAGCTGCTTTTTAGACAATAGGGGTACACAAATCAGAGAGGTAATCTTAGCTTCCATCTCCACAAATCTCTGATCTGCAAACACATTGTTGACTATCTCACCCTTACCCGATCGCAGAATTGTACCGATGATTCCTTGACCCAGATTGAGAGGTTCTGACCATGAGCTAAGTTCGCCATATTCCCAGAGAATTTTTAGCCAACCAGTTTTTTCATCCAACCATAAAATTGCACCACAGCTCGAAGGAATACATTTTCTCGCTTCCTCAATCACCAGTCGGGCAATTTCTTGCACATCTAAGCTGGCGGTAACTTGTGTAGAAAGGTCTTGAAATAAGTCGATTTCTTGATACTTTTCTAACAATTCTTTAGCTAATGACTTTTTCTCGGATTGCTGTTGTGCTAGGTAGGAAATGAGCGTAGCAATACTAGCGCTTTTTTGGTCACCAACTACCCAACCAATCACTTCTTCTAGTAATAGTACTGGGTATCTAGATACGCTGACATCATTTTTAACACCAATTAGTGCTGTGCCCTTGATATCTTCAATACAAATAGTAGTGCCCATCTCCCTTTCCAGGTGATTGAGGATGGCCAGAAATTCTTTTTGGGTGACTAACTTACGAAAATTGATTGGAGTCATCTAAGTGTGGCACTACCAGTTCACAGTATTGCTGTTTTTCAACTCACCTGGAAACATTACTAGGTGATATTAGTAAATTGAGCAGCCTTTGTGGGCCTAAGTTTATTGTTCCCATGCAATAGGCGGAAATAAATCATTACACTGAATGTTAGTTGCCCAATTGGGATGAATATTCCCTAATAACAAATGACTCAACGAACTAATAGAATTGCGATCCTAGGTGGAGGTTTTGGTGGTCTCTATACTGCCTTACGCTTGAGCCAGTTACCTTGGGAGTCTACGCAAAAACCCGAAATTTTCCTGGTAGATCAAAGCGATCGCTTCCTGTTTTCTCCCTTGCTCTACGAATTGCTGACTGGTGAACTCCAAACTTGGGAAATTGCCCCACCGTTTGCAGAATTATTACAAGGTACGGGTATACGCTTTTATCAAGCTGTGGTGTCTGGCATTGATATCGACCAGCAACGAGTACACTTACAAGATGGGCCGGAAATCGCCTACGACAGATTAGTGCTGGCGCTGGGTGGAGAAACACCGCTGGATTTGGTTCCCGGTGCAATATCTTATGCATTCCCCTTCCGCACTGTTGCTGATGTTTATCGGCTAGAAGAACGCTTGCGAGTTTTAGAAGAATCCGATGCTGATAAAATTCGGGTCGCCATTGTGGGCGCAGGTTATAGCGGTGTCGAGTTAGCCTGTAAGTTAGCTGACAGACTAGGGGAGAGAGGACGCTTCCGGCTGATAGAACTCAGCAACCAAATTTTACGAACTTCCCCAGATTTTAACCGCGAAGCCGCAAAGAAAGCCTTAGAAGCACGGGGTGTATTTATTGATTTAGAAACCAATGTTGAGTCTATTGGTCAAGATACTATTTCCCTAGAATATAAAAATCAAGTTGATGCAATTCCTGTAGATTTGGTAATTTGGACTGTGGGAACGCGAGTAACTCCTGTAGTTAGATCCCTACCTCTCAAGCAAAATCAACGCGGTCAAATTACAGCTACAGCTACTCTACAAGTTCTAGAACATCCAGAAATTTTTGCTTTGGGAGATTTAGTAGATTGTGTTGATGCTCAAGGTCAGCAAGTACCCGCTACTGCTCAAGCTGCTTTTCAACAAGCTGATTATACTGCTTGGAATATCTGGGCTTCTCTGACAAATCGCCCTTTACTTCCTTTCCAATATCAAAAATTAGGGGAAATGCTGGCGCTGGGAGTAGACAATGCTACTTTAACTGGTTTGGGAATCAAACTAGACGGGCCATTGGCATATTTAGCACGTCGTCTTGCCTATCTGTATCGGTTGCCTACTTTCGATCATCAACTAAGAGTTGGTTTTAATTGGCTAGTACGTCCTATTATAGAAACGCTTTCTCAGTAGCAAATAGTGCGTAAATATAACTATGCACTGAAGCTCTATCAGGCATAATCTCAAATCCAGGACTCAAAAGCATAACAGTTTGATGGAACGACCGAAAGTTATTTTTTTAGATGCTGTAGGCACACTCATTGGGGTCAAAGGTAGTGTGGGCGAAGTTTATAGTAAGCTAGCCCAGGAATTTGATGTGGAAGTTTCCGCTGATACATTAAATAAAACATTTATCGAAAGCTTTAAAGCCGCACCACCGCCGATATTTCCTGATGCAGACAACCAAGACATTCTCCAGCGCGAATTTGATTGGTGGCGAATCATTGCCCTCAATACTTTTGAAAGCGCAGGCGTTCTCAAGCAATTTTCTGACTTTTCGGCTTTTTTTAGTGAACTTTATATCCACTTTGGCACTGCTGAACCGTGGTTTGTTTATCCTGATGTGCTACCAGCTTTGATTAACTGGCGACGGATGGGAATTGAATTAGGTGTATTGTCTAATTTCGATTCCCGCATTTATTCAGTGTTGCAAAGTTTAGGACTCAGGGACTTTTTTGCGTCCATCACCATTTCTACGGAAGCACGCGCCGCTAAACCCGATCCGCAAATTTTCGCTATAGCCTTAGAAAAACATAAATGTCCACCTGAGGCTGCATGGCACATTGGCGACAGCCCAGAAGAAGACTATCAAGCTGCTAAAGCTGCTGGCTTGAGAGGCATTTTGATCAACCGCGAGCAAAAGTCAGGACTCAATATTTAGGAGTGCTGAGTCAAGAGTCAAGAGTCAAGAGTCAAATAAATTTCTGAATTTTGAATTGCTTGTCCCCTTTTCTGCCTTAACTTCCCCAGCTTTAAAAGTAATGGGATATTTTTTATTTGAAAGTCCTTGACCCTCCTATTTTACGGAGGGCTATTTTTGTGTGATTTTAATGTTGACTGTACAGTCAGTCATAAAATATATTGAAGATAGTGGTGGCGATCGCATTCACTAAAAAAACGCCATCACCCCATATATGGCTGCAATTGGCGGCTACAGGAGGATGTGCAAATGGATCTACATTACGAAATCCAAGGGAGGGGCGATGCGATCGCTTTCATTCATAGTGGCGGTGCAGATTTACGTGATTGGCTATTTATTGCCCCAGAGTTAGCGAAGAAATATCAGGTAATCACCTTTGATGGACGCGGTGCAGGAAAGTCACCACCACCACTGGAACCCGCAAATTATGTTGAAGATTTAAGAAAACTCCTCGATCATCTCGGAATTTATGAAGTTACTCTCGTAGGGCATTCCATTGGTGGTGAAATTGCCACCGATTTCGCCTTAACCTATCCTCAGAGAGTCTCCAAACTGGTGTTAGTAGCTCCGGGATTAACAGGCTTTGAATTCTCGCCCCAAATACAGCAGTGGTTTGAGGAAATTAGAGCCGCAGCTCCAGATGTGGAGAAAATGGTCAAGCTAAATTTAGAACACTCAATCTACCAAACCACCGTAGCGAGTCCGCAGCGCGATTTGCTCTATCAAATGTTCAAGCACAATATAGAGCGCTACTTTGAGTGGCAAAGCTTCGAGCAAGTCTGGCCCCAACCACCTGCGATCTCGAGATTGCACGAACTCAAAATCAAGACTCTATTGATGATTGGCACAAAAGACAGTGAAGACCTCTTCCGCATAGTAGAGTTGTTTAAACAGGTTCCTGATATTCGTTTTGCCGAGATTGAAGGCGCGGATCATCTACCGACGCTGACACATCCAGCAGAGGTAAATAACCTGATTAGCGATTTTTTGAGCGAGTAATAATCTAAAGATGCCCCGCACCCCAGCAGAAAATGAACGTATCCGTCAGGCTACCAAGGAGCAAATCTTAAAAGCGGCGATGGAGCTTTTTTTCAGCAAAGGCTATCACGCCACCTCAATTGATGATGTTGCGAAAACGGCGAAGATATCCAAGGGACTTCTTTATCATTATTTCAAAGGCAAAGAAGATTTAATTGCAGCACTGGTTGATATACGACTCCAAGATTTATTGTTTGTCATGGAAGCCGCGGCTGCAAAACCGACACCTGCCGAACAAATCCGGCACATTGCCGAAGGTGCTTTAGAAGATGTCCGCCGAAAACCAGAAGTTTTCCGTTTCTACCTCAACCTGTTTACCCAACCCAGACTCGATCCAGTGGTAGCTAAATACAGCCAGAGGTTAATGGATGAGCAAGAAAAGCAGTTTGAGGTGCAGACAGAAATGTTCACAAAGCTGGGGGTAGCAAATCCACGCAAGCGATCCATCTATTTTTCCTCAACCTTACAAGGCATCATGCTAATGTTTTCTACCTATCCCGATACCTTTCCTTTGGATGAGGTGAAGGCGCAAGTAATCGAGGAGTTTTGCAGCCCATGAAAATACTCAGTAAGATGAAAATAGTCTAAATACAGAAAAACTGAGACAGTATTATTTGGGCTAGTAATACGAGTTTAAAAAGAGAATGCAACAAATACATGAGTAGGGGCGCAAAGCCTTGTGCCTTTACAGATTATTGATGTGTTGACAAGATTTTTCAATCTCCATAATTCGCAACCAAACTTTATCCTGAAATTGGGCAATGAAAGGAAAAAAGACAAGGCGGAATTTCTTGCTAACTACTGTTGCTGTAGCTAGCGGTATTGTACAAGCTGATGCTTTGACTCCTAAAATCTCTCAACCACCATCAGCAAAAATGCCAGAACGGTTTCTAGGAAACACAGGCGTAAAAGTTCCGATTCTTGGGTTGGGAGGTGCGGGTACAAATACACCCCTAGATAAAAGCGATCGCGAACGGGAAGCTGTGGCGATTATTGAAAAAGCGATCGAACTTGGTATTCGTTACTTTGATACAGCCAGTAGCTATGGCGCTAGTGAAATTCATTTGGGTAAAGTGTTACCACCTCAGCGAGCAAAAGTTTTTTTAGCAAGTAAAACCGATAAAAGAGACAGAGATGGAGCCTGGCGAGAATTAGAGAGTTCGCTAAAACGCCTAAATACTGATTATCTGGATTTATGGCAGCTGCATCATGTGTCTTTTGCCGATGAACTTGACACAATATTTAGTAAATCTGGTGCGAGCAAAGCCTTAGAAGAAGCGATGCAGCAAAAAATTGTGCGGTTTGTTGGCATTACCGGACACCATGATACACAGATTATTGCTGAAGGATTACGTCGCTTTCAATTTCATACTACACTGATCCCGATAAATGCAGTAGAAAATCATCATCCACAATCATTTATTCCGGCAATTTTGCCATTAGCAAAACAGAAAAACATAGGTGTAATTGCCATGAAAGTTCCCGCTTATGGCAAGTTATTTCAAGCAGGTGGTTTAAAAAATATCAATCAAGCTTTAGGATATACTTTGTCTCAGCCAGGTGTTCACTGTTGTGTAATTCCGGCTGATAGCGTGCAACAGTTAGAAGAAAATATTCAGGCAGCACGTTCTTTTCAACCTTTAAATAATCAACAATTAGCAGAAATTGAGCAACTTACTGCCCAAATCTGGCAAGAAAGTACATTTTATCGCTCTTGGCATTAGGAGAAAACCTTTACATAACCCATACAGAAATGGAGATTTACTACCCAAAATCTAAAATCCAAAATTCAAAATTTTATGAGCTATATCAGGAAAATCACTAAAAACGCCATCAATTCCTAAGCTAAAAAATAGCTCATATTCTTGTTTTGGATTACCTTGAAAGTCTAGAGGTAAAAATACATCTTCATTCCGAAAAGTCCAAACATGAACCAGCAAAGAAGCTGCATGAGCATCTTTCGCTAAGGATGTAGGTGGCAATAATTTACCTGTGCTATCTCTAGGAACAAGGAGATTTTTATGAATTCCTATCGCCTGTGCATATTCAGCGATTTCTCTTAAACTTGAGGCTGTAATTAAATCGCTATATGTGCGCTCATCACCATTAACGATAAAATCATAAGGTTTACCCGTATTATTAATTAATTGCACCAAAGGTAAATCAGTTTTTGTTGATAAATATTTGAGGTTGCTGACCTCAAAAGACTGAATAAAAACTGGTGTATTTGCACCTTGATAACCGTTAGCTGCTAAAGTTTTTAATAGCGGTTCTTCTAGGGATAAACCAATCGATTGAAAATAGGTTGGGTGCTTAGTTTCTGGATAAATGCCAATAGTCCGATTAACTGCAATACTTTTAGCTTGAGCTAAATCAATGATTTCTTGCAGTGTAGGAATTTCAAATAAACCATCATATTTTATATTTTGCGATCGCACTTCGGGAATTCGCTCTTTTGCCCGTAGTGTTTTGAGTTCGGCTAGGGTAAAGTCTTCGGTAAACCAGCCTGTTTTGCTTTCCCCATCAATGATTTTAGTAGTTTGGCGTTGGGCAAATTCTGTATGGCTAGCAACATCAGTAGTTTCCGAAATTTCATTTTCGTGACGCGCAATTAATATCCCGTCTTTAGTAGCAACTAAATCAGGTTCAATATAGTCAGCCCCTAAATCAATTGCTAACTCATAAGCCGCTAATGTATGTTCGGGACGATAGCCGCTAGCCCCTCTATGCGCGATGATAATCGGTTTAGTATTTCGCAAAATGGTAGCTATATTTATTATTAGCTTCTTAACTCTATAGCATTCCTATTTAATTTGTGAAAGCCAAAGTCAATTTGTAAGTTCTTCTTATTTTTGGGCTTTTTCTTGCAGTAGCGATCGCCAATCAGCAATAGCCTTTTCTGTCCACAACCAATTTTGGCTTAATTTATTTACCTGGAAATTTATCGGATCATCCTTAATCACCATTTGGCGCAGTTTCAGCGCTTCATTCATATATTGATACTGTTTATCATTTGGTTGATTATATGCAGATTTATAAAGTCCTAGAGCCAATCCAGCATAAGAAGTCAAAGCATCTTTAGGCGCGGCATTTTTAGTAGTTGTTTGTTGTTTGAGAGCTAAATTTAAAGCCTTAAACCAAGAATCATTAGCTCGATTTAAGTTTTCTTCGGCGTAATAAGCAAATCCCAAGGCATTATTATATACAAACGAATCTGGGTCTGCTTTTACAGCACTTTCCCAATAACGGCGGGCATCATCAATACTATATTTTTTATCTTTTAACTGCACAGACTGCCAAGCTAATCTTCCTTTGAAAAAGTTTACAGATGGATTATCAGCTTGCTTTGCTGGTACAAGATTTAACGCTGCTTGCGCGGGAGGAAGCGCGCCACGGTTAAGTAATTCTTCTACAGCCTCTAGCCCTGCTTGTAAGTCGCCTTGGCTCAATTTTTCCGTAGCGGTAGCAGTCACAATTCCAGTTGCAGCCGTCTTTAAATCTACAGGAGGTTGGGCTGTGATTGACTGGGTAGGAATTGGTGGTATGGGAGGTAATTTTGTAGCTTGATGATTTTGCCACCAATTGACACCCACAAAAACTGCGATCGCGCTTGCTCCTACCATTCCTACAATCGGCCAAATATGCCGACGCTGGCGGCGTTTTGGAGAATATGGTTGTGAGCGTCCATAAGAATTATTATTCCAATTACCATCAAAACTCGTAGATGATTCATTTGATGTTTCCGGTTCTTCTTCCCAAAAGCTAGCTTCTTGATCTGACGCAGTCAATTCTTGAGAAAATTGTCTTCCCCGCAGGCTATTGTCATTCAACTGCGGTACAAGTTCTGCCGTCATGGAAGATGATTGCTCAGAAGTTCCTTTCTGGGTATCTAGTTGGCGAAACAAATCTGAAACTAGCGCAGAATCTTCTGCGTAGCTTGGGTCATCATCGTACTCTATTTCATCAACTAGATCGCCCCAAGTATCTTCACCAAGCCAGTCTAGCCCTGAAGAGTCACGGGCTAAACCCGAAGGGATCATATCCTCCATTAAAGACATATCAGTTTCATCTGCAACATCAGAGTACATTGCTGCAGGATTTGCCCTTAAAGCTGGATTATACTCATTGAGTGCTTCTGCACTCTCAGGAATTTCTGGGCTGAGAAAACCATCAAATTCTGGCTGGAGATATAAAATTGGTAACGCCCAGTACATGTGGTGAGAACCGTAGGCAGATATTAGCCCTTGGCGTACCCGACTCACGCACAAATCTACAGGATATCCTTGATTGAGGTTGCGGTAAAACAATTGTGTCAAAGTCAGCGCTACTTCATCAGGAATACGTTCTGACATTGCTAAGACGCTTCTAATTCCGCGTTTAACTAGGCTTTCTGTGAGATTACGTTCTCCGGTTTCTTCAGCAGTATCGCTGTTAGCGCTGTATGCTCCCAAACAGGAGTTAAATACTGCCATTTGGATATTATTATTGACGAGCAAACCTGCGAGATCGTCACCACTTAAGGTTTCCGTCAAGCCAGTTCTGCTACTAACTAAATAAATTTCACCACCGTTAGCTCCCAGGTTGCTATGACCGGAGTAGTGTAGAACATGATATCGCCCTTGTTCTAGGGCTTGCGTTAATTCTTCTCGCCCTGGTTGGTCCAGTAAGGTAAGTTCAATCTCAGGCAGATAATTACTACCTTCTGCAGGGCGTGGTATATGACGGTGCAGTTCAGCTTGTAATTTAATAGCCTCATGTTTGAGCAAATCCAACCGGACTTGATCTGTAGGTGAAGCAATCACCATTAATACTTTGATACCAGCTTCTTCTAAGGGTTGAGGTATGTTTTTTGATGGCAACCGAGATGCTGGCAGAATTCCACTTTGGTAACGAGAAAAAGCGACATAGGGCCCGGTGGCGAGAGGGCGATCGCCTGCGTGCATGACTTCCCACGGTAGCCGCGCTAACCTAGTATCTTTTAACCCCAGACGTAGACGCAACACCTGCTGGTGATTTTGGGCGATACCTTGTGCTGTAATCCAACTATCTCTGAGAGTGCCTTGAAACAGTGCATTATATAGTTGCTGACCCAACGCTACTAAATTGACTGAGTTTCTGGCAATGTCGCTTTCACGTCCGCCAAAGGCGATCGCATCTCCTTGCAACACTGACATCAACGGATCGTTCATCAAATGCCCAGCAGCGGCTAACCAATCAGCTACAGGCCAAGTCACCAATTCTTCTGCTAATGGCACCCCAGGCGCGACTTGTTCCGTCCGCACCAAGTAGTCATTTTGCCCTACTGGGGTTACGGAAATGTGAAATTCCTGGGTCACAACTTCTCCTCTTCGCCTCCTAAATCAGGTTTGAAACGCGAAAGTTTCAAGTCGATTTTTCGCTTCTTCTGATACCTTAGATGCATCTTCCCACTGAATGTTTCTGAATGCTCGTTATTTTGCTTTTTTTAGGGACTTCTAGAAAACAAATTATCCAATTTACTCAGATCATCTTTGTCTTTTTCTCCCCAATCACCTGCTAAGACGGCGATAGGATATTTTTAAGTTGGCAGTCCCTTAGGCTTTTACAACTTTATCCGGATTAGTTGACATCTGGGTAGAACAGTTTATTGGTAGATGCACCTTGATCTTCGACTCCCCTAATAGGCGAATGCCTATTAGGGGATTTTTTTATGTTGGTGAATCAACTTATTCCGACACAAACATTCTTAACTGGAGAAGGTGGTAAATCAAACCACTTTTCTGTGGTTCGTTGGCTACCATCCTCTAGGTTGGTTTTGACACACAACTAAAATACACATTTTAGTAAATTTATCCGGAGGTTGACAGTTCGCCTAAGAACAATGAAGTGGTAGATGCACCCTGATAACTAACTCCCCTGGTAGGCTAACACTTACTGGGGGTTTTTTTCGCCTTGGCAAATCACAATAAAGTTAATACATAGTGAATTTTATCCGGATGAGACTTGTTATCTAGAGAACAATTAAATGGTAGATGCACCCTGATAACTAACTCCCCTGGTAGGCTAACACTTACTGGGGGGTTTTTTTGAAAAAATAGATAGCCATTATTTGTGATAATTTCATCCGGAGCTTACTTATTTCTTCTAGAACCATTAAATAGTAGATGCACCCTGATAACTAACTCTCCTAGTAGGCTTATACCTACTGGGTTTTTTTTTGAAAAAATCGACAGCCACTATTGTGACAATTTCATCCGGAGCTTACTTATTTCTTCTAGAACAATTAAATGGTAGATGCACCCTGATAACTGACTCCCCTAGCTGGTTGGTACCCACTAGGGGATTTTTTTGTTGTAAACACTAATACACTTATATGAGAAATTTATCCGGATAAGGGTAGCTGCACAAGAAGAGTTAAGTGGTAGATGCACCCTGATAATCCACTCCCCTAGTTGGCTGCCACCACTGGGGGTTTTTTGTGTTTACGTAATAGCCACCTATAAAGTTAAAAATTTATCCGGATAGGGGTAGCTGCACAAGAAGAGTTAAATGGTAGATGCACCCTGATAACTCACTCCTCTGATTATTCAAATCGGTGGAGTTTTTTATTTTTTAGCCATAATTAGCGATCGCGTCAAAAAATGTCCGGACAAGGGTAGTTGCACAAGAAGAATTAAATGGTAGATGCACCCTGATAACTTACTCCCCTGGTTGATGACAATCGGTGGAGTTTTTTATTTTTTAGCCATAATTAGCGATCGCGTCAAAAAATGTCCGGACAAGGGTAGTTGCACAAGAAGAGTTAAGTGGTAGATGCACCCTGATAACTCACTCCTCTGGTTGATGGCAATCGGTGGAGTTTTTTATTTTTTAGCCATAATTAGCGATCGCGTCAAAAAGTGTCCGGATAAGGGTAGTTGCACAAGAAGAGTTAAGTGGTAGATGCACCCTGATAACTCACTCCCCTGGTTGATGACAATCGGTGGAGTTTTTTATTTTTTAGCCATAATTAGCGATCCCATCAAAAAGTGTCTAGACAAGGGTAGTTGCACAAGAAAAGTTGAATGGTAGATGCACCCTGATAACTAACTCCCCTTTTAGGCAAAAGCCTCTAGGGGTTTTTGTTTTTCAACAAGCGATCACGTTAAAAATTTATCCGGATTATAGTAGTTGCACTGGAAGAATTAAATGGTAGATGCACCCTGATAACTAACTCCCCTGGTAGGCTTATACCTACTAGGGTTTTTTATTATTGAAAAAACAACAATCTTCCTTTATCAAAATTCCTCCGGAAGATTGCGCTTTAATTAAGAACAATAAATTGGTAGATGAACCCTGATAACTAACTTCCCTGGTAGGCTCATTCATACTAGGGGTTTTCTGAGGAGATAATTTGCCTCTAGCTGCCCACTGATAATTGATGAGGCATATATTCTAGCACAAAAACTGCGCTATGAAATTTAATTTCTGATATTGTGTCTTAGCGATCGCTTATCTTGCTGTCACCGTTAATTACATCTATCTTATCATTATTTTTCGATACTCGTTATGCCTTTCCCTGACTAAATTTCTACCTTTTTAGGGGTTATTAGGCTTGTACATATTGTTATTCCACAATATCTCTGCCAAATTGGCATAATTTTTAATTATTTTTCTATAATTTAGCTTGAGCAAGGCTAGTATTTATTACTATTTGCCCCATCATGCTACTGAGATTCAACATTTTCTGCTAAAATGATTTGCCTATATTCAAAATAGTCGCACAGTCAAATGAATTTAGCAGTAATTAAGTTCTCTTCGGAAGAATGCGGCATTTGCCACAAAATGTCATTTTATGACCAAAAGGTAGCTGAAGAACTCGGTTTGCAATTCATTGATGTCAAAATGCAGGATACAGCTACTTATCGCAAGTATCGCAAGATTTTGTTAACTCAGTATCCTGATAAATCAGAAATGGGATGGCCTACCTACATTCTCTGCGATTCTCCTGAAGGAGAGTTCCAGATTATTGGTGAGGTTAAAGGAGGCCATCCCAAAGGTGAATTTAGAAGCCGTTTACAAGAAGTTTTAGCGTCTGCAGCTAATCAGAACTAATTACATCAAAAGATTTTACTTCCAGGACAGGGCCAATCATGGCAGTAGTCATGATATCTTCACGCACCTTGCCTGTAACTTTGGCTTTTTGTCCTGCTTTTAATAATTTTTTATCTACACTTCTAGGAAGTTCATAAGTAATGCCTTCATCGGTAACTAGCGCCCAAGCGCCCATACCAATGTCGCGGTGTTCAATAGTGCCTGTAACTGTAGTACTCATATAATTGCTGATTGTTATTTGGTGTTGGGTGTTTGGTGTTTGTTCGGAGGAGATAGGGGATAATTGTGAATTTTGAATTGTTTATCCCCTTTTTTCATCCTCCTTGAGCCTGAATAGCTTGAATAAGAGAATATTTTCTCTACTACATATCAGCTAATTAACTAAGCTACTTGCCTTTCGTTTTTTAACGCTAACCGAGCTAATCCATAACACAGTAGAGCATTAGCAATCAAGAAAACTCGAGCTAAGTAGCTACTGCCCAAACCCCAAACAGTAGGATCGTAAACGGCACTGACTGTTAAACAAGCTGCGACA
The DNA here is from genome assembly GCF_014696615.1 of Nostoc linckia FACHB-104. GTDB lineage: Bacteria > Cyanobacteriota > Cyanobacteriia > Cyanobacteriales > Nostocaceae > Aulosira > Aulosira linckia_A. The sequence goes on along the minus strand of NZ_JACJQJ010000006.1, from coordinate 153,053 downwards.
CCAAGGGTAGAGCCAATGGCAAACCATTTGCCGCTAGGATGTCCCAGTAGTAATGCAACGAGAACTATGGGAATTAATACGCTGGCAAACAATGGATTTAAATCACCAGTTCCTTGGAGACTGTTACCTAATTCGGGGATGGAACTACCCAAAAGCCGGAAAGGCCATTGGGGAAGGTCAAAGATATAAATTCCCTTGAGGAAAAATAACCCTGAACTGCCAGCAATTAAACCGCTGGATAAAGACCAACTCCAGGTGAAAGGAAAGTAAACTCTTAAAAACCAAGCTAGTAGATAAGAACCAACTACCATCAAAATTTTGGGTAACAGCGCTACAGCACCGCCATCAATCCAAAATCCAGGGTTGAGATAGCCGTTATCCCTTAACCAACGGAAGAAATCAGAGAAGCTAATTTGACCTTCAGTGGCAAGTTTAACAGCGGCTTCAGCATTTAGTAGCCCAGCACCGTAGTAGTTCAAACCATCCTCTTGAATAACTCTGGAAGACTGTTTGAGGACTTTTAAAACTTCATCCGGGTCTGTGATACCTTTAGCTCTGATTAATGCCGCTACACCAGCAACGTGGGGAGATGCCATACTTGTACCTTGGAAGCCAAGGAAAACCCCTTCACCTTGCTCATTGATGGTTTCTTGGAGAATCTTGCCAGCATCACTACCACCAGGGGCAGAAATATCAACACCAGCACCAAAATTGGAATATGGGGCTTTTTCGCTATCTGGGCCATATGCCGAAACGCCAATGACATGGGGATAACGTGCTGGATAGCTAGCACCATTCGCGTTTTCGTTACCAGCCGCCGCCACAATCACAACACCTTTGTTGTGGGCATAGTCAATGGCTTGCTTCATTAACTGGCTTTCACCGCCACCACCCAAGCTCATATTAATGACATCTGCGCCTTTATCAGCAGCAAATTTAATGGCTTCGGCAATATCGGCAACTGTACCACCACCATACTCATTCAATACCTTCAATGGCATGAGATTGGCTTCGTAGGCAATACCAGCTACACCATATTTATTATTGGTAGCTTGGGCTATAGTACCTGCAACATGGGTACCATGACCGTTATCATCCTTGGCTTCTTCCCTATCGTTAACGAAATCGTAGCCTTTGACAAATTTCGTTTCATATAAGTCCCGCACGCGAGTGATCCCAGTGTCAATGACAGCAACCGTAATGCCACTACCCTTGGTTTGACTCCACGCGCCTTCAATGCCAATATTATGCAAGTTCCACTGCTTACTGTAATACTGGTCATTGGGGCCAGTTAATGAGGGAGTTACATTCTCTTCATCTTCATCGGGTTTTAAAAATTCTCCCAAATAAGCAAATTCACCCGGTTGGGGAATATTGTTGTAAATATAATTTGGCTCGATAAATTCTGTAGCCGACTTGAATTTTGATTTTTGCAGTTTTTTCAGCAGTTGGCGATCGCCTCTGATAATATACACATTATCTTTTGCTGAAAATTTATTATCGAGTTGGGGTGTAACCTGATATTGTTGAGCGATCGCTTGCAAGTTTTTCTCTACTACCTCTTTGGGTATATCTTCACGAAAATCAAGCAGAATTGTCTCAAACTCACCTTTGGCTGCTAGTCCCTGAAAATTGAGGAACCCAAATACAGCAGCCCCCAGCCCAATGAGAAACAAGCAAAATAATATAAGCCTTCTCATATAAAGTCATCACCGCTTTTTGCCAGTTGCTCACTACGATAACTTATCTGTGCCCCTAGTTGGTGTATTTTGCACTTTAGTTAAAACTTTCACTTAGTACTCAGGACTGTTGAAACAATGGAACATGGTCTATTGTGGTTGCCGCTGTTAGCAATGTTTTTCTGGTTGGCTTGGCAAGGCTCAAAAGAGTATCAAAAAGTTGAAGCTTACCGTACCTGGGCCGAGCAATTTGAACGTGCAAAGTATGATATCTATGCAGTATTGGGTCAAAAAGGTAACAATATAACCTGGGGAAACCCTACACCTAAAGGGCCAATTAAACTAGAAACCTTTTCTTTAGGTGATGTCCAAACAATCAATCTTTTAGTCGATGACAAATTATCTAATTTAGAATCTCCACCAGAAAAAGGTCGTCAGATTGAGTTAGAGTTTCTCTTTCCCGAACCAGCCAAATCTGTAAAAGTTCCCTTCACAGAAATCCCTTTAGCAGCAGAATGGGGGAAGTATTTACAAAGCAAATTGGGTAATGGGTAATGGGTAATGGTTAATGGGTAATGGGAACAAAACATTTAATAATTCAAGATAAATAAATATACTGAACTCTTGACCCTGAACTCTTAGCCTTTAACTTTTGACCTTAAATCAGATGAACGCTGTTACACAATCAAAGATACCTGTTGCTTTAACTATTGCTGGCTCCGATAGTGGTGGTGGTGCGGGAATTCAAACGGATTTACGCACTTTTGCTTTTCACTGTGTCCACGGAACTAGTGCTATTACCTGTATCACGGCGCAAAATACCTTGGGGGTAATTCGAGTTGATGCTATACCTGTTGAGGCTGTAGTAGCGCAAATTCAGGCGGTAGTTGAGGATATTGGTGTACAAGCTGCAAAAACAGGAATGTTACTTAATAAGGAGATTATCTTAGCTGTTGCTCAACAAGTTGAAGCTTGGAAAATCAATAACCTAGTAGTAGATCCAGTAATGGTTTCACGCACAGGGGCACAATTGATTGATGATGATGCTGTACAAACTCTTTGTAGTGCTTTAGTACCGCAAGCTGCTATTGTCACACCAAACCGCTATGAAGCCCAAATTATGAGTGGTTTAACGATTAATTCCCTGGAAGATATGCAAGCAGCCGCCGAAAGCATTCACCGTAAATTAGGTGCAAAAGCAGTTTTAGTCAAAGGTGGAGGTATGCAAGGAAACTTACGTGGTGTTGATATCTGGTTTGATGGGCAAAATCTAGAAACTATAACTACCCAAGTAGTCGAGACAAAAAATACCCACGGTACTGGTTGTACTTTATCAGCTGCGATCGCCGCCAATCTAGCTCAGAACAAAGACCTATTAACAGCAGTGCAGCAAGCAAAAAACTATGTTACAACTGCACTCACTTATTCCCTAGATATTGGCAAAGGACAAGGCCCTGTGGGTCATTTTTTCCCTTTGCTTCAGAGAGAGGCTAAGTGATGAGGGAGATGAGGGAGAAATAATAAATACCTATCACCCATTACCCATTACCCATTACCCAATCCCCAATCCCTACTTTTTTCTCTATTCAATAATTTTTCAATTATTCTTCAGCATGGTTTCAGAGTTGACTATCTCTGATACTATCTCTACAACATAATGAATTACTTCGATTTTTAATACCAGGCGACAAATGGTAACAACTACAAGTTCTATTTATTACAATCCAGATGCAGACAAGGCTCCAGCACAGCCTCCGTCTGTACCACTGTCAGTATATCGGGAGTTGGCGGATGAGTTAAAAACAGCACAGATACAAATAGATGCACTTACATCTAAAAATCACAAACTAGTGCAAGAAAATCAACTGCTGCGCCAAGAAATTACTAAAGTAGTTCAGTCTTTATTGCATTTGCAAAAGTTGGTGGATGTACCAACTCAGCCACCTGCTAAGCCAAGCGATCGCCCAGCACCTAACCCTGAGGTGAAAAATGAGGCGAAAAGTGCAGCCGCAACTCAGCCTCCAGCTAAGGAAGCACGTCCACGTCAGCAAGTTGCACGCCCCCGTCCGCCTGCTAAACCCGAAGTTACCAGCGCTAAAGGCGATCGCAACCATGTTTCTGTACCTGTAACAGAAATGCTACCGTCAATACCGGAAACAATATTAATAGAAGAGGAAGAGGTCAGATATTATGGGCCTACTGAGTCAGAACCCAAGGAAATAAGTGGATGGTGGTTAGCAATCTCAATTTTATTAATTATGCTAACTGCTTTCACCGCTGGGTATTTGGTTGTGCGTCCCTTTTTTGAACATCAAAGTCGTTAATTCCCCTTTTTTGTTTTTGTCTTTAGCTGCTTACACAATTGCTCTTAAATTACTTGCTCAACTCCTAGAGGTTAAATCAGGGAATTTATATAAAAAATAGTCGTAACACACACATCCTCTAATGTTAAATAGAGGGATTTTTTCTCATGTCATAACCATAACGACTATTCAATTAGTCAGATTTATCGTGGTTAATTTTACAATTGTTCCCCTATGGCAAATAAAGTCGTAAATTATTACATATTATTTTTAAAATAATCCTACTAGTTAAAGTCTGTGACAAGGGATCTGCTTAGATAGATTAACGAAGCTCGTAGAAATTTAGGAGACCAAAACATGAAAAAAGTAGAAGCGATTATCCGTCCATTTAAGCTTGATGAAGTGAAAATTGCCTTGGTTAATGCTGGAATTGTCGGTATGACCGTTTCTGAAGTTCGAGGCTTCGGTAGACAAAAAGGTCAAACTGAACGCTATCGTGGTTCAGAGTACACCGTCGAATTTCTGCAGAAACTCAAAGTAGAAATCGTCGTTGAAGATAACCAAGTTGATATGGTAGTAGATAAAATTATTGCTGCTGCCCGCACTGGTGAAATTGGTGATGGTAAAATCTTCATCTCTCCTGTAGAGCAAGTTGTGCGGATTCGTACTGGAGAAAAAAATACCGAAGCTGTCTAAATTCTGAAGCTTCAGTTTTCATAAGCCAGTGCGTTGCAAAGCCAGCACTGAAAACAGTTGTCCCGTTGTAGGTAGCTGGCGTTGAGGTTATCCTCATTTGCAGCAACTGGCATAGCTGAGTTGCAAACTAAAAAAGCTAATATTTTGACGTAATAGGCTCAAATTCAGAACTTATTAAAGGATTTCATCTTTGAATCACAAAATAAATCTAAGTTAAGACTTGAGATTGTCAAATTTGACGCATTTATCCAAATCAAAATTTACTATTCAACCCTGCCAGTTTAGGCAGTAAAGATTCAAAAGCTTTACCTCGATGGCTAATTGACCTCTTTAACTGTGGTGTCATTTCTGCAAAGGTTAATTGCTTATCTGGAACGTAAAAAATTGGATCGTAGCCAAACCCACGAGTCCCACGAGGTGCATGGAGTATTGTGCCATGACAAACCCCTTCAGATTCTAAAATGATCGCACCATGAGGATTAGCGATCGCCACGGCACACACAAATTGCGCTTTACGATTGACTTCGCTACCTAATTCGTTCAATACCCTAGCAATACGTTCTGAGTCAGTCTTGCCATAACGTGCAGAATACACCCCTGGAGCGCTATCTAATGCATCTACTTGTAAGCCAGAATCATCCGCAATTGCCCAACTTTTCGTAGCTTTGGCAACTTGGGAAGCTTTAAGACAAGCATTTGCAGCAAAAGTCTCACCTGTCTCTTCAATTTCTAATTCTTCTGGTTTTAGAGTTAATTGCCAACCAGACTCAACCAAGTATTCTTGCATTTCCCGCAATTTACCTGGATTTCCTGTGGCTACTACAAGTAGTTTAGTCATGTGTCAAAGGTCAAAGGTCAAGGGTCAAAGGTCAAAGGTCAAGGGTCAAGGGTCAAAGGTCAAGTATTATGATTTTGGATTTTGGACTTTGGACTCTGGACTCTCGACTTTTGACTAATTTTACTCTGCCCAGTGTTTCGCCCAAGCAAGAGTTTGATGTACTCGCTCGAGTGTCGCGGCTTCGCAGTACAGGCGTAATACTGGTTCAGTACCGCTAAAACGAATCATTAACCAACTATTGTCAGCCAACCGGAATTTGTAACCGTCAATAGTGTTGCAGTCAATTACGGCTTGTCCAGCAATTTCCGTTAAAGGTTGGGTTTGCAGTTGTTGTAAAAGACGCGATCGCACTTCCATACTCGCTAGGGGTAAATCAATGCGATCATAGGCTGATGTGAAATTAGTTTGCTTTTGTAAGTGCTGATAATATTCGCCTAAATCTTTTCCAGATTCCACGATTGCTTCCAGAACATACAAGGCTGATAGCAGTGCGTCTCGTTCGGGGATATGGCTACCATAGCCAATTCCACCAGACTCTTCGCCCCCTAACAACACCTCTGCGGCTAGCATTCTGTCAGCAATGTATTTGTAACCCACTGCTGTCTCAAACACTGAGAGGTTATGTAATTTTGCCACTAGGGGAATCAAGTCAGAACCACTTACTGTTTTGACAATTTCACCGCTAAAATTGCGCCGTAAGGTTAAATGGTCAATTAATATTGGGATCAGCACCTGAGAACTCAAAAAATTGGCTGATCCGTCTACGGCTGCGATGCGATCGCAATCCCCATCAAAAACTAATCCAACGGCTAAATCAGTTTGATTGGTTTGGTGATGAGTTTTAATCACCTCAAATAGCTTTGAAAGGTATTTAGGTAAGGGTTCTGGTGCGCCACCACCAAATAAAGGATCGCGATTGCTGTTGATTTCATGGACGCGATCGCCTAGTAATCTAGCTAATCCACCAGCAGCTGCTCCATGCATAACATCAGCAAATACGGTCAGTTTCCCAGAGGCTATGGCATCTCTAAGTTTAGCAATATCAACTTTCTGCTCTAAACCTGCAGTGTAGCTGGGCCAAGGATCAAATGTATCTAATTTGCCAGGAGTATCTACTGTCGGTATTCCTTCTGGTAACAGCGCTTCTATCTCTTTTGTAACTTCGGGTGATACCGAACCCCCGAAATATCCCTTAACTTTTAAACCTAAATATGTGCCAGGATTATGGCTAGCTGTAATTACCAATGCGCCCAAAGCATTAAGTTGTTTCGCCGCCCAACTAAAAGCTGGGGTGGGTGCATAGGTTTCGCTAAGTAGCACATCAAATCCAACAGCGGTAACAGCATCGGCTACAACACGGGCAAAGTCTTCCGCCATAAATCGGCGATCGTAACCAACAATGATCGTCCGGCTACCTACGCTAGGAAAATACGTATCATATAATACTTTTGCTGCTACTGGTGCAACCAAGGCGAGGCGTTCAAAGGTGAACTCATCACCAATCACGCCTCGCCAGCCGTCTGTACCAAATTTGATGGAGTTCGCTACAACTGGCATGGAGGTATCCTAAATTTTTTACCTGCGGATTCTACTATTTTATACAGTATCCTGTGTAAAAAATTCTAGTGTAATACTAAGTATAATTGCTACTAAGCATAAATAGCCAATCAACTCTTCCCCTTTCTGAAAGGAAAAAGATGGCGTTCTGAGTTGGCGAAAAACTGCCTTAGCTTTCGCCTAACGACTCCAAGAGAGAGTTTTAGCGCAGCTATTACATCTTTAAATAAATATAAAAGTATATACAAATATTAATAATCCTTAATAGTTTTCCCTATTAAGGATTTAGAAAAACAGCACAAGATGCTTAAAACCCTGATGGTAATTTAAAAATCATCGAGAAACTGGCTAAGTCGGCTGATTACGGGGTCAACCTCTTGAGGTGGTGGAGGTGGAGAATAAGTATTATTTACTACTTCCACTACTGGGGTTGCTGGGGCTGATGTTGTTGGATATGAATACTGAATCACTGGTCGTTCAGCGACCATGATAGCCAAGTGGGCAACTTGTTGAGTAAGTTGCATAATCTGGCTTTCCATTACCTCCAGACGATGAGATTCCTTGGCAAAAAAACGTTCCTCAAGGTCAGCCAGTTGATTTTGCAGTTTACCGATTTGTTGTTCAACCGCATCTGTTGCTGCTGTTGTTGTTTGCGGAACAGGTTTGACTGATTCCGGTACACATAAAGACTGCCATAGAGCTTCTTTACACAGGTCGCTGAAAGTTTTATCGACTTGTTTCTCCAAATAGCTTTCTACAAGCGCCAACAAACTTTCATCAGCGACCCCTGGATTGAACGTGACCGATTTCACTACTTTTTTTGACCATTGGAACATCAGTTTTAAGCCCTAGAAGAGCGAACGGCGGATAATTGCGCCTCTCCATAAATATATTGCCCCAAGGCATTGGCTTGTCTGGAAGGTGCAGCTAAATAAGCGTTAATTTTAGCTTCCTTAAGTAGACGTTGTACATCTTCCCAGAAGAATTGACCACCCCCTCCGGTGATAATTACATCTGTAACCCGTTCTGGCAACCATGCTAGGACGCGGCTACAAATTTCCCTGGAAAACATTTCTGTCAGATTGGGGAGAAAATCATCTAGGTTGGTAGGCTTGCTTGCACCTTTGGGACGGTAGAATCTTTCGCCCTTGGATTTGTTGACCGCGGAAATTAATGCTAGCGATTGACTATCCGCACCTTCGATTTCAGCTGCTACTAGTTCATAAAACTTATTCATCCCGAAATCTTCACTCTTAGAAGCACCACGAGCAAAGCGGAAGTTATCGACCATCAACAAATCAATGGTTTGATGCCCGATATCGACAATGGCAACTGAAATTTTCGTAAAATCAGGAACAGTGGCACCTTTTTGAGGTTGAGCTTCTGTCCAGAGCAAGCTACCGTAACCTTCTGGCATAACCCAAACCTTGGTAACGTTAAGCGAGACAGATTCGCCACGGAAGTTTAAAACATGAGGGCCACTTACCAGGCTAATCAGTTGTGATTTTTCCTTTTCAAATTGTTCTAACGAAAGAAAAGGTAGACCGAGAACAACTGAAATCTCGTCTTTGAGCTTGAAGTAACCAGCACTAGCTAAAACTTTTACCAGTGCATCCTCTACTTTTGATTGACCTACGCCTAAATTAGCGCCAAAGTCTGCTGCCAGTTGACCGACAGCATAGCCACTACCCTGGTACTCTAACCACAAATCCATTAAAGGGTCAGTAGCACGGGCTTCAAAGACACCACCACGTACCTGTTCGATGGACATTTGTTTGACGTTTGCAGGTACAAAAATGACATTGTTTGGTTCGCGGCTGACGCAAGTTTTAGTAGAAGTTCTACCTAAATCAACGCTAAGAATAGCCTTACCTGAATAGGAGGTACCGGGCTTAGGAGTAGTAGTCGCGTTGATTGGGGTAGATGCCGACACTCTATTCATAGGAATAGCAGCGGCATTCATCGGGGTGGCAGCGGAAGGTTGGTCTGTCATAAAAGCTCCTAGTCCTAACTTAACTGTAAAAACTTATCCTGCTCAATCTTACAAAAATGGGAGGTACCAAAAATTTCCAGCTGCGTCAAGTGTAGCTAGAAATACGCAAAAAATTAAGTCAGGCGATCGCGAATTTAGCATTATTTGGGATAGTGTAGGCCAATTTTAGGTATCTTTAAAACCTAATTTTGTGGACAAACGCTGGTGTATATCATTTTCTAGTACTTTTTTGTTTACGTTTGAATACCCAAATAAAAAATGCTATGACCAAGCTCCCAAGCACAATTTTTGATACAGGAGCAAGGTACTTGTCCACAAGTTCATACTGACTACCCAACAAATATCCTGAGTATGTTAGCAAACCTACCCAAGCAGCGCTACCCAAGGTAGTGTAAAATAAGAAATTTAGCAAGTTCATATTGCTCATTCCTGCCGGTACAGAGATTAAAGTACGAATTCCCGGCACCAAACGACCAAGTAATACAGCTTTATTACCCTGCTTGTGAAACCAGTTATTGGCTTTAGTAATATCTTTTCCAGAGATAGCAATCCATTTGCCATGTTTATCTGCTAAAGCTTTTAAGCGCTTTTCACTTAAAAATTTTCCTGGGTAGTACCAGATGAGTGCGCCTAGTACAGAACCGAAAAGTCCGGCAAGAAATACACCAAAGATATTTAGTTTTTCAGGTGTTGCTCTGGCTGTAAATCCTGCCAGTGGCATAATCAACTCTGAAGGAATAGGGGGAAAGAGGTTTTCTACAAACATTAATAGAGCAATGCCCCAATAGCCTAGGGAGTTGATAGTGTTAGTTATCCATTCAAGCATCGAGTTACTTCCTGCAAATACTACACCAGTCTGATTGCAAAATTCAGCGTTAACTTTTTTAAACTTTACCGAACTTCAGCACTTGTCATGTTTTTTCTCAGTAAGGTTGTCAGTTACTGTAGACTTCTGTTTGCTACGCTTTAGCTTTGCGTCGCTTCCTTAAGGGCGGCCTTACCACTAAGATGCTTAAGGATTAGCTCGCGCCTTAAGTCGTATTCAAGGGTCAAGAGTCCAAAATCATGGAACTTTGGATTTTGAACTTTAGATTCTGAAAAAAGTCAAAAAAATATATTAAGTCAGTTGTATAAGCCCAAATTTGATTATTTGTGTTGGCTGGAGCCAGGTAAATTTAGTTGCACTAAAACTAGAAATTTCACTTGCAACCAAGTTAAAAGAGTGAAATTGAAGACAAAAAACAAAAGTCAAAAATCTTTCGACTTTTGACTTTTGACTTTTAATTTCTTTTTAGACCGTTGGGGTGAGTGATTGCACTCTGGGTTCCGATTGCCAATCTAATGGGTTCCAAACCCGCTCTTCCAAAGCCATCTGCTCAATTAAACTGGCTAATCTTAAAGCTTTAAGAGCTTGTTCTCCACCAACAGAAGGTTGATTACCTCCATGTACACAGTTCACAAAATGTTCTAACTCTGCACTAAGAGGTTGAATATTAGTTGTATACACTTTCTCAATTACACCATCTTGGCGATAAAGTACTTGCCGATGATCGTTTAAAGAGTTGGTATTTGTTTGCCGATGAATTAAAATTTCATTCTTAAGAAAATCTGCCTCAGTGAATGAATTTTTGCAATGGGCAACAATCCGACGAATTTTTCTATGGGTAACTTTGCTGGCAGTTAAAGTAGCTACAATCCCATTAGCAAATCCTAAGGTAGCAGTCACGTAATCTAAATAACCAGAATCTAGGGCACGAGTACCGCTAGCAGTCAACTTAACTACAGGAGAAGCAGCTAATTCGAGAAGTAAGTCAATGTCATGGATCATTAAATCCAAGACCACAGAAACATCGTTAGCGCGGTCTGAATAAGGACTCATGCGATGAGCTTCTAGGGCAAGTAATTCCTCAGTTTTTAAGACTTTGCTCAGCTCGCGAAATGCTGGGTTGAAGCGCTCGATGTGACCTACCTGGAGAATACACTGCGATTCAGCAGCAGCATTAACCAAGGATTCGGCTTCGGAAATACTTGCGGCAATTGGTTTTTCAATTAAAACGTGAATTCCCGCTAACAAACAGTTAATGCCCACAGCGTAATGTAAGCGGGTGGGAACAGCAATGCAAACTGCTTCCACATGGGGCAAAAGATCGCAATAATCTTCAAAAAATTTGACCTTATATTTGCTAGCGGTTTCTAATCCTCGCTCGACATTAATATCTGAAACACCTACCAGTTCAACATCTTTCATTGAGCTCAAGACTCTGGTGTGATGTTGCCCCATGTTACCCACCCCAATTACGCCTATGCGAATTGGTCGTGGTTGGTTGCGCTGTGTATATAGATTTGGTTCTGCTACTGACATGCTATCCTGCACTATGATTCTCTCCTCAACCACCAAATTTAGAGACGCTACGGTCGTTGGCCTTTATACTTAACTGCCAGTGACGATCCGTCTAAAACCATCCAGATGGTAACATAGAGGTTCTATTTATGAAGAATTTCAAAGTTTGTTATGGGTTCCCGCAATCTGAGTATCTTTTGTATAGTAAGTCTCCCATTGATAGATTTTTTACACGTTACACAAAATATCTGATGTCTTTTTATTAACTTAATAATCTAAGTAATACCTAAAGGTAATAATTATTTGCATCAATACAGAGATTGATAATTAGAAGTTAATAATTTTTTGTCAGTAAAATTACGAAAAAACGAAAGTAGCACACTGAGACTTTGCCTGAAGAAAAATTTAAAAAATCTACTGATAAAGATCACCAATGATACACTTTAATAATTTTTACATAATTATCTGCAACTATTGCAGATTGTGAAGTGCATTTTTCAGCACACTGGTGTAGATATTGGCCTTGGAATTTTTAGGGCGTAAGAGAGATGCGATCGCCAATAGAAGTCCAAAGGCTCCAGCAATCAGATTTAGCGATTGAAAATCTCAAAATTAAACGCACGATGAAAGCTGTAATTCTGTTATCGGGAGGATTAGACTCTTCCACAATTCTCTACCAAGCCAAAGCGGATGGTTATAAGTGTCACGCCCTTTCCTTTAATTATCGGCAGCGACATCAGCGAGAGTTACGTTCAGCCATGTTAGTGGCGCAAAAAGCTGGGGCGGCTAAACATCAGGTTGTGAATTTTGACCTACGACAATGGGGTGGTTCGGCACTGACAGATGATGGTATTGATTTACCGGAAGAACGCTCCTTGGATGAAATGTCACAAAGTATTCCTGTCACCTATGTACCAGCCCGGAATACCATATTTTTAAGTTTTGCTCTCGCCTACGCAGAAGCGATCGCCGCTGAATGTGTTTACATCGGTGTGAATGCTTTAGATTATTCTGGTTATCCTGATTGTCGCCCTGATTATCTCCAAGCGATGCAGGAAGTTTTTCGGCTGGGAACTAAGCAAGGAAGAGAAGGAGAACCGATTACTATTGCGGCTCCCCTAATTAACTTAAAAAAAACCGAAATTATCCAGTTGGGTAATCAACTTGGCGTACCCTGGGAACTCACTTGGTCTTGTTACGCTGGTGCAGATGTCGCTTGCGGAGTCTGTGATTCTTGCCGCCTCAGGCTAGCAGCTTTTGCGGAATTAGGCTTGAAAGACCCTGTTCCTTATGCTCAGGGATGAGGGAGGTGAGGGGCAAAGGGACAAGGGTAAATAATTATACCAATCACCAATTACCCATTACTAATGCCCCATTCCCCATTCACCTATCCCCTTACAAGCGTCTGAGTTGAATTTGGTGTAAGCGGGGGCCAATGACGGAAACTACTGTAAATTCCAGATTCTCAAATAAGAAGGTTTCTCCTTTGGCGGGAATTTTTTGGAGATGGTAGAGCAAAAAGCCCCCTAATGTTTGATATTCCTTAGTTAAAGGCAAGTTTAAATCTAAAACTTGGTTAAGGTCTTCTAAGTTGATTTGTGCTTGTACTAAAAATGTCTGCTCATTTAACATTTGAATGAGCAAATCTTCAGCACTATCAAGTACTCCCGCACTACCAATAATTTCCGCTACTACATCTTGCAGCGTTACTAATCCTACAATACCGCCAAATTCATTCACTACCATGACCATAGCTGGTTTTTCCTGCCGCATCATGGGCAATAATTCACTTAATGGGGTATGTTCTGGGACAAAGCGTGCTGGACGTATCCACGGTTGGATGGGTGATTCTAAAGTTAATTTTCCCACTGCCAAAGGTTGTGCTAAATCCTTAAAGTAAATGATGCCGCAAATGTCGTCTAAAGATTCGCCCATGATGGGATAGCGGGAGTGACCTGTAGAAGCCATTTCCTTGAGTAATCTTTGAAGGGTAGCGTCTCTGGGCAAAGCTACAATGCTGGTGCGCGGTATCATCACTTCTTGCGCCATTACATCCCCAAATTCAAAGACGTTATTGAGCAGTTCACGTTCTGAATGCTGTAAACCAGTTGATTCCCGTTCTGTGGAGATAATCAGCTGCAATTCTTCTGGAGTCACAGGTGGTCTCCAGCCTTGACCTGTGTATTCAATACCAAAAAGTCTTAACAGCCAGTGATTTGATTGGTTGAGAATCCAAATAAAGGGACTGAAAAAACGCACGATCGCTTTAACTGAAGGCCCCAAAAATCTGGATAGCTGTTCTGAGTACAGCATCGCTACCGATTTGGGGCAAAGTTCTCCTAAAACGATTTGCAGATAGGCTATTAAAAAAAATGTGATGGGGATAGATAACGAATGAGCCACTAACAAACTCATACGTTCAGGTAAAGGCCAAGATTTAAGCCATGTATCCACCAAAACAACAATCGAGCTTTCACCGATCCATCCCAGCGCCAAACTAGAAAGAGTAATGCCTAACTGGGTGGTAGATAGCAGTCTGTCAATACTACGTTGCAACATTTCCACAGCGATCGCAGGAATGTCACCAGCTTGGACTAACTGATGGATACGCGATCGCCGCACTGTCACCATTGAAAATTCAGCTGTGACAAAAAAAGCATTGATGGCAATCAGTAGCAGCACTGATAACAATCGCAGCCCCACATCTGTCCAAATTAAGCTAGGAAAACCACTCACTGCTAAAGCTCGTGTACAACTACGCACCCACTCTTAAATTGAGAATTTGAGGTTCGGGAATTGGGGATAGTGGTTGCGATTTTCGCCATCCCTGGTGCCCAACTACCCCAGCTACACCTACAGAAGTCTGTTTAACTGGGTTTTATGAAAGCAAATTTTCTTAGTTAGCCTTCGCAATTCTGTTGTCTAACAACTTGTCACACTCTACTGCGATTTCTGCTTGACAGAGCAAACTTTTCTTAACAACTCACTGGATTTTTCCTCTCCAATTCCAACCTCAAATTCCCTATATCAAAATTGTCTCGCCTATTTTGCTACAGGGATATCTAATACTTCCAGCTTTAATTGTTGAGCAGGGTAATCTGTTAGCGCCAGTGAAACCTTTTTGACATCATCAAGGAGAGCAGTAGGAATACTCACTGTGCCTGAGAAAGCAGGGCCATTTGCTGGTAATTCTGCTGGTAAACCCTCTGTACTAGCACTGAGAGTTCGACCTTTGTCATCGGTGACATCCAAAAAACTATACAAAAAGCGCACAGAATCAGCGCCTTTATTCTGCATCTTCACCTTCAGTAATAAATCTCCACCTGAGTAGCGAGCAGATTGGACAGAGAGAGTTACACCTTTGTTTTCAGCATTAATGGGAAAACCTTGCTGGAGTTTTTCTTCTGCTACTTCCTGAGGTTTTTCCTCTGGCTTCTGCTTACTATTATTGGTTTCCTCATCATCTTCCTCTAATTTTTCCGATTTAGCAGCTTTGGTTTTACCCTCAATTCTGGCTTTAACAATTTTTAGTATCTCTTCTTCTCTTAATAACGCTAAGGTTCCTTGTTGTGAGTTAGAGGACTTAGCACTGGTAAATTTGGTTGTAGGACGACCATCTGGTGTTGTTACCCCTTTAAGTGCTGAACTCCCTAGAGTAAACCCCCAAAATGCGCTTACAGAACCTGCCCCTAACATCAGGGTTAACAAAATTAACGTTAGAAGTACAGTGGAATTTAGTTTCATCGCTGACAGGCTATTGCAGAATAATTCTCTTTTATTTAAACCGATTGAAGCTGTTGACTAAAGAAATCTCAAGTTTAAAGGATTTTTGATCAAGTCAGGACTCGGTATCGCCCACAAGTCGTTTTACCCCTTGCCTTGATGATTAAAGTAATCTCATACTTTATACTTCATACTTCAGCCTTCCGTTGACCTCAATCCTTAAAAGAACTTAATCAATATTAGTCTGCACTATTCCATAATCAAATTATGTAGTAAAAAAATCTGCTAAACTATCTTCGAGGGTACACGAGCTACCAAAGTCACGCTACAATTAAAAATCAACCAGGGTTGGCCGAGCGGTTGAGGCAGCGAACTCATAATTCGCCCAAGGCAGGTTCAACTCCTGCACCCTGGATTTAATCAATACTAGATTGTGAGTGCTAAGCTGCTAAGGGACTAGAGGCTAGGGATTAGGGACTAGTGACTATGAGTTAGAAAAAATACCATAATCTCATAGTTAAGTTTGAACTAACTACTAACTACTTATCGCTTAGCACTCAGCAATATTACCTTGTTGAAGTCTCGAAACGAAACTCAGTCCCCACTTTGAGCTGCTCAGCATTTGCACGAGGAGACAACAGTAGTGATGTACCGTATGGGTTGGGTAAATCTGGGGTACGCAGGTAAGGGTCGTTGGTGGCTTGTTGGTTTAACATATCTCGATAAACACTATTGATCAATTCACCATCACGGGCAATTTCATTTTCTGGAAAGGAATTGCCAAAGGAGCCAGCACCGACAAGAGAGTCTACTTGACGTTGTAAGCTACGATTTTGATAGAAATTAGGATCATGGCGGAAATAAGCTCGCTCCAGTGCCTCACTTGGTGTTTCATAATTAGGTGTTGCTGTTTGGGCACTAGCCACAGAGGGAACCGCAATACTAGTAGCTAGCAGTAGTAAAAAAACACTTGGGGTCTGAAATTTTATACCCATATTCCCTACTCCTCAATTTTTGCGCGAATCTTAATTTATGCTTAAATTCAGAACTCAGATGAGTTCAACCTTTGGTGTAGCACAATTTATAACGTCTTGTAATGACTTATTCTACTGAAACCACTAACCCATCCAATATTTGGGCAGCTACTGCTGATTTGACCACCCTGCGCCACAATTTACTAGATTTATTCTGTCAACTTGCTTATCAAGAGGGTGATTTTGTGCTTTCTTCTGGGTTACGTAGTTCTTATTACGTTAACAAGACGCAGGTAACACTACATCCCCAAGGCGCTTTAGCTGTCGGACGTTTACTATTTCCTTTATTACCTGTAGATACCCAAGCTGTAGCTGGGTTAACCTTGGGTGCTGACCCCATTGTGACTGCAGTCAGTGTTGTTTCTGTCTATGAAAACCGACCAATCCCAGCGCTGATTATACGTAAAGAAGCCAAAGGTTATGGAACGCGGGCTTATATTGAAGGGCCCAGTTTGCCAGAAGGCGCAAAAGTTGTAGTTTTAGAAGATGTGGTCACGACTGGGCAATCTGCGCTCAAAGCAGTTAACCGTCTCACAGAAGCAGGTTATACCGTTGACCAAGTAATTGCACTAGTAGACCGTCTGCAAGGAGGCGCTGAATTATATCAGTCAGCCGGATTAAAGTTTGAAGCGTTGTTCTCAATTGAGGAGATTCAAAAGCGGTATCGGGAATTAGGAAATTAGTAAGGTAATCAAGAATGCGAATCGCAAAATTACTTTGTTGGTAATTAGCTCATAAAGAGTGCGATCGCATTCTCTAATAGGCAATTACTAATAGTATGAATTTCTGGAAAATAAGGCAGTTTGGTAATTAAGGTTAAGAATTGATGCCAATCATGGATTTAAACTATTAAAACTGTAAATTTAGTTGAGTGATTATAACAACTGCTGTAGTGCGATCGCACTTTTTATTTATCCTTTTAATATGAACCAGCACACAACTAAATATAATTCTTAAGCACTGTGAAGGGTAATGCGCTGTTCTCTACAAGTCCGCTCATAGATACTATCTAATTCTACTGGTAAGCAGATTTCACCATGCAACCACAATGGCAAAGTCGGTAGCGTACAACCCACAGCTAATTTTTCTTGCCATATATCAAGTTTATAATGCCCATCTCGCTGAATTGGGCGGTAAGCTGTAGCATAAAGTTCAGCGTTGAACAGTAAAGCATTATTTTCTGCAACACGGTTTAATAATTCATTATGAAGATTTGTCTTCCGTTCAGTCACAACATCAACAATTACTAAACCAATTCCCTGCCTCAAATAAGTTTCACACTTAGAAACAAAAGCATTGCGATGACTAGAACGGTCTTTATTAGCAGGACTTACTAATTCTATTGCTCCTGCCAAAATGGGGCCAGCCTCAGTATTAAAAATATTTACTTCTACTGTTTCATCTGTAGGCAGGAAAGTAATAGTTTGATTTGGTGGTGAAGGCATCCACATCGTATTAATATTCTTGAATTCCTGTCGCGATTCTTCAAAAGCAGCTATATCAATTTCAATACCAAATTGTACATTCGGTTCAGCAAAGTAACCATCTGGTAATTTAGCATTTAAATCAGATGCAATATAAGTCGCCCAAGCATTATGGAATGCGTGCCAGTGACGGCGAACTGATAGTGGAGGACGAAAATGGTCTTGCAGTATCATTATTTTGATGGCACATTATGAGTTATCTATACCAATTCTAGATTTTGAATTTTGTGTTTAAAATCCTAAGTATGAGGATTCTTTAAATTTCAAATAAGGCTACATATCGAATTTATTATCATCAAGCTTCACTTTCATGTGAATATCAATAGTTACAGGAATTTAAATCAAAATAACAAAATAGCCCACCTAAGTGGGCTATTTGATGTAGAGAATACTACTGTTAGCTTTGACTAACCTTCTCTTTCGCTAAGAACTTCTCAAGTTCTGTCAGTGCATCAGCATCAACTTTGGTTTGCATAGGACAGAACTTAGGCCCACACATTGAACAAAATTCCGCAGTTTTATAAATATCTGCTGGTAGAGTTTCATCGTGGTATTCTTTAGCTCTCTCTGGGTCGAGTGATAATTCAAACTGACGGTTCCAGTCAAAGTTATAACGGGCTTTAGACAGTTCATCGTCTCTATCCCTAGCACCTTGGCGATGTCTAGCGATATCCGCTGCATGGGCTGCTATTTTATAAGCTATTAAGCCATTACGAACATCTTCAGCATTGGGTAATCCTAAGTGTTCCTTAGGTGTGACATAGCACAACATAGCTGTACCATACCAACCAGCCATTGCTGCCCCAATAGCTGAGGTAATGTGGTCATAACCAGGAGCAATATCTGTTACCAATGGCCCAAGCACATAGAAAGGCGCTTCTGAACACTCTTCCATTTGCTTGCGGACGTTAAACTCAATTTGATCCATTGGTACGTGTCCAGGCCCTTCTACCATCACCTGTACATTATCTTCCCAAGCTCTGCGAGTTAGCTGTCCGAGGGTTTTCAATTCTGCTAATTGTGCCTCATCTGAGGCATCATGAGTACAGCCAGGGCGTAGGGAATCGCCTAAACTGAAGGAGACATCATACTTCTTGAAAATTTCAATGATATCTCGGAAGTGGGTGTAAAGGGGGTTCTGTTTGTGATGATGCAGCATCCACCGCGCTAAAATACCGCCGCCACGAGAGACAATCCCAGTAATCCGGCTTCTCACTAAAGGCAAATGCTCAAGTAAAATTCCCGCGTGAATGGTTTGATAGTCTACCCCTTGCTGGGCGTGTTTTTCGATGACATGGAGAAAGTCGTCAGGGGTAAGTTTTTCAATAGTGCCATGAACGCTTTCTAAAGCTTGATAAACTGGCACTGTACCAATAGGAACAGGCGAAGCTTTGATGATAGCGGTACGAATTTCATCTAAGTTACCGCCGCCTGTAGACAAATCCATCACGGTATCAGCACCATACTTCACCGCTAGTTTGAGCTTATCGACTTCTTCTTGAAGATTAGAAGAGTTGGGTGAAGCGCCGATATTAGCATTTACTTTGCATTTAGAGGCAATGCCAATAGCCATTGGCTCTAAGTTGGTGTGATTAATGTTAGCAGGGATAATCATCCGCCCCCGCGCCACTTCCTCGCGAATGAGATCTGCAGGAAGATTTTCCCGCTGGGCGACGTAGTGCATTTCTTCGGTAATAACACCCTGACGCGCGTAGTGCATTTGAGTTACATTGCTCTGCCCACGCCGCTTGGCAACCCATTCTGTCCGCATATTAAATTCCTCGATAAACAGCTTCCCTCCGCTGGTATTACCCAGACTCAGGTGTTAAGGGTGTGATCTCAGCCTGGTTATTCGGGCACCCCTAGCATGGAAGTAGATTGTACCACCTTGCTTATAGCTGTGAGCAAGGCCGTTAAAAATTCCTGAAGTGTGTGCAGTAGAGATTGACGGTTATTTATGGATAACAATAGGCCATAGGGCATGGGAAAGACAGATTTTTATGCTTGGTTGTGCCCAAATTTGGCGTGAATAGCTGACTTGTAAGTGTTGACGGTTAACGGATGACTGTTGATTGGGAAGAGAAATTTTCATGCGTGCTGGTTGACGCAGTTCATGATAACTGTTGGGGATAAGGGGGAAAATTTTAACTCTTGACCAATTACAAATGACAAATAACAAAGGCCAAATGACTTCTATATATAGATATATTCTTTTTCATAAACCTTATGGCGTTCTTAGCCAATTTACCCAAGAAACTCCCAAACACCGCACCCTAAAAGAATATATAGAGGTTACTGATGTTTATCCAGTAGGGCGTTTAGATTGGGATAGTGAAGGGTTACTGTTGTTGACGAACAATGGACAGCTACAACATCGCTTGGCTAATCCAAAATTTGGGCATAAACGTACTTATTGGGCACAAGTAGAACGCATTCCAGATGTTGATGCTATAAATAAGTTGCAAACAGGTGTGAAGATTCAAGATTACTACACTCGTCCAGCACAAGTGCGATTATTATCTGAAGAACCTCCAGTGTGCGATCGCAATCCGCCCATCAGATTTCGCAAGAATGTACCCACAGCCTGGCTAGAAATGACTCTCACTGAGGGCAAAAACCGTCAGGTAAGGCGGATGACAGCAGCAGTAGGATTTCCAACTTTGCGGCTCATCAGAGTGAGTATCGCCCACTTAAAATTAGAGGGTTTGCAACCAGGGGAGTGGCGGGATCTCACTGACTCTGAACTGAAAATTTTACTAGTTTGAGGGGTTAAGCCCTTATTGTATTGCTAAAAAAAATCATTTATTAAGCAATACAATAAGTTAGCTATTTTTGAGCATTTGTGCTTATTCTCTATTCAAAGATTACTCCGCCATATCCTCCGGATTTGGATACTATCATCCTGTATATACAAAATTACTTTTTCCATCACAGGAATATCCAAATAAATGTATTTTGCCAAACATATTGAGCTATTTGTTCTTAATTAGAACTCAAAAACTAACTAAATTAGGATGATTTTTGTTACATAAGTTTTTACTTGCACCCTTTGACAAAAATCAAGTCAGAAGCAGTATAATAATCTTTTTTTATTCCTGCCCATATCCACATCAAAACCTTGGGTGCAAGTTGTACAGTCTTATGAGCCGTAATCAGCAATCGATCTGGCATAAAAATCGCCGTCAACAAGATATCTTGTCTGCAAAATCTGCGCGCTTAGAACTTGTGTCTGAACGAGCCGAAGATTTAGAACTTTGCACAGCAGAAACCCTGCTTCCTACCCAAGAGGAATTAACTTTGTATCGTAGGCTTTATGAAAATATTCCTTCTGTATATTTCAGTTTAGATATCACAGGAATTATTTTGTCTGTAAATAAATTTGGTGCCAACTGTCTTGGTTACAGCGTGGAAGAATTGATTGATAAGTCTGTGTTTAACTTGTTTGAACAGTCCGACAAACAAAAATTATCTGATGCATTAGGAGAATTAGCCAAAACTTCATCTTTTAAAGATGTTTCCAAGTGGGAGTTACGTTTAAATTGTCCGGCTAGCGAGGTTGTATGGGTAAAGGTTGTAGCAAGGTTATTACCTGCTGATGATGGGTTTTCCCATCTAGACTTAGGCTCAACAGATAAACATTATCAACAGTATCCGCAAATTCTGATGGTGTTGGAAGATATCACTACTCATAAACAAGCGGAAGATGCTTTACGAGAAAGTGAACAACGCTTTCATTCTATGGCGAATACTGCACCAGTCATGTTGTGGATGACAGGATGTGATGGACTTTTTACCTTTTTTAATCAATCCTGGTTAAAGTTTACTGGACGTAGCATGGAGCAACAGCAAGGCTTAGGCTGGCTAGAAGGAGTGCATCCACAAGAGCAAGATTTCTGCCAAGAAATCTATGATTCCGCTTTTCATGCTAGAGCCAAATTTGAGATGGAATATCGGCTGAAGCGCCATGATAATGAATATCGTTGGGTGTTAGATACAGGTATTCCGAGGTTTACCCCCAATGGTAAATTCGTGGGTTACATTGGCTGCTGTATAGATATTACAGAGCGCAAATCAGCAGAAGTTGCTCTCAAACATAGTCAAGAATCAGTGCAAGCGCAGTTAGAGGAAATGGAAAGCCTAAATCGCCTCAAAGATGAATTTCTCAGTACTGTGTCGCACGAATTACGCACGCCATTAACTAATATGAAAATGGCAATCCAAATGTTGGGTATAGCGCTCAATCAAGAGCAAAACTTTTTGTCAGAGATGGAGAAGCCACAGATAGAACGCTCTAAGGCCGCCCGCTATTATGACATTTTAGACAACGAGTGCGATCGCGAAATTAATCTCATTAGTAATTTCTTAGATTTGCAAAGGCTAGATAATAATACTAAGCCTTTGGTACTCGAAACGATTCAAGTACAGCAATGGCTCTGGCGGGTAGTAGAACTATTTAAAGCACGTAACCGCAACTCTTGTCAGCAAAAGTTACGCCTCAGCGTTGCTAGCAATCTGCCTTTATTAACTTGCGATCCATTCAGTCTAGAGCGTATTTTAATCGAACTGCTCACCAACGCTTGTAAATTTAGCCCCCCCGATGCAGAAATTACAATTTCTGCTCAAATGAAATCGCAAAATATGCAATTTCAGGTAATTAATTCGGGTGTAGAAATTCCCAGTTGTGAATTACCACGCATTTTCGATAAATTTTATCGCATTCCCAGTAATGACCCTTGGAAGCAAGGTGGTACGGGTTTAGGTCTAGCACTAGTACAGAAACTTACCAAACTTTTAGGAGGAATAATCGAAGTTGAAAGTGGGTCAAACCGTACCTGTTTTGCAATTCAATTACCATTGAGTAATGAGGTGTGAGGGAAATTAAACAATGGGTGTTTGGTATTTGGGATTTGGTGTTTTCTCCCCTGCTTACCCTACTCCCCTGCACCATTGTTGAATAAATTAGCTGGCTGAAATCTGAAATATTAGGCTAATATGCGTCACAATTAATACTGCCACCAAAATTTAATAGTGACCACAATTTCTGAGCGGTCTACTGTAGGCAGGGGTAGCCAGTTGTGGCACTTTGGATGTAAGTGGCAAGAAGCACCTTGGAATGGGAATGAGGAACTTCCACTATGCTGATTTGCCCTCAGTGTAAATTTGAAAACTTGAACTCTAACAAATTCTGCCAAAACTGTGGTACATCCTTGACCCACAAGGTCTGTCCGGAATGCAGTACCTCTGTACCTATCAACGCACTAAATTGTGCCAACTGTGGTACAGAATGCGGAACCGTTTGGTGGGCAATTATTGCCAAAGCTGCCACTGCAGAAGCGGAAATTGCTAATCAAAATAGTACAGAAAATGAGGCAGGAGAAAAAGATATAGAAGAAGCAGCGATATCTGCTGTATCTCCTACGCCAACTAGCCCTCAGCTTATAGTAGGCTCTTATTTAGACTTAGAACAGCGTTATCAATTATTAGAACCATTACCAAATTTAGAAGCACTTTCCGTCAACGCTGAGACATGTATTAAGGTATTAGACTGTCAACCATATCAAATTTCACCACTGGAGGCCATATTAGGAAATTGGCAAAAGGGTTTAGTTACACCATCTGTAGAAGCCAGTGGTATTCCCCACCTTGCTAAACCTTATATTGCCTTAGAATCCCAAGGAAACCCAGGAATACCGCCAATTCATGATGCATGGCAGCAAGGTGAAATGCAAGTGGTAGTCATCCAAGACCGCTCACATTTGCCGCGGTTACTCGACCTGTGGCAAGAAAACACCACAAGTTCGCTACAAATAATTCACTGGTGTTATCAGATGACCCAATTGTGGACAGTGCTAGAAACAGTGAATTGTCGTCATAGTCTTTTGGATTTATCAAATTTGCTCTTGGATGAAGACCAAACGCTGACCCTTGGACGTTTATATCCGGAATTATCCAATATTCAACGCTCTGGTGATGTGACAGCAGATTTAGCAGACCAGACATCCGATCAACCAGAGCAGCCTTTAACAATTAAAGCATTGGGGCGAGTTTGGCAGGCATTGTTTAGGCAGTCTCAACGTACTCAATTTGGCTCTGTAGTTCAGATGTTAGGAGATTTGGAAATCGGTAAAATTGAGACGATCGCACAATTGCGATCGCGTCTTGAAGAAATGTCTACTGAATTAGTAACACCAACAATTGAAACTTTGCCGCCGAAAGAGGAAAAATATCCCACCGCGCCAACTATGCTGCAATTTGATGACTCAGAGGATTTCAGTGCCAAAAATGATGATATGCCCACAGTGGTGCTACCAATGCAGCTAAGTAGCCTGCAAGATGCCGGTTCTACCGATGTTGGCAGGCAACGTCATCACAATGAAGATTTCTTTGGCATTGAAACCAAGATTAATAAACTAGAGTTACCTAAAACTAGAGTTCTACAAGCCCGTGGTTTGTATATTCTCTGTGATGGTATGGGCGGTCACGCTGGCGGCGAAATAGCTAGTGAGTTGGCAGTTACTACCCTGCGGCAATATTTCCAAGAACACTGGGTTGCTAACCAGCTACCAAGCGAGGAGAGCATCCGGGAAGCTGTATACCTAGCAAATCAGGCAATTTATGACCTGAATCAAAAAGATGCCCGTTCAGGAGTCGGGCGCATGGGTACTACTCTAGTCATGCTCTTAATACAGGATAGTCACGCCGCTGTAGCTCATGTAGGAGATAGCCGCCTCTATTGCGTTACTCATAAGCAAGGGCTGGAACAAATCACTGTAGATCATGAAGTTGGTCAACGGGAGATTAGCAGAGGTGTAGAGCCTAGCGTCGCTTATGCCCGTGCCGATGCTTATCAACTTACCCAAGCTTTAGGGCCCCGTGACGAACACTCAATTAATCCCGATGTAGACTTTTTCGAGATTAATGAAGATACTCTGTTCATACTGGCCTCAGACGGTTTATCGGATAATGATTTATTAGAAATACATTGGCAGACGCACCTTAAACCGCTGCTCGGCTCTGGGACTAACCTAGAGTCCGGTGTGATGGACTTAATTGATTTAGCAAATCAATACAATGGTCATGACAATATTACAGCTATACTGATTCGGGCTAAAGTACGTCCCAATTTAGACAGCCAAAAATAAATATGAATTATGAAGTATAAATTTTTAATTCTAATTGCCGTAACTTCCTAAAATTAAATGTAGCTAATGCTCAGTTACATTTCTGTTGTTGACCTTTAACCTTCATCCTTTATCTTTGTATTGTGGTTACTCTGACACTGCTAGAACCGCAACAAAAAACGCCGCTTAAGCAATGGTATTTTGAGAACTCCTCCGTAATTCGCATTGGTCGTGCGGCGGATAACGATGTTGTTTTAACTGATAGCTTAGTTTCTCGCTATCATCTAGAACTCAAACAAGTCAATTCTGTAAAAAATGGTGGTTTGTGGCAAGTCATTAGTCAAGGCACAAATGGCACTTTCTTAAATGGTGTGCTTGTGACTCAGAATCAACTGCCAGATAATTCTCTGTTACAACTAGCACAGGGAGGCCCAATACTAAAATTCCAACTGCAAGAGGTGACAGCACCAAACTCTTGGTTGCAGCATAATGAACTACCAGGCTCAATGGAAAAAACCCTCTCGCCTGGATCTGTTCCCTGCACCCATGAAGGTAACTCCCCAAATAATCTATTTTGCATCCATTGCGGTCAGCCTTTATCAGTACAAAAGACAATTCGCCAGTATCAAGTCTTACGAACACTGGGACAAGGTGGTATGGGGACTACCTATTTAGCTTGGGATGCAACAGGTGTGACTGCTAAACACCCTCAACTGTTGGTGTTAAAGCAGATGAATGCCGATATGGTGAAGATTGCTAAGGCTCAGGAATTATTTGAGCGAGAGGCACATACTTTAAAATCCTTGCACCATGAAGGAATTCCCAAATATTATGACTTCTTTGTGGAAGGAGGCAAAAAATATTTGGCAATGGAATTAGTTCACGGACAGGATTTAGAAAAGCGAATTTATACTACAGGGCCAGTAACACCCAACCAAGCGATCGCCTGGATGATTCAAACCTGCGATATTTTAGACTATCTCCACAGCCAACAACCACCACTAATTCACCGTGATATTAAACCGGCGAATTTGATGGTGCGAAGTTCTAATAATCGCATAGTGGTGCTAGATTTTGGTGCTGTCAAAGAAATTGGTACAGCACCAGGTACTCGGATTGGTGCAGAGGGTTACTGCGCTCCCGAACAAGAACGCGGACAACCCCTGACTCAATCCGATTTGTATGCTATCGGCCCAACCTTAATTTTTTTGCTGACAGGTGAAAACCCGTTCAAGTTTTACCACCAACGAGGACGACATTTTCGGTTTGAAGTAGCTAGTGTACCTACAATCACCCCCCAATTAAGAGAGGTGATTGATCGCGTCACAGAGCCATTGCCACGCGATCGCTATCAAACTGCGAAAGAACTGGCTACAGCATTAGCTACTTGCCGATAAATTAAGTAAATAAGCATCAGTCTGAAGGTTGAAAATTCATCCTTCATTCTTCGTCCCAAGCTTCCACTGCTAACAATTCGCTGATTGGATCTTGCATAGTAAATCCAAAATCTAACAGTTCTTGTTTCCAGTGTGGCCAATCGTTGCCATAGAGCAAAGCGATTTTCCAAATGCTATCAGTTGGCTTGATAATATTTGATTCTACGAGTGATTGCACGTTACGCTGCAATTTCACCATTGGGTGAATTACTTGCTGAGTCATAACCTCGATTCAATTCAGATTTTGTTTAGTAAATACTTAATCAAAACTGCTTTCCGTTTTGTAAATGCTACCGATGCGTAGAGCGTTGTAATTTGGCAAAGCTAGTCTTAACTATTTAACTATACCATAACTTACTCTACTAAATTAGCGGTCAATCGGTTTTGTACGGTAATTACCACCACAAAACAAAGATGTCTATCGCACAGTCATCGTAGACAGTTAAAGCACAAAACAGCCGTCCTCATCAATGCATGGATCACATAGGCAGACACGACTTGTAAAACTGTATTGGTTTTAGTCAACGGAATATTTGCAAATTTTGAAAAACCCATACAATACGGGTAGTTGAGAATTTTTGTTGTGCAACAGCAAAACAATTTTACCGTTTTGTATTTGCATCTTATATAGAATATCGCAAACATCTAAACTTCAACAATCAGATTGCAAATCTTTATAAAACTTTCATCTTGCTGCTCAAGTGCGATCGCGCAACAGTATCCTAGTTTACGGTTTGCATATATAAAAATCCTGCTCCAGGTAGATGGAGTGAATCAATATCATAAATCCATGACTCATGCAAATACTATTGATTTGTGATTTTGCCAGAGAATGCGATCGCTGGTGTATGTCTTAGTTTAGAGTAGGCGATCGCAACCCAGAATTATGAATGTTCTACTGACTTAGCATAAATAACATCAAGTATTCAAAATCTACCTTTGAATATTGTGTAAAACATTTTTCGCCAAAATGATAGTTTGTGGTAAGCCGTGGGTATCCTCATATCGGGAGGACTGGTATCACCTAAGTATTTACCACAGTATTCATTAAGTATGGCTAGTTCAGGGGAAGACTACCTCATTAATCGCAAAAAACAAATTAAGCGACGACAAAAGTTGCTTACATTTATATCTCTAGGATCGTTCTTAGGTTCTATTGCGTTTTCGGCGGTTCCTGTAATTCAAAAGGCTATTCAGCCATCTAAGACAGTAGTTGCATCTCCAGATTCTGCACTAAAACAGCGAGAAAAGGGTTTTGAACTGGTTTTACAAAGAGAAGCAGACAATCAAGTAGCTTTGCAGGGATTGGTAAATGTACGTCTAGGGTTGAAAGATACTCAAGGTGCAATTCAACCATTAGAGAAGTTAGTCAAGTTGCGTCCTGATAATCAGAATTACAAAGTTTTATTAGAGAAATTGAAGAAAGAACAAGTCGAAAGTAATTCTCAAATAAATAACCAGCCTAAACCTAATTAATAATATTGACTTAAGCATTACCTAAGTATGGCATTTTGATTTGATCATTCCTGGAGAATCTAATAACAAATTTGCTTGAGCAGGGTTAATAACAATATAACTATAGTAATAGTTGTTAATTTAATTCACGATGCTGAAAGTATTACCAAAGCTAGCTTTTAACCAACACAAAAGAGGAATTAAATTTTTAATATACAATCATCTGGTTACAAATAAATAATTTTCTCTGGCTTTACAATAAAAATAATCATCCAACAAAGGTAATAAAAATTATATGCATGAAATGTTTATAAAAAACAAATTACAACAAGCGAATGAATATGCTAACAAGCAACATTTTTGTGAGGCGATTAATTTATACAGAGAAATATTGATAGAAAATCCTCAATTAGCACAACAAGGTTTATCTATCAGGCTAGCACACTGTCTACTATTATCAGCGGATTGGTTGGAAATATCAAAGAATTTGATTATTGACACTAATTATTTAGAAACTTCCGGCTGGTTAAATTCTTTATCCCAAGGTAAACCGGTGAATGCAGAAAATCGACCTATTCCTTGGTATACATATCCTGCAATAGAGTTTATAGAAGATAAGATTAAAAGAGAGTTTTTAGTATTTGAGTTTGGTGGGGGACAGTCAACTTTATGGTGGGCAGAAAGGGTTAATCAAGTAATCTCAGTTGAAAGTAATCAAGATTGGTATAACGAAATTTATCAGCAAATGCCTCATAATGTACATTTACATTTAGACGTGGATGAAAAAAATTATGCTAATCTGATTTTGCAATATCCAGATAAATATTTTGATGTAATTATTGTTGATGGTATTAATCGTAATGTTTGTTTAGAGAATTGCTTAAGCAAACTCAAAGATAATGGATTTATTATTTTTGACAATACAGACAATTATCGATATGATTCATCATTACAATTAATGTTTTCTCAGGGCTATAAAAGAATTGACTTCTGGGGATTGATTCCCGGTTATCTTTATAAAAACTGTACGTCTATATTTTTTCAATCAACAGAAATTTTAGGAGCTAATTTGCTACCTAGTGACAAAAAATCTTTTTTGGGTAAATCTTGTCTACAAATTACTAATCCTAAAGCTACAGAGATGAATAATTTTCAATATGAAGATAATTGGCAATTAACAACACCAATTGCTCTTTTAATATTTAATCGCCCCGAAACTACCGCTAAAGTTTTTGCAGCCATCCGCCAAGCTAAACCCACTAAATTATTAGTCGTTGCTGATGGAGCGAGAGCAGATAAACCTGGAGAAGCAGAAACATGTGCTGCTACCAGAGAAATTATTAATCAAGTTGATTGGGAATGTGAAGTATTAACTAATTACTCAGATGTCAATCTAGGGTGCCGAACAAGAGTTAGCAGCGGGTTAAATTGGATATTTGAGCAGGTAGAAGAAGCAATTATTTTAGAAGATGATTGTCTTCCTCATCCTACTTTTTTCCGTTACTGCCAGGAATTATTACATAAATATAGTGATAATGAACGCATTATGATGATTTCTGGCAATAATTTCCAATTTGGGCAAAAAAGCACCGAATATAGCTATTATTTTTCTCATTATGGCCATTGTTGGGGTTGGGCAAGTTGGAGACGAGCATGGAGAAAATATGATGATTCAATGCAGCTATGGAATCAGTTAACAGATAATTATTGGCTTGATTATGTGTTGCAGAATGACCAAGCAGTTGCTTATTGGTCAGAAATATTTCAAGGTGTTTATAATGGATTAAATAGTTGGGCTTATATTTGGCAATATACACTTTGGATAAATAGTGGATTAACTATATTGCCTCATGTTAATTTAGTTTCTAATATCGGTTTTGACTCAGGAACTCATTTAAATACAAATGATAAATTGGCTAATATGCAAGTAGAAGCCTTGATGCTTCCACTAAGACATCCTCCATTTATTATTAGAAATAATCATGCAGATAATTTAACAGAACAAACTATTTTTAGTGGTCGTTCCTATCAATTTAATTCGATATCTCACATATACACAAAACAAGAGATTATCAATTATATTAATGAAAATAAAATTGACTTAGCTTTAAAGTCAATTAAAATATTAGAAAATAGTGATACTAGTATAAATTATGTGAAAGCTCTGGCATTAGCCAAAGAAGGAAAAATAATAGATGCTCTGAACAGTTTGGAAACTTTACTTAATCATCATCCTGCTCATTTCAAAGGACTTTTATTAAAAAAAGAACTAATTACAAACAATAACTTAGATACAAAATTAGTTCATCCTATCGTTGAAAAAACCATCAAGTTTTTAGAAGACAAACAAATTTCGGAAGCATTTAAAACCTTAAATAATGCTAAGGCTTTAAAACAGCCGATTATGGGTCTGGATTATTTAAGAGCAAGATGCTTTCTGCAAATAAATCAACCTGCAGCTTCTATTCAAGCATTATATGAGGAATTACGCTATTTTCCTGAAAATCAACAAGCTGATAATTTTCTTAATCAATTATTAAATCAATATCCTCAATTTGTATCGCGGAATATCCAAGACGCTGAGTTCCAAGAATTATATAAGTTAATTCAACCGTACACAATGCTCAGTGAGGCAAGATTATATTCATTATTTACTATAATCAAAAGAATTTGTATTGAGAATATTCCCGGTAATTTTGTCGAATGCGGAGTAGCTGCTGGAGGTTCATTAGCATTAGTAGCAGCAGTAATTAAACGCTACACTAAACAAGCTCGTTGGGTTTATGGTTTTGATTCTTTTAATGGAATGCCTGCACCAACAGAACAAGATAAATCTAATGGCATTCCGGCAGAGCAAACAGGATGGGGTACAGGTACTTGTGCTGCACCAGAAGCAAGTGTAAAGGAAATCTGCATGAGGCTGGGTGTTGGTGATATTGTACAGTTAGTTAAAGGTTACTTTGAGGAAACCTTACCAAAAATGAGAGATGGGGTAGGAATGATTGCCCTTCTACACATGGATGGTGATTGGTACGAATCAACTAGAACCATTATTAATAATTTATATGACCGCATTTCCAACAATGGATTTGTGCAGGTAGATGACTATGGATTTTGGGAAGGTTGTCGCCAAGCTCTACATGAATTTGAAGCTAATCATCAGCTAAAATTTGAGCTTCATCAAATAGATAGTACAGGAGTTTGGTTTAACTGTCCTAACAAGTTCCCTATTAATACAGTCTTTGATCAATCATTAATAAATGAATTTGCAGAAGACGATCCTGTTAAATATGGCATTCAAAGCCAAATGTCAAAAAATGAGCGTTTTCAACTTTATTACGCACTCCGAAAACTTTTACCTGTGAGTTCTGAGACTCTACGCTTCGTGGAAATAGGTTCTTTTGCTGGAAGTTCTTTATTTTTGAATCATAAAGCATTAGCTAGAGAGTATCATCATTTACAAGGTTGGGCAATTGATCCTGGATTACATCCCCAATTAAAACTAGTACTGAATAACTTACCTCCAGAAATTATCCATCTAAAGATGTTCTCTCATGATGCTTTGGCTCATTTACAACAAATTTTTAAGCAAGATATGAATTATCCAAGTTACATATTTGTAGATGGCGATCACTCTTATGAAGGTGTCAAACAAGATATTGTCAACTATTATCCCTTACTTGCCCCTGGTGGTCTCATAATTTTTCATGATTATTTACCTCCTCTGGATCAGCAAAATACTTCATCAATCCTATTTCATCATGGAGGAAATGAACCTGGAATTAGACAGGCTTGTCAAGAGTTAATGGAAAATACTTATCATTGCGAAATTATCGAAGTACCTTTGTTATATCCTGATGATCCAACCCAAACTCAAGCCCATTTACCCATTATTCCAAGAGTTTTTTCTTCTCTAAGGATATATCGTAAACCTCAGAATTAATTTTAAAAATATATTAACAATGATTAAAGTTCTCCACATTATTGATTTCCTGTGCCTTGGTGGTGCTGCTCGCTCCATGATTGCCATTTCTAAATATTCTTATTATTTAGATAAGCAGTTTCAACATCAAGTTATTTCCCTTAAAGAAGCTGATCCTACTGCAGTAGAGTTAGCAGAGTTAGGAGGAATGAAATTTATTGATACATTTGATGAAATTGCCCGTAATCAACTAATTGCAGAGGCAGATATAGTTCATATTCACTACTGGAATAATCCCCAGATATTCTCATTCTTGCATTCGGAATTACCTCCAGCAAGATTAATCATCTGGTTTCATGTTTCAGGAGATAGCGCCCCACAGGTAATTACTCGCGACTTAATTAATTATGCTGACTTTGCTATTCCATGTAATCCCCATTCTTATGACTTACCTGTAGTACAAAAGTTAGTACCAGAAATAAGACATAAAAAAGTTGGTATGGTTTATGATGCGGCAGATTTTGAGCGCGTCAAAAATATTCACCCCAAACCCCACGATACTTTTAATGTCGGCTATATGGGAGCTTTATCGTTTAGCAAAATGCACTCTAACTATATATCTATGAGTGCAAATGCCAATATCCCTAATGTCCAGTTTATTCTCTGCGGTAGTGGAAATATTGATTTATTACAACAACAAGCTTCAGAGTTAGACTCAATAAATAAATTTGATTTTCGCGGTTTCGTAGAAGATATTAACTTGGTAATTGCTGAATTTGATATTTATGGTTATCCTTTATGTGAAGATACTTATGCTGCTGCTGAATTAAATTTACAAGAGGTAATGTACGCTGGTATTCCACCGATAGTTTTTCCCTATGGTGGCATTAAAAAATTAGTTTTGGATAACTATACAGGTTTAGTAGTTAATAGTGAAATCGAATATAGCCAAGCTTTAGAATATCTCTATCATCATCCCCAAGAGAGATTGAGATTAGGAAACAATGCTAAACAATACGCCGAACAAATATTTGGTGCGGAAAACGCTGCTAAACAGCTCAATCCTATTTATCACCAATTAATGGAATACCCTAAAAGAACTAGGCAATGGGGTATTCCTCTGGATGGTAGTTTGTTAAATGAACCT
Organism: Nostoc linckia FACHB-104; assembly: GCF_014696615.1. GTDB lineage: Bacteria > Cyanobacteriota > Cyanobacteriia > Cyanobacteriales > Nostocaceae > Aulosira > Aulosira linckia_A. The sequence goes on along the minus strand of NZ_JACJQJ010000006.1, from coordinate 120,324 downwards.
GTATCTCTTCTTGATGTAGTTGATATTCCACCACAGTTTCAAGGTGCCAAAAGATTCATTGAAGCAATAGATAATACTGCACCCCAATTCCTGACAAGTTTAACTTCTGAAGATATTAATGAATTATTTGCTGCTGACGAAAAAATTGCTAATTCTTCTACTCTCTTAGGTTTAGGAGAGGGTGGAGTACTTCAGTATGTCAATCATTATCTTCAAGATGGTTATTTAAGATTATGGATAGCCTTAATTTTGGAACGTCAGGGAAAAATTCCAGAAGCAATGGAGCAGTTTATAGCGGCTATTAAACTTGGTTGTAATCATTGGCGTGTTTTTTGGTATTTAGCACAGGTAGCAGAGCGTCTTCAGGAAGATTCTGTAATTCAACAAGCTTTAGATGCTCTGAGTGAGCTTGTTCCTAACTTTGCTCCCGCTCAAGAAATGAGAGCAAGATTACAAGTATTATTAGATAGTCAAACTGATGTATCTAATTTAAACCTTAGAGAAATAAACTACATTATTTTCCCTGATTGGAATCAATCAGAAGATGAATTAGGAATAGAATTACAGAGCATAATTCAAACATTAGCAAATAATCCTGAAAATCAAAAAACTACTTTAATTATTTACACAGGTAATATTGCTATTGAAGATGCAGAAATATTCTTATCCAGTGTGGCTATGAATCTTTTAATGGAAGATTTAGATATTACTGATACTATAAATATTTCTCTATTAGATAAGTTAGGCAATATGCAATGGCAATCTATTTTACCTCTACTTTCTGGCAGAATAATTTTGGCGAATGAAGATGAAACAGCTTTAGCGCAACAACCAGTAATCAAAATACCCAGCTATCAATTAGATGGCTTAAAAATTTTAGCTAAACACTAAAAATAATGTAAGTTATCCCCAATTCAGAATTTAACACAACTTTTTATTGCAACTTCCCATTAGCTAAATACAATGGGAAGTTTTTTATTTAGGGAAACCTAACATACTTATTAGTTCAGGAAAGTTAACGATTATTCCTCTTTTTTATCATCGTAGTAAAAAAGACTATTCCTAACCTGAACCTCAGATATCATAATGAATTAGGTATAGACACGCAGCGACTTTTAGGAGACATTACATCTCAACTTTGTAATTTACACCACTTTGTTGAAAACAGCTTAAATTCTTGAGCTAAAATTTTAAGTTTGTAACCCTAATACAACAGAAATATTAACTATCAAGATACTTCTGCCACATCTGTTGGTAAGCCTTCTCCATCTCGTAGGTAAACTGTTTAGCATTCCATAGGGGCGATGTATGTCTTGACTGACGCAATTTCCAAGAAATCTGCTGTCTTAATTTCTCGTCCTTACCTAAGCGTACACCCCACTCTAAATACTCTTCTTCATTCCAAGCAATACCTTCTGTAATACCCGCATTCATCATCATAGTGTAGCTATTACGTGCAGAGAACTGTTCACCAACTCTTGTAACTAGGGGAAGACCCATCCACAAGGTTTCTAGCGTAGTAGTTGCGCCATTATAGGGGTATGTATCAAGTACAACATCTGCTATCTGTAAATTAGCGCGGTGAACAGCTTCGCTACGGGCATAAGGTAAAAATTTGATGCGCGAAAAATCTACGCCTTCTTCTTGTGCAATCTCTTCAAAAAAGACCTTGGTTTTTTCTGGGTCTGCATCACCTTTAATTAACAAATAACTATTAGGTACCTCCTTAATAATTTTCATTTGTAAATGTAAATGTGGTTGATGCCTTTTATACCCCTTTTGAGTCATAAAATAGATAATTGCATCATTGGGAATGCCTAAATCTTCCCTACGTAAATCAGGTACATCTATTTCAAAACCATCAACTGCTATATAAGTTTGGGGTAATCGCCAAATTTTTTCACTGTAGTAATTTTGTGCTGATTCTGGCAATACATAAGGGTCAGCAATAAAATAGTCTATTGATGGTAATCCTGAACTATCCCAACCTAACCAAGTTGCCTGTATAGGGGCAGATTTAATAGAGATTAATTCGCAAGCTTGATCTAATGTCAAACTATCTAAATCAATTAAAATATCAATTTCATCTTTCTGAATTTGGTTCCAAATTTGTTCATGGTCGCGGAGACCAAATTGATGAAATTTAAATGATTGATTAATAAAATGATTTTTTGTGAAATTATCTAATACTTCAGATTCATGAAGAAAATAGCAATGAATTTTAAAGTTTTCTGGATTGTGATATTTAAAAATCCATCGACATAACCAAGAAACGGAATGCCTTTTAAAACAATGAGAAATATAGCCTATGTTGAGCGTAGCTGTATTTCTACTAAAATTATTTTTACGTAAGTTTAAATATTTGTTGTGAGATTGATATGATTCTGAATAATAGTTAATAACTTTGGATTGGCAAAAACTAGAAAGTTGATGCTGAATAGTATGATTTCTTTGTGGCTGGTCTTCAAAGTATGGTAAGAAAAATAAAGCATCAAACAACCTTGTAACTTGTACTATATTCACATCATCTGGTTGTTGCTCTATTAACTGTTGAGTTAATAATATTTGGTCTTTTAACCGAGAATGAGCTTCTTGCCAATAGCTACCAGAAGCCATAAATCCTCGGAGAATAAGGTAATTAGCACAAATTTTCTCGGTTAAAGTATTGCTCAAATCATAACAAGATTTAGCTGTTTCTATTCCCTTTTCAAACTTTTCTTCATTTTGATAGAAATGTGATAATAAAGTTAGTATTTCTGTATATTCTAGATGATAATTTTTTGGTACTCGCTGTAAACAAAGTTCGGCAAATTTTGATGCTAAATCTGGCCTTCTATAAAAAGCAGAAAATTTAATACATTGCAGCATTACAGCCTCAATTATGCCCATGACATAGGTGTCTGAATATGCTTGAAAAGCTGCTTCCACAAGATTGAATATAGAATCAGATGCTTCTGCATTTGTGGTTAAATAAACTAAAAGCTCTGTGATGACATCTATTAATAAACGAACATCGCAATTATCTATATTGAGAGGTAAATAATTACAAATTTCTGCTAATATCTCTTGGCAATCGTCTTTAAAAGCTTCTAATTTAGTAATGAAATAAGCAATATGTAATAAATTATTAATATTTTCAGGAGAAATTTCTCTGATATGTTGACGGATTGCCCAAGCAACATGATAGTCTTCAATCGTGATGCGTCGATTGGCTTCTGTCTCTAACACTTCTAATAATTCTTGAGTGTCACCATCTGCTTCGGCTAATTCTGATAAGCCTGTAAACCAAGTAAATTGTGCCTCTGCTTCCTGCCCTTGTAGTAATAAAAATAATCCTAAATTCCAATAATAACTTTTAACATCAGGATCTTTTTCAATTGCATCCTCATAAAGTTTAATAGCAGCATTGTAGTTTTCATCAATAAGATACTGTTTTGCTTGTTTTTGGTATTCAAGAACTAATTGAGTCATAAATAATTTATTATTTGTATTAACTGGAGTTTAAATAAAAATATCCACCCCCCATTTTCAAATTGGAGGGTGAATTATCATCTCTTAATACTAGTAATCAGTAACAATTCAACAATTACTTAATTAACTTACCATCACCATCACAAGTTGTATTACCTGCTGTAATTGTTACTGAACCTCTTGGTCCTACATTATTAGTTTCACAGAGGTAAGCTATACTTGTTAACTCAGAGTTAGTACCAATTTTTTTCAAGTACACATGACCACCGTAGTTTTTCAAGCCACTGGTTGCTACTACTAGGCTTGAGTCGTTGACAGCATAAACTAGACCGCCATTAGTTCCTGTTGTAGCGGTGAATTTATAATTTGAAGTTTGGGTAGCAATACCAATTCCCATTGAATCAATACTGGCAGTAAATGTGTCGTTTTCTGTCATGTATGCTTGCTGACCTCTGTTCATAGAACCAACGTAGGTCTTAGCTTCAGATTGTTTAGCCTTTTTAGCTTGGTTCAAGAAGGAAGGTAGAGCAATAGCAGACAGAATACCAATGATGATAATTACAACTAACAATTCAATAAGGGTGAAACCTTCTCCATCTTTCTTTTTACCGAGGATGTGTTGGAGAAATTTAGCTTTTAGTTCGGTTTTCATAAGTGTTTTCCCAGGGGTAGGGTGGGTTGTTTGTTCTATAAAGAACTTACCCATTTCGCTTAGATTCATATCACCCAACTGAAAATTTTTTTTCTATTCTGTTCTCTAAGCTTGAAAGCCTTGCCATTGCTATATTTCAGCCAATGTTCTGCACTAGAACCTTGTGCCTCTAGTTTAGGAAGATAGCTTTTCCAACATAATGCAATCAAAACCTTCTAGTGTTGATAGGGTTGTTTTCACTAGTTCAAATACTTGATCAGTTTCTACGGGTTTTCCCGTAAAGCTATCAATAGGTCTACGTTGCTGCCAATACTCTACTAAGTCCATCATTAAATATGATCTTTCAAATAAAGGAAGTAAACACAGAGCCATAGAACTGTCTATATAAATAGTTTCTTTATTCAAGGTCACATTTCTAAAAATGGGGAACACTTTACTTCTGCTGATGCAGTTATCGATATGGCTTTTAAAATTTAAGTTATTAAATTGTGGATGTATATAAACCCTAATATTTAGCCAATCAGAATCATCCCACTCACCAATGGGTGAAAAAATGCGCTCTGGTTGCGGGTGTCCACACCAAAAATCTAGTAGTCTGTGCATGGGATGTAGTAACTCAAATAACTCTAGTTGTTCCTCTATGGAAATCTCTGGTAGACTCATGGCTAAAAAAGCAGGCAAATTATCAGGCTGCTGAAATAAGCTCATTAAATCCCACTGTCGCCAATTCAACATACTAATAAATTCTAAGTCTGCTGCTCTTAAAGCTGCAAACATATCACTAACTGTGTAGCCTTTATCTCCTTGAAATAGATAATTCATCAAAATACGTTCTTTTTTATCTTCTTGTTCAAAATCATGACTCCAAGTCCTATTTTTGAGTAAGACATCATTTTTAAGCGTTTTCATGGTGTCAGTAACAATTTCTATCTCTAAATCTCCAGGATTATCTTCCATTAATCCCATAATAGTAAATGCCTTTTGAGCGCAGAAAATATTAAACCTTTGGATAGCACTATGTAAATTAGCTCGAATGATTCCTGCATCATTTAAAACAGACTTCATGGATTTTAGTGCCTGAACAATATCAGGAAATAAATATAAAGTCTCATTGCAGTTTATATAATCAAACTTATAGTGCAACTCTGCCAAATCATAGATTGACAGAACATAAAACTCTGCATTATCAAATCCATGGTACTGGAGTCTATGTTTTGCTAATTTGATTGATTCTTCTGATATGTCAATACCAACGATTTTGGCTCCTGGATTAGCTTCTGCTAGAACTAAAGATTTATAACCACTTCCACAACCTGCATCTAAAATCACTTTATTATGACTGTCTATAACTTGCTGATTTCGCAAATAATATGCAGTGGCTAAATTATGAATATATAGTAAGCTAATATCCTTTTTAGGAGACTTTTCTAGCGGTATGTTAGGGTAGGGTGCGCTATCAAATTGTTGGCGGATTTTATTCCATAAATCAGAGGTTACATTATTCATAATCACTACTGTTAATTTAGAAGTTCTAATAGTTAACCCTACTCAGATAAAATTATTGGTTTAGTAGCATTAACTGTGTACAGATGCAATTGTAAGCTAGTTGTATTCTTTGTGCTATATTTAACAACTTATGTATGTGCTAATCCTCTGTGGCTATGCAGCAGCTTGAAGCACGAATTGCAGTAGAAATTCCTTTAGGTCGGTCAATCCTGAAAAACAATAAGATAGCTTACAAAAAGCACTTTTACATTCATCAGCAGTGGACTTCGCTCATTCACTGGTAAGGGCTGTTATTAATCCTTTCTGACAAAGTTGGAGACTTGCGAGAGTTATTGTGCCCTTATAAGCGGCCATATCTACCTATGTTTTCCATTTGCGATCGCATCAGGTGTGGCGTAGCCAATAGAAGTTTGTTATGCTAGATTAAACGTAGTCGTTATGAGTTCGTATAAATAGTATGACTAACCCGACAGTAGAAAACTTAGTAATCATCGGTTCTGGGCCAGCCGGGTACACAGCGGCTATCTATGCAGGACGCGCTAATCTGAAGCCTGTGGTATTTGAAGGTTTCCAAGCTGGGGGATTACCTGGCGGGCAATTAATGACAACGACGGAAGTAGAGAATTTTCCTGGGTTTCCCCAAGGTATTACTGGGCCAGAACTAATGGATCGGATGAAAGCCCAAGCAGAACGCTGGGGGGCTGAGTTGTATACAGAGGATGTAATATCAGTTGACTTGAGTCAACGTCCTTTTACTGTTCGTTCTGAGGAAAGGGAAGTTAAAACCAACAGTATTATTATTGCTACTGGTGCAACAGCAAAGCGCTTGGGTTTACCCAACGAACATGAATTTTGGAGTCGTGGGATTTCAGCTTGTGCAATTTGTGATGGTGCAACACCAATTTTCCACGGTGCGGAATTGGCTGTGATTGGTGCTGGTGACTCAGCGGCGGAAGAGTCAATTTACTTAACCAAGTACGGTTCCAAAGTGAATTTATTGGTACGTTCTGATAAAATGCGGGCTTCTAAAGCCATGCAAGACAGAATTTTGAGCAACCCTAAAATCCAAGTACATTGGAACACAGAAGCCGTAGATATCTTTGGTAACGGCCATATGGATGGGGTAAAAGTCCGCAATACCAAAACTGGCGAAGAAAGCACAATCCACGCTAAGGGTTTATTTTACGCTATCGGTCATACTCCCAATACCTCACTATTTAAAGGGCAACTTGAACTAGATGAGGTGGGTTACATAGTAACTAAACATGGTTCACCAGAAACTAGTGTGGAAGGAGTTTTTGCTGCAGGCGATGTGCAAGATCATGAATATCGCCAAGCAATTACGGCGGCTGGTAGCGGTTGTATGTCAGCAATGTTGGCAGAACGCTGGCTGTCGTCTAATGCTTTGATTCAAGAATTCCATCAACAGCCAGAAACACCAGTTAATGAATTAGAACATCAGCCAGCAGCGAATAAAACTGAAGCTGAACAAGAAGCGGAATTTAATCTAAATGCAACGCGCCATGAAGGTGGCTATGCTTTGCGGAAGTTATTCCACGAAAGCGATCGCCTACTTTTGGTAAAATACGTTTCTCCTGGCTGTGGCCCTTGTCATACACTCAAACCAATATTAAATAAGGTCGTCGATGAATTTGACGGCAAACTTCACTTTGTCGAAATTGACATCGATAAAGACAGAGATATTGCTGAAAATGCTGGTGTGACAGGAACACCAACAATTCAAGTATTCAAGAATAAGGAACTGTTAAAGGAACTTAAAGGCGTAAAGCAAAAGAGCGAATATCGCCAGTTGATTGAAAGCAATCTTTAAGGGGCTAGGGACTAGGGACAAACAGAATAAATGCCAAATGCCCAGTCCCCAATACCTACTATGATATGTAAAATGGTCAGCGTATCTTGCTCAATGCAGGCGATCGCTCATGGCCATGACAAAACGGCAGCTGCCGTCTTTTTTACGTTTTCCGAAAAATCCGAATCTTTCTCAGCGATTCATGTTGATTGGGTTAGCCATCACCCTGCTGTTTCTTTTGTTGGCATTTTTCGCTCCGGTATTTCAAGCTTGGGGATGGCTGCAAAACCCCAAAGATTTTTTATCTAACCCGATTCACGATCCACCATCAGCTAAATATTGGTTTGGTACTAGTCGCCTGGGACATGATGTGTTTTCCCGGACGCTATTTGGTGCGCAAGCTGCTTTGCAAGTAGTAATTTTAGCAACAGCGCTGAGTATGGTGATTGGCGTGCCATTAGGTATGGTTAGTGGCTATCTGGGGGGTAGGCTGGATAAGGTACTGCTATTTTTAATGGATAGCATTTATACATTACCAGGGTTATTACTGTCAGTGACTTTGGCCTTTGTGGTCGGGCGGGGAATATTAAATGCTGCGATCGCTATTAGCATTGCTTACATTCCTCAATATTACCGAGTTGTTCGCAACCACACGGTGAGCGTTAAAACTGAAGTGTTCATTGAAGCTGCTCAAGCCATGGGTGCTTCTACATGGATTGTGCTGTCTCGGTATCTATTTTTTAACGTTATTCAAAGCGTACCTGTGTTATTCACCCTCAACGCTGCTGATGCGATTTTAGTCTTAGGCGGGTTAGGGTTTTTGGGTTTAGGGCTGCCAGAAGAAGTTCCAGAATGGGGACATGATTTAAAACAAGCTTTAGAAGCACTTCCTACTGGCATCTGGTGGACTACGCTTTTCCCCGGTTTAGCAATGACATTAATGGTGGTAGGGTTATCACTACTTGGGGAAGGTTTAAATGAATTTGTCAATCCTCGTTTACGGCGACAAAATAGTATTCGGAAATAGTTCAGTTCACTGAAGTATGAAGTATAAAGTATGAAATTCAGCCGGTTATAGAGGGATGAGGAACTCATCATGGAAAAACCTATCTTTTCTAATAATAGGCGTGTATTAATTCCTTACTTTATTCTGTATCCTGAATCATTCATCCTTTTGGAGATTTGTGTGAAAGACAACTTGACTTTAATTGCCGCCGCTACTGGTGGGTTCATGCTTTCTGTGGCTTTATCTGGTATTTTACGGGGCACACCAGTCACCGCTTGGCAGGCTGAATCAAATGCGCGGGTGGCAAACGTGACGAATTTACAATTTGCAGCTAATAAAACTGAGGACTGGGAATTTTTGAGTACCAAAACGCAAAAAAGCTAATATGCTTTTTACAAGTAGTTGGGAATGGGGCATTGGGCATTGTTATTTCTCCCTAGTCCCCAGTCCCTAATCCCCAATCCCCAGAATAAAGTGGTAAATTCTCAAGTAATTGGTATTGATTTGGGGGGAACAGCGATTAAGCTGGGGCGATTTGATCAAGATGGCAATTGTCTGCAATCTCTGACAGTAGCAACTCCCCAACCATCTACACCAGAATCTGTGGTGGCGGTGATGGTGGATGCGATCGCCCAAATTGATCCAGATAATCAAACTATAGCTATTGGTGTTGGTACTCCTGGCCCGGCTGATGCGAAGGGACGGATTGCGAAAATCGCTATCAACTTGGCAGGATGGCGAGATGTCCCTTTAGCCGATTGGTTAGAAGCGAAAACGGGTAAGCCGACAATTGTCGGTAATGATGCTAACTGTGCAGGTTTGGGCGAATCTTGGTTGGGTGCTGGTCGCTATTTTCAAAATTTTATTATGCTGACTTTGGGCACTGGCGTAGGCGGTGCCATTATCCTTGATGGCAAATTATTTATTGGGCATCAAGGTGCAGGTGGAGAATTAGGATTAATTAGCTTTAACCCAGATGGCCCTATTTGTAATAGCGGTAATCGCGGTTCTTTGGAACAGTACACCTCAATTACAGCGATTCGTCGCCGTAGTGGTAAAGAACCTCATGAATTGAGTACTTTGGCTCATGCAGCGGATGCAGAGGCTTTAAAGTTTTGGCAGGAATATGGTAGAGATTTAGGTATTGGTTTGACGAGTTTAATTTACGTCTTAACACCAGAAGCGATTGTGATTGGTGGCGGTGTTAGTGCAAGTTTCCAGTTTTTTTTACCTGCAATGAAAGCGGAAATTGACCAGCGAGTTATGCCGACATCCCGTGTAGGTTTACAAATTTTGTCAGCAGAATTAGGCAATGCTGCGGGGATAGTAGGTGCTGCAAAATTGGCATGGCAGCAATTATCAAGGTTGTGAATTATCGTTTTTGCAACTAACCACAAAGTACAACAAAATATGCGATTTTGTTATAACTTTTAGCATTTCAATTGTTTGCAACATATAAATTATTAGTAAGGGCACAACAATGTTGTGCCCTTACCCATCTGTTGCATTAATTTTTCTAACAAGGAGAAAAATTAATGGTAAAATTGTGCCAATTTTCTCCTAAATTGGCAAACATTAGGCTGGATAAAAATTTTTAACAGATTTTCTAAGATAAAGAATATCCTGTGGCTTTCTGAACGTATTGCAATACTTTTTGATAGGACTCTGGATTACTCACTGGATTAATAATGATGGGAATAGTACCATCAGGCAACCAAAAAGTTATCCTACCGTTGGCTTCTTGGCAAAAAGAACTGATGCAATTGAGGTTAATTACGTATTCGTTATTTTCATAAATAATTTTTACCCAATAAGCATCTTCTAGTTCTACTCCTGTCACCCGTTCTATATAAGTCAAAATCTTTTGATAGTCTTGATGGTTATTTTGTGGGTTAATTACAATCGGAATCGCACAATCGGGTAACCAAAAGGTAACCCTGCCATTTTGTTCATAACAAAACGCGTTAATACGGTCGAAATTGACTACGTATTGTTTCCTCTCGTAAAGGATTTTCACCCAGTACACCACAAAATCTCCTCATGTCCCCAGTGATGTCGCTGCTACTTCACAAAAATTCACAATTCAAATCGCAAAGAAGCTACTCTATAATTCTGAATTTTAAATTACTGTTGCTAGCTTACACCAGTAATGCCCTGGGGAAATAAAGATGGTATTTCTTGTGAGTATGGCGATCGCTCTGGGCAAGAAGGCTAGAGTAGACTTTTCGTACTGACAAAATCGAGAACAGTCTACGCCATGAGCTGTTTAACTTTTGACTTCCGTGTGGGGCAACTAGTACAACGCGGCGTAAATAAAGCTACCATTTCAAACAGTCACAAGCCTTGATTTATCACCTTTTGACTTTTGACTTTTGACTTTTGACTTTTGACTTCCGCCTTGCGGTACTAGTGTTGTTGTACAAGTGGAGGAAGAGAATGGGCGATCGCCGCTTGCATGAATCCGTGGAATAAAGGATGGGGATTATTAGGGCGTGATTGAAATTCTGGATGAAATTGGCAAGCCAAAAAGAATGGATGCTTGGGTAATTCCACAATTTCCACTAAGCGTCCATCAGGAGAAGTACCACTAATGAGGTAACCTGACTCTAATAAAAGGCTGCGGTAAGCATTGTTGAACTCATACCGATGGCGATGGCGTTCATAAATGACATCTTCTTGGTAGAGTTTAGAAGCTAGAGTATTGGGGAGAACATGACAGGGGTAAACACCCAAGCGCATTGTTCCGCCTAAATCAACTACATCTTGTTGTTCTGGCAAAAGGTTAATGACTGGGGCGCTAGTATAAGGGTTAAACTCAGCACTATTGGCATCTTTTAAGCCCTCAACGTTTCTCGCCCATTCAATCACGGCACATTGCATTCCCAAGCATAAACCTAAGAAAGGAACTTGGCGATCGCGGGCATATTTAATGGCAGCAATTTTTCCATCTACTCCCCGAATGCCGAAACCTCCAGGTACGAGTACACCGTCCACACCTTCAAGATGTTTTTCGGCTGATTCGGTTTCTAAGGTTTCTGAGTTTACCCAACGCAGACGCAGTCTGCCATAGGTGGAAATAGCCGCGTGTTGTAGTGCTTCCACTACTGAGATATATGCATCACCCAATCTTACGTATTTACCGACTATAGCAATTTCTATGTCGTATTTGGGGCTGTGCAGATGCTGTACTATATTTTGCCACTGTACGAGATTTGGTTCCCGTTTTTCCATCTGTAGCAAATCTAACACTTGCTCTGCCATGCCTTCCCGTTCTAGCATCAAGGGTACTTCATAGATACTCTTGGCATCTTGGGAAGTAATGACACATTCCTCAGCGACATCGCAAAATTCGGATAATTTTTGTTTTAATCCTACAGGTAAGGGGCGATCGCAACGGCAAACTAAGATATCTGGTTGAATGCCAATAGATCTGAGTTCTTTCACCGAGTGCTGTGTTGGCTTAGTTTTCATTTCCCCAGCTGAGGCGATCCAAGGTAACAGCGTAACGTGCATATACAGCACATTCTGCCGTCCTACTTCCTTACGAAACTGGCGAATTGCTTCTAAAAACGGTAGTGATTCAATATCCCCTACCGTACCGCCGATTTCTGTAATTACTACATCTGGATTTGTATTTTTGGCAACTTTTAAAATGCGGTCTTTAATTTCATTAGTGATGTGAGGTATCACCTGTACAGTGCCGCCATTGTAGTCACCGCGACGCTCTCTATTGATGACCGATTGGTAAATTGAGCCTGTAGTAACGCTGTTCAGCCGTGACATTGAGGTATCAGTGAAGCGTTCATAATGGCCTAAATCTAAATCTGTTTCCGCGCCATCCTGGGTAACAAAAACTTCCCCATGCTGAAAGGGACTCATGGTGCCCGGATCGACGTTCAGATAGGGGTCAAGTTTCAGAATCGATACAGAATAATTGCGGGATTTGAGCAAACGCCCCAGACTTGCTGCTACAATGCCTTTGCCGATACTGGAAACTACGCCCCCAGTTACAAAGATAAACTTAGTCATAGTAATTTGAATTTCGAGCCACTTCTAAAAATACATCGCGTCATCTGAAGTATGAAGTGTAAAGTGTGAAGTCTGAAATTTCAGCTTATCTTGGGCAAACCAAGGGCTAATACCTTTTAACCTTCATCCTTTAGTCTTCAACCCTTCATCCTTTCTTGGTCATTGTGCCACAGTCACTATCGTGAAATCTTCTGTGTTCTCGCTGTGAAAAAACTTGTACTACTAGTAATATTTAGCTTTCTCATCACCTCCTCAATAGCTTTGGCAAACTCATCTCTCTTAGTAGTTTTTCCTCAGACAAACTACCAAACCAGTGCAGAAAAAATATTTTTTCTGGGTACTGCACCATCAAATGGTCAGGTTTTGATTAATGGTAAGGCAGTTACCCGCAGCAAAGCAGGCCATTTTGCTCCCAGTGTCCCCTTGCAATTGGGAGATAACCTGTTTACTGTGCGTCACCAAAATCAAGAACTTCAGATTAAGGTGACAAGGCTTAGTACTCAGCCTGTTCTACCACAAGGTTTAGCCTTTGCCAAAGATTCCCTCACTCCAGCAGCCGACATTGCCAGACTACCAGGAGAATTGATTTGTTTTAGCGCTATTGCACCTTCAAACGCGAGTGTTACTGTCAAATTGGCTAATCAAACTATTGCCCTTGCACCCCAACCTAGTAAGGCACAACTCCCAAGTAATTTGGCTGCCTTAACCGGGCGAAATCAACCTGCTAATAAGTCTACCGTAGGAAACTACCAAGGTTGCACAACACTGGCAGCTGCCGCCGACTTGGGAACACCTGAGTTTCAGCTGACGCTGGATGGTAAGACTATAACTCAGCAAGGTACTGGCAAAATTCAAATTCTTGCACCCACACAATTGCCAGTGATTGAAGTAACAGCAGACTCAGGCGTAGCTCGCACTGGCCCTAGTACTGACTATTCTAGACTCACACCACTACCAAAAAGAACACAAGCCGCAGTCACAGGGAAGGAAGGTGAATGGTTACGTCTAGATTATGGTGCTTGGATTAATGCTAAAGAAACCCAAGTTTTACCAGGTGCTATTTCACCACACACTATTATTCGGAGTGTAGGTTACCGAAAACTTCCTAGCGCCACAGAGATTGTTTTTCCGCTAGAAGTTCCCGTTCCTGTGAGCGTACAACAAAGCGATGCCTGCGGCAAGTCCTGCGGTCTACGCTCTTTTGCCCTCACTCTTTACAATACAACCGCCCAAACGGATATTGTTCGCACGGATGAAAATCCCCTAATTTCTCGCCTAGATTGGCGACAGTTAACTCCCGGACAGGTGCAATACACCTTTTATCTCAAAAAATCTCAACAGTGGGGATATCATCTGAGATACGAAGGTACAAGCCTGATTTTGGCTTTGCGTCATCCGCCTGTAATTAAAGACAAAACACGCAAACCCTTATCCGGTATCAGGATTTTACTAGATCCCGGACATGGGGGTAAAGAATCAGGTGCCAGTGGCCCAACTGGCTATTTAGAAAAAGATGTCAATTTGGTAGTATCCAAGCTGCTGCGCGACGAGTTGGTGAAGCGTGGGGCAACTGTAGTACTAACCAGAGAGGACGATCGCGATGTATCCTTAGTTGAACGACAGGCAATTATTAGTAAAGAAGAACCTGCGATCGCTCTTTCCGTTCATCACAACTCGCTACCTGATGATGGTGATGCCGAAAAGACTAAGGGATTTGGAACTTTTTGGTATAACACCCAATCGCACAGTTTAGCATTATTTTTGCATAACTATGTAGTCAAAAATCTTGGTAAACCTTCCTATGGTGTGTTTTGGAATAATTTGGCGTTGACACGGCCCACCGCTGCGCCATCGGTTTTGCTGGAGTTAGGTTTTATGAGTAATCCTGAGGAATTTGAGCAGGTAGTCAATCCGCAGTCACAGAAGAAAATGGCTACAGTGTTAGCAGACGGTATTACTGAGTGGTTTAAGTCTGTACGCTAATTACCTGATGGGTGTTTGGTGTTTGTGATTTCTCCCCTCCTTCCTCTTTATTCATCCCCATTAATAATTACCCGTTTGTCAGTTGGTTCAGTGAATTGATGCGACCATTTTTACAATTAATAGTTTTGGGTTCTGTCCTTCTCTGTAGCGTAGCGTGGGGAGAAGAGAAAACACTTCAGCTGATTTATCCACCAAAAAATCACAAGACAAAGACAGATCAGATTTTTTTCCTTGGTACTGCACCAGCAACCGGAGAAGTGTTAATTAATGGTCTACCTATTAATCGTAGTAAATCTGGTCATTTCGCTCCCAGTTTTCCCTTGGAATTGGGAGAGAATTTATTTACTGTACGTTATCAAAACCAAGAATTGCAGATGCGAGTTACTCGCGTGGCTAATCAGCTAGAGATACCACAGGGGTTAGCTTTTGCTGCCAATTCTCTGACTCCAGCAGTTGATATTTCCCGACTACCAGGAGAAGAAATTTGTTTTAGTGCTGTTGCACCTCTAAATGCTAAGGTGGGGGTAAAAATTGGTAGTCACACTGTTAATTTATTGCCCCAAAAACAACAGTTTTCTCTACCTGGTAATGCGGCAATCTTTATTAATAAAAATAAACCTGTTCCTGAATTGACTCCTAGTAAATATCAGGGATGTACGACATTACAAACAGCAGGTGATTGGCAACAACCGGAATTTCAACTTACTCTCAATGGTAAGACGCTGACTCAGTCAAGTTCTGGCAAAGTTCAAACTCTCATACCCAATCAACTACCAGTGGTAGAAGTAACTGCCGAAGCGGCTGTGGTTCGTACTGGCCCAAGTACAGATCATTCGCGGCTGACACCACTACCGAAAGGTGTTATGGCTGCTGTTACGGGTAAGGAAGGGGATTGGCTGCGTCTTGATTATGGCGGCTGGATCAATAGCCAAGAAACTCGTATGCTTCTAGGAGCAGTTGCACCAAACTCAATTATTCGCAGTGTGACATCTCGTCAATTATCAGCAAGAACTGAAATCATATTTCCCCTGCAAGCACCTGTACCCATTAGCCTTGCACAAGGTGAAGGAACTTTTACCCTCACACTGCATAATACTACTGCCCAAACAGACATTATTCGCCTAAAGGATACCCCTTTAATTTCTCGCTTAGATTGGCAGCAAATCGCTCCAGACAAGGTGGAATACACTTTTTATCTCAAAAACAAGCAACAGTGGGGATATAAGCTGGCATACAAAGATACAAGTTTAATTTTGAGTTTGCGTCATCTGCCAATTATTCCTAATAAGCAACAAAAGCCATTATCTGGAGTCAAGATTTTACTAAACCCAGGACATGGGGGACAAGAATTTGGTGCAACTGGGCCAACAGGTGATTTAGCCAAAGATTTAAATTTGAGAGTGACAAAATTACTGCGCGACGAATTAGTACAGCGAGGCGCAACAGTAATGATGACGAGGGAAGATGATCGCGATATGTCTCTGGGAGAACGCCAGAAAATGATTGATCAACAAGAACCTGCGATCGCTCTTACCTTCCATTATCGATTTCTCCCTGATGATGGCGATGCAGAAAAAACTCAAGGTGTAAGTACCTATTGGTATCATCCCCAAGCGCAGAGTTTGGCTATCTTACTGCAAAATCGGCTAGTAAAAAATTTAGGTAGACCTTCTTTTGGCGTGTTTTGGAATAACTTAGCGCTGACACGTCCCCATACTGCGCCATCAGTGTTACTAGAGCTAGGTTTTATGAGTAATCCTGATGAATTTGAGCAGATAGTCAACCCAGAACAACAGAAGAAAATGGCGAAAGTGCTAGCGGATGGGATTGTGGAGTGGTTTAAGAAAGCGCAGTAGATTTTGGTAATTAGGGAAGAGAGCGATCGTATAAAATACAATGTTGGGCTTACTGTGTGAAACCTCAACAATACCAAAGTTTTTGGGTGTTGGATTTCGTTTTTTAAACCAACCTCCGCCTAAATTGATAAAACTCTGCAATAATCAGGGTTTTAGATTTTTACCTACCGAGAGTGATTAAACAGGGTTATTTTAGGTTCGTAGTTCTGATACCAATTTGAAACAAGAATGCGACAGATTGTAGGGGCATGGCAGTGCCCTCTAGAATATATTGGTGTCGCAACCATGATTTAATTTGGTATGACTTTATTCAAAAAAATCTTGAAGCCTCTCTCCTACCAGGAGAGAGGCTTACCACAGAGGTCATATCTTATCCCAAATCCGCTTAAACCAAAACCAGACTCACAATGGGCGAATTCGCACCACTATACTTGCGGTTTTTACTATCCAAAAATTGCCTTGCTCCCTAGATTACAACTTCTTCATCCCCTTGCCTTACCTTTGTTTCTTTCGCCCTTCCCGCAGATGCGCCTTCCTGGGATACTCACGTACAATTAATCAAAGCCTGGAAAATTAGGGTTTTAAATCTTTATCTAGCGAGAGTGATTAAACAGGACTAAGCAGCAAACTTTCTGTTGTAGGCTAAAGCTAAACCAACCAGTGCAATGCCTAACAGAGTCCCCGGTTCTGGAACTTTTTGTAAGCGAATATTATCGATGTAAGAACCGTAGGTATTGACAGAATCATTCTTGACATCATAGTCAAATTGCAAGCGAGACAAGTTACTATTGGCAACAATATCAGCCGTATACTCCAACCATTTTGTTTGCGTACCACCTTTACCACCGGAGATAGTCTGGTTGAGTACGTTACCAAACAGAACAGTAAAGTTATTTTCCGTTGCTTCTGTATTAGGGCGCGGTGAATAGAAAAATGATAGGCGATATTTACTACCAATTTCGGTAGCAATATCCTGAAAAATGCCAATTTTGTCCTGATTTGTATAGTAATGGCTATCCAATTCTGTCAGTTGTTTCCCATCTTGAGCCGTGCCGGCTGCTCCCCTTTGAATTTCAATTTTGCCGCCTTGAGTAGCCTTCCAACCTAAAATCTCGTCGTATGTTTTCCAACCACCGTCGTTGATGTCTGTACCACCAGTAAGTAAGGTTTGTTCAAAGCTACCATTAACCACCAGATTGCTAGCGCTAGCAGGCTTAACTTGACTAACACTCAAAACTGAACAAAAAACAAAACTAGCAATTGATAGCTTCTGAAGACCAGCAGGAATAAATTTCATATCAATACAAGGGGCTAAATAAAAGTCTAGTCATGTAGCAAGAAAATTCAGCTATTTATTGTCTGCAACTATGTTTTTCTCCTACATTCATTAACCTAGCACTGCTATACGTAAATAAAAATAGCAATAAAGTATATTTCATGACATATTTATACGAATACTAATAAGAATAAAAGCTTTACTAAGCTTATAAAAACTTGATTTTATCTATAATTAACTAATGACTATGCCATTAAAATTACGTAAGTGATTATGCTGTTATATTGCAATCAGAAACATGACTATCAAAATGATGAGTAAGTGTAAGACGAATCAAAGGTTGAATATTCGGTTCATGAGTGCAAATTTAGACATTCTCCCAAGTTGGCGATCGCCTGTATATTGTATTTTTTGATATAAGTAACGATTAAGTGTGATTATTTAGGCTTGATTTAACTATCCTATTTACGGTTAGTACAAAGTTTTTTGGCCTGTCATAAACTCATGTAAGATTGGCATGGTTAATATTGATTGGGTAAGTAACCACGCAAAATTAATTACAGTCATTGCGAGCGCAGCGAAGCAATCCCAACCCTTGTGATTGCTTCATTTCGCTCCGCTCCATTCGCAATGACTTTGTGTAATTAATTTTGTTTAACTACTTATATTTTTTGCACTCAGCTTAAATTAATTGCTGGGCTAATTTTGGTTTATTGTGTTCCTTCCTGTAAATTAATCAAATGGACGCTTTACCCGACAATTGGGCTGATATTCTACTTGATACTGTATATGTTTCAACTAATGGTCTATTAGTGTCATTTGCTGATGCACAAATAAAGTTGGGATTAAAATCCGATCAGAACGGCAAACATTTAAAAGCCATTGAGAAAGGACAAGTACCTACTCGCGGTAATGTAGGGTTAGTCACTTTCCAAGAATCAGGCTACGATTTGAAATCTCAAGTTTTAGGTAAAGGTGTCGATGCCTGCGACGGGCTGCGCCTACGTCGATTTCACGCAAAATTTATTGATGATAAGCTATTCTGCTTTTAAGTTGCACAATCCATCGTCAGGGTTGTTTAATTTCTACAGAGGTAAATGTGTACTCATTGCAAACTGTCGCAGGTTTGCCCATAACTTCAAAAAACATGCTGGGGAAGTTGTGAAATAATTAATAAAAAATAGAGTCAGTTTTCATCAGATGAAAGCTGCCCATGTAAAATTGGCATAGTAAATAACCCCCACGCCAAACCTGTAATTAATCCAAAGGGCGTGACAAGATAATTATTAAAACTCCACAAGTCAAGAACTTGCGCTGCTAATTCTAAGGGATAAGCCATCATCAACACGCTGGCTATGGCTACACCACTCCAACCATACTGGCTTAACCAGTAAAAACCTTTACCGCCAGTTGCACCATATAATAAGCGCGTTATGAATAAACCTGTGACGGTGCCATAACAACGCATACATACAGCCATGATATAAGGTGGTGCAAAATCTAACCCCATATCCGGTTGCGGGCAAACATGATCGCCCATGAAATAAATAATATTGGCAATTTCTGGTAATAAAAATGTCCCAGAGGCAGCAAGAAAGGGAGCAGCTAGCGGGCCGATTACCATACCCGCCAGCATAAAATCAGCGATCGCACTGACCCAATTAATTTGCAACTCTCTTTTGAAAGCTACTCTCATCATTCCCTTTCTTAGTTTTTGTGAGGTTTTTCTTAACCTACCACTGCCCGATAAGGACTTGTCAACTTATCGAGTTGCTGTGTCAGCAGACTGAGGAATAATCCCACATCTGTCACCACACCCACAGATTCTATGGAACCGCGATCGCTTAACTTGGTGACCACAGCTGGATTAATATCCACACAGACCATTTTCACGCCCGCAGGTGTCATGTTCCCTACACCAATGGAGTGCAGCATACTAGACAGCATTAAAATCATTTCTGCACCTTCCAGGTGTTTAGCGTATTCCTGCTGTGCTTTAATCAAATCCATTTGGGTATCAGGTAAAGGCCCATCATCCCGAATTGAACCGGCAAGTACAAACGGTACATGATTTTGTACACATTCATACATTACGCCACTCTTAATTGCACCCGCCTCTACAGCTTTGGCAATGCTTCCATAGCGGCGAACGCTATTAATTACCTTCAAGTGATGGCGGTGTCCACCCCGGACGGCGACACCCCGCTTCATATCAACACCGAGGGACGTACCCATGATATTTTGCTCGATGTCATGGACTGCGATCGCATTTCCGCCCAACAGTGCTTGTACGTAGCCTTCCCGAATTAGCCGCGATAGATGTTCGCCACCCCCAGTATGAATTACAACTGGGCCAGCCGTGACAACTACTTTACCGCCAGCATCCCGAATTTTACGTAATTCCCAAGCTACTTGCTCTACAACTAATTCCACACGGCGTTCGCTAGAAACCCCTGCTGACATAAAGCTAAATTCTTGAGCATTCCGCTGTTCCCGCGATTCGGTTTTGCGGATGGTGCGAATACCTTGCACATCTACTACAACTTGTTCGCCTACCTCTAAATCGCGTAATATTTTACACTTAGCAACATAGCCATTAGCAGATTGAGTAATGGCGATCGCGCCATCCATGCGCTGATTTTGTACCTTTACCCACTCACCATGAATCCGCACTTCGGTAGGATAAATTGTACTCACATAGAAATCATCGGGTGCTACACCTGCTTGCACCACAGGTTCTAGTTTGGCATCTCGTTCGTCTTGAGGTAAGTCTACAGCACCTAAATCAATCAGCTGAGAAATAATCTCTTCCATCACCTCATGGGATGGTGCTGAAACTTTCACTTCGGCTGCTGAGGTACTTTGGCGCTGTTCGCCCAAGTTGAAATTCAATACTTGAAAGCTTCCACCTGTATCGACAATCAAGTCTAAAGCGCGGTTAATCAAGCCAGAATCCAGCAAGTGACCTTCTAGGCGAATAATCCGACTTTCTACAGAAACATTCGCATGAACTTCATCTCTAATTGGTTCTGTTACCCGCAGGGTGAGACATTTCGCCGCACCACCAGCTTTGAGAAATTCTTTTAGCGGTGTTTCAATGATTTGGAAGCCTACATTCGCCAGGCGTGTTTTTAAACTATCACTCGCCTTGTTCATGATGACGATGCTGTCCACATTCACCGCATTACAGGCGAAATTCACCGCGTCAGCTTCTTCAATAGCAATACGCTTTTCTGCTGCTACTCGCATTTCAATTAAGCGGTTGGAGTAGGAATCAAACGCACCGGGATAATAAAGTAAATAACCGTTAGCTAAGGGACAGAAGCAGGTATCTAAATGATAAAAACGCTCATCAATGAGCCGTAGTGATAATACTTCAATATCCAGCCACTTGGCTAAGTAGGGGTGAGAATCTAATTCTGAACGGAAGCCGTAACCCGCCCATAACCAGCGTCCTTCCCGATCTAACAGTGCATCCCCTGCGCCTTCAAAGGGCAAGTCTTTAGGTAATACATGCACTGTGTAACCGTTGGCTTCAAACCATTTTTGGAAGTAAGGCTCTTCTCCCTGACGTTCTTTGTGTAAAAAGCGACTCAGAACTACATTATCCCCCAACACTAAGCCAGCGTTGGCGGTAAATACCATATCAGGCCAACCTTTTTCTGGTGGTACTAAATCTACAATGGCGTGTTCTTTCAGGACATGGTAGAGTTTTTGCCACTGTTCCACAGCGCGATCGCGCGATGATTTATGAATGTTCCCTTCCATCCAGGGATTAATTACATAGTCCACATCATAGTGGTCAGGGGCACACATCAAAAAGCGAATCGGGGAAGTCATAAATATTACAAGCGTTGAGATGCTACAAGCCTTATTAGATACAGAGTATCACTGTATCATTTTGTCAAATTTGATACGAAACGTCTTTATTCTGCTAGTTTAAAACAGCACATAACTTCGCTTCCATTTTATTATCCCAAGGGATACACTGCGGTACAAACACTAAGAACCACTTTTAAATGTTGTGTAATTGTAGCGCTATTTGGTTCTGGGAACTCAACATCAGCAATATCTACATTTTGTAAAGAATATTAATGCTATACAGAATTGATCAAATACTTGATTTAGCATTACTTATTTCTGTGAAAGTTAAAATGGCAGACCTAAAATTTACAGTTGAGGATGATCCCACACAAGAGGATATTCGTACTGTCATTAACAAGCTTGTTGACTATAACAACGATCGCCTAATAGAAAAAGATGTATACCAACCGCTAGCTGTCTTGATTCGAGACAATGAAAACAAAATTGTTGGGGGATTAGTTGGTAAAACACAATGGGGATGGCTGTTTATCTCTCACTTGTGGGTGGCGGAAATGCTGCGAGGTCAAGGATATGGACGAGAACTTATGCTTCAAGCTGAGGAAATTGCTAAACAGCGCGGTTGTAGTTACGCTTATCTGGATACATTCAGTTTTCAATCTCTTGGTTTTTATGAACGCCTTGGCTATCAAAAGTTCGGTATTCTGGAGAACTTTCCGCCAGGACATCAACGGTATTTTTTAAAGAAAGAAATTTAGTTTAATTAAGCTTCAGATTTCGCTATAGATACTCAGCCATAGACTATGGGCATTACCGTTACTTATAGGAATGGTCTAAAAAACTAATGTCATTTATTAACAAAAACTTAATTTATTAGCGGCATCGTCAGTTAAATTGAATTAATACAGGATTTTAGATGTATCAGACCGCTAAAATTACACCTAGGCTCAATCTCGTGTAATAAAAATCTCGTTTTTGCAGAGAATTTAGTAATATCTAATACATTTAGTTGTTAACCATCAGTTATTCTACTCCTGCCCATCAGCACAATTTATCAGGGGATCGCTTGCTGTATTCTTCACAGTTTGTTACAAAAGTACAAAGAACTTCTAGAGAGCCAAAACTCATGTTCGGCGGACTTACTGGTTTAACAGATTCTAAAGGCACAGACTGGGGAGAGCGAATGCTCAACACAGTCGCTAGCCAAACGATTCGCCACCTGTTTACCCAAAGCGAGTCAGTAGAAGTCTTTGTGCGCTGCTATCCCTCCAGCAAACTGTTGCAAGGCAGCATCGATAGTTTCAAAATGAGTGGACGTGGCTTAGTCATCCGTAGAGATTTTGCGGTAGAGGAGATGTCTTTTGAAACGGATGCAGTTGCCATTGACTTTGGCTCAGTTTTAAGCGGTAAATTAACTCTTAAGCAACCTACCCAGGCGATCGCCCAAGTAATATTATCAGAAGCAGGTATTAATCAAGCTTTTAATGCTGAACTGGTTAAAAAACGTTTAGTTAACCTTTCTGTCCCAAGCTTAACGGCGTTATCTGGGGGTAAACCAGTGTCTTTCCCAGAGATTCAGGTACAACTGTTACCAGAGAATCGTCTGCGAATTTTAGCAAAAGCAGATTTAGATAATGGCGAACTCGTACCGCTAAATATGACTGTCAGCTTGTCTGTGGAGCGCCGACGAAGAGTGTCTTTCAAAGATCCTCAATTTGACCTTGACCTTGTACCAGAAGCGCAAAGGGAAATATCGAGAACTTTGAGCATCGCACTGGTGGAAATTTTAGATAATATGGTCGATTTGGATCGCTTTGACCTGGATGGGGTAAAAATGCGACTGAATCGTCTAGAAACTGAAGGTCAAAAGTTAATTTTCAGTGGATATGCTGAGATTGAGCGTATACCTAATACCTCGCAACAAGCAAAGAGCTAGGGTAAGAGGTTACTATTATTCATCCGAACAAGGTTCGCTGACAAAGGGTTATACCAATTCTCTAAAATTCAGCGACAGTTGGGTTTTGTCCCTCAAGCTAACGCCTAAAAACCCTCTAGATGTTAGGTTTCACACATACCCCTACGGGTAAGCAAGCTACAACCCCAACCTACCCATCTGTCAAATTCTTTTTTCAAATTGGTAGAATAAGCCACACACAAAAACGCAAAGGTAATAAAAAACCTCTGCGTTTTTGTGTAAGATTTAACTTTTATTTTTTATCTTTTATCTTCCAACACCTACATATTGGAAACCGGCTCTTACCATTGTTTCTGGGTCAAGGAAGTTACGTCCATCGATAATCACAGGGTGATTCATCAGTTGAGCCATTTTTACATAGTCTAGATGGCTAAATTGTTGCCATTCAGTCACAAGTACTAAAGCATCGCAACCGTCGGCTAGTCTTTCAGCATCAGTTTCGACTAGCACACCAGAAAGCCCATGACGTAGACCTGTTTGGGAAACAATGGGGTCGTAAGCTTTAACTTTGGCTCCCAGTCGGTTCAGCTGCTCAATGAGGTTGAGTGCTGGTGCGTCCCGTAAATCGTCGGTATCTGGCTTAAAGGTAAGACCAAGTAAACCTACTGTTTTACCCTTGAGGATTTTGAGGACTTGTTGCAGTTTCTCTAAAGCAATCAGCCGTTGGCGTTCGTTGACGCTAACGGCTGATTTTAGTAATTGTGCTTCATAACCATAGTCATCAGCAGTATGAATTAGCGCAGCTACATCTTTGGGGAAACAGGAACCACCCCAACCGATACCAGCCTGTAAAAACTTGTTACCAATCCGGGAATCTAAACCGATACCTTTTGCTACTTGGGTAACATCAGCACCGACGCGATCGCAAATGTTAGCAACTTCGTTAATAAAACTAATTTTCGTTGCTAAAAAAGCATTAGCCGCATATTTAATCATTTCTGCTGAGCTAAGATCTGTTACCAGCACAGGTACTTGTGGTAAAGATTTATCCTCAGCAAACTGCCGCTCTACAATTGGAGCATACAGGTCTTTCATTAAGCCTACTGCTCTTTGACTGTTGCCACCTAGAACAATGCGATCGGGGTTAAAGGTATCGTAAACTGCTGAACCTTCGCGCAAAAACTCTGGATTGCTGACTACATCAAAATGAGATGCAATCTCTGGTAATTTATCTTCAGTTGCAACACCACCTGCGGTTACTAGGGTTTTTTGGCGTTCAGCGATACCATCTAAAACAATCATCCGTACCCAGTCACCTGAGCCAATGGGCACTGTAGATTTATTAACGATTACTTTATAACCACCGTTGAGATTACTGCCAATGCCACGAGCTACAGCCTCAACATAACGTGTATCACTTTCACCATTTGGTAAAGGTGGTGTTCCCACTGCAATAAAGAGAATTTCTCCGTGAGCTACACCTGCAGCCAAATCTGTAGTAAATTCAATTTTTCCTGCTTGAATAGCAGATTGCATAATTTCCGAGAGTCCCGGCTCGAAAATTGGGGACTGCCCAGACTTCATTAACTTAACTTTTTCTTCATTATTATCCACACAGATGACATCATGACCGATGTGAGCCAAGCAAGCACCTGTAACTAAACCAACATAACCAGTACCAATGACGCAAACACGCATTATTTTTAACTCCTCGTTGTTTCTGTTCTTCCTATTAGCTCAGAAGTTTTCAGCGCAAACTTTGATGAGGGTAGAAAACCTTACCACAATAGTACGGGCTACAAATAAACTCAGCCTGCACGAAAGTTCAGAGCGATACTCGGTGCTAATCAGGAGACTGACGCTTTGTTCTCCTTTTTAATCCGATTACGAAAATCTTCTATGGTCAGTTTTAACCCTTGTTGCAATGGAACGGTAGGTTCCCAATTTAACAAGGTTTTTGCTTTTGTAATATCTGGACGACGGCGACGGGGATCATCAGAAGGTATTGGTTCAAATTTAATTTTGGCTTCGGGGTTAATCAGGTTTTGTACAGCCTCTGCCAATTCTAAGATGGTGTATTCATCAGGATTGCCCAGATTCACAGGCCCGACATAGTCGCTATTCATTAATCTGATAAATCCTTCTACCAGATCGGAGACATAGCAAAAACTACGGGTTTGCGAACCGTCGCCATAAACTGTTAAAGGTTCACCCCGTAAGGCTTGAACTATAAAGTTGCTCACTACCCGTCCATCGTTTTCTAACATCCGAGGGCCATAGGTATTAAAAATACGTACAACTCGAATATCAACTTTATTTTGTCTGTAGTAGTCGAATGCTAGCGTCTCAGCAATTCGTTTACCTTCGTCGTAGCAGGAACGCACGCCAATAGGATTGACATTACCTCTGTACTCTTCGGTTTGGGGATGAACTTCCGGATCGCCGTAGACTTCGCTAGTAGAAGCTAAGAAAAACCTTGCTTTGACACGTTTAGCCAAGCCCAACATATTTAGTGTCCCCATCACATTTGTTTTCACCGTTTTGACGGGGTTGTACTGGTAATGTACAGGCGAAGCAGGACAAGCCAAATGATAGATTTGATCCACTTCCAACCTAATGGGTTCGGTAATGTCATGGCGGATCAGTTCAAAATATGGATTATCCAGCCATTTAACTATGTTGTCCTTATTGCCTGTATAAAAGTTATCCAAGCAAAGAATTTCATGGCCATCAGTTATTAGTCGGTCGATGAGATGGGAACCAAGAAACCCGGCACCGCCCGTTACTAAAATTCTCATAATTTACCAATTTAAGTACAAGTATTGTCAGTTTTTATTGTACGTATTTTTTATTACGCAATTTATGTAAAAAGTCCAAAGGGAGATGACTTTTCCAACTTACGTTTTAAAATTTACCCGTATTTCTACGCTTGTAATTTTATTACATTAAGTCTTTTTTATTGAACAAGTCCATTAGCAAAATAACAAACATAGCCTCAAGATTGGAGCGTCAAATTTGAGAATTCATCAAATCTTTAACAATATTAAGTATTGTAAGGATTAGATGTGCCAACTGTTATAACTCAGATAAAAGGTAAATGGGTCAGAGATACTAAGAAAAAAGCAGAAAAATCTGTAAAATTATGCTACAAGCAACCTCTAGTATTTTTACATAACAGATGTAGTACTGGGAATTCCAGTTGGCAGCGCTACTGGGTAAGTACGTTGTGGTTCTCCCAGCATAATGATTGAGCAAGTTAGTTGTCTGGCTAATTGAGTGGTGACATCACTAATAGCTAATCCACCAGGACTTGTGCGATTGCGTGTAAAAGGTAGCACAACTAAATCATACAAACGTGCTGCTTGTAAAATAGCTTGGGCGACATTTTCATGAGCGATAATTTGAATTTCTGGGGGATTAGGCAAAGCCAATTTCGCTACCAGAGCAGAAAGATGCGATCGCCTGGCAGCAATTTTGCTGGAACTGGTACGTCGTTCGCACACATTTAATACAGTAACTTGAGCTTGATTAGAATCTGCCAACAATTGAGCAAAATGCAAAGGCTGTAAAGTTGGTGCCATTAAGTTTTCTACCGGAACTAAAATCCGTTGGATTTTTTTAGGAGAGTCTACTAAACGGGTAACAGCAACAGGACAATGGGATGCCCAAAGAACGTTATCAATTACGTTACCAAATAAACGCGCTCTTAACCCAGTACGTTTACCCCAACCCATGACTATCAAACTGGCCTTTTGTTCGCGAGATGCTCTGCTAATTCCCTGAGCAAAAGCATCATCGATTCGCAGTAATGGCTCTGCGGTTACACCTAAAGCTCGGCTTTGTGCTGTTGCTTTTGCCAGTAAGCGCTCACTCCGCTGCAAAGATACTTCTAACTGTGGTGCATCCATATTAGCCGCAGCAGTGGCGATCGCTAACGGTATAATTCTGCCATTGGCTTGGCGTGCTAATAATGTTGCTAATTCTATTAAATATTGCTGCGTTTGGGGATTGTATATCGGTACAACTATAGTCAAAGCGGTACCGGGATCTGGTGCTTGCTGCTCTGGTTGGTTTGTTATTGCTGGTTCTGTAACTGTTGATGAAGCTAAACCCACTGCTACCCGACTGGTAATTAATGGCCCTACGGTTGATGTAACTAGCATCACCACCACAACACTATTGAATACTTCCACTGGCAATAATTCAGCCCTATAGCCAACTAGGGTTACTGCTAACGTTGTACCTACCTGCGGAATGGACAGCGACCACATTGTGAGAATTTCCTGCCAATTATAGCCGTATACCAGTTTTGCCAATAAAGCCGCAATAAATTTGCTGGCAATCAAACCGAACACTAATAAAACTGTTAATTGGATATTGTTAGTGCTGTGAATAAAGGTAGGCAGATCAATGAGCAACCCCAAGTTAACAAAGAAAATGGGAATGAATAGAACGCTGCCAACAAATACTACTTTTTCTTTAACTGGGCCTTCACCTAAAACTTCATTAACTGCTAAACCTGCCAAGAAGGCTCCAATAATTTTTTCGACCCCAATCAATTGAGCGCCAACAGCAGCGAGAAACACAGTCAGTAATACAAATAAAAATTGGTTTCCCTCTTCACCACTGGAACGCCGAAAAACTTCTTTACCTAACCAATCAAAACCGACTAATACTACAACAGAGTAGATAATTAGCCAACCCAACAGAGTGAGTAGCTTTGCTAAGTTAAATACTCCTGTTGGTGAGGTCGAAGCCATACACAGAGCTAATATTAGCAAAACGCCAATATCAGTAAAAATTTTGGCTCCAATGGTAACAGTAACAGCTTCATTTTTCACAACTCCTAGGCGGCTAAGAATGGGATATCCCAAAAGCGTATGAGAGGCAAACAAAGAGCCAATTAATATTGATATCATCCAATCAAAGCCAAAAATTCGCCCTACTAGGGTTCCCATAATTAGGGAAAAGCAGAAGCTGAAGCTGCCAAAACCGAAAGAGCGATTTTTTTTCTGCTGGAACTGTTCTATGTCAACTTCTAGTCCAGCTACAAATATTAAGTAAACTAACCCAATATCTGCTAGCAGGTTAATTGTCTGTGATTCTGTCTGGAATAAATTCCAGCCTGAAGGGCCAAGTACTACCCCAGAGAAAACCAAACCTACTAGACCTGGTAGTCTCAGGCGCTCAAACAAAATTGGCACCACTAAAATAACAACCAGCAAAATAGCGAAGGGAACAATTGGTTCCTTACCAAGAACTTGGGAGGTTGGTTCTAATGCCAGAACTTGTGAAATGAGTTCCATAGGTAGAACTTGAAAGGGCTATGGTGAAGCTGCGATTAGCTGAAAGCAATCGACCGATCAATATAACTGCAAAAGCTACCAGGAGTAGAAATTAAAAAAACCTTAACTTAATGATTGGGGATTGGCTACTGGGAAAAGGTCAGGAGCAAAGGAGGAATCACTAATAACTTTTGAGTACAAACGCGATTAATCGCGCCTCTCCAACCCTTGACCCTTTGACTCTGGACTATCACCGAAAATCATCCTGGTATACGCAGTTAATAACGGCTACCTATGGGTGAACCTGGCTTAAAATGAACCGCAAGCGATCATAGTCATCTTTCAACAGTACGCTGAGGGTTCTTCCAGCTTTGATTAACCATTTGCGGTCAGCCTTGCGTAACTGGTAAACCTCTCTAATAGCTGCTGCTGCCAAAGACTCGATAGGCGCACCTTTGATAGAAAGTATTGTCTGTAGAAAATCTAGTTCTTCGGTGAAATTAATAATTTTTTCCGATTCACAGCGATAAACTGCCTGATGAATTTGCGGAGGACGAGGTGGTAAGTACTGGTACAAGCGCTGATTATAACCTTCAGTATGAGAAGGCTGTTCAAAGCCCACGATCGCAGCCCGAAATTCGGTTTTCAACATAGCAAATATCTGGGGCTGTTCTTCTCGCAAGTCTTGCAATGACAGACCTAAAGCCACTGCACGATGTACGGAATCTATAGGCATGGTGGTAGCATGATACACCACGGCATAAATTTGGTTGCCCGATTCTTCATCTGTTGAACAAACCCAACTACCAAAAGGTGGCATAGGGGGAAAACTTAAGTCTTCCGGTTCCAAACACTGTGCCAGAAATTCAGTAGTAGTAGTTTCAATCACCTCGGCAATGTGATTATGGTGGCGATCGCCTGTGGCAAACTGTGGTAGAGGAAGGCGCATAGTATCAGGATGAAGGATAAAGGATGAAGTATGAAATTTTTATCCTTCATACTTCATACTTGATGCGTTGTGTTATTTTCCTTTTTTCTTACCTATAGTCTCTACAATTTCTAATTCCGGCAAGCGAAAAGTAACTAATTTATCCCAGTTACCGCCTTCAAACAGCACAGCTACCTTGCCATCACTTACCCTTTGTACCAACCCTTCATAGCGATAATAGGTATCTGCGGGGTTCTTAACGCGAACAGTTGCTCCAGGCAGGATCATGATTTTTATCCTCGCTTATTTCCTGTTATATAGCTTAATACTTGTCATTGGCCATTTGTCATTTGGTGTTTGGGGTTTAGTGTTTGGCGTTGGTAATTGGTTATTTACCCATCATCTCCCTTGCGCCTTTACCCTGTCCCTTCACTTATAAATAATATTTCTGACGTTGGCGGAAGTTTGCTACGGATTCTACTATTCCTAAGGCAATGAAGTTGGTTAGCATGGCAGAACGTCCATAACTCATCCAAGGTAGGGGAATTCCAGCTACAGGAGCTAAACCTACTGTCATACCAACGTTTACAATCAACTGAAACACAATCATTGATAAAACACCTATCGCCAACAAAGAACCAAAGTTATCTTTGGCTGTTTGCGCTACGTGTAACAGGCGCAGGCAGATTAAACAGAAGACGAAAAGTACTACTAGGCAACCAATAAAACCAAATTCTTCACCCACGGCGGAGAAAATGAAATCTGTATGCTGTTCGGGTACGAAATTTAGTTGAGTCATCGGGC
Organism: Nostoc linckia FACHB-104; assembly: GCF_014696615.1. Lineage (GTDB taxonomy): Bacteria > Cyanobacteriota > Cyanobacteriia > Cyanobacteriales > Nostocaceae > Aulosira > Aulosira linckia_A. The sequence continues at coordinate 89,981 of NZ_JACJQJ010000006.1, read as the reverse complement.
CTTTAAACAATCCCCATCCCCAAATTTCACCAGCACCAATGGCAATGCGAGATTGAATCAGGTGATATCCAGCACCCAAAGGATCATGTTCGGGGTTGATGAATACGCTCAGTCTGTCTTTTTGATATTCTTTAAGGACATGGTTCCAGGCAAAAACGCCTAATTCACCACCCAGCATATTCAGCACCCATGCACCTATAGCGCCCAAATTAAATTTGCGCCAAGGGAGAGTCTGCCAGCCCAAAATCCCCATTGCGCCAGCCCAAAATAAGCCCAAGGGACTGAAGGTTAGTTCTTTAAACAAAACGATTGGTTCTGATAAAGGCCAAGGAGTACTGAATAAAATAGCCGCAACTACTGGCGAAATCATCAGGATTAACCAGCCTGGGTTAGCATTTGCCCAATACAACATCCCTAAGACGATCGCACCAAAGACTAACGATGTTGCCAAGTCAGGTTGCAAAAATATTAATCCCCAAGGAACGGCGGTAATTGCCAAGGCTCTAAAAACGTTCTCAATGGTTGAGGCTGTGCGTTTATGTAGCAAAGCAGCAAGGGTAATAATTATGCCAACTTTGGCAAATTCTGAGGGTTGGACGTTAAAACCTGCAATATTAATCCACCTTTGTGCCCCTTTAGCGCTAGTACCAGCTATCATGACGGCAATAAGGCTAAAGTTTGTTAGCCCGTATGTTACCCAATGCCATTGCATCAGATTTTCATAACGGGTACGAGCAATAAATAATGCAATAAATGCACCAATAGTAGCTACTAGCCAATGCCACCACCAGTCTGTTACTGGCTGTTTGAGTTCCGTACTGAGAATCATGAGACCGCCGAATATACTGACGGCCACAGGCAAACAAAATAGTAACCAATCTACTTGCTGCCAAGGTTTAACCCAATACTTCCAACGAATTTTGGGGAGCGAACTTTTTAACAACATTGTGTGAGTTTAGACTTTAACTGTTAAATTTTAAATTTAGTGACTAAATGAAGTATGAAGTGTTAAGTAGAAGCTAGGAATTACCAGCTAGATATGTATTTATTTTATACTTCATACTTACTACTTCAGCTTTGACTTTGCCTACTAAAATCTGTATTCCTAGGCTGTAGCCCAGGAACCAGACGAAATTGTAATTCTTATGTCAATGCTGCAACTGATACTTTACCAGCGATGGATAGGGCGATCGCACTTAGTGCTTTTGCAGAAGCAGAATTTGGTTCGGCTACTACAATCGGTACGCCGCTATCACCACCAATTCTTGTAGATATCTCCAGGGGTACACATCCTAACAATGGCACTCCCAATTCGGCTGCGGTTTTTTCGCCACCGCCAGAACCAAAGATATCGTACTGTTTATCTGGCATATCTGGAGGAATAAAATAGCTCATATTTTCCACAATTCCTAGTACTGGGACGTTCATCTGCTGGAACATCCGCAATCCTTTACGTGAATCTAAGAGAGCAACATTTTGGGGTGTAGTAACAATTACTGCCCCTGCCATCGGTACGGCTTGGGCTAAAGTTAACTGAGCATCCCCTGTTCCAGGTGGCATATCTACAATTAAATAATCTAATTCGCCCCATTCCACTTGATAGAGAAATTGGCGGATGACTCCATTTAACATTGGCCCTCGCCAAATCACTGGCTGATCCCTGTCAATTAAAAAGCCCATAGAGACTAATTTAACGCCGTGATTAAAAGCTGGTTCCAGGATTTCACCTTTTTCACCAGGACGCACTGTAATTTGGGCATCACTCAGTCCCAACATTGTGGGATCATTGGGGCCGTAGATATCAGCATCAAGTAAGCCAACTTTTGCCCCTGTTTGTGCTAACGCAACTGCAACATTAACAGCGACAGTACTTTTACCCACGCCACCTTTGCCACTAGAAATCGCAATAATATTTTTTACCCCAGTGATACCAGTGCGATCAGGTAAGCTTTTTTGCTGGGGTGTTTCTGCTGTGACTTCGATAGCAACATCTATAACCCCAGGGAGTTTTTTCACAGCCTTTTGACAGTCTTCAACAATAAACTCCCGTAAAGGGCAGGCGGGTGTGGTTAACACTAAAGTGAAACTAACCTTGCCACCATCAATTTTGACGTTGCGAATCATATTCAGTTCTACCAGACTCTTTTGTAGTTCTGGGTCTTGAACTGGTCGCAATACATCTAACACCGAGCGAGCATCGAGAACATCGTACATAAAAATTCAAAATTTAAATTTCAAAAAGAAGAAATCCATTTGTGGCAAGTATCTTAACTAGTAACTGGATACCTTAATTGTGCTGCGATCGCTGTAATAAATCTTAAAAAAAATACATAATTTATCGATAGTAATTATTCAGTTTGTTGATGGATTACTCAATTAGTTTTTGCCATTTGTTATGTTTGATTTCCTCATCCCCCATCACCCATTACCCATTGCCTAATCCCTAAAAATCAAAACAACTGTCATTAATGGACTTTTTCTGGCTAGAAACTGCCTGTAATGCTGCTTTTTCGACTGTTTCCACTAAAGAACGAGCCACGCGATCAACATAAGGACGAGACAAAGACCAAATTAGGGGTGACAACCAACCACGTAGTGTCACAGAATAAGATAAACAAGTACCACACACCGTTGACTCTACTCGGTAAGTTATGCGTTCCTCAATCCCAGGCAGGGCCAAAACTCTGATACTCAACATTTCTCTGGGATTGACACGTTCGACAAAAATCCGAATTGGAATTGGCGAAAACCGAGTTACTGCCTGGAAAATTAAGCCTGGCTTGGGTACTAAGCCATAAGGTACATTTGTACTTTTAAGTAAAGGGTGCCAAGAAACGTCTGTGAAGTTTACCACCTGTTGCCAAAGTTCATCTACAGACGCAGAACTAATCTCTCGATATGTCCGCACCAACGAAGCGCAAAATCGGCGACGTTTCTGATGGATAAATTTGGATAAACAACTTCGCATTTGCCTAATCCTCCTAGCTACAGACTTTCTGGGAACTCTGGCATAGTGGGCAATTGTGGTTAGCCCTTGACTCAAAATCAGTACTCAGTGGGATATTGCAGCAATAACTAGATACTCAGAACTGTGATGGTTCCTGGTATAGCTGATGCTGCGTGGAAGTTTTGCACTCAGCACTTTTCATTCAAACTTTCTCAAAATTGCCCTAAACATAGCAAGCCCCATAGGTTGCAGACGCTAGTACGATGATAGAGAGATTACACGCTCGCCTTGTGGAGCAAAATTTGGGATTAGGTGCTCTATTGTTCAGCATTCCAGCCACAACATTAGAGCTTTCAAGGTTGAGAGTGCTTGAAACTAATGCGCCAGAGTCTTGTGTAAATACCAGATGTTGTCATCAAAAAAATTCAAAAAAAAACTTTCGTCAATATACAAGCCTATACGCATTTGAGGGACAATAACTCTAGTCTTGCTAATCAATCGTATAAATGCTTGACAAGTAAGAAAAAAACAAATTTTAACCTAGTGTTTGTTCAGAAATTTTAATTAAAAAGTTTCTGATTTTCTGGAAATTGTAATTTAGGTTCGGGAATCTATGTTGATCAACTCGCAAACCCCTACTTTGGCCGTAGACTCATCTAAGTTTCTCCCAGCAACTGACGCGAAACTTAGAGTCAGTCAGTTTATGAAACAGCTACAAGACCAAATTACTCAAGCTTTGGCGGATTTAGATGGTGTAGCTAATTTTCAAGAAGATAGTTGGGAACGGCCAGAAGGTGGTGGAGGGCGATCGCGTGTTCTGCGTGATGGTGCAATATTTGAACAGGCTGGTGTAAATTTTTCTGAAGTTTGGGGTTCACATTTACCACCTTCCATTTTGGCTCAACGTCCGGAAGCTGCTGGCCATAGTTTTTATGCCACAGGAACTTCCCTAGTATTACACCCGCGTAACCCCTATGTACCAACTGTCCATTTAAATTATCGCTATTTTGAGGCTGGCCCAGTGTGGTGGTTTGGTGGTGGTGCAGATTTAACACCTTACTATCCCTTTGCTGAAGATGCTCAGCATTTCCATAAAACACTGAAGCAAGCTTGCGATCAACATCACCCAGAGTATTACCCTGTATTCAAGCGTTGGTGTGACGAATATTTCTACCTCAAGCATCGTAATGAGACAAGAGGTGTAGGCGGTCTATTTTTGGATTATCAAGATGGCCAAGGTGCTTTATATCGAGGCCCTAACCCGAATGGGGAAGCAGCTATTTATAGTAACCAGGTAGGAAATTTGCCACAAAGAACTTGGGAGGAATTGTTTGCCTTAGTACAAGATTGTGGTGCAGCCTTTTTACCTGCTTACGTACCGATTGTAGAACGGCGTAATGGCATAGAGTATGGCGATCGCGAACGTAATTTCCAACTCTATCGCCGGGGAAGATACGTAGAATTTAATTTGGTTTACGACCGAGGTACAATTTTTGGACTTCAAACCAATGGACGTACAGAATCGATTCTCATGTCGCTACCACCTTTGGTGCGTTGGGAGTACGGGTATCAACCAGAAGACAATACACCAGAAGCCGAATTGTACGAAACTTTCCTCAAGCCTCAAGATTGGATAAATTGGGCACCCAATCATACTGCAGATTAAGGGTTGAAGAGTTGTTGTTCTCTGTGTAACTCTCAGGTATCAATCTCCAAAAATTAACGAAGAGAGTCGGTATTTAGCGCTTGGCATCTTTGATGCAGCTATTTGCCTCTTTTCTGAACGCAAGACGTGTATCTGGACACTCAGCACCATTTTAGTGAGTTAAACTACTAAAGATAACCACCTAGTAAAAACAGGTGACATTTTTAGCTGTTGCTTGTTAATCTCAAGTACAGGATTAAATTTTTCTGTTAGTGGTGAGTCAATTAATTTACTAATTCGCTGGCATCGCGCCAGTAATGGAACAAAAGTCCCAAACAAGTAAGTCTTTTGACTCGCCAATAACAGCTTTAAATACGTAGTTAACTCTGAAAAGACTGCCACAGGGAGGCTAAGTGATTCAGATAGAGCAAAAAACCTATATAACCCAGGATGGTAACACCGTTATTGTCTTGGCACCGACAGGGCGCTTGGATATCACCACCGCCTGGCAATTTCGCCTGAAGTTACAGGAATGCATTTCCAAACTCAGTCGCCATGTAGTAGTGAATCTTAGTCAGGTCAACTTTATTGATAGTTCTGGACTAACTTCTTTAGTAGCTGGTATGCGTGATGCTGATAAACTTAAAGGCAGTTTCCGCATCTGTAACGTACATACAGAAGCCAAACTTGTCTTTGAAGTGACGATGATGGATACTGTGTTTGAAATCTTTGAAACAGAAGAAGAAGCTTTAGAAGGTGTACCTCGGAGCATCGCTAGTTAAAACAGTGTTGAGTTATGAGTAATAAGTACTGAGTTGGAGAAATTTGTTAAACCGAAGGTAACAAGGGTAAATCAAATTACCTGTTATGTTACTTCTTCCTTAGTAGTCACCACTCAGTACTGCTCTCGCTTAGTGTAGCGATAAGGGCCTAAAATAGCTCCCCAGGTAGCTTTTTTGGTTGCTGGGTCAATTCCTTTATCGTAACTGTGAAATTCTGTTGCAGAGGCTTCAAAACCTAAGGAAACATATATGGTGTTACCCATATAGGTAAAGCTGCAATTAGTATTTGGCAGTGGGGTAGCAGCAAACTTATAGCAGTTAGGAGCTATTATTTGCTGAGTAACGGAAAGAACACAGCCTGGTAATAAATCTAATTGGCTGGCTGTTAATGTATTAAGTAAAGCTGGATTGCGACCTCCACCCTTTAAAAGGTCAGGATATTTAAGCATATAGTATTGTACTTTTACAGGTGCATCAGAGTTATGCCCTGGCTGTAAGCGCATAATCCTCTGGCGGTAAGGATGATCGAGATTGATGATATTTGCTTGTTCCGCAAACAAAGTAATACTGTCTTCTGAGAATAAATTGATTGGTCTTTGCCACATACGTAGGTGGACATACCAAACAGGATCGGCAATGGCTTGTTCTTTATTATCAAATTCACCAGCTAGGTACTGACCTAAAGCCATTAACTCGGGAGAGAAACTCATAAATTTTGTGATAAACCGTTAAAGATAGTATTTTTAGCCTGATTTTAAGTAAAAATATCTGTATTGAAGCCAAGGTTTATTTTTACTGCTTATTTTTTTGTCATACTTGTATGTAAAAATTTTCATCAGCACTGTCTGATGGCTTTAGATAAAAGCCAACACAAGGATGAAAATGTAAAGTAGAGTTAATAATGTAAAAATATTGTAAACCACTTACTCGCTAGTGGAAACCCGAACTTGGCAAAGTAGACTTTAAGCGAGAGAATAAAAACACGTCGCCCTTAACATTTTCTTTGTGAATAACGTCCGTACTGTCTCTGATACAAAGCGAACATTCTACTCTCTTCACACCCGTCCAATCAACACGATTTATCGTCGGGTAGTGGAAGAGTTGATGGTGGAAATGCATCTGCTGTCAGTAAATGTCGATTTTAGCTACAATCCAATTTATGGCTTGGGCGTTGTCACAACCTTTGACCGGTTTATGCAAGGCTACCAACCAGAACGGGATAAGGAATCGATTTTTAGTGCCTTATGTCAGGCTGTAGAGCAAAATGAGCAGCGCTACAGACAAGATGCTGAAAGATTGCAAGGTATAGCTAAAAGCTTACCAGTCAATGATTTAATTGCGTGGCTTAGTCAAACTACTACTTTAGATAGGGATGCTGACTTGCAAGGGCAATTGCAAGCGATCGCTAATAATCCTAACTTTAAATACAACCGCTTATTTGCAATTGGTTTATTTTCGTTATTGGAAATTTCAGATCCTGAATTAGTCAAAGACGAAAAGCAGCGTAACGAAGCTCTGAAAAATATTGCTACTGGCTTGCATATCTCTGATGATAAATTCATTAAAGATTTGGATCTTTACCGATCTAATCTTGACAAGATAGCACAAGCACTAATAGTAATGGCAGATATGCTCTCAGCCGATCGCAAAAAACGCGAACAGCGCAAGCAACAATCAACTACTACTGTTGCGCCTCCCAGTACCAACGAATAGTCTATAGTCAAACTATTTTGAATTTTGGATTGACCCCGACCATGAGGTTACGGGGTTTGAGTGTTTTAAATAAAGATTTTAGATTGAATTTGCCCATAAATTAAGAGCAAATAAATCGCCATCATTTCTCATTTTGTATTTCAAATTGGCACAGTCAATAGTCAAAAAACTGGGATACTATTAACTGTGTACTAGATATTTTGCTCAACGAATATTTTTCATTTTAGATTTATCACCTATACACCTAACAATCGGTAAATCAAATTGTTGATAATAGTGAGTGCAAACGATCCTAATATGGCACTCCAAATACCGAATCGTAAGCGAAACCCTTCTACTAACCAAGCAGCAATACTAAAACAAACAACGGCAACCATAAATGTAAATAAGCCAGATAACATATCTAATGTGAGGAGGCTTGGTAATACAAAGGCGAGTCCGAGAATTGGCCTCACTAATGCCGTTACAATGCCGAGAACGGCTGCTGAGAATAATGCTTTATCGGGAGTATCAATCTCTACTCCCAAGGGTAGCTTGCTAATAATCAATAAACTGATAGATGTCACTATCCAAACAATTAAAACTTTCCAAATTTCATTCATTGCCACAACCCTGAAAACGCTAATGGCGATAGGAATTGAAATGAAAAAGTGCTGAGTCTTGAGCCAAAAATACTAAGCTGTTACCCAATACTTTTCAGTTGAGGGGAAAAAGGGGAATGGGAAAAGGGAAAGAAACAACCTTTAACCTTTTTCCGAAAAGCTATTTTGAGTTCAAAACGCTTAACCGAGTAGTATTGACTTGTTACCCATTTAATTTGCACATTCCTTCATTGGTAACTGGCTTAGCTTGAATTGAGAACGTCACTTCATGCAACTCTGGAAACCAGCACTAGTGACTGACTGCTTTTCAAGAATAAGCTATCTTAATGAGTAAATATGCAAAATAAATGTGTTTTAACTTAATATCCAGTGTCATTAATTTTGATGAGTTCGCAGCGAGTTAGTTTGTCTCTGAAATTTTAGGACTAAAATCCTGGCTTACGAACTTATTTATCCCCATCAATACTAAAGACAGACGAATAAATACTCAGTCTACTGGGAGAAATCTTTGAAAATTAACCTATTATTTCTAAGTTAGCAGACTTTTTTCTCTCTGTGAAATTTATTTGGAATATTTTTATGTTTAATATGCGGCTCGTGAAAGTTCCATCATTAACAATGGCAGCTACTGAGCCAGCAATATACTAATAAAGAAATGGAAAAAATATTATTACAAATTCAAAATGTGACAGATGAGACAATAAGTAAAGTACCTAAATATAATTAATTACATATATTGTTTTTGTGCCCTAATTATTCTTGTTATGGATTTAATTTTGCACAAATACCTACTTAATAATTAATAGGGTGCGTTAACTTAGTAACGCACCCTATTAATATCATCTTGCAGGAGTAGAAGAGGTTTTGCCTGGTGCTGTGGCGTTAGGAACAGGCTGAATACCTTGACCGGTTTGAGGTGCAGTAGGTAAAGGAGCTTGATTAGGGTTTACGGGCAAGTTAGGATTAATATTACCTTGGGGATTGATACCTGGTGCTGGTGCTGTATTTGGTACAGGATTAACGGAGTTAGAGGGGAAAGCTGGAATACCAGGAAGGGTGGAATTAGTAGGTGTTTGAGATTGATTTGGTATGATTCCCAAAGATACGCGATCGCCTCCTACTTGTCGAAGTAAGTCTAATGTTGAGATAACATCGTTGTATGTTGCTGTCCTCGATGCATTCAGTACCAAAACGCCATTAGGGTTTTGTTGAACATAATTCTTTAAAATCCCTGCTAATTGGTCTCGGCTAACTATTTGTTTTTCCACATAGGTTTGACCAACAGCATCAATAGTTACAGGTAAGATATTGCTATTACCTTGTAGTGCTGCAGTCGGTGATGTACCAGTGTTAGCTTTGGGTAAATCTAGATTAATAGCATTAATTGCTTCTTGGCGGGTGAATTGCAAAGCCGCTAATAAGAAAAATGTCAGGATACAAAAAACGACATCAATTAAGGGAATAAGTTGAATTTGAACTTCTTCAACCGGGGTATGTAAATTAATTTTCATTGTTTCTCTGTAACTATTTGATGGGTCTAATGACAAATTCGTAATTCGTAATTAAAGGAAAACCTACTAACGATGGTAACTACGAATTACGAATTATCAACTACGGATTATTTTGATTATTCTCAGAATCTAATGAATCAGTTTGCTCTGAGACTTCAGCAGAATTAGAAAACTTGTTTCTACCACGTTTACGGGGTGGTGTGAAATTTTCCCGTGAAGATTCTCGCAAAATTATTGATGCAGTATTACTCAAATCTGGTGGTGACTGACGGTACAGCAATTCCATATCATTCCCGGCTTTGCGAAAAACCTTGACTTGGTTGACGACAAAACTTTGAAATAGGCGGTAGAATACCAAACTCACAATAGCAACTATTAATCCACTGGCTGTACTAATTAGGGATTCACCAATACCTGTAGTTACCCCAGCTGCAGATTCGGTTCCCAAGTCACCAATCCGAATTGAACGTAGAGATTGAATCAAACCTAAAACTGTACCCAATAATCCCAAAAGTGGCGCAAGTGCAATGACAGCTTCTAAAAGCTTTTCTCCTCGCCGCATTCCCGCTAACTCGTCTTCTGCGGTTGCTTCCAAAGCTAAGCGAAAGGTTTCTGCATCGTTTTTCACTAATCTTAAGGGAGCATAGAGAAACCTACCGATAGGTTGATTTGTAGCTTGTCTAGCAATATCTGCTGCTACTTCCCAATTTTCAGTAGCAGCATCTAAAACGCGATCAACTATTTCTTTTTCTTGAGTGAGAATTCGCAGCCAGAACCACAGACGCTCAAAAATCACACTCAAAGCTAAAATCGACAGCGCCAGCAAAGGCCACATTGCTGGGCCGCCTTTTTGAAACAAATCTAAAATATCCACGGTTTAAGTCTCCTCCCTCCATGTCTAGAGCAACTATGCCAAAGCACTTTAATTCTAGAGATTAATGCACCATTACCATACTCTTATGCCGGATTACACAATCACAATATTTATGTTGCATTTTCACTTTACATAACCTCAGCAGCCAGAATGCTGATCATCACTAGAGTTGATTAATTTAAAAATAGAAATTTAAATTTTGAATTGTTTTAGTAGCATCTCCCAGACCAAATTGGACGGTTATTCCCACCGGGAATTTCAAGCATAATTTGCCAAAATTAGAGGTAACTGGAGGTTCAAAACATGAAATTTTCACTTGAATCAGTTTACAATTGGTATCGAAATTTACTTCGTAATCCCAAATACCGTTGGTGGGTCATTTTAGGAACACTAGTTTACATTGTCAGTCCCATTGATATCGCTCCAGATTTTATTCCCATTGTGGGAGAAATTGATGATATTTTACTGCTGACCCTGCTAGTGACTGAGGTATCTGGATTAGTTATTGAAGGCTGGAAAGCTCGGAAGGGTTATGTAGAAACTAATACCACTCCTACCACTGAGAGTTATAGCGCCACCGGAAATACTGTCGATGTTGATGCTGTCTCTGTCAAGTAGTTTTTTAAAAAATATAAAATTTGACCAACCCCCTACTTAGTAATCAGGGGGATATTTTTTACACAGAGGTTAGCAAAGTAGGAAGTTGTGCTTACCTGTTTTTCCCTATAGCAATCCTAAATGATTTGTGAAATATTACATGCATGGTTGTTGACAGTTAACCGTTGACAGTCAACAACCAAAACCGATATTGTTCACAACAGAAATAGGATTGCTATATGTGTTTATAACTCTTGGACAAACTCCGTCAAGAAGCGGAAGGCTTTCAAAATATAGCTAGCGCAATCTCTAGGAGAAGTATTGTAAAACGATCGCCAAGCATTCGCTTTATCTTCATCATAGCGATCGCCTCTTTCGGGATGGGCATCTAACCATGCTAATCTGACGGCATGACCAATCAATACATCCAACACAATATATTCTTCTATTTGCAGCTTAGGGTTACTGGCGGCGATCGTAGCTAACTCAACTAATGCTTCGATATTAACTTGGCGGTATTCTGGAGCCTCAATTTTATTGAGTAGATGCTCAACTAATAAAGCAAAATTTCTTTCTCCTGGTGTCATTTCTGACAGCATTAATTCACTATCCAAGCGATTGCGGCGTTCTAATTTATCGCCAATCACTATACCTTTGCAATGTTTCATCAATAGCCAAACTTGCTGAAAAAAGTCTTTGGGTACGCGTCCGGTTGCGCCTTCAGCTTGACGGAATCGCCGCCATCCGCCTGCTGGTACTTCAATGTCCGCATCATTGGTAAATGGTAATACCCAATCAATATCACTTTCTTTTTGTTTGACGTGCAGTGATTCTTGCTGGCGTAAAAGCTTACTCATCCCCGCATATTCAGCTAAGACATTTTGTAAACGCGTCTTGACTTCAAACGGCGACAGTTGCATTAAGTATTCATAGGCTTCATCTTGAGTTACTTTTAATTCTCTGGCTAGTTTGCTGGTAATTAAAAGGATGAGGTAGCCGACTTTCAACGTCAGCAATCCTTGAAATAATTCGGGTTCTGCTCTAATTAATACACCCAGATAGATGATAATCTCTTGAGTCAGAACGCGATCGCGAATATCTTCACGACAAAAGTTATTAATCTTCTCGGCTATTTCATGGTGAGACTTGGGAACTGCGATTAATGAATCTTCGCTGTAAGCTCTACCTACAGAAATTTGCTTACCCCTAACCAAAATACTGGTGACAGCATCGGACAAACCAATATCTACCATTTGTCGCAAACCTGCAACCCGGCGCACGATCGCCCAAAGTCCTAAATCCCCAGCTTTGGTATATACTTCATCAAGTAAATTGTCTACTGTGACAATAGACTTAGGCCCACCAAACCCAGTATCAAAATCTAGTCCTTGCAAGCGGGTTAAAGTCTGCAATAACTCAATTTGCTCGTAAATATTTTCGCAAGCACGTAAAGCAGATAGTAAAAATCCCAAGTTCGTTTCACATTCCATTTGGAATTCTTGGGTATGCTCTAATTGCCAGTTTTTTCCAGGATGATATGCCAAATAATAGCAATGTAACGCCGCATCTTTAACCGCAGGTAGCGAAAATTCATCATCTGGCAGAAAATCAATTCTTTGAATTGCTGCTGTTAACATTAGCTGATTTAATCGCCCTAATTTTACTCTGACTCCATGACACACACCATCTTTGAGTTCTTGCATTAATTCTAATAAGGCATCAGAACCGATTTCTAACATGGTATGAGTTAACATCAAAGTGAGAGTAGGGCGACCTAAATCACTCCAGTATTTTTGAATATAAGCGAGTTCACTCCTAATTTGATCGAGCAAGAAATGGTAATCAAGAGTTAAGTAAAACTGTTGGGCATCTAAGAAAGATGGTAAAAATACAATTGTTTGGTCGAGAATCCGAAAAATGCGGGATGTCGTCAAACTGCGTAAGCGGCGCACTGGCCTACCTGTTAACCCCAGTTTATCATTGCGTCCAATTTGGGTATAAATAGCGGAAAGATCCCCTGCATTTCTCACTTGTATTGGTTCTAATTGCTTAGGTGTTTGAGTTTCAATGCCGTAAACTTCGAGTTTTGCTTGTAAATCTTCATCTTCTGCAATCAAGGCAATTTGTACAAGGGATTCTCTTTGTTTACCGATAGATAAATATCTACCCAAAGGGTCAATATCACCAATAGCAATTAGTCCATCATTTAACATTTGGGCAAGCAAATATAAACTTTGGGCCCATACTAAAGGGACATTTTCATTCGGTAACCGAGGTTGACTTTGAGGTGCAGCTTTTTCCGCTTCTATATTCTCCTCGGCAACATAATATAGTTCTGGTAATAACTGCAAGCCATCGCGTTCTACAAGTAAGACTTCTAAGCGCTCCTGGTAATATTCAACTTGTGCTTTATCGTTGCGAAACAAGCCATCTAACAATAAATAAGTGAAAAATAAAGGCCATTCACACTCTATATGCTCAAATTGCTTGAGTTCCCAAGGTTCATAATGTAGACGTTGGTTATCTTCTAAAACGGTTTGGTGTCCGTCTCGCAAGAAGCGTTTACAGCCGTATTTACCTTGGAGTTTGTTAATAATATCGTTCAGGGTGCGTCCCCGTAGTTTCTCGTCTTCTACTGCAAAGGCGGGGAAACTAATAATACTCAACAGCGCCGCATCAATTTCTTTTGAGCCAGATTCTCTAGGTAATAGCGATTCTAACGTTAAGCGAGCGCGCGCAATTTCATCTGGGAGAACATGAATTACTGAAGCTTGGCTTCCACGCACGCCAAATAAATCTAACCCGTTGATGGCTTCTAACGCCGCTTTAGCCATTCCGACAGAACTAGCGTTTAACTCCGCATTACCACGATTTATTTTGTTACCACGTTCCCAAATGCCGTAATCTGGTGTGCGATAGGCTCGTCCAATGTAGTACACCAAATTTTGAACAAAATTAACTTCATCAATGGTATAAATTATTTGCAATCCTGAGGCGGTCATTTGAGCCAACATCAACAAAAATATTGATGTTGCATCTATTTGTAAATGTCCCCACTCATCATCACCTACCACAATATCACCAGTAGCAGTGTTGTATTTTGCATGTAAGCCATCTAATGGTGACTGAGTATGTTTAAATCTTTCTACTTTATGAACTTGTCGCATCATTGCAAACAGCAATCCACGCATCAGCTTGATTGCACTATGTTCTAGTTCATAGGTGTAGCCTTTATTTTCATCAATTTTGCGGTACGCAAGTGCTAAACCCCACACTGCCAAAATGCTATAAACATTGTCTCGCACCCAGGCATCTGTATAATCACCGTGGGCTGTTATAGCTGTACTCGCAGGTAGCAAACCAGTAATGGGATTCTGACGGCTAAGAATAATTGTTTTGATTTGCTGATAGTAATTCTCTAGGCGAGTATACAATTCGGACGTAGTGTTCATGGTTTTAGTAGTCGCAACTTGCGGAAATCAACCCTGTGACTGTGAAGTTAAAGATGTGAGCCAAGTCAGATCGAGTTCTGTTATTAGCAATGATATTACAGATGAGGGCGGTATAAGTTTCTGATGATCATCTGTTGTTAACCATCTTGTGACAGAATTTTCCCGTAGATAGTACTGAAAATATTTTTTAAATCTTTATCTTCACCAAGACATACTTATATCTATCTTTAACCAGTATTATTAATTCCAAAGTACGATAAATAATCATACAGAAGAGGCAATACTACTCAGGCATAAATTGAGTAGATTATGGGTAATATAACTTCAAAAGATTATAAGTTTATAAAGAGGGTAAGAAATTATGTCTGTACGTTATAACCAAAATAATGCTCCCCTAGTAAAAGTAGTTTACTCTCAAGTAAAAGTTAATGGGAAGCTTCAGCTAGTACCACTAGAACTATATGCTGATGGTTCGCTTAAACGTTCCCAAGGATAAGATTTGGCATCTATAAGCGAAATTTCAGCACAGGAGAGGATTTATTCAAGATTTGACCCGGATTTAATGGATAAATAGCTTAATTAAGAACTAAATTATCTAAATTTGTGGCGAATTAAATTAAAAAAATCCTAGCGTTACTCTGTCTATGAAAACCTTACAAATTCACACAAAACTGCCCTAAGTTAGTTCTATAATGGCTAATTAAGAAAAACGCTGTTAATAAATTAACTCTCCGTAAATTATCGGATATTGTGTTGCTTTAGAAAGCGTGTAAAGTAACTTGCTAGTAAAGGTAAATATCTAGATTTGTCAGTGTTTTAATTGATGATAGTTTTGACCGATCGAAAATAGAGAATACTCCTTAATCACTACTGACTAGCCTAAATTAAAGATGAAGCTGGTAGAATTATCCCAGGAAACATTAAAGAAAATTCAGTCTGTGCGATGGGATAGAACCATCGAAAAACATGAAGGGCCATAAGATTGGGCGGCGGTGCTGCGATGTTCAAATCCCGAATTGATGATGGTCGAAGGACATCCTATGCTTTTACCAGTAACCGCTGCCCATCATGGTAATATCACGATTCTGCGGGCATAATCCCCTACAAATTGAAAATTACAAACTAAATTCTGCTGCATTATCCTCATCCTCATCTAGACTTGCATCTTTTCCCGCAATCGTGGGCTTAAATTTAGAGTCATGAATCAATTGAGAAAATAGCATTTTGGGGTTGTGATGCAGAATATTCAATACACTAATAAAATCTCTGACAATCTCTCCTGGTGTCAGCAAAGCTTCTGCGCCTAAACGATTAACAATTTCTTTGACAAATTCATTTAACTCGCGATTACTCAAAGTCTTTTCGTAGCCAAAATTTTGAGCATGAATCTCAGTTATACGCTGCAATAGCGTGAGGATCTCTTCTTTACTTAAAGGATTGAGCCTGATAACTGGCCCAGAATATTCTTGTACTCCAGCTTGAGTAACAAAGCGGCTTTCTTTAGTACGTCTGCGCCAAGCTTGGTCTGCAAATAATCCCCGATTTTGGTCTTCTAAAAATTTTGTAGTCCCACCAATAAAAATACCGAGATGTTCGGCTTTGCACTGCATGGTGTCGTTAAACATCGCGAGGAGTCGATTATAATTTTTCTCCCGCGTTACTGTAGTAGATATTTGATATAAATGTACGGATTCATCAACAAGAACTAATAGCCCTTTATAACCAATCTCCGCGACAAATTTAGCTAATAGTTTAATGTAATCATACCAACTATCATCATCAATGATTACACGCACACCTAAAGCGGCTTTCGCTTCAATTTTGGTGGTAAATTCTCCCCGCAACCAACGCATGGCAGCATTTTTGAGATTATCATCATCCAAGCGATAACCACGCCAATAAGCAATAATGACGCTGCCAAAATCAAAACCGTGGACTAAATCTTCAATATACTGAACAACTTCCCGAATTTTTTCCTCAACTTTGTCATCAAAGCCTTCATCATTGGGACGTAAGCTAGTTTCTTTAGCTACTTCTTGTTGAATTTTATTAATCCATCCTTCCAAAATTGAGACTAAAGCACCACCATCGGGACGAGTTTTTGTAGCGAGACGACTCATTAATTCGCGATAGGTTGCTAACCCTTCATTGTTGCTTCCTGCTAGGCGGCGTTCTGAGGATAAATCTGCATCCGCTACTACAAAACCTTGTTCCATAGCCCGGCTGCGAAGCAATTGTAGAATGAAGCTTTTACCAGAACCGTAGTTGCCAATTATAAACCGAAATGCCGATACCCCTTCTGCAATATCATCGAGATTCTGTAATAGGCTTTTGAGTTCTTGTTCCCGACCTACTGCTATATGTTCAACTCCTAATCGGGGTACTACTCCTGCGCCTAGGGAATTAATTAAAGCAGTGGATATTTTTTTCGAGAGTTTGAGCTTTGCCATGTAGTTGATCTCACCTGATTTTGAAAGCAGAGGCTTTTAGCCAGCAAGTTAAGTCAGGTATATACCATACCTTATAATAATTTTACAATGGTATGAATATTTTAATAAATTTGGTACAGATAATCTACTTATAGCAATGCAATGTTGCTTACGAAACTGCCAGTTAAATCAATAATTTGACGTATTATTTTGGGCTATTATGTATGTTCTTGATAGTGATCCAGCAATTTTTTCACATTGCTGATATATTCTGGATAAATTTCTGCTGGTTCAACATTTGTATTAATAATTAATTCGCCCAATGTATCATTTGATTTACCATTGATTGAATCTACTAATAGATTGGGCATAGTAATATTTGCTTCGGCAATCTGTTTAATGGTACTTTGGGTATTTTCTTGGGATAATAGAGCTGTTATGACCTCAACTTCATGGTTTTGTAGCTGCTCTAGGAAATGAAGCCACTCTTCAGATAAAGCCTCAGATGTGTGAGTTTTTATTTCTGTTGTTTCGATGGGTTCAATTAATTCGGCAAAAGGAAACAATTCTAAATTTTCTTCATGTCTTTTATCTGCTAAAGGTTCGGGATTAAGTGTTTCAAGTTGCTGGAGTAATTCCCAAACTTGGCTTTGCAACAAGTCTCGTTCTTCTTGTAATAAGAAAATTTGTGCTTGTAATTTCTGGAGTTCCGCTTGCTGTTCTCCTATTTGAGTTTGAACATCATTCAAGCTAGATACTATATTTTCTTTACTATTTGATTTACTCAGAAGTAGTTGATTTTTTTGGTTAAATTCAACTTCTAAATTTTGCAATTCTATTCGCAGTTCGTAAAGTTTTTCTTCGATTTGGGGTTTAAGTCTACCTAGAAGAGTTAAATTATTTTCTATTTCTTGTTTTTCTTGCAGAAGTTCGCTAATTTGATGCTGTAACTGATTAATTTCGGAACGAGAAACGTTACAGTTTAATTCAAGACGGCGTTTTTCTGCAGTGAGCATAGAAACAGAATGATTCAGTTCTGCTTTATTTTGATCTAAGTTATGAATTTCTGTACTAAGAACAGTAATTTCGTTTTCTAACTGTTTTTTCTGACCAGCAAAAGTGCTGAGTTCTCGTTGAATACTATCCCGTTGATTGCGAGATTCAGCTACTTTATTTTGTAAGTGTTTTGATTCTGTATATAAGGAATTGCGATGTTCTTCAATTTGATGAATTTCTCTGGCAATTCGCGACTTTAGTTCTTCTTGTTCTTTGATTCGCTTCCGCAGAGAAGTTAAAATAAGCATTTCATGACTTTTGCGCCGCTTATCTACAGATAATGCGGCTGCATAGGTAGATATTACAGTAATGATGCCTGTGACAAAGGCTTTAGAAAAATCCCAGTTGGGGACAAGACTAAGACCAAAACTTACACTAAAGGCAACTATTCCAAGAAATAATCGATTGCTTAATACTGCTGAGTGCATATTGCTTATTTTTAGCCTTGTCAGATTGTCAAAATCATTACTTTTTAAGGACATGATCCCTCACTTTGTCCCTGGGAAGTCTGCAGTTGTGAAGATTTGCACATAACATGGTTCTAGAAATAGCTATAGATTGAAATTAACAACTCACTATTGCACTATTCAGGCTCGGATGTATAAATTTTTGCACCAAAAACTGTTAAGTCAGCTTTTAAGAAATCTATAAATTGCCTTGCTGTGCGTCCAGAACGACCGTTATGGCGAGTAGCCCATTGTAATGCTTGATACTCCAAGTCTTCTTGACTAATATTAATTTCTGCTTGTGCTGCTAAATGCTGGACAATTTTTAAATATGTTTTCTGATCTGCCCCCTCAAAGGTCAAGGTTAAACCAAAGCGATCGCTAAAGGAAAGCTTCTCTTGCATGGTATCCCAAACATGGATTTCTTCGTGATCTTTGGGCGCAGGCCTGTCTGTGTAAAA
Source organism: Nostoc linckia FACHB-104 (assembly GCF_014696615.1). Lineage (GTDB taxonomy): Bacteria > Cyanobacteriota > Cyanobacteriia > Cyanobacteriales > Nostocaceae > Aulosira > Aulosira linckia_A. Next base: position 71,466 of record NZ_JACJQJ010000006.1, on the reverse strand, counting down.
CTCGCGAATCAAGTGGCGGCGATTAGATGTGGCATAGACAACTACATTCTTAGGGCGTGCGGTTAAATTTCCTTCTAACACTACCTTTAGTGCTTTAAAGGCATCGTCATCTTCTTCAAAGGAAAGGTCATCGACAAAAATAATAAATTTCTGTGGTACGCCCCGCAATTGTTCTACAATCAGTGGCAAGTCTCGCAATTCTGATTTTGTTACCTCTACTAAACGGAGATTGCGATCGCTATACTCGTTCAACAAAGCTTTGATTAAGGAAGATTTTCCCGAACCGCGACTACCATAAAGTAATACGTGCAGTGCCGCTTCCCCTGCTAATAAAAACTCTGTATTTTTTAACAAAGCGTCCCGTTGTGACTCATAACCTGCAAGTATATCCAGCTTGACTGGGTCAGGATGCTTAATACCCACAAACTTACCACCTTGCCAGCGCAAAGCCCGATATTCGGCAAATAAACCTGTACCAAATTGACGATAATAAGCTGCTAAATCCTCTACCGCATCAGCCCAATGATCTGAATGATGAAGAGACGCAATTGCTTTAGCTTCCTGCTGGTGCTTCGCCAAGCCTTTTTCTACTTCAGTCTTATCTTGCTCTTTGTACCAAACGACTGGTGAAACTGGTAGATGGGCTACAGTTTGTACGCACTCACTCAAAACCGCGCTACTGCACTCATATAAACTTTGCAACACGTGTAAATCATGTTGTGCTGCTGCGACTAATGCAATGGGCATATCTTCAAATTCTTGCTGTTGAGCCAGCTTGGTAAAGGGATTTTCCGCAATCAGAATTTGAGTAATGAGGTAATCTTCCCAATTTTGATTTCTCGCCGCCAAGGCGTGAAAGTAATTGCCGTAGGCTTGTAGGCAACCTCGCCCATCAGCATCGGTGTATCGTATCGCTTGCAACAAATCCAGAAAGGCAATCCCCACTTCGCTTTGTAGAACAGATTGGTAAAGTAATAGTGAGGCTGCTTGCCGCTGGAGGAACTGAATTTTGGCAGAGGATGAAGTGCTTCCGGTAGACAACATCGCTTGACTATCCATCAATCAATTAGGTGATGAGCTTCAACAGCTATGGTAAATTGTCTGGCGACCGCGGCCGCAAAATCAAAATCTACACAGGTTTTAACAATGGAATTAGGTATAGTTGCCGCATTTGTCTATGGTATTTTGGCTTTGATTGGCGGCATAATTGGCTATGTTCAAGCAAGTAGTAAAATTTCGCTGCTAAGTGGTAGTATTAGCGGTTTATTACTCATAATTGCTGCTTTTTGGCAATTACAAGGCCAAATATGGGGTTTGTTTGTAGCAGCTTTCATTACTGCTGCATTAGTGGTTTTCTTTAGCTTGCGGCTAGCGAAAACCCGCAAGTTTATGCCTTCAGGATTAATGATTATTTTGGGTGTGTTGGCATTGGTACTGATGGTAAATCAAATGGTGGGTGTGAAGTAGGGGATTGGGGACTGGGGACTGGGGATTGGGGACTGGGTAGTGGGAATTGAGAGACAAGGAATAAGAACCTATGCCCAATGCCCCATGCCCCATGCCCGATGACTGAACTGCAAACTGCTACAGGTAATTATATAGTATGTTTGTTCTATTCGCGGCTGGAGGACTTTCATACTTCAATCTTGAAGCTGTCATCTGGCGCTTGCTATTCGGACACAGATAAATTACGGGTTAATAGTTTAAGGTTGTTGCAACACACTGGAATTTGAGCAAATCATAAATGATGGGTTATACCCCTCAATCAATTGATCTACAACATCATTTATTCTCAGTTAATTGTTAGAAAAGCTGTAATATCTAAGTTTGATCTCGTAATATATTCATGCCAAGCCCTGCCTTACAGGGAAATTTACCCTGTGTTTCTATATATGCTGAAAAATTCAGTTATAAAAGCAACAATTTACAGTGTATTTGGGTAATAAAGATTAAAATTTCCCTAAAAAAAATAATTTTTACTCGGCTAAAATATCCGGTTTTGTTTGCTTAGTGATGATAAATAAAAATATGAATACTGAATCTCATATTTTGAGAATCTAAGAGTCTGGAAGATTGGTAGAAGCGTCAATCATCAAATAAATGTGATGCACAATACCGTTTTTTATTATCTCCAAAACTCTCTTTTTAGTATCTCACAACATCTATTACTCAGAGTTTTTCCTAATGGCAATTGGTAATTGATAATTGGTAATTAGTAATTGGTAATGGGGATGAGGAGAATAAATACCAAATGCCAATACTTAAAACATCCAGCTTGATGTATACAGTTGATAGCTGCACTACGTAGTTAAATACAACAAGCTTGCAGTATGAATAATGTCATTATTTTTTATTGAAGCTGCCAAAAGGTGAAAACCTGTGTACATCAAAAGACACAAGCGCAGAAATCAAAATATACCTACGTAGCTATGCTCATAAATGTAAAGATTGCACAATTTAAGTTATCAAACTGTAAAGTGATAGTAAAGAAACAGCAAATAATATATTGGCATTTTGGCAGATTTTTCTAATTTAGATGGGATATTAATAGATAGTACGAATAATTATAGATATTCATACGTTAGTTGCTATCTACCTAAAAATACTAGATTTCAGGTAATCCTGAGATAGGTGATTCTTCCCGCAATTTTACGTACTAGGAAATAATAATACATGGTATTATCACTGTCTTCTCAAAATGTTATCCAGTATCTGCAAGAAGCAGGTCTGTGTAGCTCAGAAGATGGAGCAACCAACGAATCTGAGTTACCAGATAGAACTAAGAATTTGAATTTAATAGTTAGTCTGGCAGATAATCGCAAACTGCTGGTTAAACAAGAAGTCAGCAATCATCATGATGGAACTCACCAAGAGTTTTTCAAGGAGTGGCTGTTTCACCAATTGCTACAGCAGTTTCCGGTTATTGGTAATATTTCTGCGATCGCATCATTATTACTACATTATGACGAGGAAAATTCTATCCTTGTCCGCAAATATTTGAGTGACTATGAACAGCTAGGGCGTTTCTATCAAAAAACCGATATTTTTGCCGATGAAATTGCTACAGCTATTGGCACAACTTTAGCAGGTTTGCACCGTGCTACTTTCAACGGTCGAGAGTATCGTGATTTTATGAATACTGCTCCCGCGGGACAGTTTCGTTATCACTTCTATAATCCTGCTCAAGGGATAGAGTCAATTACACCAGAGATTTTTGCTCAAGTCCCCACGCAAGCGCTGCAATTCTATAATCTTTACCAGCGCTACGAAAGTTTAGAATCAGCAATTGCAGACTTAGCCTATGAATGGAATCCTTGCTGTCTCACTCATAACGATTTGAAGTTAAACAATATTTTAGTTCATTCTCGTTGGCAGCAGCTTGATAATTGCCTGATTAGATTGATTGACTGGGAAGCTTGCGCTTGGGGAGATCCCGCTTTTGATTTGGGTACATTATTAGCCAGCTATTTAGAGATTTGGCTTGATAGTTTAGTAGTAGATCCTACTTTACAGTTAGAAGAATCTCTGCGTCTGGCGGTTACACCGCTGGAGGTGATTCAGCCTTCAATATTGGCTTTAATTCGAGGTTACCTAAATGCTTTCCCCGTAATTTTAGAGTATCGTAGTGATTTTATTTTGCGAGTTGTTCAGTTTGTTGGTTTGGGATTAATTCACCAAATTCAGGACAAGATTAAAAATCGCAAAGATTTTGATAATACTGACATTTGTATGCTGTCGGTGGCGAAAAACTTATTAACTATGCCTGAGCAAGGTGTATTAACTGTTTTTGGCATTTCCGAGTCCGAAATCTTAAAACCTGTGGCGAAAGTGCATAAATTGCCTCAGCCAGAAAGAGAAAAGCAGTTGGTTCGTCTATATTACGAAAAAACCCGCCTACGCGGTTGTTAAGCGAATCAAGCATACAATTAAACATGCAAAATTGTAATTTTTGCATTTGAAGTTTTTCCCATCATATATTTTCCTGCTAAATTTTCCCTAAAGTCTTTATGACCTAAAGTTTGCATTAGGGAAGGCACAGTATTGGCTATTTGTTGGTTGTCCAATTTCCCATTCTGAATTTTGAGGTGGTAATTAACTATGGTATATTCTTCTGTTCAACAACCCCTAACTTCCCTATTTGATATTGCTAGCAATATTCAGATTGAGTCGAACTTTTGCATCCACCATCCCAATTATCAACCATTTGCATTACCAGCCAAGATAGCAGATAGATTTCAGCAGAATTCCGCAGATTTACAGCAGAAGTATTTAACTTTATTACTACGGAATTTTTTGTATGGTATATATTACAATGGCTCCCTACAAAATGTTTTAGCTGTCAAAGCTGAGGCTGCAAAGCAATTACCACATCAGAATTTAGAAAACTATTCCGCTTTAGGAATTGATGGGGAATTTTACGAACGTCTGCATAACTGCAACCACGGGACAGGTTATTTTGATCCTAGTTGGGAAGTGTTGCGGCACGAACCAGATGGTAGCATGGCTGTGAATAAAGGCGGGTTGACATTGTACATCGAGCCAGATTGTCATCTGACACCCCATTCTCAAGCGGCGAAAGTTGGCGAACTAGTGTCAGTATGGATGCCCAAAAATCGCTTGCAGAACGGCTGTTACTTAGCAGTTAGCAATTTTGGACAGGAAAGACAAGACAACCCAGAGGACGATTTGGGTACAGGGCGAATCTATTTTAATATCACACCATTTGGTGCGATCGCGCTCATGGATAGCCTGACAGTCGAACTCAACGAAGCTGGTATTCCTTTTAGCTTCCAAGTTCCTTATAATCCTGCTGCTTATGGACGTTACGATTCAGGGGTACTCTACTTTGAACGTAACAACTATCTAGCAATCCGTGAAGTTCTGCAAGGTGTGTATGCAGACCATGAGGCGCATTTTAACCCTGAAATTCCTCTATTCACCAAGTTTTTAGCACCTGGACTAAGTTTAGCGGAAGAACCTATCAAAAAATTTGCCGCACAAGAAACTTTCGGGATGAATCGCTGTCAAATTGTTGCTAATGCTTTGTTGGATGCTTGGTATAAAGGCAAGAATGCTTATGATGAACGGATGCAATCTATTAACCGCCACTTTAACCGTCATTTAGTAGATGTGCAGCGTCCATATCTCAATCCTAGTTCTAAGGATATTTACTCTCCTCTAAGCTAAGATTTTGTAGCATTTTCAATAAATTTAGAGTGGGCAGCATCTAGAGTTAGATAATGTCCACTCTATCAATATGGATACATGAAACAGTCCAAATAAGATAATTAACCGCAGATAAATATCAGTAATGCAATATGTCAGTGTGTTAGCTGAGTTACGGTAAAATTATGTAGAGCAGGCAATAAGTCTGCTATTTTTATGCTTGACTTATTGAACTATGCCTTTTACATATAACCGTAGCGTTCGCTTTCAAGATACTGATGCTGCTGGGGTAGTGTATTTTGCGAATATTTTGGGGATTTGTCATGAAGCCTATGAAGAATCTCTAGAAGCAGCAGGTATTAATTTAAAAACTTTTTTTAGCAATCCATCAGTTGCTTTTCCGATTGTTCATGCTAATGTTGATTTTTTCCGTCCGGTGTTTTGTGGCGATAAGTTATTAGTGTATTTAATGCCGCAAAAATTGGGTGGGGAGAAGTTTGAAATTGCTTATGAGATTTCTGTTTCTGAGGTAATAGTTGCTAAGGCAATTACAAGGCACGTTTGTATTGATGCGAATAGTAGAAGTAAGCAGGAATTGCCTGTGGAAATAGTTAATTGGTTGGAAACGAACCGCAGAGACACAGAGGAAGCAGAGAGAAGAAAGGCAAGGGAAACTATGTAAGTCGTTGCGAATTAAAGATTACTTAGTTAGGACTGTCATTTGTCCTTAGTCATTTGTCATTGGTAAGGGTTAGAGTATTATATTAATTGGAAATTATTTCAGAGGCTATTTATAAAGTAAATATTAAGTAGGGTGTGTTACGGCTGTGCAAGGATTTCGGACTTAGAAACAATAAAATTTAGCCGTAACGCACCATCTTTGTCGATGCGTTACGCTATCGCTAACGCATCCTACAATTTAAGGTTTACTAGTTTAAAATTATTTTATACTTTAGCCTTTATACTTGAGCCTTCTTGTACTAATTTCTGTAGTTGTTGACGGTTAATTTTACCTTGGAGATTTCGGGGTAAAGTTGATACAGGAATCCAGCGTTTAGGAATTTTGAATTTACATAGTTTATCTTTGATGGCTGTTTTAATTTCTAACGAGGTATAGGATTTTTTAGGGATATAAATAGCTGTTAATATTTGTCCCCAATGGTTATCTGGTAGACCAATTACACAAATATCATCCACCATTTGAGTTGCTCGGATGGTTGATTCAACTTCAGCAGGATAAATATTTTCGCCACCGCTAATAATTTTGTCGCTGTTACGTCCCAAAATTTTTAAATAACCTTGCGTGTCTAAAAAGCCAACATCATCTACTGAAAAATTATCTTGTTTATCCCAAAGTTTTGGATAATATCCCAGTGCTAAAGATTGTGCTTGAATGGTGATATTTCCTGGTTGATTGCAATTTAAAATTTCACCTTGTTGATTGCAAATAGTTATTTGAGCATGGGGGAGAATTTGACCGGAATTAACTTTACCATTCAGAAAATCATCAGGTTTGAGGGTAGCTATTTGAGAAGCTGTTTCTGTCATACCATAGGTAGGCGCTAATCGAATTTGATGAAACCTAGCTTTTTCTAAAAGTTCATCCCACGCAGGCGCACCACCTAACATAACTGTTTGAAATTCCGATATCCACTTAGTTAATGTGGAGTTTTGTAAGAGGCGTTGTAACTGAGTTGGAACTAAAGATATGAAAAAGTCTGATATTTCGATATCATATATTTCACCAGCTTCTAATGATTTGAATGGTAAAATAGCTAGTTTTCCACCAGTGTTAAAAGAACGCATAAATTGCATTAAACCACTGACGTGATAAAGTGGTAATACACAAAAAGAATTAATATAATTTACTTGAAAATATTCTTTAAATCCTTGCACAGATGCCATTAATGTGTCCCAAGTATGGATGGCGAACTTAATCTTTCCTGATGATCCACCAGTGGGAATCATGATCAGTGCTGAGTGCTGAGTGCTGAGTTCTGAGTGGGGGGATGGGGGAGATGAGGGAGATAAAAGACTTAATTTTTGTTCTCCCCAAATGATATTTGGTTGTACTAAATCGAAAACTTGTTGCCATTCTTGTGTTCCCCAGTCGGGGTTACAGATAAATACTGGACAATTAGCAGCACAAGCGGCGAGAAAACCTGCTAAAAATCGCTCTGGTTGGCGTTCGGCTAAAATTATTTTTGGTGTTGTGCCTGATGCAGACAATTGTATGAGTTCTGAATACAATTCCTCGGCTAATTGCTGCATTTGAAAACTATCACAACCAATGAGGCAATCAGCAACACCTAAATTATTCAGAATATTCAGATAGCTTACAGGTTTTGCCATAAACGTTGAAGCCATGTTTCTTCTTCTTTTTCCAATAAGTGATTGATTCCGAAGCCAACTGCGCGGTTATGCTGGGATAATTCTGCTGCTAGCTTGAGTGCTGCGTGTCTCCCGATCGCAGTTTCAAAAACGGAGGAAAAGACAGCATCAATGTTATGCTGCCTACAAAACTGCCGCAGGCGTGATGGTGAACCTGCGATCGCAGGTTTAATTACAAAAATGTCTCGCCAACCTTGTTGATAAGCGGCATTAAGTTGTGAGAGTGTAGCGACAGATTCATCTAAAGCGATCGCTGTTTGATAACGGCTACTCAGCTGTAACATCGCCTCAAATTCTGCCACTGCTAGCGGTTGTTCGATAAATTCCACTTTTTCTGAAAATTTATCACAATTTACTAGCCATATCTCTGCTTCTTGGTAGCTAAGTCCCGCATTCGCATCTAAACGCAGTTTTATAGAGGCTGGTAAACTATCAATCAGTAAGTGAAAAATCTTCAATTCATTTGCGATCGCATCAACAGCAATTTTCCATTTAAACGTCCGATAGCCTTCCTCCCACAGCTTTTGCCATGCATTTAACGCTGCTTCTCCAGCTGGTAATAAAGCGCTATGGGGTAATGGGTAATGGGTAATTGGTAATTGGTAATTGGTAATGGGGATATCTCCCTGTCCCCTTGTCCCCTTGTCCCCTTGTCCCCAGTCCCCAGCCCCCACTCCCTCCCACGCTGATTCAAAACCAAATTGACAAGCAGGTAAAGTATCGGGAATCGAAAAGATAATTTCTTCTGTGATTTCCTCTGGTAGTTGGCGACAAAAATCTAAAGCTTGTGGGAGAGTTTCAGAACCAAACCAGCTAATAGGCGGAATTTCGCCCCATCCCTGGCTACCTGCTGCATCAATCAGACGAATAATAATGCTTTCACGAATATCCCAATTACCATGACTGGTGGTAAGCGATCGCAAAAATTTCCGCGCTATCAGACGAAATTCAAATCTGTAAGTCACACTGTTGTTCTCTGTCCTTTGTCATTTGTCCTTAGATGACAGTACAAAGATGAACCACAAAGGATTAAGCCTTGCTGTTACTTAGATAAAGCTGAAAGATGAAGATGGAATTATCACGCTGTCAAGGTATTAACCTTCACCCGTCTCCTGCGGAGACGCTACGCGTAGCTTGCTTCCCCGCAGGGTACACCCTTTACCCTTTATCCTTCAAAGCACAAATCCCACGCCCAACAGCAAACAAGCCCAAAAATGTACGGCTACGGCGATAAATTTACAATTATTCACCTTATCTGGCTGATTATGATATTGCTGGACATGGCGGCATAATTTGAAAGCGTAGGGTAGACTTAGCCAACTTAATAGCGTCCAGACAGGGAAAATTCCCCATAACACCAACACCAAGGTGAGGGGATAAATACTCGCGGTAAACCAAGTGAGAACTTGAGATCCTGTTTTGGTTCCCAGGCGGACAATAGGCGATCGCTTCCCTGCTGCTATATCATCGTCAACCTGGTGAAAGTGAGAGCAAAATAAAATTAAACTAGTAACAATGCCGACAATTACTGAAGCTAGTAGGCTCGTCATTGACCAAGTTTGGGTTTGGCTATAGTATGCTGCACCCACTGCCAACGGGCCAAAGGCAAAAAAGCAGAGAATTTCACCTAAACCCTGGTATCCTAAACGAAAGGGAGGCCCTTGGTACATATAGCCCAAAGCACAACAAAGCAGAATTACTCCAATCACAGTTAGGTCTTGTTGCCAAGTTGCGATCGCTAGTATGCCCAGCAAACCCAAAATTAAGCAAAGATTTCCTAACCAAAATACTACTAACTTTTTTCCTGTTAAGTTTACCAGTGAATGGTGTTTATTTTTATCTATCCCCGTTTCGGAATCAAAAACATCATTACTGATATTTTCCCACGCCAGAATTAAAATTGCTGCTGCAATAAAAGTAGTAAATATTGTTGCATTAAAATTTTTGGTTTCTACAAATGCTACCGATGTTCCTACCCAAATAGGCATGATGGCAACACTATACATCGGCGGTTTTATCGCTGCCATCCATAACTTGCTTTTGGGATATAAAATCTGCTGTGTAGTCATCAGTCGTGATTAACTAAATTGCCAGAACCTTACTCATATTAAATTTTATGGGTTTAAGAGACACTAAAGGTTGTGAATTTACAAAAAAACTGCTGTTTTTTCTGTAGATCCTTAACTTTGTGCTGCCAAAACTTCTCCATATTGCAGCATAAAACTGAGCATGGCTTGTCGTGGTCTTGTAACACCAAAAACAAGGCAAACCATACTCTGGTTAAATGGCGACTGAATATGTTACCTGTAAGAATACGACCATGTTTAATTGCACTTTAGGAAGTTAACTTAAAAAAAATTTACTATTACTAGATCCATGACAGTTTCACCATGTCGCAACAGCTTCTTCGTAGAGTACAAAGACCTCTACCAATTTCTCACAGCAGTTCAAGAAAATTGCCTCAACAATAATTGCAGGCAAATTGTGAGTATTTCGCTAGAAATTGATCTAGTAGATCCCTTAGTTGTATTAGATGAACTGGCACAAGTAAATGAGATAAATTTTTATTTTGAGAATAAGGGTAAAGGAGAAGCGATCGCAGCTATTGATTCGGTAGCGACATTAAGTATTGATGGAACTGATCGATTTAGTAAAGCAGAGGATTTTATCAAAAAATCTCTCAAAAATACAATTAAATTTGGTAACAACAATCTACCCTTTTCCGGCCCACACTTTTTCTGTTACTTTAGCTTTTTTCCGCAAAATTCCCAAGTAGATTATCCATTTTCTTCTGCAACAATTTTTCTCCCACGTTGGCAAATAGCCGTCAAAAATCAGCGTTGCATTTTAGTGATGAATTCGGTTATTACTGCTAGCGAAAATATTAATAGAATCTTACAAACTCTGTGCAATAAAATTGATACAATTAATTCTTTAAAATATTACTCACCCAATCGAGAAGTTTTTACCGCCAATTTCAGCAAAAAATCAGTTAGTGATGCCAATCATTTTAAAAGTTCTGTAACATCAGCTTTAGAAAAAATTCGTAATCATCATTTAACTAAAATTGTGTTAGCAGATGCTTTAGATGTTAAATCTAGTAATAACTTTAATTTATTTAAATCCTTAAATAATCTCCGACAAATACATCCTAATTGCTATATATTTTCTACCAGTAATGGTAAAGGACAAAACTTTATTGGTGCGAGTCCAGAACGCTTAATCTGTATTCACGAGCAAAATTTGATTACAGATGCGTTAGCGGGTTCTGCACCGCGAGGTAAAACACCCACCGAAGATGCAGCTAACGCCAATCTATTAATTAATAACGAAAAAGAAAAGCACGAACATTCCCTAGTCATTGATTTTATTACTCAACGCTTATCTCAAATTGGTTTATTACCCCAGGTATTACCACCACGCCTGCGACAATTATCGAATATTCAGCATTTATGGACACCAATTAGCGCTTTAGTTCCGGCTAATGTCCATCCCTTAAAAATTGTTGCTCAACTGCATCCTACACCAGCTGTTGCCGGTGCAGCAAGAGATATTGCCTGTGCAGAAATTCGCCGCTACGAAAACTTTGAGAGGGGTTTATATGCTGCACCTCTGGGTTGGGTAGACTCAGAGGGTAACTGCGAGTTTGTTGTGGGAATCCGTTCTGCACTCATTGATGGCGATCGCGCTAGACTGTACGCAGGTGCCGGTATTGTTGCAGGTTCCGATCCTGAAAAAGAGTTTGCAGAGGTGCAACTGAAACTTCAGGCTTTATTAAAAGCTTTAGTTTAATTAGAAATAATTTATCAAAAAAGTTATACCCATCACCCAAATCTCAAACAAACAGCAATTCCCAATCTAAAATCTAAAATAGTATTAAAAACACAAGGTGCGTTAGCCTGCGGCGTAACACACCCTACAATTGATATTACTTTATTGTCTATTTTTTAGGTATTTACTATTTCTTGGATTATGACATAAGGCTGAACAATGAGTGTTTGAAAACGCTTTTGAGGATTGGCATTCCATTCTCCCAACTGTTCTGTATTTGGCTTGGTAATCAATTGCTCATCAATCCATATTTGAACTTGGGGAATATTATCACTGGCGATCGCTACTCCCACATCTAATAAATCTAAGCCTGATGCTACCACAATTACGGCATCTCTTTTAACATGAGGAATTAGCCATTCCCACTCTGATTCATCTAGATTTTCTGCTAATTCCGCTTTAATATCCGGCATAATTCCTCAATTTTTTTATGAGTCTAATTATGATTTTACATGAATATGAAATTTCTAGTTATACCTTTTCATCATCAAAGTAACTACAAATTTATCTGCATACATTCTCTGCTATCGACGGTTAATTATTTATTTCTTACATCATTGTTGTACTCTAATTGTTTGCTAAGATTCTGATTGCATCTCTTCTATTTCAAACAAAGATACAATTACCCCAGCTATAGGAATAGAGATGAAAATGCCAAGCAAACCTGCTACTCTTGCACCTACTAGCAAAGCAAAAAATACGACGATAGGATTTAGATTCAACGCCCCTTGCATAATCCGCGGCGCAATTAAATTATCTTGAATTTGCTGTAGTACAATGCAAGCTATAAATACTTTTAATGCTAGCCAAACATTTTGGGATAAGACAATTACAGTAATTGTACTAACCCCCAATGTTGCTCCAATTCCAGGAATTATATCAAGTAAGCCAACTATTACGGATAAAATTAAGGCAAAGGGAACATTTAAAACTACGAATACAATAAATGTGGCAGTTGTTAAAAACAGAGTTAATAACAATTGACCTCGAAAAAATCCTAGAAAACTTTTCTTGATTATTCTATTAAATCGATTGCGTCGTTGACTAGGAACTATTTTGAGAATTAATTGCCAAATTTTCTCACCATCCAGTAGCATGAAAAAGGCAACAACAGCAATTAATATAAAAGTTACAAAATTAGTAAGAAATTGTTGCAAAATAGTTAAACTATTTACCAGACTATTAATTGCTTGATTGCGTAACTGGTCTTCAATAAAATTTAAATCTATTTGTAAATTTCTTTTCTGTAAAAAAGTTTCTAACTGCTCAATTAAAGGCGCTAAAGAGTTTAAAAAACTAGTTATACTATCTATTAACTGTTGTCCTTGGGATAAAACAGCTAAACCCAAGGTAATCGCAATTCCTCCCAGCACCACAATGCTGAGTAGGAACACTAAAACAACAGCAAAACTGTGGGGTAAAAAACGCCGTAACCATTTGACAGGATAGCTGAGTAAGAAAGCTAAAATGGCAGCGAAGGTAAAAATTACAATTACCCCTTGAAAGTAGGCTAAAAGTTGGACAATTGCCCAACCAGCAGCAACTAAAAGTAAAAAGCGGACTAAAGCCAGATTATTTAATCGCTGCCAAAAATTCTTGGCTTCAAAGCCGTTCATATTAATTTGAAAGTTGAGTTTTCAACTGTAGCGCACGAATTGTCACCACAATATTGAAATTAACTCTATAGAAACACGGAAGCGATCGCACCCTCCCTGAAGTAGATTTTCTGCTTTTTCTGGCTCATCGTCCTAAATCATGCATTTGGTTAATCACATCTGCACATTTTTGGGTCAAAGCTTGCAATTCCTCCTTATTAGAGGAACTAGGAGTATCAATCACCTGCCCAATTCTGACGGTAATTGGAACTTGACGGGGTATAGACGAGCCTTTTTGTAAAATCTGCTCAGTACCCCATAAACTGACTGGTAATATGGGTGCTTTTGCCTTTGCTGCTAACAGTGCTGCGCCTCGTTTGGGGTCTGTAATTCGACCATCACTTGTGCGAGTACCCTGCAAGAACACACCCACAGCCCAACCATTTTCAATACACTCTAAAGCAGAACGAATAGCAGTGCGATCGGCCGCACCCCGACTAACTGGGTAAGCACCATACAATTTAATTGCTTGCGCCAAAACCGGGACTTTAAATAATTCTTCCTTTGCCATGTAAGCTACTGGACGCAGGACACAATTAGAAACTATTGGCGGGTCAAAGTAACTAGCATGATTACTTATGACCACTAACGGCCCAGATTGGGGTACATTTTCTGCCCCATGAATCTTGACCCGGAAGTAAGCATGAAGCATGGGACTGACAATAGACCACTTAAAAGCGTGATAAAGTGCCAGACTAGCTAAAGGTTCACGGCTTTTGCTCATAATCAGAAAATTAGGTGGTGGTTACAGGGGAAAAGGGGAAGGGGAAAGGGAAAAGGGTCAAAAGTTAGAGAGACACGATTAATCACGTCTGTACTCAAAAGTCAAAATTGATCAATTATTTCTTACCCAGTCCCCAGTCCCCAATTCCCAATCTCCAATCCCCTAACCCGGTAACTCAGCAGCATTCCGGATGTTTTTTAAGCTTAAACCAGGAGTGGTGCGTTTAATTAAACCAGTTAACACATTACCCGGGCCAATTTCTATGACTTCCTCAATACCTTGGGTTGGCAGCAGTAGGGAAATTTCTCGCCATCTGACAGAACCTGTCATTTGTTGAATCAGACGTTGTTTGAGAGTCTCGGCATCAACAGTTGGTATGGGTTCTACATTAGATACTACGGGTACATTCGCTGCTTGAAATTCCACACCATCAAGAATTTCTTGGAATTCTGTAGCCGCAGATGCAATTAAAGGTGAGTGGAATGCGCCCGAAACTTTTAAAGGAATAGCACGCTTGCTTTTTACTTGGGACATCACCTCAACTACAGCATCTGGAGTACCAGAAATTACGACTTGAGCCGGACTGTTATCATTCGCCAGCACTACGTCGGGCATTTCGGCAATTACCGCATCCAACTGTTCGCGGTCAAAGTTCATCAGTGCCGCCATCATCCCACCAGAAACAGCTTCCATGAGTTCAGCACGACGCTTGACTAAGTGTAAGCCAACAGACCAATCAAAAACACCAGCAACGTAAAGGGCAGAGTATTCTCCTAAACTGTGTCCAGCAACTAAATCTGGCTGATGTCCTCGTTCCCGAAGCAAATCGGCGAGAATGGTTTCTACTACATAAAGACAGGGTTGAGTGTAGAGTGTACGTAATAACTGGTCGCCATCACTTTGGCAAATGTCAATAACAGACCAACCTAAGATGGCCTCAGCTTGGGCAAATTTCTCCTTCGCTGAAGGTATCTCTAATAAGTCCATTCCCATACCGGTTACTTGGGAACCTTGTCCGGGAAAAACCCATGCAGTTTTAGTCATTGCTCAATAGTCAGCTCAGTAGACAACGTTGTAGAGTCAAGGGTCAAGGGTCAAGTGTCAAAACTTAAAGATGTATTCTTTGGACTTTAGACTTTTTGACTTTGGACTCTTGATCAAAAGATTTATCTTCCCCATTGGAAAATTGCTGCACCCCATGTGAGTCCGGCACCAAAGCCAGATGCAGCAATAATGTCATTGGGTTTAATTTTGCCTTGCCGCACAGCTTCGTCTAATGCAATCGGAATAGAGGCGGCAGAGGTATTGCCATAGTTGGCGAGATTACTAATAACTTTTTCTTTGGGAATATTGAGGCGTTGGGCTACAGCATCTAGAATGCGCTGGTTGGCTTGGTGTAAGAGTAGCCAATCTATTTGATCGACATTGAGATTCGCCTGAAATAAAGTTTTGTCTATAACTTCTGGCACCTTTTGCACAGCAAAGCGGTAGACTTCTTTGCCGTTCATGGTAATTGGGTGATATTTACCTTGGGAGATATTAACGTTAGGAATCAGCTCTTGACTAGAGGCTTGATAGGCAAGGTTAAGGAAGTGGTTTTGGCTACCGTCACTTTTCAGGGTAAATCCCAGTAAGCGATCGCTCTCATTGGCCTGCATGACTACTGCTCCAGCTCCATCACCAAACAATACACAGGTGCTGCGGTCTTGCCAATCTACCCAACGAGAGAGGATGTCTGCCCCGATCAACAGTACATTCTGATATACACCGCTTCTAATGTATTGGGCTGCGGTGACCATGCCAAATATAAAGCCAGAACAGGCAGCAGTTAAGTCAAATGCTACAGCCCTAGTCGCTCCAATTTCCGCCTGAATTTGACAAGCGCTGCCAAACATATCATCAGGGGTAGAGGTTGCCAAAATAATTAAATCCAAATCTGCGGCTGTAATTCCAGCAGATGCGATCGCTTGACGACTAGCCTGAGCAGCGAGTAAACTCAAAGATTCTGTTGGATTTGCCAACCGCCTTTGACGAATTCCTGTTCTGGTGGCGATCCACTCGTCTGAAGTCTCCACCAGTTGAGTTAGCGCTTCATTGTCTAAGGAAGTTTCTGGTACTGCCGAGCCACTGCCAGTAATTGCTATGCCTATGTTATGCACTCCTAAGTCTCCCACACTATCACCTATCAGCGTTTAGTCATTAGTAATCGTGAGTAATTAGCCATTTAATTTTGACTAATTACTCCTCTTATGCTATGTGTTTCTACCTTCTGGCTGATTGCTAACCACTTTCACGCTCTAGGGCTTGATATTGGGTACGCAGGCGTTGTAGCACCTGGTTATCTACAGCTTCTTTGGCCATACGAATTGCATTAAAAACTGAAGGCGCTTGTGAGCTACCATGACCAATCAAACAAACTCCATCCACACCTAAAAGCAAAGCACCGCCATGTTCTGCGTGATCCATCCGCTGCTTAATTCGCTTCAGGTTTGGTTTTAAAAGTGCTGTACCGATTTGACCATGCAAGCCTTGGGGTAATTCTTCCCGCAAGATTTGTAAAATCACTCCGCCTACGGCTTCGGCAAATTTTAACAACACATTGCCGACAAAGCCATCACAGACAATGACATCAAAGTCACCAGAAAGTACATCACGCCCTTCAGCGTTGCCAATAAAAGAAATTTGAGTATTTTCTTTTAGGAGTTGGTGGGCGCGCAGAGCCACTTCATTACCTTTAGTGTCTTCCTCGCCAATATTCAACAGACCTACTTTTGGTTCCGGTGTACCCAGCACATATTGACTGTAGGCAGACCCCATCACAGCAAACTGCTCTAAAAATTTCGGGCGACAATCTACATTGGCACCAACATCA
Organism: Nostoc linckia FACHB-104; assembly: GCF_014696615.1. Lineage (GTDB taxonomy): Bacteria > Cyanobacteriota > Cyanobacteriia > Cyanobacteriales > Nostocaceae > Aulosira > Aulosira linckia_A. Next base: position 54,827 of record NZ_JACJQJ010000006.1, on the reverse strand, counting down.
AGTATGAGTACTGGCTTGCCAGCTTTGATTGTAGGAAAAACTGTCCCAATTGCTGGGCGGTCAATTCCCGGCAAGCGTCCTAGGCGGAGCAAAGCGGAGGCCATAGCTGCCCCAGAGTGTCCTGCGGAAAATACAGCATCAGCTTGTTGCTGCTTCACCAAATCCATCGCCACATTGATCGAAGCCTTACGCTTACGTCTTACGGCGTTTAGCGGCTCCTCATCCATTGCGATCGCTTCCTCAGCAGGAACGATCTCTACCTGCGCCAGGCTTGTTTTTGGCGGCAGGGCAGCTTCAATTTGTTGGGGATCACCCACCAACAATACTGTTACACCCAACTCTTCTCGTGCCCGCACAGCGCCAGCCACGATTTCAGCGGGTGCATGATCCCCTCCCATTGCATCAATTGCGATCCTTACGCCAGTCGATCCCATTGCTCAAAGCTTTTAGAAACCTTACAAATTTTACCAGATGGCTTCGCCCAAAAATCGGAACTTTTAGCTAGCCGTATGAATTTACTTGGGACTAGGTACTGGGGACTGGGTACTGGGGACTGGGCAAAAGGAGATAAGTAGAATAAATTCGGATGAGTGAAAAACAAAACATCTCCATTACCCATTACCCATTACCCATTACCCAATCCCCAGTCCCCGATCCCTATTCCACCGGACTTAGTACCCAGTCAACCAGAGTTCTGACACCGTAACCTGTAGCACCAGGGCCGTTGTAGCCGTTTTCTTTATCTGACCAGACTGGGCCTGCAATATCTAAGTGTGCCCAGGGGGTATCTTTGACAAATTGCTTGAGGAACAGGGCCGCTGTAATGGAACCACCGGGACGAGGGCCAGTGTTTTTCATGTCGGCGATGCCAGATTTTAGCCCTTCAAAATATTTTTCTTCCATTGGCATCCGCCAAATTTTTTCACCGCTGCTTTTTGCAGCTTTTTCTAGTTGGGCAGCTACTGCATCATCGGGAGTGTACAAACCTGCAATATCTTCACCCAAAGCGATGACGTTAGCACCAGTGAGGGTGGCTAAATCAACGATCGCATCTAATCCTAATTTATCGGTATAGACCAAGGCATCTGCTAAAGTTAAACGTCCTTCAGCGTCGGTGTTATTAACTTCAATAGTTTTGCCATTGGAGGCGGTGAGGATGTCACCGGGGTGCATCGCATGACCGCTAATCATGTTTTCGGTGACGGCGGAAATAAAGTGAACCTCGGCACTTGGTTTAATTTGGGCAATTGCTTTGGCTGCGCCTAAAGTTGCTGCTGCACCACCCATATCAATTTTCATAGTTTCAATACCGCTACCAGCGCCTTTAATATTGAGTCCGCCGGAGTCGAAGGTTAAGCCTTTACCAATAATTGCTAGTTTGCGTGTGGGTGTGCCTTCTGGCTTGTAGGTGAGGTGAATAAATTTAGGAGGTAAATCAGATGCTTGGGCGACTCCTAAAAAAGCACCCATACCCAACTTTTCGCATTCTTCCCGTTCTAAGATTTGGATTTGCAACCCATGATCTTTAGCAATCGCTTGGGCAGTTTCCGCCATTGTAATGGGTGTAACAGCGTTTGCTGGGGCAGCTACTAATTCTCTGGCTAAAATTACCCCAGAAACGATTTGATTTGCTAGGTTAATAGCTGCTTCTTGATCGCCAAACCCTAGTAAATCTATGGTTTCTACTTGTGAGCGTTTTTCTTCTGGATCTGACTTAAAACGGGTATCTTGGTAAAGCGCTAATTGCACACCTTCGGCGATCGCTTGGGCAGTTGCTGCTGGCTCGTTGTTCCATAATGGAAAACTAAAACCTAAAGTTTTTACTTTTTGCTTTTTTGCTACTCTGCCTACAGCCGCAGCAGCGCGACGCAAGGATTCGGTGGTCAGCGCATCTGGTTTCCCCAAACCTACGAGAATGACTTTCTTGACTGGGGTACTAGCTGCTATCCGAGTGAAGACCGTGCTATTGGCTTTACCCTTAAATTCTTCTTCAGAAATTAATTCTTTTAAAATTCCGGCAAATTTGCTATCTAAAGTCGCTAATTCGCCAGTTAGCTCTACTGCATCTTCAAATAATCCAATTGCTAACGTATCTCCTGTCCACTCTAAAAGCGGCGTATCGCTCGGTCGAATTACCATTTTTGTATTTTGTGTAAAAGTTCTTGTACCAGTATTGCTTAAAATTCTCTGTTCATGCATTAGGAAAAGGGCATGGGGGATAGGGCATAGGGCATTGGTATGATGATTCTCTGCCATTTACCTATTACCAATTACCAATTACCCATTCCCTTAAAGATTAAACTTATGAGCGATCGCGTCAATGATATTTTGCTCCACTTCTGTAGTTTCACCGTTCAGTTGGGCAATTTTTTGACATTGCGCCAGCAAGGGAATAGCAAAATCACGGTTGAGTTGATTCAGCAAATTATCTAAAGGCTGGGGTGATTGAATATTTTGAGCGATCGCATTCAATGAATGTTCGCTGAGATTTATAGCTTTTAACTCTGGGAGAATTTCTGACCAAGTCTTTTCTGGATGGCTGGCGAGGATCATGTGAACTAAAATTTGATCCATGACAGCTTCTTGAGCGATCGCTGTTTCTAAGTATTTTTCACTTTGCTGCTTTAATGTTGCCAATGTCTCTTTGTCAGTCAGCGAAGTAGATTCATCTAGCTTGGCTTCGTAAAATCGACAAGCAGCATAGCCTAAAGAATAAATCATTGTCGCATTGGAACTAGCTGCGATCGCAGCACCAGCAAACGGTACATTTCGCAGTAAGCCTAAACCCGCAGCTTTTAACAGCCGACTACCACCCAAAGCTAAACCAAAAATTGCCAAAACCTCACCCTTGCGCGCTGGGTCTTTTAAATTTAACCCGTAGGCGGATGCTATTTGATAGAGCATTTCTGATTGCAACTGCGTTGTCGCTGCTAAATCAATTGCTAATAAAGCCGCCGCTACTCCTGGCAAAATACTTGTTGCTAAACCAATTCCCCCAGCTTTTGTAGCTTTTTCCACCATAATTCTGTGGGAAATTTGGCTAGGGGACTCTTGGGGATATTGTTGTTTTAGTTTATTAACTGCTGCTTCTGCTTTTGCTAAATCAACATTTTCACTAGCACCAATTAACCAATTGAGATTTAATACCCCAGATAATCTGCGAATTAACCAATTTTGGCTGAGGTTATCTACTACTTTGCCGCTTGTTTGAGTTGATTGTTCAATTAACTTATGTGTTTGTTGAGCAACTGTTTCTCCTACTGCAACTGCTGTTCCCGCTAGCCAGTTGAATGTTTCGCCAACAGATGTCAAAAATGATTTTTTATCTTTTGTTGTATTATCGGCTAAATTATTGATTTTTTTATTTGCTATTTCTTGAGAAATTTTATCTGCCATTGCCTGACATCCTCAATGTACAGCCTTGCTATTCTTTGTTGTAACAAAGGTGTGTATAGTTTTACCTCTTTCCTCAAGGATAAGCCGATAGATAAAAATCTGCTTTTGATTTCCAGGCTCAATCAGAAAATAATCCAGATAAGTCTTGCCTAATATAAAATTTTAGCAATGCTTCAACAGACATATCACGTCTGTTCGCTACTTCTTCCCAGGAAGCTAAAGTGTCTATAGGTATTTGAATAGACAAATTTTTGCCTGGATGCGGTTTTATGTGTAATTGCAACAATTATTCTGCGTTATTCATGTATTTGTCTTTGAATAAAAAATATAAATTTTATGATTTTAACTAAGTAAATTTAATTTTCTCATACCAATTTAAATAATGTTTGCGACAGATAAAATATTTAGAGAGCAAAGAAGTGCTATGCCCCTACCCATCTCTCACATTCTTTTTTCAAATTGGTATAAGTAGGAGATGCAACTTTATTGAAGAAACTTCAAAAATCAAATTATGTAAGTTGAATAGTGAAGACGACACTAGGTTACCTCCTCTGCTTGCCAAAGCAATTGATTATTTTTTTATTTGGAAGTCCCTAATGCATTTATTAGTGCCTTTTTACGTCTAACCTAACCGCATCTTTAAGTTCAAATGACTCAATTACCTCAGAGCTATTTTCTAAGAAATTATTATCTTTCATAATTTCATAGAGATTAGTATCGCTCTCTAATAAACAGGCGTGCCCACTATGAGGTAAAATCACCGTCTTACTGTTAACTAAGATAGTATTTAATCTTTTTACTTCTTCTACAGAAGGTAAAAGCCGATCCTGTCCACCGCCTATGAGTAATGCTGGTTGTGTGAGACAACCTAACTGTTCTTCTTTAACATCAAACTCTCGCAATAAAGACAATCGCCACATTATTGTTTCCGGTGGTACAGAACGCATACTTCTGAGCAGTTCTTGGCGATCGCTCCTACTCATCCTTTGTAAAGATGCTAAAAATGGTAATAATGCTAGTGCGCCAACTTCATAAAGGTAAGGATGCACTAAGTAAGTTAATTGTGATGCCCAAGTTAACCAAGGACGTAAATGAAAGCTAGAAGCTGGGTTAATCAGGATAATCCGCTTAAACAGATTTGGCGCTTGGATAGCTACTTTCATTGCTAAACAACCCCCAAAGGACTCTCCACATAGATAAACTGGCCGCTGGGAGCTTTTTTCTAATTCGGCGTGGATTAAATCTAAGACATTCTTCGTCAGTATTTCCCAGGTGGTGAGGTCTTGTCTAGGGATCGCCAAGCAGCGAACATCAAAACCAACTCCTAATCCAGCAGTTTGCGATCGCAATAGTTGACCTGTTCCATCCATCCCTGGTAAGTATACAAACAGGGGATACTGGGGCTGTATGCGCTTAGTAGTCAGGAAACACGGCTTTAACTCAACTTCCAGCATTGTCAAATTCTAATTAATTTTGTTGGTTTTCTAAAATTTACCTTGTAAAAGCTCAATATGTTTTAAGTTTGAGCGATCGCCAGGTTTAATTGGTAATCTCACATTCAAAATTATCTAAAAATCGTAGCTTTATGCACAAAAATCAAGATAAACTTCAAGTTTGCAATTAATCGATTTATTCTGCCGACCTAAGATTAAGAAATTCACAAATTTAGAACTCCTTGACAGATAATTTAAGGTAGTGGTATCAATAAACAGATTTGACTCTAACCGATAAATTGCTCTGAAATCTATAGAGGCAATCGTTATTATTTAGTGGATGGTTAGTTGATCCATCCACACAGTGAGATATTTTAATAACAGCCTTGTCTTAGCAGGTTGGCAATTTCACAATGACAGTGTTCTGTCAGTTCATTGACAACAGTTTTGGCTTGTTTTCCTTGATATTGTTTTTGATGTTGGGACTTGATCCAATAAGGATTACCAATTAACACAGCAACCCGACGATAGATGACCAAAGGATGCCAACCTGGTTGATTAAATAAGGCTTCTGAAGGGTCAAACAAACTCAACAACCGCAAAGGTACACCAGCGGTATTTACTTCTTCTAGAGAGGCGATCGCAATGGGCAGAATTGCCAAGTCTCTTACAGATGCTCGTAATGCCAAATGAGCAAATCCACGCTGAAATTCACCTAATTGATTTGGTTGGGTAGATTTTACCATTGGTGCAGTGCCTTCGGGAAACACCCCTACCATTTGCTGGGATTGCAATAGTAGCTGGGATTGAGCAAAAAAGCTCTGTTGCCGATGTTTGATATCTTCCAGAGGAAAGCAACCCAATTGGCTTGTTACCAATTCCCGCATAATTGGCACTTGTCCCATGTAGTGATGGCAAGCAAAGCGTATAGGACGCGATAGCGCTGCCATTAATACTAAAGCGTCCATAAAACTGCGGTGATTGCTGACAACCAACACACTAGCGTCATGAGGAATCCGATTCTCATAATAGCGAAACATTTGCGTTGATAGTGCCGCTAATGACCAACGAGAAATGTCTAGAGGGCTATTTAGACTCATAAAAAACAATATATTTTTCAGAAAATATCGCAGCTGATCTTGACTTAAGATTTACATTTCTTTACTCCTATCACGACCGTCTTAAGGTAGAAATGTCTAATTATCAAAAACAACGATATTTTCTGAGTCTAGTTTTTTGTGTTTTTAGCCACAATAAGTGCGATAAAAAGCATTACTAACTATTGTTAGCAGCTAGTTAAAATCAATTAGGATAAATTAGCTGACTTTATGTCAAGCATAAAATTAACTGTGGTCTCACCAGATTTGCTAATATTAAGGTGGGATTTGAAAAAATAGGAGTAATGTTATATAATTACGTGGTTTTGCTGACAAAAGTTAAGGATAAAACGTTTTAATAAGTTGCTTTTTATTTTGCATGAATCTAATAAATAAAACAGAAAATACATTCGCACTCACCACTCCCCTATATTATGTAAACGATGTTCCCCATGTAGGTAGTGCTTATACAACAATGGCAGCAGATGTGATTGCCAGGTTTAAAAGACTTTTGGGGAATCAAGTACTGCTGATTACAGGTACAGATGAACACGGGCAAAAAATTCAGCGTTCCGCAGCAAATTTAGGCAAAGCACCGCAAGAATTTTGTGATGAAATATCTCAAAGCTTCTTTTCTCTGTGGCAGTTACTAAACATTAAATATGATCGCTTTATTCGCACTACTGATACTCGCCATGAAGCAATTGTCAAGGAATTTTTTGACCGAGTATGGCAAGCAGGCGATATCTACCAGGGGCAACAAAAAGGTTGGTATTGTGTATCTTGCGAAGAATTTAAAGAAGAAAGAGAACTTCTAGAAGGAAATCGTTGCCCAATTCATACTAACAAAGAAGTTGAGTGGCGCGACGAACAAAACTACTTCTTCCGCTTATCTAAATATCAAACTCAACTCCAAGAACTGTACGCATCTCAACCAGATTTTATTCAGCCAGCGAGTCGTCGTAACGAAGTCCTAAACTTTGTCAACCAAGGGTTGCAAGACTTTTCGATTTCACGGGTGAATCTCGATTGGGGTTTTCCTGTACCCGTAGATCCTAAGCATACTCTTTATGTTTGGTTTGATGCATTGCTGGGTTATGTCACAGCATTATTAGATCCAGATGCAGAACCAACTTTAGCCAACGCCCTAGCCAAATGGTGGCCGATGAATTTGCACCTAATTGGTAAGGATATTCTCCGCTTCCATGCAGTGTACTGGCCAGCAATGTTAATGTCAGCAGGCTTACCATTACCACAGCAAGTATTTGGGCATGGCTTTTTAACCAAAGATGGTCAGAAGATGGGTAAAAGTCTGGGTAATACCCTCGATCCCATAGAACTAGTCGAGCGCTATGGTAGTGACGCTGTTCGTTATTACTTCCTTAAGGAAATCGAATTTGGTAAAGATGGCGATTTTAATGAAGTTAGATTCATTAATGTTCTAAATGCAGATTTGGCAAATGATTTAGGCAATTTGCTCAATCGCACCTTGAACATGGTGAAAAAGTACTGCGGCGGTAATGTGCCATCAATTGCCCATGAAGCGATTCCGGCTGACAATCCTTTAAAAGTGATTGGGCTAAGTTTAGGGGAAAAGGTGAAAAATGCTTACGAAATGCTAGCTTTCAATCAAGCTTGCGAAGAAGTTCTTTTGCTAGCGCAAGCTTGCAATAAGTTTATTGATGAACAAGCCCCTTGGACATTATATAAGCAAGGACAACAGCAAGAATTGGCAAAAGTGCTGTATGCAGTTCTAGAATCAGTTAGACTAGCAGCTTATCTGCTATCCCCAGTGATTCCGAATATCAGTAGCGATATTTATCAGCAATTGGGCTTTGGAATTAACTTTAACGATCAGCCAGAAGTTGCCAATGCTGCTCCTTTTAGCGTTCATGCAACCTGGGGCATACTATCCGATAAACAACAGTTGGGTACACCCCAACCAATATTTAAGCGGATAGAAATTCCCAAAAACAATTAGTACTTTGAATTTTTGATTTTGTTCAATCTCTAATTTTGTCAAAAAATATCGGGGCTACTTAATATTTAGTCCCGGAACATTATCATAAAGCGTTCTAACTTGCCTGTGAAAACTATTTTTTTAGTATCAAAAATAACAAGAATAAAAACTGAGGTATGACATCAATGTTGAATAATTTAGAAAATGACTCAATATTTACACCGGAACAAGTTTTAGAGAATAGAGGTCGTGTAGCTATATTTATTGATGGCTCAAATCTATTTTATGCAGCACTACAACTAGGAATTGAAATTGATTACACTAAGTTACTGTGTCGATTAACTGGCGGTTCGCGACTGCTGCGGGCTTTTTTCTACACAGGAGTAGATCGCACCAATGAGAAACAACAAGGGTTTCTTTTATGGATGCGCCGCAATGGTTATAGAGTGATTGCTAAAGATTTAGTACAGCTACCTGATGGCTCAAAAAAAGCCAATCTGGATGTAGAAATTGCAGTAGATATGATGGCTTTAGTTGATTCTTATGATACAGCAGTCTTAGTCAGTGGCGACGGCGATTTAGCCTACGCAGTCAACTCAGTCAGTTATCGAGGTGTCAGGGTAGAAGTTGTCAGTTTGCGTTCTATGACTAGTGACAGCTTAATTAATGTTAGCGATCGCTATATTGATTTAGAAGCCATCAAAGAAGATATCCAAAAAACCCCTCGCCAAAGCTACCCCTATCGACCTTTATCAAGTATGGGCTTTTTGGAAGATCCAAGAGAGACTGACGGACATTTAGAAATTCAAGATTAATGAAGCAGGAAGCAGATAAGCATCAAGGGAGCAGCGGTTTAGGAAATCAGGGGGGAAATAAAACATATTCCCCCCAATTCTTTTTATTGCCATCTCTGAATGCAGCACCCATTAAAGTTAATTGGTTTCGACTATATTTAACGTTATTTTTAGTAGTTGGTTTATTTGCTTGTAGCGGTAAATCTGCTAAAAATCAAGCCAATAATTCAAATACATCAGGACAAAATATAGATAGCAACTTGACATTTTTTAATGTAGATTTTGAACAGTTTGATGAAGTAGGAAGACCAATTTGGAAAGTTAATGCTAAACAAGCAAAATACACCAAAGAAAAACAAATTGGTCAAGCAGAAAGTCCCTATGGTGAACTGTATCAAGATGGCAAAGTAGTATATCAAATTAAAGCAGAAAGAGCAGATATTGAGCAGGATGGGAAGCAGCTATTTCTCAAAGGAAAAATAGTGGCTACAGACCCTCGTAACGGCATAGTATTAAGAGGTAATGAATTAGAATGGCGGCCCCAGGAAGATTTATTAATTGTTCGTAACCAAATTAATGGGACTCATCCAAAACTACAAGCAGTAGCACAGGAAGCCAAAGTTAAAACTCGCGAACAGCGGATGGAATTTTCTGGTGGGGTAGTCGCCAACTCCGCCGATCCGCAATTAAAAATGCGAACAGAGCATTTAATTTGGCAAATCAAAGAAGAAAAATTAATTGGCGATCGCCCTGTACAAATTGACCGCTACAAAAATAATCAAATTACTGACCGTGGGCGAGGAAATGCTACGGAAATTAATTTGAAAACCAAAATTGCCACGGTGACAAAAAATGCCCAGCTAGAATTACTAGACCCACCAATGCAAATAGCTAGTAACTCTATGAACTGGAACATGAATACCGAAACTGTCACCACTACTTCACCCCTGCGTGTCTTCCATAAAGCGGAAAATGTGACAGTAACTGCAAACCAAGGGGAAATGAAGATACCACAAAAAACAGTTTATTTAACAGGCAATGTCAACGCTATTGGTCAGCGTCGCCAGTCTTTAAAGTCACGAACATTAACTTGGTATCTAGACAAAAAATTAGTAGAAGCGCAGGGGAATGTAGTTTATCGACAAGTTGATCCACCATTAAATTTTGCCGGGGAAACAGCGGTAGGTAATCTGCAAACCGAAAACATCGTTGTTAAAGGCGGCAATACTGGCGGTAGGGTAGTTACAGAAATTATTCCTCAAGAAAAAGTGAAGGGGCAATAGTTATTAGTCATTGGTCATTGGTCATTAGTCATTACACAAAGGACAAATGACAAAGGATAAAAGACAAATAACTAACTTTTGAATAGTATTTGATTACGGCTACTGGCACCTAGTTCCGGTAAGGTGTTGATAGTGGAATGAGGAGTTAAAGCTGCGGGGATTTGTGGTGCTAATTGCAACTTTTGTACCAAACGTTGTAATAGTTGGTCTTGTCCAGCACGGAAACCGGAGACGTTGTTACCACGGTTGATAATGGCAAACCAGACTAAACCGCGATCGCGTGTTGGCATCACACCAGCTAAAGCACTCACATCTCGCAAAGTTCCGGTTTTCATCACTGTACCCGCCGGCATGTGTCTGGCGTGCAGTGTACCTCGGTGATCGAACCCAGACATGGGAAACAGATCCGCTAAAGTCAGATTACGAGCCACTGCTTCTTGTTGCATTGCCATTAACATCGCACAAGCAGCACGGGGAGAAATACGATTTTCTTGGCCTAATCCTGAACCATTAATTAACTGAATTTCTCCCTCTGGAACTCTAGCTAGCTTTGCTGCAGTAGATTGAACTACAGTATGTCCTCCCACTGACTCAGCTAGCATTTCTGCTATATCGTTATTACTGAAAACATTCATCTCTTTGATAATTTGTCTCATAGGCAAAGAGAGATGACGAATTAGCACAGCTTGTTGTGGGTTTGCTTGTGGTTCAACTTTCACAGTCCCAGCGATCGCTAATTGTGGTTTTGGTGTGCCCTTGGGCATAATCGAGTGTGTGTAAATCGCTGGACGAGTCCAAGTAGCAGAATTTAGCGCTTGCTTAAATAACTGACCTGCTAATAGTGGGTGACGCTGGAAATTCATGGAAAAAGAGCCAGTAATCACCAAATTTCCTTTTACCTGCTTAATACCCATTTTGTTGAGAGCATTACCAATGGCGATCGCTTCTTCCCAAACCATCATAGGATCACCACCGCCAGTAATCACTAAATCACCTTGCAATACGCCATTCACTACTGGCCCTGTAGCACTGATCGCTGTCTCAAATTGATGATCTGGGCCCCAAGTTTTAAACGCAACTAATGAGGTAGCAATTTTAGTTAAAGATGCAGCAGGTAGAGGCGTTGTCCCTTGATGATTCGCCATCAACATAGGCCCTGACTGCATCCAAATTCCCTGGCTTGCTGTCAGATTTTGTGCAATGAGTTTTGATGAAATCAGCCCCTTCAAATAGTCTTGCACTGTATTAGCGCTAGCTGGATTGGGATCAGGTGCTAGCACTAAGCCAGGGCTACTTTGCCAAGCTAAAGCATCTAAAGCATCTAAAGGCTTGATCTGCAACCCTGCCATTTCCAGCCACAGCGATACTAAACCTGAACTCAATAATTCCAGCATTCTTTAGTCCTCTATCAGGATGTATGAAGTTATTTACTGTGCTAATATACAAGTTTTTGTTAAGCTCATCAGCATGGAGTCATAATAACTGGTGTTTTCCCCATTAGTGAGTAGGGTAGATCACATATATAAGATGTAACTTTTTAAGCAGCGTTAAATAGCACATTGTAGAAGTTACTTACTATCAATATGCTGCAGGCTGCGACTCACAGTATATACCAATAAATTGCAATGTAAACACCTGGATAAATTCTCAATATTCATAGCACAATTCAGTTTAAGCTTGAGCCTGTAACCTAAAATTGTGTAGCTGGAATTTAATGAAAAGCAAATTTTTCAGCCTTGCTGTTTAAACGCACAATAGCTGGCTGCAAGTATTAATATTTCCAGGGTTTCTCAGTTTTCAATGAAGTGGAGTTTTACGAACAAAACCCAACTTAGACCAATTTGAAAAAAGAATATAACAGATGATAGGGGTATAACAACGTTTGTGGCGTGATTATTTATTGGGATGTTGCAAACATTATTTCAATTTGTGTTCAATCTATCAATGATGATTAGCAATAAAATATACCTTACAGGTACAGCACCAACGAGATTTCACTATATAAAAACATCTAATTGATGCTGTACGCCTACTCTAGAATTTGCTATATTGAGCAACCCTATCTGAGAAGATTTCCAAGTAAATGTGGAATTTTGAATTCATATCTTAGTACTATTTCCTTTCTGGATGCCCTGTATCCTCTACAGTATGAACACCCATCTGATTGATAACAGCAATCATTTGATACAAGCGCCCTAAATCGCGTTGATTGAAGTACAAAACAAGACGGGGTAGATTAACTGTCTCATCTTGCCCTTCTTGTGATAATGCTTGGCTTTTTTCAATCTTTCCTTTAACTAAAATGTCGCTGAAGCTAGCATTGAGTTTTTCGACTTCAGTGTTGGATAAATCTGTTGTCAGGCGAATCACCAACTGATCGCCGACATAACGACTAGAGTGATAAACCTGGTAAAAACGGGTAATAGCATTACAAGCCACATCCAGGTTGTCTGTCACTGTATAAAGACTGGGGTCTTCTGGACTAACAAGACCGTTTTGCACCAATTGGCGATCGATATAATCACTCCAAGACCGCCAGTAATCACCACCAGGGCGATCGATTAAAACTAAAGGTACTGGGCCAAATTTACCTGTTTGGCTTAATGTCATGCACTCAAAGGCTTCGTCTTGGGTGCCAAAGCCACCAGGAAACAAAGCAACAGCATCACTTTCTTTCAACAGAAATAGTTTACGGGTGAAAAAATATTTAAAATTAATCAGCTTAGGATCACCTTCAATAAAAGGGTTCGCCTGCTGCTCAAAAGGTAATTGGATATTTAAGCCAAAAGAATTTTCGCGCCCAGCACCTTCATGACCGGCTTGCATGATACCACCACCACCGCCAGTCATCACCATAAATCCCAGCTTAGACACAGCACAAGCAAACTGCAATGCCATTTTATATTCTGGGGTTTCTGGGGCTAAACGAGCCGAACCAAAAATTGTTACTTTACGAACGTGTCGGTAGTCATAAAAGAGTTGAAAACCCCGTTCCATATCTGCTAGAGAAGCAGATAATATTTTCCAATCAAGGCGCTCAATGTTACTATCAGCCAGACGCACTATGGTAGCCAGTGCCTGTTTGATGAGTTGCTGATTTTTTAACGTCGGTAACCGATCAATTAATTCAGCGATATCCGCCTGTAGAGACTCTAATGTATCAAACGACGCAGATGAAGTCATGATAACTGCTGCCACAATGGCTTTATATTTTATCTAATTTTGGTGTGCTATTTATCAGCTGCATCACTGAGCTGTTACGCCAATGGCGAAAAGTTTTTGTTTATAGACCGACTGGGCAAAAAGGCCTAAGAGCTAGAGACTCAAGGTTAGGGACTAGAGGTGAAGAAATCAGGTTGTTACCATGATTGCTGACTAGAAAAAATACTGGGTCAAAAATTAAAATCCATTATTTCTTTCTCTTCTAAGTAAGTCTGTGGAAATCAACCCAAATATGTTAAGAAACGTAAATAGGTTTGAAATCCTTACCAATGAAAAATGACTAAGGACAAAGCGCAAAGTCGAGCCAGTCGTGTGGGCTGTGAGTGCAGCCACACGTGCGGCTATGCCGCCGAGTGGACTGCCGAACCCGAAGGGGTCTCCCGACTTGAACGAACTGGCGTTGAGCGCCGGCTTCCGGCGCTCAGAACTTTATAAGAGTGACAGCCTCAGCCAGTTATCTTGAATTTCGCCGACCTACTTAATTCCCCATCTCCCTTCTCGCCTATCATTAATCGCAACAAAAAGCACCTTTGGCTAATTATCAACCAAGGCGCTGGTACAGCTACTCTACAGACAGATGTTTTACGTATACGTGAAATTAAGAACTTTAAAAGCCTAATCAATTAGCTTTTTGGTGCTTTTGTAGACGCATAGCAGTTAGACAGCGCTGCATAGAGAAGCTGCTATTAAGAGGGGTCGCCCTGCATTGATTACGGAGTCCGCAGTCAGGGGTTTGCCCTAGATGAAGTGTCCAAAGATTTTTAGACCCCTTCTCGGGGCTTCCCATTGGGTATAGAATGTTGATTTCCGCCGCGCTGAGGTAGGAATTTATCAACAGCAATAAAAGAATAAATTTAGCTGCGGTAATTTATACAGTTTGAACCATGTAAAAAGTTTTATTGAGACGCGAAATGTCGCGCCTCTCAAACTTTACAAAAATTGACCTAAAAGCAAGAGCAAATGGAAAAATCAGAAAGATCTGACTGCCAATTAAGTTTCAAAGATACTTTTCCAATGTGGTAGCTAATGTAGTTTTAGGCACAGCACCGACAACCATATCAACTTTTTGCCCACCTTTAAAAATCATTAATGTGGGGATGCTGCGGATGCCGTACTGACTAGCAACATTAGGATTCTCATCAGTGTTGACTTTTACAACTTTGAGTTGACCGTCGTATTGAGCGGCAATTTCTTCTACAACAGGGGCTACCATCCGGCAGGGGCCACACCAGGGTGCCCAAAAATCAACTAAAACAGGTACATCACTGTCGAGTACTTCTTGCTTAAAGGTAGAATCGGTAACTTGTGCGGCTGCTGACATGCCTAAAAACCTTGCCAATTATATTTCTGCGTTTCGTGAAAATTCTACCATAGCAAAAACGGTTGCTTGGAAGCTAAGGGATGTACATTTGCAAAGAAGCTTTAGAATTTATTTCTACCTACATAAGGAACCGCCCGAACAGTAGTCCGGGCGGAGTGTGGTGTGAGGAGTGAACGGAAACATGCGTCTCCGCTATCTCTATTGTAGGCGACATATGTAATTTTTCCAGTCCTTGTTGAAGACTCTGGAAAAATTTCCTGATGGATTTGCCGTAAATATCTACTATGGATTAGGTATTAGTATTGGATATTAGGCATAGGGCATAGTTTTTTTATTTAATATTTGGCATTTGTAAGCAGGAAGAGGAAACAGAAAATTGGGTGATCAAAGTTATTTTACTTTTCCTCTGTGCTGCTTCTGCTTCCTTTTCCCCAGCCCCTAATCCTTAGTCCCTAAACCTTTATTTACCCATACCTAATTGTTGAGCTTTTTGGTAAACTTTGCCTTCAGTTAGTAGGGAAGGAGCAATCACAACTTCAACTTGTTGCATTTCTTTGATGTTTTTAGCTCCTAATGTACCCATACTTGTTTTTAACGCTCCTAAAAGATTATGGGTGCCATCATCAAGTGCTGCGGGGCCAATCAGAATTTGCTCTAGGGTGCCAGTGGTAGCAACACGAATACGAGTACCACGGGGCAGTACAGGGCTAGGAGTTGCCATTCCCCAATGGTAACCTCGTCCAGGTGCTTCGGCGGCTCTAGCAAAGGGAGAACCGATCATTACGCCATCAGCGCCACAAGCAATACACTTACAAATGTCACCACCAGTGATTAAACCACCATCAGCAATGATCGGTATGTAGTTACCTGTTTCCCGATAGTAATCATCGCGTGCGGCGGCACAATCTGCGATCGCAGTTGCTTGCGGTACACCTACACCTAATACACCGCGTGAGGTACAAGCAGCACCAGGGCCAATCCCTACTAATACGCCAGCTGCGCCAGCTTTCAACAGATCTAAAGTCACTTCGTAGGTGACGCAATTACCCAAGATTACAGGAATGGGCATGGAACGGCAAAATTCTGCTAAATCTAAGGGCACGATTGACTCTGGTGACAGGTGTGCCGTAGAAACAACAGTAGCTTGTACAAAAAATAAATCTGCCCCAGCTTTTGCTACTACTTCACCATATTTACTAGCTCCGGCGGGCGTGGCGCTGACTGCTGCAATACCACCTTGTTGCTTAATTTCCTGAATACGCTTTTCAATTAATTCCGGTTTTATTGGTTCAGCATACAGCTGTTGCATTAGGGAAACAAACTCATCTTTCCCTACAGCAGCAATCTTATCTAAAATTGGGTCTGGATCGGCATAGCGAGTTTGGATACCTTCTAAGTTGAGGACACCTAATGCTCCCAACTGCGACAAACGTACAGCCATACGCACATCGACTACGCCATCCATAGCACTGGCAATAATAGGGATTTCTCGCTCAATATTACCAATACGCCACTTAGTATCTGCCAAGCTCGGATCTAATGTTCCTCTGCCAGGAACTAAAGCAATTTCATCAATGCCGTAAGCTCTCCGAGCTGTTTTTCCCCGCCCAAGTTGAATGTCCACGCTTTAACTTTTCTCAAATCTGTTTAAGCTAGGGTATCAAATTGTGGGCAAAGTTGGTGCGATTTTTTTCCAAGTAAATGTCAAGATCCAAACAATTACAAGGTGGGGAAAAACCTGCTTATCACTTTTTGTGTTGTCATACTTAGGAGCAAACGCACAGGCAAGCTACTAACCGCAATCAGTGTAACTAGCAAGCTAAATTATTTTTTCTGTTACCTATTTCCTATTCCCTTGTTTGTGGCAAGTTAGTGTTGTGATAGTTTCTCAGGAAATGACACTTCATGTGATAGTTATTACGCATCCAGAATTTGTATTTTTTTAGTTCCTGATTCTGATAAAGGCTGGTAATGATTCTGGTATATAGGTCCTAATTACTGATGGTGTTATCCGAGAAAATTGTTGTCGTTCCGCATTTTGTTTCTAGTAATACACGATTTTGATCAACTGCTACTAAGTTATTAACTGCTTAATAGCTACAGAGTAATTCGCTAACTGAAAGTTTAAGCAGTGAGAAAAGAAAATAAATAGGATTATTAGAGCCAAAAATAACCAAAATAAGTGAAATAACAACATTTATTAAAATCATTCACTCTCGCTCTCCTGTCAATGCTCTCTCAGATACCCGTACTTTCCCAGAAATAGCTGCCTACACCATTAGGGACTTCCAAATAAAAAAATAATCAATCGCTTTGGTGAGCAGAGGGAGCAGAGGAGGAAGAATATTATTACGGGCTTCGCTCTGAACACTGGGTAATTTAATTTCTGGAAGTCCCTTAGGATCGGAAAACAGTATTAGCTCTTTAGGGGCGAGAATTGTTACGATAATTTCAGATTAGATATTGAAGCCTTGATCCAATCTGAAACCTTAGAACTACTAGAATGGAATCGCCTCTGCCAGCATCTTGCGACATTTGCGGCAACTAAGTTAGGGGCGATCGCAGCACGTCAGCTAAAAATTCCCGATTCTCAGGCGGAAAGTACGCAGTTGTTGGAACAAACTAAAGAAGTTTACCAACTGGAAAGCCGTATATCCCCCAGTTTATCCTTCGAGGGAATTCAAGATATTGGTGATTCCCTGGAACGGGCAGAACTCCAAGGGATTTTAGCTGGAGATGAATTGTTAGCGATCGCAACTACTCTCTCTGGCAGCAGGAACTTACGCCGGATAATTGACAACCAGGAAGATGTACCCATATTGACAGAGCTGGTTGCTGATTTACGAACATATCCCGAACTTGAACAAGAAATTCACCGCTGTATCGATGAACGCGGACAGGTAACTGATCGCGCTAGCCAAAAGCTGGGAGAAATTCGCACGGAATTACGTAAATTGCGGAGTCAAATCACGCAAAAACTGCAAAATATTTTACAAGCTAAGTCTGGGGCAGTTCAAGAACAACTGATTACCCAAAGAGGCGATCGCTTTGTAATTCCTGTAAAAGCGACACATAAAGACGCTATCCCCGGTATTGTTCACGACACCTCTACTAGCGGTGCCACTTTATATGTGGAACCCCACAGCATAGTGCCCTGGGGTAATCAATTACGTCAAACAATCAGACGAGAGCAGACAGAAGAAGAAGCAATTCGACGGGCTTTAACAGAGCAAGTAGCAGCAGTTAAACCTGATTTGGAGAGGTTGCTAGCCATTGTTACCACTTTAGATTTGGCAACTGCGCGATCGCGTTACAGTTTTTGGCTAGGGGCAAATCCTCCCAGATTTATCGACTGGGCGGATACAGAAAGTATCACCCTGCGCCAACTGCGTCATCCCCTATTGGTGTGGCAGCATCAACACGAGCAAAGCTCACCAGTAATCCCCGTAGATTTGTTGATTAATCCGTATATCCGAGTAGTGACGATTACCGGGCCAAATACTGGCGGTAAAACCGTCACCCTGAAAACCCTGGGCTTAGCAGCATTAATGGCCAAAGTCGGCTTATTTGTGCCTGCTCGCGAACCAGTAGAAATACCGTGGTTTAGCCAGGTATTGGCAGATATTGGCGATGAACAATCTTTACAGCAAAGCTTATCCACGTTTTCTGGTCATATACGCCGCATTAGCCGGATTTTGAATGCCGTAGGCAGTGAGAGAGATGGCGAAGATAAGGAAGATGAGGGAGGTGAGGAAGATATTGCTTCTTCATCCCCCTCATCCCTGGTTTTGCTCGATGAAGTAGGCGCAGGAACCGATCCGGCTGAGGGTAGTGCATTAGCGATCGCACTGCTGCAATATCTTGCCGATTATGCAGGACTGACAGTAGCGACAACTCACTTTGGAGAACTGAAAGCGCTGAAATATGAAGATGAGCGCTTTGAAAACGCCTCTGTAGAATTTGATGAAAGTACCCTATCACCAACTTATCGATTGTTGTGGGGAATTCCCGGACGTTCCAATGCCTTGGCAATTGCCCAACGTTTAGGGTTAAAACTAGAAGTTGTCGAAAAGGCAAAAACCCATCTGGGAGGCGCAACAGACGAAGTTAACCAAGTAATTGCGGGGTTAGAAGCACAACGCCGTCGCCAAGAAACCAAAGCAGCGGAAGCCCAAAATTTGTTGCAGCAAGCCGAACGTTTATATAAAGAAGTTTCTACGAAAGCAGCAAACTTACAAGAGAGGGAAAAAGCTTTAAAAGTCTCTCAAGAAGCAGCAGTACAACAAGCGATCGCCCAAGCTAAAGGCGAAATTGCCCAAGTGATTCGGCGCTTGCAACAAGGGACACCCACAGCGCAAGATGCTCAACAAGCTACCAATTCTCTAAATCAAATTGGGCAGAAATTTCAGCCAGCCGCGCCAGCCAAACCTAAATTGGGATTTATGCCCAAAGTAGGCGATCGCATCCGCATTTCTCAGTTTGGTCAAACAGCAGAGGTGTTAGTTGCTCCCGATGAAGATGGTGAGTTAACTGTGCGCTTTGGCATCATGAAAATGACAGTTAAGCTGGAAGACATAGAATCTTTAGATGGGCAAAAAGCTGAACCCATTGTCAAACCAAAACCAGCACCAGCACCAGTTACTCCAGCTGCACCGCCAGCCCTAGCAATTAGGACTTCCAAAAATACCATCGATATCCGTGGTAAGCGGGTAGCCGATGCCGAATTGCTGTTAGATAAAGCACTGGCAGAAGCTACAGGGCCGATATGGATCATTCACGGACACGGTACTGGTAAACTCCGCCAGGGTGTACATAGCTATTTGCAGCAACACCCCAGAGTCAGCAAATACGAAGCTGCAGAACAAGTAGATGGTGGTAGTGGTGTCACCGTGGCTTACGTGGGGTAAGGGATTGGGGACTAGGGATAAGGGGAGAAAGGGGAAGGGGGAAACGGGGAAATTATTATTGCCAATTACCCATTACCAATGCCCAATGCCCCATGCCCCATGCCCATTACCCATTTTCTTTACAATTTCTCCCTGATGCATTTACTTAGGGCGTGAAAATTTAGAAAGCTATATAAGTATTCTTGAAGTAATAATATTTCTGCTTTGTAGAAAATAAATTTTCATTTAGAGTAAGACAGAGATACATGCTGATTCCCACTGTGATCAAAGCTAGCTGAAGTTTCAGGCTAAATAACTAAAGGAAACTCAGTTAAATGCTTAAGAGTCTGTTTCAAAATGGGTAACAGCAACCGTCCCAATAAGCCCGATCACCTATGCTAAAAGTTATGCACTCGGCCACCAATTCAGCTACTCCAAATTCCCAGTGGGAGGATCTAATTCAGCTTCCAACCCCAACATATGTTGAATGGGACAATATCAAAACTCAGTTAGACTTAGTGCTGTTGGCACTGGAAACTTTAACTGGTCTTGGTTCCGAGGCGATGCTCTCGGCGGCGATTAATCTGAATTTGGAGTCAAGAGTGCCTGATCGCGTAGCTTTGTGGCGATTGCGCCAGTCAAATCCCCTACGCAAAGGACAAGGAGGGCGAAAAAAATTAGATGTAGAAGAGGCGCGATCGCTTGTTCTCATCACCTGCTACCTTGCCAAACAGCACCAAGAATTAATTCGTCGTGCTGTTGGTCTATTAGAACAAATGGCCGCAAATCACCAGGAACCTCACCAAACCGCTTTACTGGGAGATTATATTGATGCTTTCTGCAATACTTACCAAGAGCGCATGGAAGAGGATGAGCAAATTTCTACAGATTTACTAACTCATTTAGCGCTCAAACTGCTGGTAGATTTATTGTTTTACAGCGCCCCTGGTGGACACCGCCGTCTTTGGTTAGCACTAATAGACCGTTCCACAAAGTTTTAGATTTTGATTTTAGATCGCTCCTCCTAAATCCCAAATCGAAAATCACCAATCATCTCCTTCGCAGTTTCTGCCATGCCTCTATCTAATTCTGTCATTCGTCGCTATACACCCCCCACCTGTACCCTCGAAGTGTTGGCGCAAAGCTCGCCTTTATCGCGGTGGACGGGAAAAACTGTCCTCAAGCAACTCAGCTTTGAGTTGCGGTTTGACGATCCGCGACTACCAGAAGAAAGCAGACTCCCAATTCGGGGCGATCGCGATCAACTCGAAGCTTTGTGTGATGCAGTTTCAATCTACATTCAACAATTTCTCCAACAATCTCCCGAAACTTTTTGGTTGAGTTTTCCCAGCCCGCAAGATTCTAGTAAAGTCGCTAGTGACGCTCAAATACAAGACTTTCAACAGACTGCACAAACAGTTAGTACTCAAACATTAAAGTCTTTTCCCTCTTCTTTGCCTAATACAACAATATATTTAGAACCGAGCAGTTCTTTGACTCACAAGTTGTTTCTCGGTTCCCTAGCCAGCCAAGCATCTGGCCCTGTAATCGAACTGAGTCTGTTGCAACTATTCGATTTGGCAACAGCTCTAGATGAATACTCGGCTGATATTATGGCGTTGCCTACTCTGGAAAATAGGGGCAGTTCGGTAGCTAGATTCCCGGTATGGGCACCTGTAGCAGCTGTATTAGTCTTAGGTGTGGGACTCTTACCAGTGACTTGGCAATATGTGAATAACATTAAGCCAAATCAGCTACAAACTGCGAAAAAACCCACTGCAAATTCCTCACCAATTGCTCTGCAACCCTCACCTCAAGTCAACCCAGAAGCGGGGCTTGCAGCTCCAGACGGTTTTCCCCCACTACCAAATATTGGCTCGACTACACCAATTCCTACTTCTAGCTTGCCAGCAGATCCTCTATTAGCTCCTAATTCTGGACTGGCTAACAAACCACAAACATTACCAAATTCTAATTTTCCTACTGCTCCCACATCTGCCACTTCGAGTTTACCTAAGGGTGTGCCATCTCCTGCAAGCGGATTGGGTATACCTCAAAAGACAAACCCAACTTTTCCTACTAATTCACAGTTTGGCGTACCTCCTACCATTAGTGACCCGCAAATTGCTTTGCAGCCAAACTTGACGCAGAACAAACCTGGATCAGTTAGCTCAAGCGATTTAGGACTGCCGAAAAGGCGAGAATTACCACCCAGCCTATCAACAGATAGAAGCAGTCGTAGCGTCACCCCCAATCTTCCCATTACTGCGGCACCTCTTCCTGTCATCCCCAATGAAACGACAAGTGCGCGCAAGCTGGAAGGAGAATATAATCCTGCTTCTACCACAACTTCCAGAGCAAGTAACGAGAACGCATTAGTTGACAGATTGCGGGAATCGCGCAAAACGCCAACATCAACAACTCCACAAGCTACTGATAGCACATTATTTGATACACCTCAGATTGCAGAAGCTAGACAATATCTGCAAAAACGCTGGCAACCACCCTCTGGATTACGCCAAACACTAGAATATAGTGTGATGGTAGGTGTTGACGGTACTGTAGAACGAATTTTTCCCTTAAATAAAGCCGCCAGAGATTATGTAGATAGCGCTGGTATGCCAAATATCGGTACACCTTTCGTTTCTGCTAATAGATATGGCAGAAATGTCAGACTGAGAGCTGTACTTAGCCCTGATGGTAAAGTGCAAATCTTTCCAGAAACCGAATAATTATCAAGATTTTCACTTAGTGAAAGATACTTTAGCAATTAAATGGGGAATGGGAAAAGGGACAAGGGGTTGCACTTTTGACCCTTGACCCTTGACAAACAAAAAATAATAAATGCCCAATAAAATAAAATAGGCTGGTTTTACCAGCCTTGAGTTTTTTATTATTTTAATAACGAGATTTTTTGGTTTTTAATTTTTGTCTTTTCCTCCGCCGTTCTGTAGAAGCAACAGCATGATCCACTGGATAACCAACTACAGGAATTACCTGATATTTGCGTTCATCTTCTAAATTTTTCAGTTCAGTGTAATCAACCCAGTGAATGCAATCAACCGGACAAGTATCTATTGCTTCTTGAATGACTTCTTCTGCGTCCCCATCCTGACGAACTACACGCGATCGCCCATAATCTGGTTCAATGTAAAATGTGTTACGGGCAACATGAGCGCAATGCTTACAGCCGATACAGGTAATTTCGTCAACATATACACCTTTTTGGCGCAGCATTCCACCCAATTCCGGCTCTAAACCAGAGCGTTCGGGAGCATCCCGTAAAAAACCGCCTAATTCTGGTTCAAACCCGGAACGATTATCTTCTTGTTCTTCCGGCGAAGGCAGAAAATCAGCCATTACGCACTCCAGCGTTGTACTACCAGACGAATTGAACCATCTTCTTGTTGTTTTTGCTCGGTCACTTGAAAGCCAACACGAGATGTTTCTTTCATGACTGTTTGATAAGCATAGCGCTGAGTCACTTGGCGCAAAAATCCATCTACAGATAGGTTTTGTTGCCAGTACTGTAAGTCAGCCACCAATTCATATTCTTGGCCATTCCATCTAAAACCGATATCATAACCATTCTCCTGCTCAATGGAAATTGCTGCAGGATGAGTTTGACCGCGATAGCCTCTTACTTCACGCGGGCCTGGCTTCCAATCTATACCCAATTCATTGAGAGCATCTTTCAAAGAGTCTAGGTTACGGATTTGAGTCTTAATTTGGCTAAAGTGTGACATGGTGGTTCTGAATTAACTAAAATAGACTATTTTTGAACAATTACCAATCACTGAAGGAGGTTTGCGTATTTACTACACCAGATTGTTGTACCTGATTGTTGGCAAAAAATTCTGAAGTTGGCTCATTAACAAGTACTTGACCAAGCTGCGCTTCTATTGCTGCTGTGACTTCAGCGCAAGAAGCACCCACAATGCCAGTGACTTTCTCTTGTACCCGACCATCTGGATAAATTATGAACTCTAATGTCTCCATGCTCTTGGCCAACCACGATAATACGCTTGAATTGTACTGCCTCAGCAGTCGGCTAAATAATATAGCCGTCGGAACATTCCACTTAGATACAAACTTGCCATTTGTTAACTAATGTTCCATCTCTCAAAATATATATCTCAGAATTTTTACAAAAATTATTAATTTTATAAGTCGGTACGTTTGTCATTAGTTAGTTTCTCTTAACCTAATGGATTAGTCAAGCGGACAATTTAGCTAGCAAAATGAGTGTTAAAAGCCTGAAAGCCAGCATTAGCGGTAGTATAGCCAGTACAGTTAGCAACAAAAGTATAAATTTTATTGAAAATATTTATCATTATCATTGAGTTTGACTGATTGACTACTCAATGTCTAATACCAATTTTAGATTTTGGGTTTTGGATTTTAGATTAAAAACCTTGACCACAAGCTGTTTCGAGATTCTTAAACCAGGCTACCTATGTCAATTTCGTGTAAAAAACCTTTGCTTTTGACTATTGGCTTAAATAGATGATTTGTGAGCTAATTTATCCCTCTATTTTCGCCCACGGAGTCCAATGCAAGAAACACCGATTACCTTTCTGCTCTGTAATTTCCGCACCCAAGCGATGATAAAAACTTAAACCGCGAATGTTGCGCGCATCAGCATTCCAAGCTAGATGAGTACAATTATTTTGCTGTGCAATTTTAGCCAGATGACTCATCAAAGCCGCTCCTGCTCCTTGACTCCTCATGTCTTCATTAATGTATAAATCATCTAGCCAAATACTTGGTTGTCCTGCAAATGAAGAGTATCTAAATCCATATAAAGCGAATCCAATCTCACGTTCTGAAGTCTCTGCAAACAAAACATAAGCAAAAGGAATGTCACCAAAAAGTGTTTGACGAATTTTGTCTGCAGATACTCGCAACACGCCATTAAAAG
This sequence comes from Nostoc linckia FACHB-104, assembly GCF_014696615.1. Classification (GTDB taxonomy): domain Bacteria; phylum Cyanobacteriota; class Cyanobacteriia; order Cyanobacteriales; family Nostocaceae; genus Aulosira; species Aulosira linckia_A. Next base: position 30,514 of record NZ_JACJQJ010000006.1, on the reverse strand, counting down.
CGCCAATATTGCGGTCAAATTCTGCTTTCTTTTTGATGAACGAGAAAATCAGCGGTATATCATCGGGAGTTGCATTTCTGACTTTCATCAGCTTCAAGACTATTTTTTATGAGAGTCTAACTTAAGTGCGATCGCACTCTCTTACAAATCTTCTTACCCGAATCTACTAATTCCCAGATTTGAGGAAATTTAACCCTAAAAACAGCGCCGCTACAGTTCCCGCTACAGCTATTTCCCCTTGAGCAATTTTTTCTAAAACCAATGCTACTGGAATTAATATCACTTCAATTTCTTCTGTGATATCTAACTGCTGTTCTTTAGCTTGCACTACATTTTTGGCTAGGAACAAATGAATTTGATTCGTATCTTTACTCGGCTTATCGTATAGTGTGGCAATTTTTCTCACTTCTTGAGTCACATAACCAGTTTCTTCTGCTAGTTCTCGCACAGATGCTACTTCTGCACTTTCTTCTTGGGGATCAAAACTCCCTGCTGGGAGTTCTATAAAAAATTCGCCGACTGCATGGCGATATTGACGCACAAACACAATTTCTTGATTGCTAGTTATCGGTAAAATTAAAGCTACTTCTGGTTTGAGATTAACAAAATAATCATCAATAATTTTGCCGTTAGGTAATTCTATTTCATCTCGTCTGACCTTACACCAAGGATGATCTAATACCATCTTTGATGTTAAAGTTGTCCATTTTTTGAGATTTTTCATATATACGCTAGCATTTGACAGCAATATGTCTAAATCTGGCAATTTTGACTATGTAAAAAAGTATAACAGATGTATCAAATCAACTAAACTTTAGACCTACACTGTGATATTTGTGATATTTGACCTAGCCATAGATAAAGTATATATATGCAACTTCAGGTCAAAATATTTACTGTAAATAAGCGTTTTCCCTTGACAATTAGTCGTGGGACAACGGCACAGACAACGAATGTATGGGTGAGTATTTCCCAAGATGGGATTGAAGGCTGGGGAGAAGCGTCACCATTTGGCGTAGGCAATCATTCGCAATCAACAGAGAAAATCAAAGAAGCTTTACAAGAAATAGCACCAATTTTGCAACCTTTTAGCCCATTGCAAAGGCAGCAAGTTGAGCAAGCTTTAATCGCAGTTCAAGCTCCTTCTGCAGTGAGAGCTGCAGTAGATATGGCAATGCATGATTGGCTAGGTAAGCTTGTAGGTTTACCACTGTGGCAACTTTGGGGACTCGATCGCCATCTGATAGTGCCTACCTCAGTTACCATTGGCATTAACTCACCAGCAGCAGCCAAAGCTAGGGCGCGGGACTGGCTAGAATTTACAGATGTTCGTGTTTTCAAGGTGAAGCTAGGTAGTCCGGATGGCATAGATGCAGATCGGAAAATGTTCTTAGCAGTCCGTGAGGAAGCACCGAATTTGGAATTTTTTGTTGATGCCAATGGTGGTTGGAGTTTGCCAGATGCGATCGCCATGACTAGTTGGTTAGCTGATTTAGGTATAAAGTATGTAGAACAGCCACTACCAAGGGGACAGGAACAAAGTTTAGCAGAATTAAAAGCGCGATCGCCTCTGCCGATATTTGTCGATGAAAGTTGCTTTACCAGCACCGATATTCCCCAACTAGCAAACTATGTAGATGGTATTAATATCAAACTCATGAAATCGGGAGGCTTAACAGAGGCAATGCGAATGGTACACACTGCGAAAGCCTATGGTTTACAAGTGATGTTTGGTTGCTATTCTGATAGTTCGTTAGCCAATACAGCCGCAGCGCAACTGGCTCCTCTGGCTGATTATTTAGATTTAGACAGTCATCTCAACCTTATCAACGATCCTTTTACAGGTGCATTGATCAAAGAAGGGAGAGTTTTGCCCAACGATTTACCAGGTTTGGGGGTACAACACAGTGCGTCTGCCACTTAATCAACGAACTGCTATTTTGCTACATGAGGGAACTGCTGGCACCCAGGGAAAAACTGGGTTGGCAATTTTACGCTATAGTGAAGCCCCGATTGTAGCTGTCATCGATCGCGACTGTGCGGGAAAATCTCTATCAGCAATCACAGGTATCAAACGAGATGTCCCGATTGTGGAGTCAGTAGCCGCATCTTTAGAATATCAGCCGCAAGTTTTGGTAATTGGCATTGCTCCCAAAGGTGGTGCTGTACCAGATGATTATTGGCATGAAATCAAAGATGCCCTACAAGCGGGAATGTCTATAGTCAATGGTTTGCATACTCCATTGGCAACGATGCCAGAGTTAAATGCACTGCTAAAACCAGGACAAATAATTTGGGATGTCCGCAAAGAACCGCCGAATTTAGGTGTTGCTGGTGGACTGGCGCGCACCCTTCCTTGTCGGCGAGTGTTGACAGTAGGAACTGATATGGCGATTGGTAAGATGTCAACTAGCTTAGAACTGCATTGGTCAGCAAAACGCCGAGGATGGCGTTCTAAGTTTTTGGCAACAGGTCAAACCGGCGTAATGTTAGAAGGCGATGGTATACCTTTGGATGCCGTGCGGGTAGACTTTGCGGCTGGTGCTGTGGAACAAATGCTGATGCGCTATGGCAAAAACTACGACATTGTCCATGTGGAAGGACAAGGTTCCTTATTGCATCCCGGCTCAACTGCCACCCTACCTTTGATCCGTGGTTCCCAACCAACGCAATTAATCCTTGTACATAAAGTAGGACAAACCCATGTCCGCAATCATCCCCACGTACCCATTCCACCTTTACCAGAGGTGATTCGTCTATATGAAACTGTGGCTAGTGCGGCTGGTGCCTTTGCTCCTGTGCCTGTTGTGGGTATAGCACTGAACACTGCTCATTTAGATGAAGCGGCAGCCAAAGATGCGATCGCCCAAACGACCAAAGAAAGTGGGCTACCCTGTACTGATGTAGTACGTTTTGATGCAAATGTCATTTTGAATGCTGTGATGAAAAGCTAACTGTGCTGTGGCGAACAACTCAAGACATTTATCAACTTGCTATTGACAGTAAGTTGATTTTTTATGATTTATGATATGTATAATATATTCCAATAATTCTGGCGATTGTTTTTCCTGATTTTAAGTTAGCTTTTCATAGTAAAATCCGCTTTTATAATCTCTAAGCTTTAGAGCTATTTTCATGAATAAAACCCCACGCATTAATATACCTATCGAAGTAAGAAAGTATGTTTTTCAACGCGATAAATATCAATGCCAAAGTTGTGGTAAAACTGCTTTAGAAACTGACCTGACTATTGACCATATTATACCTCTGTCGCGTGGTGGGCAAAATGATATGAGCAATCTCCAAACTCTATGCAATATTTGCAACCAGAAAAAATCAAATAACATTGACTTGCGCTTTAGGCGTAATTTTGACTTATAAAATAAAAACCATCTTTTTTTGAAAGAGGGATGGTAAAAAATCAGAATTATTGACAGATTCAACCAGTAGATGCTGATGTTTTAACTAGCTTTCTTTAAAACCTGTCTTAATTTCTTCAAATCTTTCGCAAGTTTCGCAATATCTTGATTTTTCATAAACTCGCGGAGAGATTGAGGATTAATACTAATTCCAGAAAAAAATGAGACAATCGCTACGCAAAATCAGGTTTTTGACGCTAACTGAACCGTATTGACATATAATTCTCCCCTTACCCCCTGCTGTCTATGTGTAGCTTTTTTTTGGAGAATTGGTATAAATTTACTGCTAAATAAAAAATCAAGGCGCAGCTATTAGCTGTGCCTTGGCTCCCTTATAACGATGAAATCAGTTTTTAACGTTGCCCAGCGGATACAGACTTAATTAATGGCAACAGTATCGACTGAATAGCTGTTAGTTCAGGTGGTGGGTTGTTCAAAAACTGTGCAGAGCTATTATTAATCAAATTGTTATAAGCATTCCGTGCAATCAGCAATTGAATTGCATTGACTCCACCATCTGCCGCAACTTTTTTACCTCGGTTACCCTCTAACAAACCTTGCAGACTGTTAGCTAATTGCTGAACTTGCTCAAGTGTGGGGCCACCCTCAACACTACTTAATGCTTTTGTCATTTGCTCAATAGCTGTATTTTTTTGCCCACCTCTTGATTGTATGAGAACACTAAGTAAAGCCTTTTGTGTAGCTGAAGGTATCGATTGCCCTGTTTGTGAAGTCAAGCTATTTGTATTCAGCTGATTGAAGATGTTAAGCGCAGTTTGATTGAGAGCAATTTGAAGAGAAGGCTTAACAAATACTGCTCTTTGAATATTTAAATCTCGACCTACCGCTGGGGTGGTTATAGTCCCACTTATATTGTCTGTGGTTGTTACCACTCCACCATTAGTAGTTGATGGATTTTGGTTAAAACCACCACCTGAAATATCACCAGTCGTTACAATCACACCTGTGACATCTGACTGGTTGTTAAATTGGGCGGCAGCTGGCTGCGATGTTTGGCAAGTTATTAAAGCCAATGCAAAAGTAAAGCCGAGACCTAGGTGAAATGGAAAATGTTTAATATTCATGATTCTTTTGATGTCAATGAATTTAGAAAGAATAGCCAAAACCCACGCCTAGAATAAATCTAGCACCATCACCAGCGTTGCCTGTAATATCCGCTACCGCTGGAGTAATTACCAGTGGAAAATTTCGGAAAGGGGCAATGGAAGTACCTATTGTTAAATCTTGACCAGTCCAGTCTGCAATTAGGGATATCGGTTCAATTACTCTTAATCCCACGCTACCAAACACATTCACTGAGTCTATGCCTCGTTGTACATCTCTTTCTGAGCGGAAACGACCACCCCCTAAACCTACAGACATGGTAACGGAGCTAAATGGTTTGGTACTATCGTTTTGCAACGGAAAGACTTTACTAACAACACCATAGACACTGCTGCCACCATCGGGAGAACCAAATGTAATTGCATTCTCTACCCCAAAAGCGATCGCCATATCATTGGACAATAAACGATGGAGCTTAAAGCTCACACCACCATTCTCAAAAAAGCCTTGCCGGAAAGTAGAAAAAGAAGAAACAGCAACTTCTAAACCTACTGTTCGCCGTTCTCCTAGACCAAACCCAAACACCAATCCACCATCATCTTGATTGACAAAGCGTGTCCTCGATTGATAGCTAGCACCAGCGAATAAATCGCCAAATTGCGCGCCGAAGGCAGTAGGGCTGGTCAAAGATGAGCCTGGAACACTGACAATTCTTGATGTGAGGGCCCGCAATTGTTCTGAGGGTAATGATGGCAGCAGAAAACTTTGGCGTAACTGTTCAACATCTGGTGTTTGTTGAGCAGTATTTTCTGATGGTTTATAGCCTACGATATACTGAGTTGCAGTATTAGAGGCGGTAAGTTCAGGCGCAGTGCCATTCTTGACTAGAGCTTGATAGATAAACGCCGCTACTTCTGCTCTTGTTGCTACTTGATTGGGATTGAGAATCTGTACATTGGGATAATTGACAATTAAAAGACTCTCAGTAGCAGCAGAGACTTGTTGAAGCGCATAATCTGGGATTTCCCCAGCATCCTGAAAATAGTTATTCAATACTGTTGATGCTGGTGTGGTGGCAGAAAGATTCAGACCACTAACCAAAGCTACCAAAGCTTGAACACGAGGGATATTTTGGTCAGGCTTAAAGACATTACCTGGATAGCCTTGTAGAAAACCTGTCTTGTAAGCTGTTTCAATTGCATCTTTACCCCAATAATTGGCAGGCATATCTACAAATTCAATCGCATTGCGAACAGGAGCTTTCTGAAAAGCTTTCTGAAGCATGGCTGCAAATTGAGCGCGTGTTACTGGTTCGTCTGGACGAAAAGTGCCATCGGGAAAACCTTGAATTATCCCTCGTTGGTTGAGAAGTTCAATAAAACTTTGGGCCCAATTGCCTTGAATGTCTGATAACGTTGTCTGCTGAGCAATTTGAGTCTTATTGTGTGGAATCTGCAGCTGCTTTTCTTGGACTCTTCTGCCCTGTTCCATTTTACGGGACAAGGATTCTAATAATTGATCGGATTTAGTAGTTTGTTTTGCCAAAGCATCTGTCTTTGGAGACGTTACCAAGTTTGGTCTTAAGTCTGCATTGGGTTTAGCGCTAATGTTAGAACTAGCTAGAGATGCTTGTGGGCTTTGCGAAGAACTAAATTCAACATTAGGATGGCTATCTTCTAAAGCTACTTTTCCCCCATCTGTATTCTGCTGTGTAAAACTCCTGAGAGCCGCAGAATGCTCTGGTGGTTTCTCGGCGGCAGTAGATTCGTTATTGGGATTGTCAGTTACTAGCCTGTCTTCAGCCGCTGCAGAATGCGTTGACATAGCTGTAGACAACAAAAGACCAGTTACTAAGGTTATTCCTAAGCTCAAGAACTTAGGCTGAAGTTTGTTGAGTAATAGTATACTTAAGGCTTTTTCTTTTAACACAGTAAATTCCTCACACTTAGGCAAAAAACATAACACTCTACCAAGGTTGATTCATCCTATAGCAAAGTATTTATAAAGACAAGGTAAAGTGGGCTAATTTTGCTATTCAAAATTAGCAAAATTAGCAAAATGCTTGCATGAAAAGGATTTTGAGATTTAAGCTAAGAGATTACTAGCTTTTATCTTTAAAAAATTAATGTTCTAAAATATTCATTATTATCAATCTTTACAGTAGTATTACTAGTTTTAAATGATGCATTGTTAAATAATTAAGTATTTCAATACTTAATTATTTTGTTACAAATTTTGGGTTTAATGAAATTTTGGCCGAGTGAAGAGTTGAAGCAACCTGTAAGTTTGGGTAGATGAGCCGTTCCTATGAGTGAGCGCAGCTATAGGCTGGTGGCAAGTAACTATTCAGTTATAATCGCAAAATTATTGAATGCCAATGCTCTTCAAAATTGCTGAAATACTGATAAATAGCTGGTTAATAGTATCCTGTATTCAATAAATCACCAGTTTGTGGCTTTATATTTACTCTATAAACTTACGTAACGCCTAGAAAGATTGCAATTGCGATCGCTTGTCACAAGTGTGTAACTCATCCCTAATTACTGAATACACACAGGACATACGTAGACATATCATTTTAATTTCATAATGTACCCCTATGAAAAAGCAAGCTACGCCATTGGTATAGCCGATGCAGCAAAAAACAGGACTTTAGCCTTGACAATCAAAGCTGAAGCCCTGTCTAAGCTAATGCGCGTCTAAATTGCATAAATACTCATCAAGGCTGTTAACTGTCAACCGTCAACAGTCCTCACGATGGATTGTGCAACTTACAAGCAGAATAGCTTAGCAATGCCTAAACTTTACTGGCTATGTCCATCCCAAATGAGGGGAAAGGCATAATCTGAGAATGATAGTGAATCTTGATTATTGTTGCGGCTTTCTTGATCGATGACTTTCACAACCTTGTTATATATATCTTCAGCTTGCTGTAAGGAGTCACCGATGCTGGTTAATCCCAACTTGCCAAACTGCGACAGACACCCCATGAGATGAAATACCGTACCTGTTTCCGTGCAGCTATCAAAATGTAATCTGTAGTGGGCGATAATATCCATCAAATCATTAGGTAATAATCCTTGATAGCGGTCTTTTTGCAGGTTGTCCGTAGCAATGTAATATTTGGGACGACCTTGTTGACTATAAAATAACCCAGTAGATAGGTCATAGCGACCGTTGGTTAATAGTTTCAGCGTCATGAAGGGATGGGTAGTCCCGCCTTTACGCAGATTAATTTCGATCGCCTGAATATCCCACTGTCCATTACCCTGATCAACGGCGATAAAATCTACGCCAAACCTTTCTAAAGCACCCTTCTGGGCAAGTTTTCTCCCAACCTGCAAACCTAATTGCTGCAATTCCAAACGATAGCGTTCATCGGCGGGGAATCGACAACCAAGATAAATTTGCCCATCTGGCCCTCCCAAGATTTGGTCGTGGGTGGAGAGAATTTCAACTTCACCTGTGGGTGTAATACGTCCTTGGACGCTAGGCGATCGCTTAATTTCTCCTTCAACAAACGCCTCGACAATCGCCCCTAATTCGGTAATGCGCCCAGAAAAATTAGCCCAAGTCTCTTGGCTGGCTTGAAAGCGTATAGTTGCAAAGCGATCGCTAATTGCAGCAATTCTTTGAGCAGTACCAGCTTCTCCCGGTGCTACATTCATAATTGGCCGTAAATCTAGCAACGCATTTCCTTCGCCAGAAATACCTTCATTGAGTTTGACTACCATACGTTGCAATGTCGGCTGGCGTTCCCATAACTCACAAGCTGCGACTGCTAAATCTTTCTGGTTCCAAACTCTTTGGCTACCATCGGGATGCGGGACACCACATTCCGCAAATATTTGCCGACTACCGCTTTTGGAACCCCAAATCTGTAAATCTGGTGCAGCAGCGTACAAAGGTACATCTAATTTTAAAGACAATTCTGCTTCCAAAAATGTGGAATTGTAACAAACCATGAATGATTTTTCATGGCGCAAAGATTGCTTAATTCTCTCTAGTAAGCGAGGACGTTCTAAAATCTTTTGACTAAGAGGTTTGAGAGAAGAATCGTAAGTTGAAAGTAATAGTAAACGATTGCGGGCATGGGAAAAAGGTATTCCAGGTAGCAGTTGCAGATAGTAATCAATAATGCTAGGATGCAACGGCATTGATGTTACATAAATTAACCTTGTGCGTGGATTTCGTAACCGAATTAAAGAAAATAATAGTCTTTCTTCATAATGTTCGCAGCCTTCAACCTTTTGGAGTTCTCGCTGGTCGATACTCAAAGAAGGAATAATTAGAATATCCGCTTCACTGTTATCGAATAGCTCGATAGTTTTCCAGCGATCGCGTAAAGTGGATTGCAGACGACGAAACCGATCAACCTGGTCTAAATCAGAAATATTAGCTGTTACCATAACCCTTGCCCTGTCTTGATCCCAAGACTGTATTAATACTATGGTACATCTTGATGAGCGCTCAGATCGCAAGCTATGACTACTAAACAATTGCTGTGTACAGTAACTCAATTGATTAAGCGGAATTTACTTCTTCCCTGAGATTTACACCTTAAGATTGAGTAAAGAAAAATTTTTTTACATCTCTAGAGCGATTAAGTTTTGAAACATAAAAGATAATTTTGAAGCAGATGAACAGGATAAATCCTTCATCTCAAGAGAGTTGTATACTTGTTTGCCGTGTTCAAGTTATTAAGTGTGTTAGGTGTGGGGAGAAATTATTTTAGTTAAGTGCATTTACCAAACATCAGTTAAGTTGAGCTAATATCCGGGTTATAAGAGCTTCGACTTATAAATGCTAAGTAATACACAAAGTAACCCTTGGGTTGAATTTTCGATCCAAGGTTTACTTTTGAGAATTAGTAGTTCGTAATTCGTAATTGAATCAGTCGATGATTCATCATTTATCCCTCCTTGGTTAATTTGTAGGAAAAGCTTTATGTCAGAAGAGAAAACTTTACAACCACCCCAGCAACAACAACCGCCTGGTAAAGAATCGGAAATGCAGCCAAAACCCAAAGCCGATGATGCTAAATACCAGGGTAGTGGCAAGTTAAAAGATAAAGTAGCACTGATTACGGGTGGTGACAGTGGTATTGGTCGTGCTGTGGCGATCGCCTTTGCGAAAGAAGGCGCAGATGTGGCGATTGTTTACTTGAACGAACATGACGATGCGAAAGAAACCAAACATTTAGTAGAACAACAAGGTCGGCGCGCAGTTGCGATCGCAGGCGATATTGGCGATGAAAATTTCTGCCAACACACCGTACAACAAACTATAGATGAATTTGGTAAGCTTGATATTCTTGTTAATAATGCTGCTGAACAACATCCCCAAGAAAGTATTGAGGATATTACTAAAGAGCAGTTAGAACGTACTTTTCGGACAAATATTTTCTCGATGTTCTTCTTGACTAAGGCCGCATTAAAACACTTGCAAGAAGGCAGTGCAATCATTAATACTACATCAGTAACAGCTTATAAAGGTAACCCCCAACTCCTTGATTACTCTTCTACTAAAGGTGCAATTGTCGCCTTTACTCGTTCCTTATCAAAAAATTTGGTAGAAAAAGGTATTAGAGTCAATGCTGTTGCACCAGGCCCGATTTGGACACCTTTAATCCCCTCAACTTTTCCCGAAGAGAAAGTAGAAAATTTTGGGAAACAAGTGCCCATGAAACGCTCTGGACAACCTGAAGAAGTTTCACCAAGCTATGTATTTCTAGCCTCCGATGATAGTTCTTATATGTCTGGTCAGGTCTTACACCCTAATGGTGGAGATGTAGTCAACAGCTAAATTTTTGCAAGCAAAATTAGCTTATTTAATAAAGTTTTATCTATTTAGAACCCTACTTCTTCAAAAAGTGGGGTTCTAAATCATATTAGGTGAAATTTAGTGAAACTTAGGATAAGTACTTCGTCCTCCATTAGGTGGATGAGGAAATATGAATTGTTTAGTAATCTATTCTTTGAAACAACTAGTAATTATTAGCAAATAGAAATATGGCATCCAACACACCATTGCTTGGTACAGAGCTAGTAGATTGTGCTAGAGCAAATGCTAAGCAGGGCATTGAAACTGCTGCTTACCAATGCGGTTATGGAAATGATCTCAACAGATTTGCCCAAGAATTAAGGCAAGCTTGCGAAGATATGAATTTGCAAGTTAAAGAACTTACAGAACTAATTACTGACCAAGATTTGATATTACAAATAGGTACTGGCGAAGTAGTTGCTCCAGATACAGCTTCTGAACTTTAGCGCCGAGGGGATGAGGGAGAGATGAGGGAGATGAGGGGAATTAACAAACACCAATTACCCATTACCCAATGACAAATGAAAAATTATTACATATCATACATTCTGGCTTCTGAGGCCTCTGGATATTCTTCGCAATATTCTTCAAAAGCTGTCTTATGAGGCTTATGAGCGCGTTGGTGGGATATTTCTGCTTGCATTTCTTCGACAGCATCCCAAGCCGCAGCACATTCTCGCGAACGAATACCTGTTTCCGCACAAATAATCCGCGCTTTCTTAATTTCTTCTTGCAGCTCTTGTTCCAGTAGAGATGTTCCAGATTTTTCCAAAAAGTTACTATGAGCCAGAATATCTGTGAGTGAGATAATACCCATCAATTCACCTTGGATAACTGGCGCTCTATGTAGATGGTACTCAGCAAATAAGCGTGCAACGTATTCTACAGCCAGATCTGGATTGATAGTAATACAAGGTTTAGACATAATCTCATAAACGCGTATTGCATGGGGATTTTTTCCATAAGCAATCACTTTATAAGTAATATCGCTTTCGCTAACAATACCGTAAGCATCTTGTTCGTGACGACGATCTACAATTAATGCTCGCCAGTCTCTTGCTCTCATTAATTTAACTGCTTCAGCTACTGTTGCCGAACCGCGAATAGTGGCAACATCTTTAGTCATAATATCTGCTGCTTTCAACATAGTTCATCCCCTAGATAATCTTTGAATAACTCCGCAGACAAGATCGCAAATTTTTACCACTCAAGTCTTGACTAAGTAACTTTAAAGTTCTTTGAAACTACTAGCATCGCTCTCTGGTCTAAGAGTTACTAGCTTGATATTTACTACTTATTAACTAGTTGCTGACTACTGATTGCCATTCCTGCACGACTGATGGCGGAACTGATATATTAATGAAGTGCTCGCCAGGCAAAGGAATACCAAGCTGTAGTGGTTCTATGGGCAATTTTGGCAATATATTTTTGAAATCATACTGACCAATGCTAGGTACTGGTGCTTCCTCTAAAAAAACATCGGGAGCAGTCAAGACCTCACCTGTAGCTTTAGTAACTCGTAGTGGTTGTGGATGAATAAGTTCAGCAGAACCCGGAAACCCTACCAGTCGGAGATTTACGCTAGGTGAATGACCTGGGTAAATCTGCTTCCACAAGATAACCTGCCAAGTATTTCCCGATTGATCGTCTAATTTAAGATGTGAGCGATAAATTATCTCTCCCGGTACTTGCTCAAATTTAGTGATAGCTGCGATCGCAGTTTGATAGGATTTGATTTCTAAACCCAGGAATATCAACATCGTCAATATCCCCAGCAAAAGCATCCACCAAAATGATTGTAGAAAGCGACGCAACATTAGGTGTATCTCCTTATTCTGCTTGAGGCTCAAGGGTGATTTATTTGGGGTTTGTCAAGAGTCAAGGGTCAAAGGTCAAAAGTAATTTGTCCCCAATCCCCAATCCCCCATCACGTCACACTCGCCTTTTCTTGAACTACTGTTTCACCTTGCGAGACATCCGTTATAAGATGCATAACGTGGACAGAGCATGGAGCATGATGCAGGACATAGTTACTGACGCTACCTAGAAATAGTTCCTTCAGTCCTGCGTGACCCCGACGACCCATGACAATTAAATCAGCTCTCCAACTAGCTGCTAATTGACAGATAATCCGACCCGGGCTACCAAGGTGCTGGGTATATTCTGCGTTCACACCTGCTGTATTTGCTTGGGCGCAGAAGGACTGTAAGATTTGAATACCTTGATTTTTAAAGATGTCCCATTGCTTTTGATAGTATTCAAAGCTTTGGCTGCCTATTCCTGGATAATAGTCAAAATTGGATAGTATAGGTGCGTAAGGGCTACCTTCCTCTTCCGCAGATAGCACATGCACTAGCATCAAACTAGCTCCTGTTACCTTTGCTAAAGCTAAGGCTTGGTCAAAAACCTGTTTTCCCATTGGCGAGCGATCCAATGCAACTAGAATTTTGTTGAACATATGTACCTCCGCTTAGTGTTGATAAATGGTCTGTGAGGTTTCTGGTTTCTAGATGCTAGTACTGCTCGCTGCTGGGAATTCATCAGGAGCTAATATTTTTATTCCCCTGCTGCTGTACTAGATTGGTAGAAAGTTTCAAGTCCTTCACTAAAATCTGATTTACTTGCTTACACCTATGCTTATAGAGCTAAAAGTTGAGGAACTTGTGAGGGCATTGCTATAACTGCATCAGGCGATATTATGCAGCTAATATCAGCCATTTTTCTCATCTTTGGCTCGAATTCTAACGCTTAAGAGTACTGGCTCAACATCATTAAGATATTACAAATAAGTATTTTTACAATTGTAAAAAGTAAAAAATATCAACAATACTGAGACCTGGATAGTCATGAAATAGCTCAAATGGCATGAAACATATTAAATAACTAGTTAAATTAGATACTCTATCTGAAAACAGCCGAGCCGAATCAGCGATGCTTACATTAGCTTGATTTCTGCACCATCAAACTTGACTTCAGTAACTTTGCTATTACAGGTGCTATTGCTCAGTTGTTCTTAGATTCAAAGTTCTCTTGGTTCTGTTCCCCTGTTTTAGCTAGCGGTGTAGAGGCTGTTTTAAAGAGAACAACGCACCAACTAAACCTCTTCTTTTTTGACTGTACCAAATTTACCTCATCACTAATGGAGTACAAGACCATGACTAGTTCTGATATAACTAATTTTGAGCAGAAAACTCAAAGCGATATTTCCTACAAGTTAGAAAGTTTCTTCTCTGCATCAGGGCGGGAAAAGTTGTTAACTTTAAAGCTGATAGAATACTTATTACTTGCCGTAGTTATTGGCTCTGGGATGATTATTTTCTTTGGGCAAAATAATCAAAATATAGTCATTGCTGGGTCAGTTGGGCTAATTATTGCAATTTTTCTATTTCTAATTAATAGACAGGCTGTTCAAGAATATAGTACTAATACTAATCAATCTGATATTATCAAAAAAGCTGAACTCTATAATTATTTATCAGCTAATAATAGCTTAGGTGAGAGAAACTCTGTAACTCCAGCTAGGGCAAAGGCTTTACAGTATTGCCAAACATTGATTGATGATTATAAAAGAACTCGCACCCTGGCGAGAAACCTTTACTATATTTTGCAAATTGCAACTGTTATTTTATCTGGTGTTACGCCAATTTTAGTACTTGTAGATAAGTTAGAAACTGGACAAGCTTGGCTAAAATGGCTTCCTGTAATCTGTCCAGCTATTGCTTCTATCGTTGCTAGTATTGTGACTTCTTTTCCTTTTCAAAAGAATTGGATTGCTGCTAATACAGCAGTTGAATTATTAGAAGCTGAACAAGAAAAATTCATTTTGGGCATTACTCAGCCTTATCGCTGTTATGACGCATCTGATTTTAGTCAACAGCAATTGCAAGCCAGCCAAGCCATAGAATACTTTATTGTGCAGGTCAATAATATTCATCTTCAACAGTTGCAACAATCAAATGAACCTCAGCAGTCAGAGAAGACAGAAGCAACTGCATCTAAAGAGTAATCTTAACTAGCAAAAAGTCAAAATTTATCAGTTATCAGTGAAAAATAAAAACTGATGACTGATAATTTATTTTGTCAAAGTCTGATTATTTTAAGAAAGCTGGTGCTAATTCTGGTAACATCAGTTTAATTAGTTATTACACACCAGATTTATCCTAGTGCAACAGAAAAAATCAAGCGCCAGTTGACAAAGTTCGTAAATTCTATAAATTAATCTTTATTCTCGTCTGTATTTATTTACTAGGGTTTTATTTCACTAGTTCTGCAGATTCAATAATTGTATAGTCAAGATTTTATTTTTGAATCTTGAAATACTAAATTTATGACTATGAACTTATCAGAATTAATAACCTAAAAACACCATTGATAAGTATAGACTATTTTTGAGTAGCTGATAAAGCCCCATTAGTAAAATTTAATCCCTAAATATATAGGTGATATGATCAAGATTCTGGACTCTACCTTAAGAGAGGGAGAACAAACTCCTGGAGTTTATTTTTCTCCTGAGATCAAGCTGGCGATCGCACAGTTTTTAGATTTAGTAGGGGTTGATATTATTGAAGCTGGAAATCCCGCAGTCGATGGTGAAATTGCTAACGCCATCACTAAAATTTCTCATGCTAGCATTAAGGCTAAAATAGGCGCTCATTCTCTTTGCAGCATTGAGAATGTTAACAAATGCCTAGATTGCGGCATTGACTTTTTAGGTATTGTCTTTAGTGTTTCGGAAAAAAGGCTGCAACTTGACTATAACTTAAGTTTGGCGGCAGCAATAGATAAAATTGTCGAAGTTATTAGTTACGCTAGAAAGCAGCAAGATAATTTATTAATTCGCTATACGCCAGAAGATACTGTTCGCTCAAAAATAGAAAATGTAATTGAGGCTGCGGTTGCTGCTGTACAGGCTGGAGCTAATATAATTAGCATAGCAGATACAGCGGGATATACAACCCCATTTCTGCCAAATCGCAGTATTTCTTATTATGTAAAAACTCTAAAAACTGAATTAGCTAAGCGTGAATTATATCCGCAAATAGAAGTTCATTGCCATAATGATAGAGGTTTAGCTTTAGCAAATGCTTTAGATGCATACAGCGCTGATGCAGATATCATTGATGTCACAGTCATGGGGCTAGGTGAAAGAACTGGCATCGTTGATTTAGCACCATTACTCATAAATTTAATCGATATAGGTGAGGAAAAAGCTAAGTGGGAACTTAGATATTTAAAGGATTTATATGAATTAGTCAGCGAACATTCACATATTGCTATTCCTCCCCATCACCCCATATTAGGAAAAAATGCCTTTACTCACTATGCTGGGTTGCATGTAAAAGCTGTATCTAAAGATGAGGAACTTTATCAAAGTCTCAATCCAGAAATTTTAGGATTAAAAAGTAGCGTAGCATTAGGTACGCAGTCGGGACGTAGTGCCATTAAACAAGCAATTCAGCAAATTGGTAGAGATGAATTAGCAGAAAATCCTGATTTGGTAGCAAAGATTTTGCAAGAAATTAAAGAAATTGCTAAAAGAGGTACGCCTATTGATGTAGAAAAAGAACTCCCAGCAATTGTAGATCGTTGTGCCTTGAGCGAGCTAATTACTAATTGGATTGGTAAGTAGCTGTTATAGCCACAGATTTACTTAGTTGAGTATTAACAGCTTTAGCTCACATCTATTGACAGGTCAAAAAAACTGGGCATAATTGCTAGCAAAACCTCACTGGTAAATGTTGGAAATGATGAAGTAGTAAAATATGAAATTCAACCTTGAATATAGTTTGGATAATTTTGTGAGCTAGAGAACATGCTAGTAAGGTCAAAAAGCCAGGAAGAAGAATTACATGAGCTAGGGCAAGAAACAAAAGCATCTCAAAAATGGTGGGCGACGCTAGGCATTGGCATTGGCGTATTTATCTTTGCCTTAGATGTATATATAGTTAACCTGGCCCTGCCAATTATGCTGGAATCACTCCACACCAGCTTTGCCACTATTCAATGGGTGGTTTTAAGTTATTTATTGGCGATCGCTATTTTTGTGATGAGTGCTGCAAAATTAGGCGATATGTGGAGCAAGAAGCGACTATATATTATTGGGCTAGTAGTGTTTACCCTTAGCTCGCTATTTTGTGGTCTAGCGCCTAATATAGGCGTTTTAATTGCCTTTCGCGCACTTCAGGGGTTAGGTGCTGCTTTTATATCGGGACTGGGAACAGCGATGATTGTAGAAGTGTTTCCCCCCGAAGAACGCGGACTAGGGCTAGGTATTAGGGCAGGAATTTTCGGGTTAGGAATCATGTTAGGGCCTACAGCTGGGGGGTTGCTAATTGGTTTAGGAGGTTGGCCTTTAATCTTTTTGGTAAATGTTCCAATTGGAATTGTTGGCATTTTCCTGGTAGCGCGTTTAGTACCCCCTTCTAAAGTTGGTGTTGTTAAACAGCGCTTCGATGCCATTGGCACGCTAATTCTCACCCTGACATTAACCTGCTTTACATTAGGCATTACTTTCTTACAAAGTGAAGGTTTTAAATCTTATACAGCCATCACTTTTTTGGTTTTATCGGTTATCAGTTTAGCTTGCTTTTTAATTGTGGAAGCCCATGTCTTAGAGCCGATGTTAGATTTGCGAATTTTTCGCTCTCTAGAAATCAGCTTGGGTTTAGCACTACGTTTTCTCGGTAATTTTGTGATGGCAGGGGCAATATTTATCTTGCCATTTTTCCTACAATTAGTGCAGCATTATTCCACAGAAAAAACAAGTTTGTTGCTAGCAATTCCACCTATTCTCATAGTCTTAACAGCACCTGTTGCTGGCATACTTTCTGACCGCTTTGGCCCAAGAGTTATTAGCTTAATTGGCCTAGTATTAATGGCTGGTGGTTGTTTGCTAATTAGCACCTTTGATACAGAATTAACTGTAACCGATTATATTATCGGCATTATTCCCTATGGGTTGGGAGTGGGAATGTTTCAATCACCCAACAATAGCGCCATTATGGGAGCTGCACCCAAAGGACAATTAGGCATCACCTCCGGATTGTTGTCATTATCACGGATATTGGGACAGACAGCAGGTGTACCGCTTGTTGGCGCTTTGTTCTCCTTGGTGGCGATCGCTAGCAACCAACTCACACCCAATATCGATGTCACCCATGCACCTGTTGAGGCTTTAGTTTTTGGCACACAGGCTACCTTTCGCGTCATTGCAGCTTTGTTGATGGCTTCAACCGTGATGGCAGTTGGTTTGTGGTGGCTGGAACAAAAAAAGGTCAACTCCTTTGGGGAATTAAAAATTCGTTTGGGCAAATTCTAATGTCAAACTTTTTGCAAGATTCAAAATTGAAAATTTAAAATCAACCAAAATAATACATTTTTTATCAGCGTTTTAGGGTGATTAATAGTCACCCTATTTTTTTGCAGATTTTTACGTATTTTATGGAAATCTAATATTAGCGATCCAGTACTTTCTGTATTTAGCTGTTTGCCTAGTCCTTAAAAATTTCAGGTTGTATTTATATCGATTAAAAAAAATTGACATATGTATAGGGACACTGCATCTCCCCTATTTGGGTATATTCCATTATCTTACTGGTGCTGTGCCTCTACATAAATTTATCTGTCGTAAATATTATTTATAGTGGCATTACCTGTTTGCAAATCATCTCAAAGATACGCTGACAATGTAGTATATGTATACTTTTGAATATACTCATATATGCATATCTTTTACCATGATTATCTCAGCATTTAGATGCATGGAAAAGAATTATTCTAATGTTTAAATGCTAGTAAAAGATAGCGTTTACAGTATAAACCAGAAAATTATGGAAAATACATTAGTTGATAAAACCTTCCGTGATAGCCGTGGCAATATTGTGATAGCTCAGAAGCCCAACTTACCATTGATTGTCTGGATAGCGACGAGTTTACTATCTTTTCTATTTACAAGCGACCCAATCAATACAGTATTAAATGTAGTAGCTAATGGCTCGTTGTTTACTTGGGCTTGGCTGGAATTATTTCAAGGCGTGAATTATTTTCGGAGAGGATTAGGTCTTGTAGTATTAATTGGTATTATTGCTAGGCAGATTTACTATTGATTGTAAATAGAAGGGTGCAATCAAAGATAGCTGGTAAGGGCTATCTTTAGTCATTGGTAAGCCACCGCGTTAAATCAAGCAAAACTAATCAATCGTTTTGTTGAATTGTAGGTAATAGGAGAAGTTAAATAAAAATGGTCATCAATTAGACTAAAATTTGGATAGCTAAATAGCAGTTGATTTCTTTGAATGAATCCCTACAATATTTTTCATCAGACCGAACTTCAGCGTGTTAGTGATGGCATAACCACTCCTCTGCTAGAAAATTGTGAGAATGCCTCACATATCCTTATTTTAGTCTGGCCACAACTTGGGGATTTTGACAGTCTTGAATATGCGTGGTGGTTACAGCGCGAAGCTAAAAAATTGCCTCCTGAAAAACTCGCTATTCGTGCAGTGGGAATTGGCGATCGCGCTTCTGGAACAAAATTCTGTGAATATACGGGATTTCCACCCCAACATTTATTTGTTGAACCTAATGCAAAACTACACCAGCAACTAAAACTTTATTCCGGCCTGAATCTTGCTCTACCTGGACTTTCTGTATCTGTGAAAGCTTGGCTAAATCTCATGTTAATGTGTGCAGGGTTTGGCAGCCCTGGCACCCTCAAAGAAGTTTTTCGGGGATACAGAGGCGATCGCCAAGCCCCGCAACTGATTGAAGATGATGAAATTATTCAAGGTACTCCTCTACCTGCTTTTAAAGGCTCATTTTTCAAATTAGCTGGTGGTAGTGGGTTTCAACGTCCCTTTGAATTAGCTACTCTCCGGCTACGGAATATGGTGGAAGTTCTCAGCAATTGGCAGACTTATGTACCTAATTCTACTTACTTAACTCAGCGTGGTGGAACTTTTCTGTTTGATAGCAAAGGCCAATTACTCTACGAACACCGCGATCCGGGTATTCTGGGCTTTGCTGCTAATAAGAGTCAGCCCCTCTCATTTTTATCCTTAATTGAACCAGATAGCTTTAAGTAGCTCAGCAAAATTAAAGGTGACTGGCTGTCATTTGTTATTTGTCATGGGTCATTTGTCATTGGTCAGGATTTCAAAGTTATTTAACCTGAGTTTGGAATAAGCTGAAAACTTTATTCTGTCGTTGGTTTTGACAGCCTGAAACACTTATTTTTTAGTTCAAGCGATCAAAAGGGAGTTCTTAACCCGAACTGAGGTTAAGTATTGAGGCTCACTGCATAGTCTTGAGCTTGAGGAATCCTCATATATTAGCCTGGGGAAGATTGAACCAAAGGCTTGAAGGCAAGAATCAAGAAAGTATAGGCTGCAAACGATAGTCTTTACTCACCCATTTTTTAACAAATATTATAGATGTGTACCTATCTAGGCCCCTACTATATATAGGTTCTGATTGCCCCAATTGGTATTCTGAATTGCGATCGCTTAATTTTTCTTTACACATCTATGTGTATTTGCCTCGGAAATTGGGCTAAATAAAATTGATTCATACAAATAGAAGCGCTTTTAAATCTGTTTTTTTCTTTAAAACTGATCTTAGGGTGGTTGCAGCAAGAAAAAATTAATGCTTGACAATTATCCAAAGTTCTAAAACATATCAAATTAAAACTACATGACCTACTGATGGGAAATTTTATTTTTAATTTAGAAATTGTACCTAAAGGGATTGCTAAATTACTATTGAGAGTTTTGCAGATGTGTTGAAGCCTGTAAAAACTGCCATAGTCAATTTAACTGGACTCTCTTTTGATTTCCTTATCAACGAACTCATCCGTAAAAAGCATGACTCTCAAAAAGACTGGCTGACTTTCTAATTAAACCGAATTGAAGCTGACTTATGTTGCAGCTATTGACCACAATAGTTCTAGTTTTGCTCAACTAGACAGTTTTTGCTTGGATTATGTCAAAAGTATGAGCAAAAAAAGAGACGCATCTATCTTAAATAGTATGCCTTAAGGGTGAAATGAAAGAAATGCTAAAATTTAAAACTTCAATTTTAGCGTTGATCCCCAATGGTTTTTTGTCAAAATTTACCATGTCTACACTCTAACGATCATGTAAATATATAACAAAATTATAAAAATATCCTGAAATTAATTTTTTACTTGGGATCGCTAAAACCTATACACCATAATCACTTATGGCATTAATAAGCGTTTCTACATAGAAGGAAAATATAAACAAATAAATTAGACCGCAATATTAAATAAAAAAAGCACTCACATGAAACCTAATAAATTTTTGACATCTGCCTGTAGATATTGTCGCCATTACAATCCCGAAGGTCGCCGTGGTGGAATGTGTCAGCAGTTAGGCGCACCGGTTCAAGGGAGTTGGAAAGCTTGTTCTTTAGCACTACCACCCTTTGCACCTTCTTGGGAAACTTTAGAAGATGCTTGGAGTCTACCAGATGCTACCCCAGTTGTAGTTGCTACTGGAAATTTAGCTTCAGAGTTGGAACATACCAATATTATTCAGGTTGAGGAAATTACTATCTGTACTGCTGAACAAGCTAGAACTGAGACAGTATTAATTTAGCCATCTTTTAGCCGTCTTTATATTCCCCAGCTAATACCAATTTTGGATTTTAATTTTATATGTAGGATTGGTAAGACTGAATAGTTAAACCAATTTGGTATAAGTTTGTATTCTGTTTGAAATTAAGATTTGCCTTTAAAATTTTTAGTGTTGTAACAATCAATTAATTTTTAGAAAAATCGCACCTTACAGAAAGGTGCGATTTTTAAATTTTTAAGGTAACCAAGGGAAATCGCGAAAATTTGGGGGACGCTTTTCTAAAAATGCTTGTTTACCCTCAGAACCCTCTTCTGTCATGTAATACAGAAGGGTGGCATTGCCAGCGAGTTCTTGTAAACCTGCTTGTCCATCACAATCGGCATTAAATGCTGACTTGAGACAGCGGATAGCGATGGGGCTTTTTTCTAAGACTTCTTGCGCCCATTGAATACCTTCAGTTTCTAATTGTTCTACGGGAACAACAGTATTAACTAAACCCATTTCTAGGGCTTGTTGGGCATTATATTGACGACAGAGAAACCAAATTTCTCGGGCTTTTTTTTGCCCAACGATGCGGGCGAGGTAGCTAGCACCAAAGCCACCATCAAAGCTGCCGACTTTGGGGCCAGTTTGCCCAAAAATGGCATTATCAGCCGCAATAGTCAGGTCACAAATTAAATGTAAGACATGGCCACCACCAATCGCATACCCTGCTACTAAGGCAATTACCACTTTTGGCATGGAACGAATCAGGCGTTGTAAATCCAGCACATTTAAGCGAGGAACACCAGTATCATCTACATAACCAGCGTGTCCCCGGACGCTTTGATCGCCACCCGCACAAAAAGCGTATTTGCCATCAGTATGTGGCCCTGCTCCTGTAAATAAAACTACGCCAATAGTTGTATCTTCGCGGGCATCGCAGAAAGCATCATACAGTTCAAAGACTGTTTTGGGGCGGAAAGCATTACGTTTATGGGGACGATTGATGGTGATTTTGGCAATACCATCCGTTTTTTGATACAGAATATCTTCGTAGGTTTTGGCAGTTTGCCAGTTAACTTGCATTGCTATGGAGTCGGCTATTGTGCTTGAGAATTTTATCGCAGACCAAGGGACAAGCGATACCTGCGGTGGGTTACGCCTACGCTAAAATAAGTCCCTCCAACCTTTACAATCAGGGCTGGTAATTAAATCGCTGTAGAAAAATGCGCCGCGACTCCATCTTTTACAAATTATTCAAGCAATTTCCGGGATTATTGTTTGAATTGGTAGACTCACCACCACAAGATGCAGCTAACTATCAATTTGAATCGGTTGAGGTAAAAGAAACAGCCTTCCGGATTGATGGAGTATTTTTACCCCCTGACAATTCTGCTTCCAAAGTAGTCTTTTTTGCGGAGGTGCAGTTTCAAAAAGATGAAGACCTATATCACCGCTTCTTTAGTGAATTATTTTTGTTTCTCTACCGGCACTCCATCCGTTACGATGGCTGGTTTGGAGTGATAATTTTTCCGTCTCGCAGTCTTGAACCCGCGAATTCTACAATTCACCGTCCTTTGTTGGAGAGTAATCAAGTCCGGCGAGTCTATCTGGATGAGTTGGGGGATTTACGACAACAACCTTTGGCAATTGGGTTAATGTTGCTAACAAATATTACCTCTGAAGCAGAAACAGTGGAAGCAGGGCGGTATTTGCTAGAGCAAGCACAGCAACAGTCAGAGCAAGCAATAATAGATTTAATAACGACGATTCTACTCTACAAGTTTTCTACCTTGAGCCGGGAGGATATTGAAGCAATGTTGAGATTGAATTTGGAAGAAGAACCACGGGCTATTCGGGACGCGAAAGAAATGGAAGCGCGATCGCTAATCCTCAAACTATTAAACCGCCGATTGGGTAATATTCCAGATGTTCTGCTGTCTCAAATTCAGGTGTTATCGCTGGAACCGTTGGAAGCTTTAGGGGAAGCATTGTTAGATTTTTCTACTCTTGCGGATTTGGAAGAATGGTTACAAGGTCAAGCAAGAGGATAAATTTCACGCAGAGAGGAAGGGCGATCGCACTCATAGCATTTCACTAGATATTCATTCCCAATTTAGGCAAATTCTGCTGTCGCCATAAAGCATCTTGTTGACGATTTGTCTGTAATTCTAAAACCCTAATTCCTGTATCTGGAAGCGGGTTTAATCTTTGCTGCAAATGCGACCAAGAAGTAATTAATTCATGCTCTACACCATAGGTAGCACACAGTTGGGTAAAATCAATATCCTGAGGAGTGCCAAAGAATTCTTCAAATGGTGGGTCGAATTTGGCAATGGGTAGCATTTCAAAAATTCCACCACCATTATTGTTAATTAACAGAATTGTGAGATGTCCCACAAATTTATTACGGATTAAAAAACCGTTGGTATCATGCAACAAGGCTAAATCCCCGGTTAGCATCACACTGCTGTGATGACGATGGGCCATTCCTAAAGCTGTAGATAATGTACCATCAATACCATTTGCACCTCGGTTAAAATGCGATCGCACTCCTAAATTATTCGGTCTCCAAAAAAACTCTACATCGCGCACAGGCATACTGTTGGCGATAAATAACGGCGTTCCTGGCGGTAAAATTTGCGAAAGCAACCAGGCGGCTTTACCCTCAAATAAATCTTCCATTGTCGCTAAGGTTTGATCAACAGCCTCCCTGACTTGGGTTTCTGCTGTACACCAAAGTTGCAAGTAATTAGGAACAGAAGAGAACGATTTGTCTCCCTTGTCCCCTTGTCCCCTTGTCCCCCAATCCTCAATACTCATCCGCAAATGAACCGTCCTTCCATGCAAAGGATCAAGGTTTTGGTCGCTGGGGTCAATTACCCAACGTTGCGGTTGTATACTAGTTATCCAATTACGCAGTTCTTTACTTGTGGGCATTTCTCCTACTTGAATTACCATTTGTGGTGCTAGCTGTTTTGCGAGTTGGGGATTTCGCAAAATCTGATCGTAGGTAGAAATTAAATAGGGGTTGAGGTCGGCGTAATTTCTGAGTGGGGAAAGTCCCTCGGCTAAGACTGGCCATTTGAGGGTTTGGGAAAGTTGGGCGATCGCTCTACAATACTGCTGTGGTTGGTTTGGTTGAGCAACACCAGCAATAATAATTCCGCGATCGCATTGTTGCCATTGTGGGGTAATGGGTAATGGGTAATGGGTAATGGGGAAGGGAATAGAGTTTGTGACTGCTGTGAAAAATTCTTCTGGGTGAAACTGTGATTCTAAATAGCTGAAATCGGTTCCATCGGGAATGGGTGCTAGGGGATCGCGCAGAGGAATATTTAGATGTACTGGCCCCTGGTTAGGAGTTTGCGATTTTTCCCAAGCATGGATGATTGTTTGTCGCAGATAAGCTAGCATTCCCATTTCTGGGGAAGGTAAAGCTAACTCTGTTTGCCAGTTAGGATAAGTGCCATATAATTTCACCTGATCTATCGTTTGACCAGAATGGCAATCTCGCAGTTCTGGCGGTCTATCCGCAGTTAATATCAATAGAGGTACGCGGCTTTCTCTAGCTTCAATAATCGCCGGATAAAAGTTAGCCCCAGCTGTACCAGATGTACATACCAGTACTACAGGCTTACCACTGGCTTTAGCTTGTCCCAACGCAAAAAAAGCAGCAGACCGTTCATCTAAAATGGCAATTGCTTCAATATCAGGCTTTTGCTGGGCAAAGGCGACTGCTAGCGGTGTAGAACGTGAACCTGGACAAATAACAGCACAAGTCAATCCCAGGCGCTTTAGCGTCTCCGTCAAGATATAAGCCCAAAGTTGATTAACATTTTTACAGGCGATCGACATTCAAGCAAACAGAGCTATAAGTTAGCAGCGTTGGAAACCAGCGCCATAGCATTTTTGCATATTTTTCAGGGTTATGAGTCTATTCAGTGCTGAGTTGTGAGTGCTGTGTTTTGAGTCAAGATTAATAGTTCTTACCCATTCCCTAATCTGACGTTAAAATCCAAAATGCAAATTTCGCTCTTAATATTATGGACTGCATTCATTTAACGGGAATTCGAGCCTATGGCTACACTGGGTATTTACCTGAAGAACAGGTATTAGGGCAATGGTTTGAGGTGGATGTCAAGTTATGGTTGGATCTGAGCAAGCCTGCTCAAACTGATGCGATCGCAGACACTCTAGATTACCGCAGTGTTATTAGCTTGGTACAAAATCTGGTGAAGTCGTCCAAGTTTGCTTTAGTAGAGAAGTTAGCAGGTACAATTGCAGACTCTATCCTCCAAGAGTGCGATCGCGTCACTAAAGTTGAAGTAACTCTCAGCAAACCTGCTGCACCTATCCCAGACTTTGGGGGGAAAATTAGCATTGAACTGACAAGAACTCAACACATTACCTAAAAATTACTATGGCAGTCCACAATCCAACGTGAGAAGATTCTGTTTCTTAATATCTAGGTTTAGTCTCTTCTTTTTCTGATGAGTCAATTAGGACTGCTATAGATTTTTAAATTTGTCCTGGATAATTTTTAATTATTTCTCTTGATGGTTTCCTTTTCCATGCTACCGCTAAAAATTTTGGCATTGTTAGTGCTTTTTGCTAGCCAATTATTTTGCACACCATAAGGCAGCAAAATCTGCGATTAATCAGTTTATCAGCCAGCTACTTTTCTTATTACTCTTTTGTCATTCCTGAAAGAAGATATTCCGGAAGTTTTTAATAAAATATTCTATAAATATATTTTATACATCTGGTTAATTGTATATTAACTATTTAAATTAAGTAATTCATCATTAATACTTCTGCAATGCATGATTTTTCCTGTGCCTTAATATACAGAATTATTATTTAGTATTCAGTAATTTAAAAACTTTATACCTATTGTTAGCTAATGGCTAAAAACTGTATCAAAAAAACAACTATATTTAAATTTAAATCTACCGAATGCTTGTAATAGCTTGATATATTTCGAGATTACTTATATTGTTTGCTTCGATAGTGATTTTATTAACATACAAATAAATAGCTAGTTTACGTACATCTTGCACCATTAGTAATTGTTATTTATTAAGAATTTATCCATTTCTAAAATATGTCTTTGGTTTTTAGTAATTGTATGGTAATTTACATTTCTCAATTGTATCTTGCGTTATCAACTGGATATTAACTGGATCAGGAAAAGCAAAAGACAATGATTAAAAACTTAGTAATTATTTTAGTCAAGCAACTACACAGGTAGATTAGAGATTGATTATCATAGGATTATTGATTTTCAGAGTGAGTAGAGACTGAAAATAAAATCGGAACCTTAGCCAACAGATTAGCCTAACATGTTCGACCACAAAATCCTAGTTGTTGAGGATGAAAAATTCCTAGCTTTAGACATAAGAAATAGTTTGCAGAAGTTAGGATATTCCGTTCCAAAAATTACTGCTTCAGATGATGATGTCCTCCAAAAAGTAGCAGAGACAAATCCACATTTAGTATTAATTGATATCTGCTTAGCAAGGGATATCAATGGTATCAAAATGGTGGATGTTATCCAGAACCATTTCCACATACCCGTTTTATATTTAACGGAATATTCGGAAGATATTCAATTACATCAACAGCAACTAAGTGAGCCTTTCGGTTATATTCTTAAACCATGTGCTGAAAAAGACTTACATTTTGCTGTCGAAATGGCTATTTACAAGCATCAAATCAGCAGGAAATTTGAGGAAGAAAGACAGAGACTGACAGCGATTATTAATAGTATGGGCTGTGCAGTTGTTGTCACCTATGCCAATGGCCGTATCCAAATGATGAATCCTGTTGCGGAAGCACTGACAGGTTGGAGACAAGAAGAAGCCTATGGCAAGGACTTAGTAGAAGTTGTCAGCTTAATTGATAAAGATATGGATGAAGTAATAGATAATTTAGCTACACAAGCAATACAAACAGGTGAGGTACTAAATCTACCGGATAACTGTACCCTGCTGGCAAAGGATGGGAAAAAAGTACCCATTGGGGATTGTGTTGCACCTATCCGTGATGTGGATGGGAATATCAGTGGTGCTGTTTTAGTTCTTCAGGATATTACGAAACGCAAGCAAATAGAGGCCCAACTGCTGCGTAATGCTTGTCATGATGCACTGACAGCACTACCCAATCGAGTTTTGTTTATAGATCGTCTCAGACAAACAATTGAACGTAGCAAACGGCGGAACGATTATAATTTTGCCGTTTTATTTTTAGATTTAGATGGCTTCAAAGGAATTAACGATCGCTTTGGGCACTCAACAGGAGATGATTTTTTAGTAGCGATCGCTCGCCGCTTAGAGTCATGTTTACGTAGTGGTGATACCGTAGCTAGATTTGGCGGTGATGAGTTTGCTGTACTGATAGAAGATATCAAAGATGTTACAGATGCTACCAATGTAGCCAAACGCATTCAAGAATCCTTAAGCGTGCCCCTAAATATTAATGGATATCAAATATGTCCCACAGCTAGCATTGGTATTGCTTTGAGTGGTCATGGTTATGAAGAACCACAAAATCTGCTTCGGGATGCTGATATTGCTATGTACCGTGCAAAACGTCAGGGAAAAGCTCGTTATGGCGTATTTTGATGAATTATATAGTTATTAGCCTGTTGTCACAATCATCCATTAACTAGTTGTCGGTTAACTCTCTATTTAGTTATGAAGAGGAAAGCATTGGCATGACTAAAGTGCCTATAAGCAAGCCAGCTGATAAATTGCCAAGTCAGCAGGAAAATCTAAAAATATTCTAAATTTTCCCTATGCTATAAATCCTATTTCCTGAAATCTAAAAATTCTGTTATGGAAAAAACAGAAAATCAGAAAATGCTCTCCGGCGAATTATATCTTGCAGAAGATCCAAAATTAGCTAGTGAGAACAAGCAAGCCAGTCGTCTCTTACGAATGTACAACGCTACAACAGAAGAACAGCAAGAGCAACGACAATAGATTTTGCAAGAATTATTCGGGAAGCTAGGAAAAAAGTATCTACTGTGCCGCCATTTCACTGTAATTATGGCAGTCAAGAGGAGCCACTCACATGCAGTGAGACCAGCGTTACAGAAAGGTTTCCCTCCGTTGAGTGAACTGGCGTTCCAGAGTCAAGGGTCAGCAAGAGGAAAAGGTACAGGGGGCTCTGAGCAAGGGGGAAGGGCGGGGCTTGTACCCATGTACCCATATTCAGGGTTTGTTCCCCCTGCCTCTTCTAGGTCAAAAATTAGACTTTGGAACGTCAGTTGCTTCTCCCAAGGGGAGACGCTGCGCGTAGCTTGCTTCCCCACAGGGGTACAAGTCGAGCGACAGAACACACTGGCTCCTTTTCACCCTGGACACCCACTGTGGAAAAATAGGACAGTTGCATAAGTCCTAAATTAATCAGGGTAGGCTTTTCAGCCCACCCGCTAAAACTAAATGAAAAAATCAAGCACTCACGATATAAGGCGAGTTAATCGCCGCTACACGACCGGCATCTACTAAAGCTTGATAAACCAGCGCCACTACCTCAGCGCGTGTAGCGTCGCGGGTAGGGTTGAGTTGTTTGGGGTTGGGGTAATTGACGATAATTTTCTTGTCTAATGCTTTTGCTATTTCATCCTTGGCATAGTCAGGAATCTTTGCTTGGTCATCAAATTTGAAAGCTGTTGTATCATCCGCAGATAATCCCAGCCCATTAACCAGAGAGACGATCACTTGCACACGCTGGATATTTTGATTGGGGCGGAAATTACCATCAGGAAACCCAGCTAAGAATAGACCTTGATATGCCTGTTGAATTACTTTAGATGCCCAGAAGTCTGCTGGTACATCCTTGAATTTGGTGGCAGCACGGTTTGGAGATGGGTTAAAAGCCTTGACTAGCAAAGCAGCATATTGTGCTCTGGTCATCGTAGCATCAGGTTTAAATGTGCGATCGGGAAAACCGCTAACTATTTGCTGTTTCACTAATTCCCGAATAAAAGCTGCTGCCCAATGATTACCGATATCGGTTAAGTCAGTAGGTGCAGGTGTTGGGGTAGGCGTTGGTGTTGGAACTGGTATGGGGGTGGGAGTTGGGACTGGTATAGGGGTGGGTGTGGGGGTTGGTGTTGGTGTTGGTGTTGGGGTTGGGGTTGGTGTTGGTGTTGGGGTTGGTGTTGGTGTTGGGGTTGGTGTTGGCGTTGGGGTTGGCGTTGGGGTTGGGGTGGGTGTTGGCGTTGGGGTTGGTGTTGGGGTTGGTGTCACTGGAGTAGCTGCAAACTCAATGCTACCGCTGACTTTAGACGGATCTATTTGATTTCCTACAGATATCAATTTATTGCTACCTGCGTTTTGCAAATCAAACTTACCGTTGTTGCGTAGGACGTTACCCCCGGGACTACTAGCACTACCTAAATCTGGTAGGGCGTTAGCAATCACTGTCAAACCATCATCAGTGTTTTTTTCGCTGAAGTTATTACGTAATACAGGACGTGCTGTCCCAGAAACGACAATTCCAGACCGATTTTCAGAAATTTTGTTATCTATGAGTGTGGGTGCGGCTGCATCACTGATGGCAATGCCAAAACCAGTTTTGAAGAAGGTGTTACCTTGAATTTGCCCTTTGGCATTTTTTGCAATGGAAACACCATTGGCAGCATTTTCAGAAAACACATTGCTGAGGATAACTGGATTAGCATCGCCAGTTGCAAACACTCCCTCACGCTTAGATTGAGTAAATGTGCTATTGGCAACTGTCGGTGTACTAGATTCAACCCAGACAGCAGAACCACGACTAGCTGGATTTGTTACAGTTACACCCCGAAGTTGTGCCCCATTTAGCAGTACAAATGTGACATTTTGACCTGCAAAAGTACGGCTAAGGTAGTTACCACTACCTTCAATTAAAATACCGCTACCTTTATTGGCTTCATTGCCTACTACCGTTACCTCAGATGCCACAGTTAGTGGGAAAACTTCACCAGTAGTGGCATTATAAGTACCCTCTACCAGTTGAATTTTGGTACCTGGAGTGGCAACTTTGAGAGCTTTGGTAATCGTTTTAAAGGGTGCTTGTTGAGTACCAGGATTGTTATCATTGCCTGTACTTGGATTTACGTAAAAATTTTGCGCCATATTTATACTGCGAAAAAAGACATAGATATACTAGCGCTAACCATTAACTAGGTAGCAATTCCTAAAGATTAAATCGCAACATTGACTTCCAGCCCATGATGATACATTCCGCAAAAATATAGAAGAATATTTGCTTGATGTTAAATCGTTGCAGAAGTAAGGGCAGTTATTTATGCTTGGTTTTCGCAGTTAAAAGCCTTTGGTATCAAGTATTCTGGTAATTTGGAGTTTTTAGGAGTGTAGGCGATCGCTCTTACAAAAGTTATGTTTTCTTATCTTTTCGCCAAAATATGGGTTAAAAATCAGTAATATTACTTATACAAACAATAAAAAAGCTGAAACTACAACATAGTAGAGTTTCAGCAATGATATTCGTTATATGCATCAAAATTTTGATAGATCCGACATTCCGCAGGTTAGTTAATAAAGAAGATAATATTTTCGACAAGGAGCACCAAAAAACTGGAGAATCCATTGCCTTTCCGGGGTTAAGTTGGTAATT